>DASRAJ010000051.1:0-102767 GCA_035638255.1 Chitinophagales bacterium
AAAGCGGCAGCCGGAAAATATTCAGGGATTGTGGAGTAACCATGGCGCCGGGATTCGAAGATGTGAAAGATGAGAATGAAATTATTGAAGCATTGGTTGCGCTCAAGACGAACAACCCCACTCTTAAAAAAGCGGTAGTAAAAGTAAATGAAGGATTTTCCGGTGAAGGCAATGCCATTTTCTCGTTTGCGGGATGCCCTGAAAGCGGAAGCATCAAAGGTTGGGTCAGCGATCATTTAAAAGATCACCTCACCATTGTTGCTGCGGACTTTACTTATGAAGTCTTCATAAGCAAATTCATAGAGATGCAGGGTATTGTCGAAGAATTTGTTCCCGGCGAAATCAAAACATCACCTTCCGCACAATGCCTGATTGATCCGCTGGGAAATGCAGAAGTAATTTCCACACACGACCAGGTGCTGGGTGGTGAAAGCGGTCAGGTGTTCATCGGTGCAAAATTTCCGGCTGACGAAGTGTATGCGGGCGAGATAGGTAAGAATGGATTACGTGTTGCCAACGAAATGAAAAAGTATGGAGTGCTCGGTCGCTTTAGTATTGATTTTATTTCAGTGAAAGAAAATAATACGTGGAAGCATTATGCAGTGGAAATTAATTTGCGCAAAGGAGGCACTACACATCCCAACCTTTTGCTGCAGGGATTAACGATTGGGAAGTACGATGTAGAAAAAGGAATTTATCTCACGGCAAACGGACAGCGCCGTTATTATTTCAGTTCTGATAATGTGAAGAACGATCATTATAAAGTGCTCACGCCGCCTGACCTAATGGATATTGCCATCTTCAACAACCTGCAATATGATGGCTCAACGCAGCAGGGTGTTATGTTTCATTTAATCGGCGCGCTCTCGCAATACGGAAAATTAGGCGTGGTGTGTATTGGTGATACTCCATCGCGGGCTAATGCTTTTTATCGGAAGACGCTTCAGGTTCTTGATAAGGAAACAAGAAAGTAATATCAGCATTTGAAGCGAAAGCCATTCATTACTAGGCCAATAGTTGTTGAAATTCTTGATAACTTTGCTATGAAGATTATTGAAAATGGATTCCGTCACTTTCATTCAAAAATTTAATTCTCTTCCGGATGAGTTGAAAAAGGAAGTGAGTGACTTTGTTGAATTTCTTTTGAAGAAGAAAAAACTTCCCGAGAAAAATAAAGAGAAGAAAACTCCCAAGTTCGGCAGTGCAAAAGGCATGTTCAAAATGACGCCTGACTTTGATGAGCCATTGGAAGACTTCAAAGAATATATGGAGCCATGAATCTTCTCGTTGATACACACATTCTCATTTAGTTCCTCAATGGTGACAGCGAAATAGGCTCAGTTTGCACAATCCGTGATTGAAAATACCCAGAAAAAAAGAATTTTTAGTGAGATGAATGCTTACATATTCGGAAGATAGAAATGGAAACCAAATTACTCGCAGTCATTCTTTGTAGCAGTCAGCCAACATTAACTCAAGGTGTCGATTGGCTTCAACAGCCCACTGAAATCATTAGCATTTTCACCCCCATTATTTTATTTGTTTGGTTCTGTTATTCACAAAACCAATTCTTCAGTAAAAGTTATTATGATGAAATCACGGGAATCTACGCCGGATATACTGAACCAACAATTGAGCCATCCGAGGGCAAAGGCGTTCATTCTGGAATAATCATGAATATCCTTGACGTGAATAATAAAGGCTATTTTATTGGTCAGTTTGATTTTGCAGAAATTGAACGCAGCAGAAATGGTAATCAGATTAACACAAGGAGATTAATAGATGGCACTCATCGTTTTCTTGGTAAATTGAATTATAAATTTTATAAGAATAAAAGTCGCCATCCATTTATAGCTAAAAAAAATAGAACATACATAGGAACATTGTATATCGTCGACCGTTTTGATTTTCTATTTGAAAAGTATGAGATGGAAACATACACAAGTGCTGAATATAAAATTATTCATTATCGGGAAATGCGCACAATGCAGTTTACTCTTATAAAAAATTATAGAAAAGATAACCCCAAGCTTCCCCCGTCATTTACTTTGTCAAAAAGTCTTGGTTTGACTTTTGAACCCTACATAAACGTAAAGGAAGATATTTTTCAAGGTGATACACGTTCAGATCAAAAGACCAGCTAAAGAAGGATTATTCTATTTGTAAACTATTGATATAATCTAAAGTATTGTCAACATATATCCTTGGTTTACCAGAAACACTGCAATAAAGATTTTTCACACCATTGGTAGGAGATAAACTATATCCTAAGTCCAATTTCGGATTTGCCCAGTTGACAATCTTATGCTTGACTTTACCTGATTTCAGAGGTGTCATATACTCGCTAAGTAAATTGTCGAAATTTATATTATTTAGTATCAAGAATGATTCAAGTGAATGATGAATAATTGCTCCATAAAAAAGCAATTCATCCTGCAACAAGAACGCGTCTATAAGCGGTTGCCCAAAATAAATCGAATACTCCAATTCAGCTGTAAAATCTCCGTATGCAATTGCTCCTTTGATAGGAATTTCTGATCTTAAGCATAAGTTAAGTATCCAAACTGCAGCAACTATTGTTGTTTTGGCATCTTCGCGTGTTGCTCCCTCTGAAATGAATAAAACGGAATCAGAAAACATTACGCTTTTTATTGTTGCATAATTCGCAACTTCAATTTTATTTGTGTTGCTAAGGGATCGATCATATTTTTTTATCGTATCGATTATAAATGATAGGTCTCGTAACTTCTTAAAAACTTCTTCATGCTTCAATCTAAAGACCATTTCTTTGAATCCCATTATATCAAAGAAGGCTATGAATCTTTTTGTCGTAATTTCCCAATTCATTTCTTCCAAAATGTTTAATTACCCTATTGATCCGCAACACCACAATGCTATCTGCACACGGTTAATGTTCTCATTAAACCACTCTGAAATTTTTATCGCGTGATTTCGGTCGGTGTGACATCAGCCGGTAGAGGAATTAATTCTGCCTGCGCATGTCCTCACCAACTGCCTTGATCGTTGATGCGGACAGCAACCATTAGACAAATCAATCTTCTATTGCACATTGTATTCAATGACTGAAATAAAAGAATAACATAAACCTTGTAAACCACTAAGATGACCTATCATTAAATCATAACTACCAGCAGGTAACCAGATTGGAAAACCATTTGCAGGCGTCTTTGTACCATATGAATCAGTACTTGAACCAATAAACGTACTTGTTGCTATTATTTGATTGTCCAGATAGAGTGCATCACAACCTAAATTACTCGAGCTAATGCCTCCACTTTCAATTTTCCATGCCTTGTTGGCTGGAACAGTTATCGTTTGAGTATCTCCCCACACACCGCTAAATGTTATCCATAAGACCTGATTAAATTCTAAAGTTGCTTGCGACAAACATCGATTTGCGAGGAGCATTACGCAAAGAATGAAAATTATTTTTTTCATTGTAAGGAATTTAAAAACCGTCTGAAAGATAAATTAAGGTATTAGAATGCTTCGTGTCCAAACTTTTTTTCGAGAGAAGCGAGTAGGGTACTGAAATGAATTGAGTTGTTGCCATATCAACAAAATTGCTTCCTCCGGTTGGATCAAATTCAACTTTCAAAAACTTGGTATTAGCATCCCAAGCAATTTGCGAAAATAATCCCGTGATAACAGTACCTAAACCAATTTGGATTGTGCACAATCCAAATTGATTAGTGATCAAGGAATGTGTTTCAACGTACTCTGCATTTCCTCCAATTGAATCCTCAATGACAGATAAGCGAAAACTTACTGACTGATTTATCAACGGCTGACCATTTTGATTTCTGGCTACTGCTTGGTAATTGATAGCTTCTGGAATTTGTGCAGTGCATGCCAAATTGCAAGCGATTATCAAAACGAAAGTTAATATGCAAATTCTCTTCTTCATGATTAGTCGGTTTAGTTTGGCTATTAAATTTTAATAATCTTGAAAGAAAAAAATTCTTTGTCTGCATTGCTGCGCAACGTTATCAAATAGAGTCCGCTCTGTAATTGTTCAAGGCTAATTTCCTTGGAGGTATTACTTAGCATTTGCTCTGAGAAAATCTTTTTGCCGACTATGTCTGATAATGTTAACGTAAAATTTGAGAATGAAGAAGAAATAATTTCTACATAGATTGTTTCAAAAGCAGGATTTGGAAAGATGTGAAAGTTTGTTGATTCAGAATTCAATGGTTGCACAAAAATATTTTGATCGTAGGACTGCTGAAATCCTTGCGTAAGAATTGAATTGTTGTTCATCGCTGTGGTGATTATTGATTCCCCTATTGTTGCACTCAGGGAGGCATTCGCGCTTTGAGAAAAGCTACCTCCCGATGTTACTACAGTCGGTGCAAGCATCTGTGCATTTGTACGAACTACAATTAATAACAGAATTGTGAATGAGAGATTTGTTATGCGCATACTCATCTTCTATTTTTGTACCCTTTCCGTAATTCTGACGCAGCTTGGGGAGACATTCACAAAACTAAACAAAGTCACAACTAATTTACACTCTGCAAATCCTCTAATTTTGCATTGTGACTTTCGAAGAATTCAAACTCATCTTTTCCTCCCTCCCCAATGAAGCCGGAGTATACCGCTTCCTTGATGAAAGTTCAGGAATGCTCTACGTTGGTAAGGCGAAGAGTCTGAAGAAACGACTTGCGTCCTACTTTTCAAAAAACAATCAGCAATATCGCACGCAGGTGATGGTGCGCAATGCGCACCACATTGAATTTACCGTGGTGCAATCGGAGCAGGATGCACTGCTGCTTGAGAACCAGCTCATCAAAAGATTTCAGCCGAAGTACAATGTGAATCTGAAGGATGATAAAACCTATCCGTGGATCTGCATTAAGAATGAACCATTCCCGAGAATTTTCCTCACGAGAAAACCGGAGAAGGATGGGTCGGAATATTTCGGTCCTTACACTTCGGTGAAGCGTGTAAGAGAGATTCTTGAGTTCATTAAGAAAATGTACCCGCTGCGAACGTGCTCACTCAATCTTACAGATAAAAATATTGCGGCTCACAAATTCAAAGTGTGCCTGGAGTTTCATCTCGGTAATTGCAAGGGACCCTGCGAAGCAAAACAGACGAAAGAAGATTACGATCATAACATCTCGCAGATACGGCACATCTTAAAAGGAAACGTGAGTGAAGTGATCCAGTTGATGAAGCAGCAGATGAATGAGCTCGCTTCTTCTTACAAGTTTGAAGATGCGGCGTGGCTGAAAAAGAAACTTGAGTATCTCGAAGAGTACCAAAGCAAATCACTCGTAGTGCATCCCACCATTACGAACGTTGATGTTTTTTCTTTCAGGGAAGATGAGAAGAATGCCTATGTCAACGTGATGCGCATAATGAATGGTATTGCGGTGCAGACAAAAACGGTGGAGATCGTTAAGAAGATCGAGGAGGAAAAAAATGAACTGCTGTTGTTTGTTATCAATGAATTGCGGCTCGAGTTGCAAAGTGAATCTTCCGAAATCATCGTTCCGTTCCCGATAGAATTTCCTGATGAAAATATTACGGTGACGGTTCCGCAACGCGGTGACAAGAAAAAACTGCTTGAGCTTTCTGAAAAAAACCTTCACTACTATTTGCTGGCGAAAGAAGAAGCATCGGGAAAGCGAACTTCAAAAGAAGAGCGCATTCTTATTCAACTCCAAAAAGATTTCCATCTCACAGAATTGCCCGTGCACATCGAGTGCTTTGACAACTCAAATTTCCAGGGGGATTTTCCCGTGGCCTCCATGGTGGTTTTTAAAAATGCCAGACCATCTAAAAAAGATTACCGCCACTTCAACATAAAAACCGTAGAAGGTCCCGATGATTTTGCTTCAATGGAAGAAATTGTTTTTCGGCGGTATCGAAGGGTGCTCGAAGAACAATCGTCATCTGTAGGGGCTGTAGGGGCAGAAAATTTTCTGCCCCTACAGCCCCTGCCAATGTCCCTGCCGCAATTGATCATCATTGACGGCGGCAAAGGACAACTTAGCGCCGCCATGAACAGTTTGGAGAAATTAGGATTGACTGGAAAGGTTGCCATTGCCGGCATTGCGAAGAAGCTTGAAGAAATCTATTTCCCCCATGATTCACTTCCGCTTTACATTGATAAGAAATCACAGTCACTGCGATTGATACAGCACATCCGCGATGAAGCACATCGTTTTGCGATCACCTTTCACCGGCAGAAAAGAAATAAGGCAACACTGCACTCTGAGTTGATTGATATTAAAGGCATCTCAAAAAAAACTGCAGAGAAGTTGCTGAATCATTTTCGATCGGTGGAGAAAATCAGGAATGCTACGATTGAAGAATTGACAGGAATAGTGGGTAAGAGTAAAGCCAAGGCCATTCTTGAATACTATGCTGTGGTTAAACAACCTATTGCTTCACCAGCTTCAGAGTAGAAAATAAATTCCCCGATTCCAGTTGCAACAGGTAAATGCCGGAAGAAATTTCCTTCTCAATATTGACATTGATTGTTCCGAAAGGATTTTCTGGAGAGAAACTTTTTGCGAAAATAATTTCACCGCTGGCGGAGAACAATATCATTCGCAAGCTTCTTCCGGATACATTTGAAAAATTCACAGCAAAGGCGTCCGTAAAAATGTTAGGTGTAACGCTGGCAGTAAATGCAGTCACATTATTATTTACCAGGTAGAGGACATTCGAAAAGCTGCTCTTCCCTCCTGCCGATTCATAATCATGTTGATTCAAACGATAGTAATAGAACGATTGCTCAAGTGCATCATCCGTGAAAGAATAATCGTGGCGGGCATCACTTGTTCCGTTTCCTTTAATAAAACCAATCGCTTCCCAATCCTTTGCATTCAGTGATCTTTCTACATCGAACCCCTCATTATTGATTTCTGACTCAGTGCTCCAATTCAAAATGTTTACAGTACCCTGATTGATTCCTGTGAACGAAACCAATTCAATCGGAAGTATGGTGTTGATGGGTCCGCTGACTTCAAAATTGTCAATTGCTACACCGGGTGCGGTTACACTGCCATCTGATTTGAATCCGATTCTGAACGCTACGTTCGGATTACCCTGTAAAGCTGACGTTGAATATTGATGGTTCGTGTATGCGGCATTGGTTCCCGAAAAGAACGGCTCATTCAATGGCCAAGCGGTGATTCCGGATGCATTCGCAAAGTTATACCACGTGCCTCCGGTGGTGCCAAGCAGGTTCCATGATGTTCCTTTGTCGAGTGAATATTCCACTCTGAATCCGTCAAAGTTGGTTTCCACATTGTACTTGGAATAAAATGAAATGATGTAAGTTCCTGTTGCGGTGAAATTGTAGTTGGGAGTGTAGAGATATGTGCTGGTGTTGTCAGCATAATTTCCTGTGAGACCGGTGACCCATGCGAAGCTGCCGCTGTATGTTCCGTTCTTTCCGGAAACTGCAGAGTTACCTCTTTGAAAAGCTGTTCCGGCAAAAGTTTCAGCACCGAAATCATTTGCATTCACATCGAAACTTCCACCGTTGGTTGCCAGGTACGGAGTTCCTTTGTTCGGCAATACCTGGATGTAATTTGTTTTGGTAAGTGAAGCGGCGCCGCTGTTGATCGAAAGCGTAACTGTATAGATTCCGGGAGCGCTGTAAGACTTAACAGGGTTTTGTAAGGAAGAAGAAGTTGCATCACCGAAATTCCAGTTCCACGAAGTTGATTTGTAAGAATAGTCAGAGAAACTAAGTGATACGCCAACATAGGTCATGACGTGATTGACGCCGAAATCTGCATGAACACTTGTAAATATATCTGATGAAAATAATCCTCGTCCGTGAGTGGCAGCGATTACAAAATTGTCGCTGCTGCGAATCTGCAACATGCGTGTGCTCACATTGGGCAAGCCGGTGTTCGCGGGTGACCAATTGGTTGAACCGGCACTGAGAGCATCCGTAGACCATACTCCAACTTCAGTTGCCAATATTGCCTGAACATTATTCGAAGGATTGAATAACGCCCACCAAACCGGCATGTCAGGAAGATTGCCTTCAACAGAAGTCCATGATGTACCGCCATTCGTTGTTTCCCAAACACTCGTAACTCCGTAATTGGAATAGGTCACGAGCAAATGACTGTCATTTCCGTTTTCCGCTGCTATGCATGAAACAGAAGCATTGGATACGGGTGTGCCTATCAAGGTCACTGTTGGTGAACCTGCGTTAGCATTATCAACCCGGATTACTTGTCCGTAGCTTGTGCCGAAGAAAACACGATTCGATGTGTTTTGTGAAACCGAAACGTGTGTAATGTAAGCGCCCCCCCCGGTTGCAGAGGAAATGCTGATTGTGGAAACTGTGCTCGACGTAGTAGCGTTTAATATTCTTGCGTAAGTATCATATCCCGCTCCGGAGTATGGATTACCATAATTCATGTAGAGCACATTGTTGGGACTATCATAGTCAGAAGGATTTACAAAATTTCCGTTGCTGCCGTTGGAAACTATTTGACTCCATGAGGTACCGCCATCAGAAGAGCGATAGACATTCATGAAAACATAAGAACCGAATTGATAGAGTGAATTATCCTGATCAATATGGCAGAATGCACCGTCTCCACCTATTACCTGCGTGGTGCTGTTAATTCCAAGGGAACTGTATTGCTGACTTCCATTATCCTGTGCGCCTGCCATGAATTGATTGTTATAGGCTGTGGGATTCATTGCGCAGGCGTAATACTGAGTAACATCGTAGTTGAGTGCTTTATTGATAAAAGAAGTTCCGGCATTGGATGTACTGAAAATACCACCATCATTTCCAAAGTAAACTTTATTGGAGTTGCCGGGTTCGAACATGATGATGTGCTGATCAGCGTGAATGTAAGGTCTGCTGCATCCACCCCACCAGCTTGTGAGTTGAGTCCAGGATGTCCCTCCATTGGTTGATTTGAAAATGTCAACCCCGCCAACGAAAACGTTACTTGCATTATTGGGATCGACTGCTGCTGCCAAATCGTACCATGCCTGAGTGCGAGTGAAGTCATTGGAAGTGGTAGAGCAACTGCCATCATTCCAGGTGGGCTTCGTCAAAGTAGACCAGGTAGAGCCGCTGTTTGTTGACTTGTAGATATTGTAAAGTCCACCATTGGATGTGGCTTCAGTGAGCACATATAATGTAGAGGCAGAACTTGGGGCACAAGCAATTTCGCAACGATAAAATCCTGTTGTTGGAAATCCATTGCCGCCAGTGTTCAACTTAGTCCACGAGCCGGAGCTACCCGTTGTAGATTTATAAATTCCATCAGTAGTAAAAATACCCATAGCAGCATAGATGCTGTTGTCAGCCGCAATCTCTAAATCTGCACAGCGATCAGTTGCGGCGCCGTTTCCGGAATAAAGAACTTTTGTCCATGTTGATCCGCCATCGGTTGATTTGAATACTCCCCCATAACCGGAAGAGGCTGACCGGGTAGCAGCATACACATCGCCCGTAGTTGGATATACCACAATTTTCTGGATATAGTCAAAGTCACTACCCGTTGTTGAGCTGAGCTGAGTCCACGTTGCACCTCCATCGGTTGATTTGAAAATACCATCACCGCGAATAGCGTCTACATTATACCAACCCTCACCTGTTCCCATATACATTACCTGTGTATTGGTAGGATCATAAGCAAGCGAGCTTACAGCGAGATTAGCAAGAAGCTCATTCACCGCAATCCATGACGTTGAACTTGCAGTGATATCAGAGCATTTCCATAAGCCACCTCCGATGCCACCGGCAAAAACAGTTTTCTTTGTGCCATCATTAGGGTCAATCATGATGGCCTGTGTTCTTCCTCCTACATTGTTTGGTCCGCGTTCTTTCCAGATAATTCCGGAAATAGCGCCGCGGGTGCCGGAGTTTTTTTCCTCTTCAGCATACTGCACAGCGTGCATCAATCTTTCACGGGGTACATAACCCAATAAAGGATCTTTGGTCAATTGAACCTCCTGCCGTGCAGCTAAATCCATCTGATCTTCATCCAACAAATCGTAATGAGGAGATTGTATTTTTCTTTCTGAGTAGGAAACAAGCAAGCCCTGTGATTGGGGGCTGAAAAACATCAAAGCCGAAAGAGAAAATGTGTAGAGCGCCTTCTTCATGGAAGACATTTGAGAAAAAATGGTGCTCTAAATTACTTTTATTTTATAAACTATTACAAAAATTTTTGATCGAAGTGTGAGAGTGAAACACTAAAGCTGTGAAGTGAGGAAATGAAAAACAGATATCATTAAAAAGCGAAAGCCCGCAGAAGAATCATAGCAGGCTTTCAAATTTTTTTTTAAAAATTTTAAAACGACCACAGGTCGTGCTCATAATTAAAGATGTCATTCTTTATCCGATCGCTTTCCCGCAATGCATCCAGGCCGGTAGCGTATTCTGTTATTCGCCGGTCGAAGAGGTTTGATTCTTTATAGATGGTGCTGGAAAACATTCGCATCTCAAAAAGGTCTTCAAATGTCCAACGCTGAGCATCGTTTTGGGGATTAAATACTTCGGCTTTTGCAAGTATGTTTCGGGCATTAGGGTAATAGACCCAGAATAGAGAGTATTCCTGCTTTGCTTCCTCATCATAATACATGGGCGCGATTCCAATAATGCGCACCTGCATTTGCGAAGTTTTCTTGTTAAAGAACCAATCTTCCTTAATGCGCCAGTGTAATACTTTATTTGGATCAAAAGGATGTTCGACAACAGTATCGTGAGTAACGTTGCCTTCTAAATCCTGCACAGGAATAGTATCAAAACCAGCTCCCTTGCTTTGAACCTGGGGCACTGTCATGGGAGTTTTGAAAGTTTCATCGTCATAAACCTGCATTTCGCCGCTCAACGCCGCCGACCGCAATGTGGTAATAAGAGGGCTCAGATTTGTCCAATCTATTCCTTCATAGCGGAAAGGAAGATTCATCTTCTCTTTCATGTCAATCACGCGCCAGATGCGCTTGTGCCAATACACATCATTTTCACTCACGAAATCGTAAGGAATTGCCGCGTTATCTTTTACTCTTTGCTCATCATAGAAATTATCGCGCGGCAGCGTCTCTGTCGTTTGTGCACTTGAATACGCTGCCGATAAAATCAGCAGCACTGCCAGTAATTGAAATAAGTTCCTTTTCATATTCAGCAGTTGCTTTTGAAAAAGTTATTTAATTTGTAGCGGAATCGAGTTCAAACTTCTTGTGGTCTTGTCAGGCCCGATGGCTTTAATTTTTCTGAAAATAATTTGATCACCGGGTTTTGCACCGGCAATAAATTCTGCAACCTTTCCAGTCCATCGTGCTCCCGAGTTTTGTTCAATTTTTACGTCCTGTCTTCTCGGAGTATAAACGCACTCGAAAGAAGTAACGCTGAATTTTACCCCACCAAAATAAAAATCGGTGAGCACAGCACCTATGCCCGGAGACACTTTAAGAGTTGTAACAGGAATATCACCTTCTGTAATGCCGTTGATCTTCGCAACAGGATTGGGGATGCGCCGTATTACATAGCTCTGGGTTCCAATTTGACGTGCGCCAGTTTCTGTTTGAATAGAGACATTGATACTCACTTTTTTTCCAATTGATTCGGTTGGAATAACTGCAGAATATTTACCCGCTCCGGTTTTTGTAAATTGACCCTGAGATATTGCTGCATTCACTTTGTCTGCTGGAAATCCCGGAACCGAAACGGAGAATGGATTGGGTATACCGGCATAAATAATATTAAGACTGTCCGAAGCAATTACTGCCGCACCTTTTGCTACCTGATACTTCGCCTCGAATGGGTAGTAACGTGGTTTACCATCTGGCCCAAGAATCATGGCTGCTCCTGAATATGGTCTGTCTCCTTCACCTCCTGCAACAACTTCATAATGTCCCATACCGTTTTCAACCGGCATTTCTGTTCCTCCGCCCCTTACAGGATTTTCGGTAAGCTCAAGAAAATTACCACCAGCATCTTTCTTTGCAATGTTATTATCCAATTCTCCAATATATACCATGGGTTTCACTGTTGAACTGTATGCCGCCACGAAAATATCTGCTTTATATGGTTGCCCTGCCATTACATAACTGCTGGCTGCTATCACTTTTGCCTGAATGCGATCCACCACTACGGTCTTAGCATTTACCTGCCTTAACAAATATTCTACAATCAATCCTTCTGAGTTGCGAATATCATTCTGAAATTTATTCAGAAGTGTGATAGCTGCAATAGTAGGAACCATTTCGAAATTGGTTTCCGACCAATTCTTTAAAACCCCGTCCATTTTTTCAGTCGGATCAACTGCTTTCAACGAAACTTCTGCTTCGAGATTTTTCTTTTCATTGGGATCATCAACCAAGCTGAGAAGATTATTGCGGAGGGTATTAATTTTTGCTTTCAATCTATCCCCATTGCCGTTATTGATCATAACGTTAGTGGAAACCTCGAGGTTGCGATCATCAAACAATTCTCCTTTCTTCATCAGTTCAGAGACCGGCATTGATTTGTAAGGGTCCTTTGAAAGATCTTCTTTGTCCAAATGTTTATGCGTGACATTGTCAACAATACCTTTGGAGCCACTAATGATTTGTCGCTTTAGGTCTTCAATACTGTCATAAAGCTTATCAGACAATTGTTTTGCCTGCTGCGCCTTATTGAAGAATGGAGTTGTACGCTCCTTATCATTTTTCAATTGCTCATTGAAAGCAGCAAATGTTTGGTTATTCTTTTGCGTTTCAGCAGATGATGAAACATCCAAACCCGAATTCACTACGTGAAAAGCATGAAGGATTTCTGCAGATACATTTAATGCGAGCAGTGCAGTCAACACTAAATACATGAGGTTGATCATGAGCTGTCGCGGTTCTTTGGGGAATCCACCTGAGGCCATTCTGTGATTTGCTTTTTTTCTTTTTGTTAAACAATAAAATTTTCTCTACCGATTATGATTGTCTTCCAGGCATGGTCATGGCCGAAAGCATGTTGCCGTAAATGTTATTGAGTGAAGAAAGATTCTTCGCCAGGTCAGCAATCTCAGTTTTATAGCGCTTGGTATCTTCGATGGATTCGCTAAGGTTATCCATTGCCTGTGATAATGAACCATAGAATTTGTTCATCGTCTTCAGGTGACTGTTTGTATCCTGCAACTCCAGTTCATAAATGGCATTGAGTTGTGCAAGATTCTTTGAAACTAACTGAACCTGCTCGTGATAATTTTTGGTGTCACCGGCAGCATTTGACAGCAGATTGGCCGCTTCGGTTGCATTGGTGTAAGCCACCTTCATTTCAGCAAGTGACGCAGCAGCTTGCCGTGCCTTATCAGAGTAATCGTTGGTTGCACTTTGGGCATCGGAGAGATCCCGCAATTGGGCAATACTATCACCGAGTCGTTTAAGATTATCACCAAGACGTTTTATCAATTCCGGTTCTACATGCTCTTCCAATGATTGATCTAATTGTTGAGTGAGTGAGCCATGAGAATGAGTTTCTTTAATCATCTTCAATTCTTCTTCATCAGGAGCAATATTCAATTCAGGATAAATTCTCTCCCAGTAATAATCTTTTGAAGGAGGGAGAATACCAAGTAAAGCAAAGATGAAGGCCTCTATGGACATACCAACGATAAGCATAGAGCCAGCACCATTCCAATGTTGCAACTTGAAAAGAGCACCAAGCAACACGATAGAGGCGCCCACGCCAATGATGAGGTTTTTAATACGTTTGCCACGTTCGGATTCGAAGAATTCAGTGATTTTTTTCATAGAGTGAAATGATGTTTATGAAGAGATTTGCAAAGTGAAACTAAGAAATTAAATTGCTCATTAACGATCATCGATAGATCTTCCAAGGAATGTAATAATATCACGGAAGCCGATGTAACTGCGTGCTGAATCCTGATATTCATATTGGCGGGTTCCAGTTTGGCAGAAGTATGCCACATCTTTCCAGGAGCCTCCACGAATTACTTTTCGCTTTACCGTAATAGGATCGTTCGCCTGTGCATCATATCGAATGTCAGGATTCAAATCGTGTTCAAAACTGTAGCCATTTTCATAGAAAGCCGATGATGTCCATTCTGAGGCATTTCCTGCCATGCAGTAAATACCATAATCATTTGGGAAATAAGCATCGGCTTTTACAGTGTACATTCCTCCGTCATCCGGATAATCTCCTCTGCCAGGTTTGAAGTTGGCAAGAATGCAACCCTTTTTGTTTCTCATATAAGGACCGCCCCACGGATACGGTGAAATTTCCCTTCCTCCTCTCGCTGCGTATTCCCATTCAGCTTCGGTTGGAAGCCGGAATTCATCTTCACTAACCAATCCGTATTCAACTCTCCAATCATTGTATAAGCGTGTTCTCCATTTGCTGAAAGCCATAGCCTGCTTCCACGTAACACCAACCACCGGATAATTATCGAAGGCGGGATGCCAGAAATAATTTCTGCAGAACGGTTCATTATAAGAATAGAGGAAATCATGCACCCAGCATAATGTATCAGGATACACATTCACTACTTCTTCTTTAATAACTGTTGTGCGATCAAAGTCACTTCCTTCTGCGGAGCCGTACTTATTATTTACATCACGTGATGCTTCTTTGAAATCAGTCCAGTAGTAAACGTAATTCAACTGGCGGGGATCAATTTCTTTTCTACCGAGTATTCGCTGGTCTTCGGGATAAAACATTGTTTCCAGTTGGGATTCAACGTCCGGATCAGTCCAATCAATTTGCTCATCCCAATTCACTAACTGCGAACCGTCTGCTTTTTCAGTCATGTAATCTCCACCAAGAATCGTGTGTGCAATTGAATCACGTGTCCACTCTACAAACTGACGATATTCATTGTTAGTGATTTCAGTTTCATCAATAAAGAACCCTTGAATAGAAACTGACTTGGATCGTTGAATGAGTGAGTTGTTAATGTCCTGATCACTTTGCCCGATGTGCAATGTGCCACTCTTCACGTACACCATACCGTACGGAATTGTAACTGCCCAGCCTGGGCGACCTAATGAACCTAACAACTGTCCGTCATATCCACCGCTTTTGCAGCCTGCCAGAAAAAGCAGTGCGACGAGCACGACATAAATGGGTTGTTTCTTCATGTCAATGAGGTGTTGATTAAAACAAAGTCTGTAAAAGTAGCTAAATTCTTCTTTGCTCCAAATCCTTTTGTTCTGAGCAGTAATAGTGTCTGCTAAAATCGAATGTCATCCCTTACTACCTTTTAACGCCGTAAATGTTGCAAAATTTCATTTCTTATTAAAACCTTGGGTTATAAATTGCTTTTCCGGGCTTCGCCGGCTTTAGCAAATTCATTCTGTAATTCACTACCACCTCATGCGATCCGTTTGAGGCAGCACTCAGGGAGGAAATAGTGTAATCGTAAGAATACCCAATTCGCAAATTTTCTCCAATGTTAATTCCGGTCATTGCGATAATGGCATCCTGGGTATTGTCATTATATCCCCTCATTCCTCCACCGATCCAGAAAAAATTATTAAAACTAAAAATAGCATCCGCCTCTCCCTGCAAATTATCTCCGTTTGATTTTAAATAAACAGATGGTCGCAATGCGAATGTCTTTCCCAGTTTCGCTAAGTAGCTCGCCTGAAAATAATATTGCCTTGCTAAATTCATTGAAAGATTTCCTCCACCGCCGTCGAGTTTAACTTCCATCGGAATTAAGTGTGTTGATGATAAACCAAGATTTACTTTATTACTGCTGAAAAAAAGTCCTGCTGCAAAATCAGGGGCCAATCCATTCACACTAACGACAGGAAGTAGTGGATCATTGTGTTCAATCAAATTATTTTCATAATTGCCGTCAGGAGCACGCAACTTCGAGCCATCTAAATTCAACTGTAAAACGCCTCCATTCAGACCCACAGAAAATTTTCCGATACGGGACTTATAAATGTACGAGTAAGAGAATGAAACTGAAGTAGCTCTCATCGCTCCTTCTTCTTCATTGAGTATTTGAAGTCCGGCTCCACCATGCAACAAAGAAACAGGTGAATGTACTGAGATATTTTGTATGAAGGGTTGTCCGGTGATGCCTACCCATTGGGTGCGAAGGTGCGCTGTTACGCTTAGCGCATTATCCATTCCTGCATAAGCAGGATTGTAAACGAACTGATTAAGGACATACTGACTGAACTGAGGATCTTGTTGCGCACGGGATTCAGTACAACAAAAAAATTTTATTGCAAAAAATAATATCGTAAAAACTAATCGCGATCTCATCATACTATAATACTCTGCCAATTAAAAGCATTTTAAGCGAACCATCAAAATTAGATTTTGCTTTTTGACAAAGGGGGGGACAAAGGAAAGATGAATTCCAAAAGAAAAAAACTTTCTCTCAGCGTTTTTCAAAATAAAAATTTGGAAAGTAAAATTCAAGGTTTGCTTAAGCAATTATCGATCGCCATAGTCATGGATGGTGCACCAGGTGCGGGCGCTTGTACATCAAGTCGCAAGCCTGCATCAATTACTGCTTGTGAAGTGAGCGGACCGAAAGCTCCAATCTTTAAATTCTTCTGCTTGAAATCAGGAAAGTTTTGCTTCAATGATTGTACCCCACCCGGCGAGAAAAATACAATCATATCATACTTGCGCAGTTCCTTTTCAGATAATTCTACAGCTACGGTTTTGAAGATCACTGCTTCAGCATTCTCGTATCTCTTCTTGCGCAAATATTCTGCAATTTCAGATTTGTGTGTGTCAGAACATGGAATCAGAAACTTTTCACGATCGCGGTGCTTCTCAATAATCTCAATCATGCCCTGAAGAGTGCCATCACCGAAGAACACTTTTCTTTTACGATACAAAATATATTTCTGCAGGTAGAGTGCAATGGCCTCAGTCATGCAGTAATACTTTCCATCCGGCGAAATTTTTGCTCTCAGATCATCAATCAATTTGAAATATTGATCTACCGCACTGCGGCTTGTGAATATCACAGCAGCAAATTCAGCTGGATTGACTTTTAGTCTCCGGAATTCACGCGTAGACACACCTTCGAGATGAATGAAGGGCTTGAAATTAATGGTCAGTTTATGCTTGCGGGCAAGATCGGTATACGGATTCTTATCGTTCTCGGGTTTCGGTTGGGCAATGAGGATGGACTTTATTTGAATCCTCTGCAAAGAACCATTCAACGGTTTACCGTTGTGATCTTTTTGCAGAGTTTTAGAATTTACCTGACGAGATAATTTTGTAGCTGCCAATTTCATTTTCCTGTTTTACTATAGTGAAATCCTGATAGTACCAAGGTTTAACAGCAATCTGATGATGATCAATACCGGTGCAATTTCAAGGGCGCAAAGGTACAGTAAAAAATGAATTACATGCGAACCGAAATAAGATATGCCGATATTAAAACCCTTGATGTAGCGGATCGATAGCATAACGGCCACGATTACCAATGAAGCATAGAGAGCAATGATGTTTGTTATTGGAGGGCTGAATGCAATGAGTAGCAGCAGCGGAAAAAGATAAACTCCCAATACGCGGTTAATTTGAATTTCATAAAAGTTGTAGAGTTTCAATTCTTTTTTGAATGGAAAGATTATTTCTGCTGCTTTGAGGGCAATGTAACGCAGAAGCAATGCCGTTTCAGCACAGGCAAAAGAAAAAATCATCAGCAGCCATGTCGGTTCAATCTGAACGATTTTAAAATGCTGCAGTAGCAGGAAAACGTAAAATGAAATCACGAGTGATGAAAAGATATTTAGCAGCACGACTCCGAAGGGGACACCAACTCCGAGGTCGCGGATTACCTGCTGATTTATTCCCCAATTCCTGAACGTCTGCCTAAGTTCATCAAAATCCGTCGGATAACCAAAACGAATAGCTGCCAGAAAGGCGAGAAGAGAAAGTGATAACCAAAATTTCCAATCTTCCCCTGATTTATCAGCATCTTTTTTCATCGGCAATTCGAGCGGATGATCCGGAGGTAAACCGTTGGACCGCATGATCAGATATGAAGGAAACTGATCACTCCACCGCTGATAAAATTCTTTGCTTCTCTGAAAGGAAGAGTTTTTGGGATTGATATTGTTGAATTGAGAAGAAGAATCTCCGGCTGATGCCTGTAAAGAATCTGCGATTAAGATCGCAGAATCATTTTGCGAAAAAATTTTTCCTGCAAAGAGCAGATAGAAAACAAACAGGCCGTAGAATTTCAGAAAAAAATTTTCTCAAAAGTAATTGACATATCCAAAATGAATCTTCGCGTTTCGAAACTGGATTGGATTGTTTTGCTGCTGCCCGAGCGCATAGTTCACCCCGAAAATTCCGGCGCGTGTTTCAAAATTGATTCCGGCCCCAAAACCAATCGGTGCATCATGAGTCGAGGGTGAAAGAGATTCATTTACCACGTAAGCTCCATCGAAGAACAAATAGAAATAAGAATTCTGCCCGAGCAAATAATGATACTCGAGGGTACCAATGTGATACTGCGAAGTGAAAATTGATTGTTCATTGAATCCGCGCAGCAAATGAAATCCGCCAATGCGAAACAATTCATTCTGGAAAATTTTGTTGCTGAAAATAGCCGCACCGTGATAAGAAGCCTGAATCACACTGCGGGATGAAAGCTGAAAGTACCTGTCAATCTCACCTCTGAAAATAAATTGCGTTTCTTTCCTCCCGACTGAATCGTACAACGAAGCAAAATTGAACGACGGATCATTTGGATCACTTAACTGCACAATTCCCGCATTCTCCTTCACCTTTCTACTACCTGCCTGTCCGCTCACCAAAAAATTCCAGCCGTGCTTGGGGTTGAACCGGTAATCAAGTTGCTCAAACTTGTATTCCAGCCCATAGTATTTCGTTCTGAGATCGAGATACGATGGAAGTTGCTTCGATTGAATGATCTGCGTGCTGTCAAATGAGAGGATGGAAGTTGCTGAATTCTGAAAAAAGAATTTGAAATAATTCACCCCGGTAAAAAGATATTTCACCCCGATTTGTTCTTTCACATTAATGTAGAACGTATCATTTTTGTAGAGCGAAAAATTCCCGTCAGCGCCAAAAGGAAGGTTGAGGATATAAGGATAATCAGCCCTAAATTCAGCCTGCGTTGTTCTGCTTTGCAATTGAGAGAAGCTCAAAAAAACACTTTCCCCTCTTCCAAAAGGATTCACCAGATTCAACTGCCCATCACCGGTAATTAATAGCTTACCGCTTGAATTGGCATTTGGCAAAACACCAACTACTACATCAAAGCGGCTTGCATTCTTCTTCTGTAGAAATAAGGTGATAACTGCATGATCGCCATTGAAAATAATTTGAGGCGAGCGTAATGCAGAGCAAAATGGAAGCTCACGAATCCTGGTAGTTATCTTCCGAATTAAATCCTCGCGATAGATCGAAGGAAAGCGAAACCCAAGATAATTGGCCAGATATGCCTTGGCAATTTTCACATCACCTTTGATGCTAATGCTGTCAAGAGTGATGAGTTTGTTTTTCTGAAGAAATATTTTTGCCGCAAGTTGCTCATCACGCTCCGAAATGCTATCAAGTTTCACTGATGCAAAGGGATAACCGTTGTTCTCACAATACTGCAGAATTGCTTCCATCAATTGCTGCACTTGATCAGCATGAAATGGTTTCCTGTCATACAATCGTTCTCTGAAACCGATGCGGCTTAAAATGACTTCATCCACATTTCCATTCTCAAGCGAAGCCCACTGCCATTGTTTTCCTACCAGTAAACTTGCTTTGAGCTGAGCGGAATCGTGAATGAAATCCCGGAACGTCGCTTCAAGAAAACCATTTTTAAAAAGTTTGCTGAGAAGATTTTTCATTTCGTTGTCGCGTGAAATGAAGTCCGTGAAATTTCTGCGATAAGAGAAATCATGGGTGAGGAAGGAAGTATCTTTGTCCTCAGGAATTATTTGCAGCGAAAATCTTCCCTGCGCGAACAAACTCGCCGGAACAAGAAACAAAATCAAAAAAAAATTTCGTATCACAACGGCGAATTTACCAATGACTAATGACTAATGACCACTGACTGATGGCAGGTATTTACATTCATATTCCATATTGTAAGCAAGCATGTCACTACTGCGACTTTCATTTTTCAGTGAAGCAGGAAACGAAGGATGCCTTCATTAATTCTTTGCTGAAAGAAATTTCGGTGCAGAAAGAATACCTGCAAAGTGAAGATGTAGAAACGATTTATTTCGGTGGTGGCACACCTTCACTGCTTTCAGATTCAGAATTGAACAAAATTTTTGAAGCGCTCGAAAAAAATTTCTCCATCAAAGCTGATGCAGAAATGACCTACGAAGCAAACCCTGATGATTTAAAAGAAGAAAAAATTTCTTCACTGAGAAACTCCCCGGTGAATCGCCTGAGCATTGGCATTCAATCCTTCTTCGAAAAAGATTTACGCTGGATGAATCGCACGCACAATGCGACACAGGCACTTACGTGTGTGAAGCGTGCGCAGGATGAAGGCTTCAGCAACATAACAATTGATTTGATCTACGGGCTTCCCGATTCAACGAATGATGAGTGGGAGGAAAATCTTGAAAAAGCTTTTGAGCTGAATGTGCAGCATCTCTCCTGTTATTGCCTTACGGTTGAGCCACGAACGGCTCTTGCTCATTTCATTGCTGATGGAAAAAGTAAACCGCCGGATGAGGAACAAGCAGCTCAGCAATTTGAAATATTGATGAAGAAAATGAAAGAGCACGATTGGATTCATTATGAGATTTCAAACTTTGCTTCTTCTGAAAAATTTATTTCACAACACAACAGAGCTTACTGGGAAAGGAAAAAATACCTCGGTCTCGGACCTTCAGCACATTCATTCAACGGAACTTCCCGACAATGGAATGTTGCAAACAATTATCAATACATCGAAGCAATATCTCGAGGAGTTGTTCCTTTTGAAAAAGAAGAATTGAATGAAGTGCAAAAAGTGAATGAGCAAATCATGACTCGGCTGCGAACAATTTGGGGATTACCACTTTCAATTTTCAATTTTCAATTTTCAAACCTGCTCAGGGAGAAAAGCAAGCCATTTGTCGAAGAGAAATTTTTGAAGTGGCAGAACGATTCGCTGATTTTAACTGACCGTGGAAAACTGATTGCTGATAAAATTATTCTTGACTTGATGTTTGACGTTAAAGAATCCTTATAGAATTTTACTCAGCGCGGTGATTTGTTCAATGGTGTCCCTCCAGGTTCTCAATCTGGAGGAGATTGTTCAACCCCTTGGCGACGATTTGAGTTTTCGGCAATGCTTTATTCAGATCATTAAATATCTGCACAGTAAGTTTATTAAAGCTCAAATCCAGTGTTTGCAGCCAGGTCATTTTTTGCAACTGAAGACAAGTCGCCCCAATATCAAGCGAAGTATTGTAAGCAATGTTAAGGGTCTTCAATTTTTTGAGAGAAGAAAAATTTGGCGGCAGCGCCTTCAATTCATTCGCTTTCAAATCGAGGTATTCAAGATTTTGCAATGAAGAAAAATCATCCGGCAACAGCGAAATCAAATTGTCACGAAGGTCAAGTACGCGAAGCTTTTGTAGTTGTGAACAGGAGAAAGGCAACCCCGGAATCACCTGATCCTTTAAGCTCAGCACTTCCAGATTTTTCAAATTGCCGATAGAAGATGGCAGCACTTGAATTTTGAAAATATGATCCACGAAGAAATCACCATCAAGTTGCAACACCCGTAAATTCGTTAACTCACCAATCCATTTTGGAATCTTTTTGATCTTATTGCGATCGAGAATGAGCACTTCGAGATTGGTAGCTTTTCGCAATGCGTTCGAGATGGAAAGCAGGTTGCAGAAGGTCATGTTCAGCTCACGAAGCTTTGGCATCTTTGCAACCGCATTCGGAATTTTTCCAAGCAAACTGCGGGAGAGGTTGAGGACTTCCAGATTTATAAGGCGATCAAAATCACCCGGCAGGTCACGAATATTATTGCTGCGCTGACCAAGCACATCAGTACCCAAATTCAATTCCTTTAGCTGCACAAGTTGTGTGAATGACTTCGGAAGCTCTGAAAGAAGATTACCGCTCAAATCAAGTTTCTCCACCGATTTTAATTTACCAACTGAGTTAGGGAGCGATGTCAAATCATTCGAAGCGATATTCAGATTTTTCAGAGAAGGAATTTGTGATACTTCTGCAATCACTTTTTCATAATCAAGCTGCGGATTGTTTTTTAGAATCAGTGTTTCAAGAGAAGTCATCTTCTCCGGATCATTTGGAAAAGAAACAAGCTTGTTATCTGACAAATCAATTTCGGTCAGGTGGGTGAGCGAAGAAAAGTTTTCAGGCAACTCAGAAATATTGCATGCAGACAGATCCAATACTTCTAATGAATTCAACCCACCCAACACCTCCATCAGTGATGACCAGTTCATCTTACGATTAAAAGACAAATTCAAAAATTGAAGTTTGCTGCATTGAGTGATCGTAGACGGAAGTTCCGTCAACAAATTTGATTTTAGATTCAATGAGTGCAACTGCTGAAGGGATCCGATATTTACAGGAAGTGATTTTAAATTACTAACGCTGATCTCAAGATATTCCAATGTGGAAAGCTGAGCAAGTT
Source organism: Chitinophagales bacterium (assembly GCA_035638255.1). GTDB lineage: Bacteria > Bacteroidota > Bacteroidia > Chitinophagales > UBA10324 > DASRAJ01. Next base: position 22,581 of record DASRAJ010000051.1, read on the forward strand.
GTTTCACCACCTCATCCCAATTCACGATCGGACAATGCTTGAACGCAATGCCTTTAAGATGTTTTAGAGTTTTGAAACCGGAAGGAAAAGAATTCAGTGAATCCGCCTCAAGAAATAAATAGTAGCAACGGTCAGCATTCTTAATTGCCAGATCAGCACGGTAGAAAGTAGAGTCGCTGTCGTATGGAATTTCACGAAGCTGAGCAAATGTGAATGGTGAATGGTGAATGGTGAATAACGTAGTTAGTAATAAAAATTTCGCCACAGATACCACAGGTGCTCGCAAATTTTTTTTCACGAAGGATTTCACTGATGAACTCAAATTCATTTTCACTTTTTACTCTCTCTGCCATCTTTTTTCCACCAAGAATTACACCATCAAACACAACCATCTATTCCCCACTAAGGTTTCACTATTCACCATTCACTATTCACTATTTCATTTCTCCTGCCGCATCTGCGGAAATAGAATCACATCCTGAATGCTCTGCGAATTCGTCATGATCATTGCCAAACGATCAATACCGATTCCCAATCCTGCTGTGGGCGGCATTCCGTACTCAAGCGCACGCAGGTAATCTTCATCGAGTTGCATCGCCTCTTCATCACCGCGTTTGCCTAATTCTAATTGCTCTTCAAATCTTTTTCGCTGATCAAGCGGATCATTCAACTCACTGAATGCGTTGCAAATTTCCTTGGTGTTGCAGGTCGCTTCGAATCGTTCCACCAATCCCGGCTTGCTGCGATGCTTCTTTGCCAGCGGCGACATTTCAATGGGATAATCAGTGATGAACGTCGGCTGAATCAATAGCGGCTCACACTGATCACTGAAAATTTCGTCAATGATTTTTCCTTTTGCCATCGTGTTATCTATATGTATGCTCAGCGTGTGCGCACACTCACGCAATAGTGCTTCATCCATAGTGCTGATATCAATGCCGGTAAAATGATGAATGGCCTCGTACATGGTATATCGCTTCCATGGACGCTTGAAATCAATAAGATTTTCTCCAACCAGCACTTCTGTTTTTCCATGAAGGTCGAGCACAACCCGCTCAATCATTTCCTCCACCAGGTTCATCATCCACTCATAATCTTTGTACGCCACATACAACTCCATCATCGTAAACTCAGGATTGTGAAAGCGGTCCATTCCTTCATTGCGAAAATCTTTTGCGAACTCAAACACACCTTCCATTCCTCCGGCAATAAGGCGTTTCAAATACAATTCGTCTGCGATGCGCAGGTACAACGTCATGTCGAGCGTGTTATGATGCGTAGTGAAAGGCCGCGCTGCTGCACCACCGTAGATGGGTTGCAGAATAGGAGTTTCAACTTCGAAATAATTTTTTGAAAGAAGAAACCGTCGCATGGATTCTACCATCTTCGAACGTTGCAGGAAAACTTCCTTTGAATGATGGTTGACTGTGAGATCAACATAACGCTGGCGATACCGCAACTCCGGATCAGTCACTTCATCGAACTTCTCTCCTTCTTTTTCTTTTACCACCGGCAGCGGCTTCAGCGATTTGGTCAGTAGCTTGAGTGACTGCGCATGAATTGAAATTTCTCCCGTCTTCGTTCTGAAAACAAAACCGGTGACACCGATGAAATCACCGAGGTCAAGTAATTTCTTCCACACAATTTCATAGGGTGATTTATCCTCACCGGTACAGAGATCATCTCTCTTCAAATACAATTGAATTCTTCCTTTTGAATCCTGGATGGAACAGAAAGAAGCACCGCCCATGATACGCTTGCTCATAATTCTTCCTGCCACAGAAACAGTTTTTCCCTCGAAGGATTGTGGATCTTTTTCGAATTGCTCAGAGATATCTGTTGAATATGCATTCACTTCGAATCCTTCTGCAGGATAAGGATCAATGCCAAGCTCGATAAGTTCTTGCAATGCCTGGCGACGAAGGATTTCGTGTTCACTCAATTGGTTCATGATAAATTAGTGGGGCGAAAATAACTGTTGCATTGTGATTTAGCTTTAGAGTTCTATGAAAAGTGCCAATTTAAAAGCCACGGGAATTTTTAGATATTTCCATAGTGCTTGAATACCTTCCCGGTATAAAAAAACTACTACATTTATTGACAATTCTGAGAAGCAATTTAATGTTAAGCAACAGAACAAAGATGAAAGTCATAATCTTCTTCATATTATTTCTCACTTCTCTTTCTCTACACGCACAAAACTGGACAAACGCTTTCATTCCCGGGCAATACGACATTAATGGACAATACTTAGGCGGCACTGAAGTGATGGCCTTAGTAACTCACAAAGGAAAGTTGTATGCAGCCACATCTTACGTCTGCGATTTGGACAATGCCACCTATGACCTTTCAGGAGGAACACCCATACTGGTGCTTGACAGTGCAAATGCAGAGTGGAAGCAGGATGTTCTTTTTAGCGACCTCCTTCTCATTCCATCTTTGAAAGAAATTATTTTTACCAAAGATTATCAGGGAAATTCCATAGGGGCTGACACGGTTTTAATTACGGGACCCAACAACAAGAATTACCATATTTTCATCTATGCAAGAAATGATGCGACGGGAACCTGGATTAAAGACAGCATCACTACATTAACCGGCAAGATTGAAATCCGATCTATTGGAACACACTACGATTCAATTACAGGACATCAATACGTTTTTATCGGCGTTTCTAATTTCGGAATCTGGAAAGGAGAATATAATGCTTCCCTTCCGTCAAAGATCCAATGGGAATCGGTTCCCGAATTTTTAATTCCGGATAGCACGAGAGTAACGGCTATGTCCGATGTGAACGGTGTAATGTATGTTGGAACCACGGAGTCAAATTCATGGACTTCAAAAATCTTCAGAAGAGCAGACGGACCTGTCCCGGTCTATAACCAAATCTTTTCAGACACCGCTCCTGTCGGATTAGATATGAGAGGATTTACACCTGTGAAAAACGCAACCGGCACAGGTTACGATCTCTGGTTTTACTGGAATGATTATTTCAGAAGACTGGAACCTCAAAACAACGACTCCATAGTTAATGAACTGAACGTTTCATCCGATTTATCTCTGGAATCGGGTAGAGTTTTTTCAGGAATAATCACCGCGGCATTCAACGACCATCAACTGTTTTGGAAAGATCCTGCAACTAACGACACGCTGCTGCTGATTGGCTTACAAGCCATGTATGATTCGACATGGCTTTCATCAAATCCCCATCCAAACATTGCCGGCAGATCAATTGACGGAATGTACTACTCGAGAAAGCAGGACAGCTCGACTATTACCTATCAACTTCATTATATCGTTAACAATACACCCGATTTAACTGACACACTCTTAGCCTCAAGAACCATTTGTATTTCACCCTTTGCTGCCGACAGCAACAAAGTTTTGTATGCAGGAGGTTTTAACACCAACTCAGTTCCGCTCAATAACACGGCCTGGATTTACAAAGGCAACTTCAGTGACGTTGCCACACCAATAAATTCAGACCTCCAACAGGGTTTCCCCATATCCATCTTTCCTAATCCTGCTCAGCAATCCTTTACAATCGATTTATCCGAACGGCCTTCTGACTTAGTCATCTGCGACATAGCCGGAAAAAAAGTTTATGAAAGAAAAAACTTTTCCGGCCAAGCAGAGATTGATTGCAAGGATTTTCTGTGCGGAATTTATTTTGTTCACATAACTACCGATAAGCAATCCATTTATAACCAAAAAATAGTGGTAGCGAATTATTAGCACGATATCTTAACCGTAACACCTCAAAAGTTATAAAACTTCCCTTTATGCCCGACCGTTTACCTCTTGTTTTCGGATTAGCAATCCTTGCTTTGGTTCAAACCTCTTATGCGCAGTTTACTTACATTTCACCCATGCCCGAAAGTAAATTGCATAAAAAAGAAACCGGTATCATTTTGCGTACGGGCGAAACCGTGAATGCTGCTTCATTGCGTCCTGATCTCTTTTTAATAACCGGATCGGTTAGCGGTGCGCATATTCTCAAAGTAAAATTAGCAGCAGATAATAAGAGCATACTGATTCGACCCTTGGTAATCTTCTCCGCGGGCGAAACAGTGACTGTGACAGTAAATGATGGAATCAGGAATTTCGATGGTAGAATTGTTCATGGAATAACCTTTTGGTTTCAGGTTAGCCAGGATATTAATGTTGAAGAACAAGTAACAATTGACGATGAAGATGATGGTGGGCTTCGGCTGCTTTGCGACGGCTTGCCCCCGTATGTAATTACTTCAACCCCGGGCGCATATTACGATGAGCCGATATTTTACAGGAATTGGGTTGCTCCTCCTGCCGTCTCAAGTTGCTGGACAGTAACTATTATTTCCAGCGAGGGTGATTCTATTTATTCTCTTTATGATAAGGATCTTGGATATGATTTTAAAATCAATGATAATGGTTATCTCACCTATTTCGACAGAGGAGATTCTTCTTATGACATGCTTGATTCAAGTTACAACCTTGTGAAAAAAATGTTCATGGGAAATGGATACAAGGCCGACAGGCATGAATTCAGAATTTATCCGGATGGATATCATTTCATGCAATGCTTTGATGGTCAAGTGGTGGACATGACCCAATATGGAGGACAGGCGAATGCGGAAGTCATTGGATTAGTGATCCAGCAAATAGACTCGAATGATGATGTAATATTTGAATGGAGATCATGGGATCATTTCCTGCTTACCGATGCTGTTAACGATATTTTACTCACCAGCAGCACTGTCGATTACGTACACGGCAACACCATAGAGTTGGATTTTGACGGGAATTTATTGATATCATCGCGCCATCTTGATGAAATCACCAAGATTGATCTTTCAACAGGCGATATCATCTGGCGTATGGGTGGCGAGAACAATGAATTCACATTTATTGACAATCCTGATACCCTCAAACCCTTTTCTCATCAGCATCACTTCAGGCGGTTACCTAACGGTCATTATTCTTTATTTGATAATGGCAACTATCAATATCCTGAAAGATCTAAGGCTAAAGAGTTTGTATTGGACCAGGTGAATAAAACCGCCACGCTGGTGTGGAGCTACATACATCCACCGGTAAACGGCTTCGATGTTTATGGCTCGTCATTAGGAAGTGTAGAAGTCTTACCAAACGGAAACAGGTTCATTGATTGGGGACAGATATCACCCAATAGTGCATCTGCAGATATTCCAAACTTTACTGAAGTAGACTCCAACGGCACTATTGTTTGGGAATTCAGCTTTGTAGATAGTTCTTATGTTTCATACCGCGCGTACAAGTTTCCCTGGGATCGCTGTAATCTTATTACAGAAGCTTCCTTAATTGCGGAAAACATCACCACAACTTCCGTGGACCTCCATTGGAGTAATCATACGAAGTTCTCCGGTTTCTCTCTGGAATATAACGAATGTGATTCGTCGTCATGGATTAATGTTCCGCTCGATACAAACTTTTATCATCTTGACGGATTGCAACCAAACACGTGCTATAATTGGCGGGTTGAGTCGATCTGTGTGATGTATGGCGACAGCTTTTATACCCCGCCGCATCAATTCACCACATTAAACCCTGTTTCCGCATTTGAGCCGGTAATTGCTCAACCTCTCTTTACACTGTACCCGAATCCTGCTACAGGTGAAACACAATTAAACTTTTTCTGTAGACAGAATTGTCAGGCGGAAGTAACGATTTATAATTTACCGGGAGCCGTAGCGATTCACAGAATATCGTCTGCTCTAAAAGGTATCAACAAGTCGAAAATCAACTTGGAATTTCTGAGGCCCGGTCTGTACATTGTTGAATTAAAACTATGTACAGGGGTACAGTACCGGCGATTAGTGAAACAATGAGTAATAGTTAGCCTTCCGAACATGAAATATTACCTTGGGCAGAGATTTATCGAACGAATATTCTTCCTGTATTTATCCGGGATTTTGCAGTTGAGTAGACAAGCAACCAGATTTCTTTGAGAAATCGGATTTCTGAACTGGGAAGAAAATCTTTCACAACTTTCATTGATAAATATTTTTCTCCTGCAAAAATTCGGTTTATGCAGGAATTTTATATCACATCACTGCAATCATTGAAATCTCCACGTTCACATTCAGCGGCAGTCCCACAACTGAAACGGTTTCACGCGCAGGGAAATCTCCGTTGAAATACGAACCATAAACTTCATTCATCGCAGCAAAATTCTTCATGTCAGAAAGAAAAATGGTCGTCTTCACCACTCGGGAAAATTCAATTCCTGCAGCAGCGAGAATTGCTTTCAGGTTCTCCATCACCTGCTTTGTTTCACTCCTGATGTCAGAAGTAATAATGTTGCCGGTAACAGGATCTTTCGCAACCTGCCCTGAAATAAAAACCATGTTGCCTGCTTCCGTTGCCTGGCTGTATGGTCCAATCGGAGAAGGTGCTTGTGAAGTGGTGATGATCTTTTTCATGCTCGTGTCTTTTGAAGTTTGAAAAGTAGCATTCTTTTTTTCGGGTCAGAAGCTGATTGGAAATTATTAAGAAAATTTACGGGCGCGACAGTCATCCCGAGCGGAGTCGAAGAATGTGCGTGAGAAAAAAAATTATTTTCATCGGTTACCTTTGTTTGCGTTCAAGACAAAAAAATTCTGTGAAAATCTTTGCCACCGGCGATGAAAGAAGGATGGATGAGTTGAAATTGAAATTGGGAAATGAAATTTCCACCGGCGCCATCATCAAAGAAAATAATTCTGTCCTCAAGAGTTACGATGTGATCTTTGACTTAAATGCCGATGAAAAAAATGCCGCTCTCGATCAATATACTTTGCTTGAAAATAAATTGGTGATTGTTTGTGCAGTGAAGAAATCATTATCAATGCTCATGGGTGAAGCAAAGAAAGAAGTGAAGTCTCATGTTGTTGGAATGAATCTGCTGCCGACTTTTATAAATAGAGGCAAACTCGAAACTTCCTTTTTACGCAGAGAAGACAAGCCATCTTTGGAAAAATTCTCAGGTGATGTGAAAACAGATTTTCTCGAGGTCGAAGACCACGTTGGTATGGTTACACCCCGGGTGATTTGCATGATCATTAATGAAGCCTGCTTCTCACTGCAGGAAGGGGTGGCTTCCATTACAGACATCGACAAAGCCATGAAACTCGGCACTAATTATCCCTATGGGCCCTTCGAGTGGTGTGATCGCATTGGTGTGAAGGATGTGTATGAAACACTGAATGCCATTTGGAATGATACGCATGATGAGCGATATGAAATTTGCTCCCTGCTGAAAAAAAGATACCTGTCCGGAGAATTGTTTTATAACGCTTCGCAAAAAATAAAATGACCAATCACCAGCAACCTGCTGTTTTGAAATTTAACCTTTGAAATTTATTTGTCCGCAGGACTCTGCGAGGGATTTGGAACTTGGTACCTGGAATTTCTTTTATGCTACTGATCTACTCACCACAATCATCCCCGAGATTAGAATATGTACTGCAACTTTTTTTCGCTGAGTTGATTCAAACTGAATATCGAATCACGAATGATGCGAAGGAGTTTCAATCTTACGAAGGGGTTAAGCTGAATTACGGCAAGAAAAAAATTGGCGGGGAAATTTTTCTGTATGCTGATGATTTACTTCTTGAAAAAGGAATTCGTGAACAGAAAATTACTGCAGGTGAATGGAAAAACATCAAGGCACTTTTTGTTCATCATGAAGCGAGTGATCTTCCTTTCGATCCGTTTGCTGCAGCGTTTTATCTCGTGTCGCGATATGAAGAGTATCTTCTTTTCATTCCTGATGCTCATAGAAGATTTCCTGATAAAACAAGCATCAACTTCAGAGAAGGATTTCATGAAATTCCGGTCGTGAATCATTACGCAATCTTTCTCAAAGAAATTTTGCTGCAGCGTTTTCCGCAATTGACTTTCAAAAATTCTTCTTTCAGCTTCAGCCTCACCTATGACATTGATTTTGCTTTTGCTTATCGAAACAAAGGACTCACTCGAAACGCTGCCGGTTATTGGAGATCGCTGAGAGGTTTTGACTGGAAAGAAATTATTTATCACACAAAAATTTTGCTTGGCAGCGAAGTCGATCCCTTCGACACTTTTGACTTTCAGATTGCGCTCCATAAAGCATTCACCCTGCAACCGGTTTACTTTTTTCTTCTCGCTGATTACGGACCTTTCGACAAGAACATTTCGTGGATGAAAAAACCATTTCGCCACCTCATCAAAAAAATCACGGATCAAAATGAAGCCGGGATTCATTCGAGCTATGCGTCAAATATTCATCCCAAAAAAATTGGGCTCGAAAAAGAGCGGCTCGAAAAAATTTCAGGGAGGAAAATTTTCCGCAATCGTCAGCATTTTCTAAAACTTCAATTTCCTTCCACTTATCAAAATCTTCTCGCCAATGGAATTTATGAAGATTATACAATGGGTTATGCCGGACTTATTGGTTTCAGAGCAGGAATTGCTTCACCTTTTCAATGGTATGATTTAACCGAGGAAAAAGTGACATCGCTGAAAATTTTTCCCTTTGCTGTGATGGATGCTACTTTGCATTACTACCTGAGATTATCTGCTGAAGAAGCGTTGCAGAAAAGCAAGCAACTGATTGATGAAGTTAAAAAAGTGAACGGCAATTTTCAGTTTCTTGCACACAATGATTTGATCAGTGATCACGGGCCGTGGAAAGGCTGGCGTAAAAAATTTGAAGAATTGATATCGTACGCTGCCGGGTTGTGAAAATTCTTTTTCTTCTTTGTGCTCAGGCATCTGGGAACCTGGACATGCAGGTGGGATAAAATCATTGAAATGGCAAACGTTGTTGACTTAAGCAAAACCAATTCATTGCTCCATCAATTTCTCTCTGAAATTCGGGATGCACAAATTCAAAATGATCGCCAGCGTTTTCGAAAAAACATGGAGCGTTGTGGTGAAATTCTTGCTTATGAAATCAGCAAAGTATTGGAATACGAGGTGAAAGATGTCATCACTCCATTGGGCATTGCTAAAGTTCCGGTGCTGAAAGAACAACCGGTACTCGGCGCCATTCTTCGCGCGGGAGTTATTCTGCATCAGGGCATGCTGAATTTTTTTGATCACGCAGATTGCGCTTTTGTTTCTGCATACCGCAAACATAATCCTGACGGCTCGTTTGATATTGCGCTTGAGTATCTTTCAAGTCCTTCATTACAGGACCGGATTTTTATTCTTGCCGACCCAATGCTTGCCACAGGAAGATCAATGGTGAGAACGCTTCAGGAAGTTTTTGCAATCGCAAAACCGAAATATACGCACCTTGCCTCCGTTATAGCTGCGCAGGACGGAATTGATTGGGTGATCAAAAATATTCCCGGCGTTACCATCTGGACCTGCTCGATTGACGCTGAGATGAATTCGAAGTTTTACATAGTGCCGGGACTGGGTGATGCAGGGGATTTGAGTTATGGACCGAAGATTCAGCAATGAAGATTTTTTTGTACCTTTCATGGTTATTCCGAAAAGAGTTATAATTTTAGTCGGTTTAATCTGATTTTGGTTATAGGATAAAAACTTTACAACTATGAAAAAAGGTTTACTCGCCGTATTGATTTCATTCTTTGCTGCCACACTCACGCAGGCGCAGGATGTTCACTTCTCACAATTCTATTACTCACCGTTCACCCTCAATCCTGCTCTGGCAGGTGCGATGGATGGAACCTATCGCTTCGGAGGAATTTACAAGAATCAATGGTCGAGCATCAGCTCTCCGTTTGTTTATTCTACTCCCTCCATTTCCGCTGATGTAAAATTGTTCAGTGGCGGATTCAATAATGATTATCTCGGTGTTGGCTTGTTATTGCTGAATGATCGTTCAGGCGACGGCAACCTCACCAACCTCACAGCAATGTTATCACTCGCATATCACCAGTCGCTTGATCGTGAGGGAAATTATCATCTCGCCATCGGAATGCAGGGTGGTGTAGTGCAAAAGAGTATTGACTTTGCAAAACTGGATTTCGGTGACGAGTTTGACGGGCTTGGTTTCAACGGACTCACGGCAGAGCAATTCAAATATTACCAGATCTCATACATGGATTTTGCTGCAGGCGTTGCGCTCTATGGTGTTCCTAATAATCACAGCCGTTTTCAGGTTGGTGCTTCGGTGTTTCACCTCACCACTCCAAATGAAACTTTTTTCGCAGAAAGTGATAATCAGCTTGACATGCGTTACGTAGTACACGGTAGCATGGCATTTCGCGTGGGAAGTAAAATTTATTTCTTCCCGTTTGCTCAGTACCAGTTTCAAAATAATGACAATGAGTTAGTGGTGGGCGCTAACTTTGGTTACAATATGAATCAATCCACGAGAGGAATTCCGCAGATTTTTTACTTCGGAGTTTTCAATCGTCTCCGTTATGATGTGATTCCTACGGTAGGTGTGATGATGAAAGGGTTTCAGGCGGGCCTCAGCTACGACGTAAACATTTCTTCCGATCTTAATCCGGCTACCGGTGGCAAAGGAGGATTTGAAATCGCGCTTTCGTACATGGGAAACATTATTCCTCCAAAACATATCAAGAGAATTTTCTGTCCGCAGTTCTGAAATCTGGATTCGCGATTCACGTATCACGACTCACGATTTTCACGAGTTTAGCGTGGTGTTCTTGTTACCCACGGGTTATCCTTAATAATATAGCGGTAAGGAAGGCGCGCATCTTTGCCTGAAGATTCTACCCCAACACGAATGGTGCGCAAAATTTTCCGGGGAGGAATTTTTACTCCGCGATCTTCAATCCAAATAATATCACCGAGTAAATCAAGGCCGGTGTGTCTAACATGAATACCCATCGCCTGTGATAATGCACCGGGTCCGGCAGTCAAACTAAAATTGGGTGCTTTCATTTTTCTGCGCTTCAGCATCACTTCAATGCCTTCAGTAGGTTCGATTCCCCGGATGAGAATAGCGTGAGGAATATCTTTTTGATTGGTGACTACATTAAAGAGATGATGAATGCCATAGCAGATGTACACATAGGCCGTTCCTCCATGTGCAAACATTATTTCATTTCGTCGCGTCCTTCTTCCCTTGAAAGCATGGGAGGCACTGTCAATCTCACCGGCGTATGCTTCTGCTTCAGTAATCATTCCGCCTGTGATCGCGCCGTTTATTTTTGTGACAAGAAATTTTCCCAGTAATTCTGTGGTGATTTGTAAAACATTTTCGCGGAGATAAAATTCTTTTGGAAGTTTCGGCATGAAGAAAGACTGAGCTTAATTAGTTGCCACTAATTTTTTGAAGATCAAATTTATTTAAATCGGAGTCAAAGAGAGAAAGTTCACGAATTAACAAGAAATACATTAGCATAAATAGTCTTCGTGTTAATTCGTGAAATTCGTGGCGAAAAATATAAGGAAATTGGAAAGATTGGAAAGAGGTAATTCAATCGGAAAAATTTATTTGATCCCTTCAACATTGGGAGAAGCAGCCCCTGATTTTTTTTCCGACTTCACAAAACAAATCATTCACTCCCTGGATTTTTTCATTGTGGAAAATGAACGATCTGCAAGAAGATTCCTTCGTCACACTGGTTACAGAAAAGACTTTGATACAATTGAAATGCTGAAGATGGATGACGACACGAATTTTCTTCCTGATGAAAAACTGTTAAAACATTTTCAGGCAGGAAAAAATGCCGGCGTAATTTCAGAAGCCGGTTGTCCGGGCATTGCTGATCCGGGAAGTGCGGTAGTACGTTGGGCGCACCAAAATAAAATCTCTGTTACTCCGCTAATAGGGCCGTCATCAATTTTTCTTGCTTTGATGGCAAGCGGATTGAACGGCCAGCAGTTTTCTTTTCATGGCTACCTTCCGGTTTCATCTCTTGAGCGAAAAAAGAAATTGAAACAACTTGAAGAAGAATCACAACGCAAACATCAGACACAGATTTTTATGGAAACTCCTTATAGAAATGACTCCCTTCTGAAAGATATTCTTGAAGTGATAAAGTCCTCAACCCTTCTTTGCATTGCGAGCGTTGTCACACTCCCAGATGAATTTATTTTCACTCAAACCATTTCTGATTGGAGGAAGAATATTCCTGATTTGAAGAAGAAGGCAACCATCTTTTTGATGCTTGCCGAATAAATCGTCATTACGAGGAGCATGCGGTGGTCTTGTGTTGAGCACAACGACCTGTCCCGATATTTTCTCGGGAAGCAATCCCTCCAGGGTTAGTAAGCAGCAAAGAAGAAAATTTAGTGCATTCCTCTGTTCACTTCAAATGAAGAAAAATTTTTTAGCGGCGCTTCTTCCACTTCAACTTTTGTTACTATGGCCCGCTCGGGTCCGCGGCGACACCATTCAATAAACTGCTCCAGGTTTTTTTCGTCTCCTTCTGCTTCCATGTACACGGATCCATCACTCTCATTCCGGGCAACGCCCCAGATCCCGAGCGCCTCAGCATGAGTACGGGCACTTGCCCGGAAGAAAACTCCCTGCACGCTTCCATATACACGGATATTGAAGTGCTTTTTTTTCACAAGAAAATTTTATTCTCTGTTCAACACGAGGACGGTAGCTTTGGATTCAGAAATAGTCACCCTTCCTTAACCCGAAGAAAGAATATTTTCCTTTACTGCAAAAAAAATAATTCAAAATTGTCAATAAGCACAGTCATTTTATTTCCGGGACTTGGCGCGAGCGAAAAACTCTTCGGGCAATTTGATTTCGGAGATAAAAAAACATTTGTGGTAAAATTTCTTGTCCCGAAAAATAAAGAAACGATTCAACAGTATTGCCAGAGACTGGCAGCATCTATCCCCAAAGATGAGGATTTGATTTTCATTGGTGTTTCATTCGGAGGAATTCTTGCACTGGAGGTTTCAAAAATAATTCCGGCGAAAAAGATTATTCTTATCTCAACTATCAAAGCAGAACATGAAAAACCACGCTATTTTTCATGGGTAAGAATTTTCCCTGTATACTGGATTATTCCCCCATCCATCATGAAAAAAATTGCGATTGCTCTCGGTGGATACTTCACGCCAAAATCGAAGGAAGAGCAAAAACTTTTCCTTTTGCTCGTAAAGGAAGCTGATAGCAGCGTCATTCGATGGGGCATCCATCAAACATTGCACTGGAAGCAAAATGAAATTCCAGGCAACATTTTTCATATTCATGGAGCAAAAGATCGGTTGTTTCCGGCAAAGAAAATTAAAGCCGATGTTATGATTGAAGAAGGGTCACATTTCATGATTATTCAGCGTAGTGTGGAAATCAATGCTCTTATAAACCAACTATTGAAAGATGTAGAGTAGCTTTGTTCGTCGAATTAAGAGTTTCGGATAAGAATTTCTTCCTTTCACCCCACAAAATTCTTCTATTCATTGCTGAAAATTATTTTTGTATCAGGTCTGATTAATTCGTGTAGACATCGGCACAAAAATTTCCTTTGAATAAATAAATTGAAGCGTGAACCAACAGTTGCTGTTTCATCGTTTGTATTGTGAATTAATTTTATGGCTAAAGGTGTAATCAACTATAAGTTTCGTGATCTGAAAGTATTCGGACCGGCTGATCCTTTGGCGGAAGGAAAACGGAAGTATCAAGCCGTACTTGAGGAAGCTGACACTACCTACATCTATGCCGAGCTATCCATGTTCAATAAAAGATTTGATGAAGAAGAGTGGAATGTGAAGGTGAACCTGAAAGCATTTTATAAGGAAGGAAAAGAAATCTGTGATCTGAAGGTAGAACGCATTGTTCGTCCTGATGAAAACATCGTGTACTTCCGCGAGGGCTGGGGCAATCCCAACCCGGGAACGTTTTGGAAAAAAGGCCAATACTATTGGGAGGCATGGGTAGATGGTACGAAAGTATCGAGCAAAACTTTTTATGTAACGGCCGGCGGCAAGGTCACAACTGACAATAATCCATACTTCAACATTCAATCTGTTAGGCTCTATGAGGGACCGAATAGCGGTGTGATTCCTTCAGAGCGGCGTTACCTGAGTAAGTTCGGGAAAGATGAAACAAGGTTTGTGTGGGTTGAATTGATGATGCAGAATCTGCTGCCTGAAGCGAACTGGCCCTGTGAACTCTTCTTCGACTTTTACAATGACGCACGCCAGTTGAAAGGACAATGCCTCGAATTTTTCTTTTTCAATCCCGATGCAAATGGTTTTTACACGCTGACAACCGGCTGGGGTTCTGATTCAAAAGGAACATGGTATACCGACAACTTCACGCTGGAAATTGTTTTCATGGATCAATTGATTGCCGTAGTTCCTTTCGTGGTCGGTGATGCAGTTGAAGAAGGCGACGTGCAAGTGCTCAATCGCCCGCCCTATCAAACACCGACGACGCCGCAACAACAAACCCAGGAGCCGGGTGAAACGCTGGATCAGGTAGTGGAGAAGCTCGACACGCTGATAGGGCTTTCTACCATCAAAACAAAAATTCACGACTACCTCCGCTATCTTGATTTTCAAAAGTTACGCGCGGAAAAAGGAATTTCTGAAACAGAAAGAATAAATCTTCATGCAGTGTTCACCGGCAACCCCGGCACCGGCAAAACAACGGTAGCGCGGCTTTTAAGTCGCATTTATGCCAAGATGGGACTGCTCAGTAAAGGGCATCTTGTAGAAGTAGATCGTGCCGATCTTGTGGCAGAATATATTGGACAAACGGCACCCAAAACAAAAGAGGTGATCAACCGGGCACGTGGTGGCGTGCTGTTCATTGATGAGGCGTATTCACTCGCCAGAAAAGCGGATGACTCAAAAGATTTTGGAAGAGAAGTGATTGAAATTTTAATGAAGGAAATGAGCGATGGAAAAGGTGATCTTGCAGTGATTGTAGCCGGCTATCCTGAAGAAATGATAACGTTTCTCGAAAGTAACCCGGGATTGAAATCACGATTCAACATGATCTTCGAGTATCCGGATTATATGCCGCAAGAGCTTGATCAGATTGCTGACTACTGTTCGAAAGATCGCTCCCTTACCTTTTCGCCTGAAGCAAAAAAATATCTCTATGAAAAATTAGTGGAGGCCTATCGCAATCGCGATCGTTCCTTCGGAAATGCGCGCCTGGTCAATGGCTGGATTGATGAAGCGAAAATGAACATGGGCTTGCGGGTGATGCGCCACCAGGATCCTAAGTCACTGAGCAAAGAAAGTTTTTCCACCATCGAGGTCGAGGATCTCTCCAGGATTTTTACTTCGAAAGAAAAAATGCTGCCTGACATTCCTGTAGATGAATTTTTATTGAAGGATGCATTAAACGAATTGAATACGATGATCGGCATGAACAACATCAAAGCCGAAGTCAATGAGATGGTGAAGCTCGTTCGCTTCTACAGGGAGGAAGGAAAAGATGTGCTGAGTCGCTTTTCACTGCATAGTGTATTCATGGGAAATCCGGGCACCGGAAAAACAACGGTTGCAAGAATTATGGCGCGCATCTACAAAGCACTTGGCTTGCTCGAGCGCGGTCACATTGTGGAAGTAGACAAGCAGGGATTGGTAGCGGGATATGTGGGACAAACTGCCATCAAAACCGCTGAAGTGATTGATCGCGCAAAGGGTGGCGTGCTCTTTATTGACGAAGCTTATGCACTCTCGTCGGGTTCAACGAATGATTTCGGCAATGAAGCGATTGAGACCTTGCTGAAAAGAATGGAGGATGCCCGCGGGCAATTCGTAGTGATTGCTGCAGGTTACACTGACAACATGCGGCAGTTTCTCGAATCAAATCCCGGATTGAAATCGCGGTTTGATAAAACATACACTTTCGAAGATTACACGCCGGAGGAATTATTTCAGATCGCCGCTTTACTTCTTCAAAAAGAAAACCTTTCTTTCAATGATGAGGCCGCAGACCATCTGAAGAAATACCTTGAATTTATTTACAACAAGCGATCAAAATATTTTGGTAACGGAAGAGAAGTTCGCAAAGTGATTGAAGAAGCAGTGAAGAATCGCGATCTGCGTCTGGCTTCTCTGCCCAAAGATCAGCGCACACCGCAAATGCTTTCAACAATTATGCTGGCTGATGTGGAAGAATTCATATTGGCCGATCATGATTCTGATACAAGGAAGCGAATCGGGTTTACACTCCCCGGGAAAAAATGAACATCATTTCCGCCATTGCATTTAATAAATCTCAGCTAAATCTCCCTTACAACTTTTAAGTGCTACGAATAGCTATTTTTGCGCCACTCAATTTCAATCATGATACAACTCACCATCCTATTCGCTGATATTACCGCTGTAATTTGTTCCGTGGGCGCCATCATTTTTTGCGTGCTGCTCTTTTCAGATTGGGATAAGAAGAAAGAACATGGTGATCACGCGCCTGATTCAGATCAGATGCATCATTAAAAAAAATTCGCGAATCACGATACGCTCCCGATTAATCGGGACGCAATTCGCGAAAAAATTTTCGTGCTCTTGCCCGGTTACTTCACCACAGGTTTTACAGCAGTGCCCTTGAAAGTGTAGTTGATGGTTGCCTGACCCGGCTTCGTCCACGATACAGAACCCTCAATTTGATCCCCCGTAATTTTTCCCTGCCATGCCATCGTTCCTTCTTTCTCACTCTTGGATCTGGCAACCCAAGTGAGCATGTCACCTGAATTCTTCGCCTGGTAATTTGCAGCAGTGAATCCATATTGGTGGCAATCGAGAGGATCCATCATGCCGTTGTCGAATACAATAGTTTCTTTTGAATCCATCTTGTCGCCCTGCATCAATTGAATGGTGAATTTTTTTCCGTCAAGAAGATTTTGAGTTTGCTGTGCATGAATGGTAATGGCAAGCAGCAACATCATTCCGGTAATGAGTGATTTTATTTTCATTGTGAATTTTTTTTTGTGGAAACGAATTTAGTTGATTTCCCGAACACGCGTAAAGGTTTTTCATTCCGGCAAATTCTCTCATCTTTGTTTCATCATCTCAGCGTTATGATCATTGAGCAAAATATCTTCTACCTGAAGTTCGGAAAAGCAAAGGAAGCCATCGAGATATGGAAGCAAATCGGGGAGGTAATGAAAAAAGATGAACGCTTCAACACCCCTATGAGAATTCTCACGGATCTTACCGGTTCCGCATATACATTGATCCTGGAACTTTACCTGCGCAGCTATATGGAGATTAACCCGATGACCTACACCTGGAAAACCAATCAGCAAGCGCGGGAGTTGTATCAGCAATTCATACCGTTGTGCGATTCTGCGCGCCGTGAGTTCTACAAGATTGAAATGGAAACCTGAAAAAATTGCCTTGAAAAAATTCTTTGAAGAACACTGATCACAAATGATTATCGAACGAAATGAATTCCGGTTGAAATTCGGAAAGGCGAAAGAAGCTATTGCTATTTGGAAGGAAATCGTTGAGTCGGGAAAACATACATCAGAGAAAATGCCTGTCATGCGAATAATGACAGACATTTCAGGTGAAGCATACACGCTGATTGTGGAAATGCAGTTGAAAAATTTCAACGACATCAATCCGAAGAATTATGTGTGGGTGACTAATCCAAAATTCCAGGAACTCTATCAAAAATTTATTCCGCTCTGCGAATCTTCTCATCGTACGTATTTCAATATTGAAGCGGAATACTGATTGGCGCGATACTCGATTCGTGTATCGCGATTCGAGTAGCTTGATTCTCGAGGAAGGATTACTCAAAACAGTATCAATTTGACTTATTACTTTCGCGTTCCGAAAATTTTGTCTTCGTAGCTCAGTTGGTAGAGCAGCTGACTCTTAATCAGCGGGCCGTGGGTTCGAATCCCCCCGAGGACACTTAAAAATAAAGTAACACCGCCGTCCCATCATTCATGATTGATTGCACCTGGATATTTCCCCTGTGCAGCATCATAATCTGCTTGCACAAACTCAACCCGATTCCGCTTCCATTTTTTTTTGTGGTGAAGAAGGGAATAAAAATCTTTTCAATTAGTTCTGCATTCATTCCGGTTCCGTTGTCAGCTACTTTGATCACAGCTTTTTTATTCGCCGATTCGAATGCTGATAAAACAATGTGAGGTTTCTCCTGATCCTTCACTGCCTCGATCGCATTCACGACTAAATTGATGAGCACTTGCTCAATAAGATTTACGTCCACATCAAGCTGAAGGGAAGTGTCTTTGAGAATTATTTCAATTTCGATATTTTTTTGCTCGAGTGTAGGCTGCATGAGCTGATGAAGATTCTCGAAGAGATTACGAACATAAACGCGTTTCAAATTCGGAGTGGTAATCTTGTTTAAGTTGCGGTAGGTTTCGGCAAATTTCAGAAGCCCCTCACTTCTTCGCTGAATGGTTTCTATTCCCAACTCGAGATCTTCAAAGGAATAATCTTGTGATCCATTTACCGATTGCTGCAACCGGTTCTTCAGCGTTTCTGCAAGAGAAGAAATCGGGGCAACGGAATTCATGATCTCATGCGTCATCACGCTCAGGAGTTTCTGCCATGCCTTCGCTTCAGTTTCATCCAATGCTTCATTTACATTTTGAAAAGCGATGAGCTTGTAGATTTTATTGTCGGTTTGAAATGCAGTAGCGGAAAGGAGCGCTTTGAAACTGTTTCTGTCTTTTGAAATACTCACTACTTTACTCTCCCCTGCCCTCAACTTTAATAGCTCGTCATACAAATGCTCATTTCGCTTTTGCAGCGAGTTCAGTGTTTTCAGATAAGGAATGCCGAGCATTTTCTTCAGTGATTCATTCATCCACATGATTTCCTTGCTCTGCATTTCATAAGAGATAATTCCGGTTTCCACCAGCTCTAAAATTTTCTGGAGATACTGATACTGAGTTTCCTTTTCCTTGCTGATGATCTTGAACGTGCTGTTGATTTCGTTAAATCCTTTGCGAAGCGGTTTCAATTCCGAAGGTGCGCGCTTCACATCGAAGTAGCGCGAGAAATCCCGGTAGTGTACTGACTCCACAAACTGCTCGACCTCTTCCTGACCTTTTTTATTGAAGCGATAAAAATCAATGAGCTGAAAAATGATGAGAGGAATTACCAAAGCGAAGTACAGGAAGAAGCTATTCACCAAAAGATAAGATGCCGCGCACAACGCGATGAAGAGCAGCAACACGCGAAACACAATTCTCCATTCGTATCGCTTAGATATCATACTTCGTAAGTCGTCGGTAAAGGGCAGTGCGGGTGAGTCCTAATTCCTTCGCTGCCCTGGTAATGTTGCCGTTGTGTTTTTCAATCACTCGCAGAATGGTGTTTTTCTCTATCGCGCTCAGTTTCATTTCATGAGGTTCTTCTTCCGGTTTTATTTGCGATTCAATGGGTGAAAAAATCAGATCCCGTTGCTGAAGGGTGTTGCCTTCACTCATAATCACTGCCCGCTCGATCGTGTATTGCAACTCGCGAACGTTGCCGGGAAAATGATAGTGTGATAATTTGTCCATGGCTTTTTCATCGAGCTGAAGATCAGGTTTCAGGTATTTATCAGAATATATTTTCGAGAAATGTTTTGCAAGCCGTTCGATGTCACTGCCACGTTTTCTCAGTGGAGGGATAACTATTTCAACGGTGTTGATCCGGTAGATCAAATCTTTCCGGAAACGGTTTTCATTTGCCAGCTCAGTCATGGCGACGTTAGTAGCACAAATGAGCCGGATGTCAATTGGAATAGATTGATTGGTACCAAGCCGTGTGACCTGCCTGCTCTGCAACACGGTGAGAAGCTTCGCTTGCTGTTGCAGAGAAATATTTGCGATTTCATCCAGAAACAATGTGCCCCCATTCGCTGATTCAAACCTTCCCTCCCGATCTTCCCGTGCATCCGTGTATGCTCCCTTCTTATGACCGAAAAGCTCACTCTCAAATAGAGTTTCTGTGAGTGAGCCCACATCCACTTTCACAAAAGGTTTTTTTGCGCGCAGAGATTTTTGATGAATCGCTTTCGCGATCAAATCTTTTCCTGTCCCGTTTTCTCCGAGAATTAAAATGTTCGCATCGGTCGGGGCTATCTTTTCGATCTTGAAGAAAATATCTTTCATCACCTCCGACTCGCCGAGCAATTCCGTTCCGATGATGGAATCGTTGCTTGTTGTTCGCTGTGAAGAATTTTTTTCTGTGCCTTTATTCTTCAGCGCCTCTTTGATTGTCTCCACGAGCTTTTCATTGTGCCATGGCTTCACCACAAAATCAGAAGCGCCTTCCTTCAGTGAACGCACTGCAAGATCAATATCACCATAAGCGGTGATCATGATCACCTGCACGTTCAATTTTCGCTTTTGAATTTCCCGCAGCCAAAACAATCCTTCATTGCCGGTATTCATGCTGCTCGAAAAATTCATGTCAAGCAGAATCAGGTCGAAGGAATTTTCCGATAATAAAGAACGAAGGTTCTCCGGGTTTTTTTCGGTCATCACTTGCTTCGCTTCAGTTTTTACAAGCAATCGTACTGCCGTGAGCACGTCAGGATCGTCGTCAATTACGAGGATGGAAGCATTTTTTAAAAGCATTGTTTGCAAGGTAAATCGAATTAGCAAGGTCGTAACTTTCTACAACTATTCCATTCCTGCAATGCTGTGGCTTTAAAGTTTTTATTGAAGAACAGGGATAAATTCCACGTACGAAACCGAACAACAACTGTATCGAAACCGAACACCCCTTTTCAATTGCTTTTGCTAAGTTGTTGAAATTCATAGCGTGGTTTTTATGGCATACTCATATCATAAACTGTGGGCCGCAATTCTTTTAATTCCGCTGTAACAAATACCGCTTGTAATCACACATACTCATAGTTCATGTCAGGAAAAATCCTCTGAGAAAAGAAAATGGATAGGGTAATTCCACAGAAGAAATGGAGCAAGAAACGTCTTATGACGGCTGGCGGCGTGGTTGGTTTGGTTCTCTTAATCGCCGCCAGTATTTTTTTCACGGCAGGAAAAAGCAAGCTGAATGTTGACACTGAGCGCATCACGATCAGCGAAGTGAAGAATGGCGCCTTCCAGGAATTCATCCCCGTGAATGGGGTAGTGCTTCCGCTTACAACCATTTACCTCGATGCCATTGAAGGGGGGAGAGTGGAAGAGAAGTTTGTTGAAGACGGCGCCATTTTGAAAGCAGGTGATCCGATTTTGAAATTGGTGAACACCGACCTCGAACTTGACCTCGCCAATCGCCAGACTGCTGTGTTTGATGTGTTGACTCAAATGCAGAACACAAAAAATCTTTCTGATCAAAACACCATTCGTGAATTGAACCAGATGGCTGACGTAATTAATGCATACCAGGAAGCGAAACGAATTTATGAATTGGACTCTGTGCTTTATAGCCAGGCGGCTATTGGTTCGCAGGAATACCAGTCGGCGAAAAACAATTACGAGTATCAAACACGCCGGAAAAAATTGTCAGAGCAAACGCTTGCAAGTGACTCTATTTCCACAAAGCAGCAACTCACCCAGATGAAAGAATCTTATGAGCACATGCAGAATGCGCTTTCACTCATGCAACGAAAGGTTGGCGATCTCATCGTACGCGCACCCGTAGATGGACAACTCACTTCCCTCGATGCTGAAATCGGGGAATCAAAAAATAAGGGTGATCGTCTGGGTCAGCTTGATGTGTTGAGTGGTTTCAAAGTACGTGTTGATATTGATGAGCATTACATCTCGAGAATTTTCACAGGACTCATGGGAGATTTCACGTTTGCAAACAAAACCTACCAGCTCAAGATCAAAAAAGTTTTCACGCAGGTGACGAATGGAAGATTCCAGGTGGATATGGAATTTGTTGGTGAGGTGCCGCAGGGAATTCGGCGTGGACAAACACTGCAGATTCGCCTTGCTCTGAGTGATGAAACAACTGCATTGCTTTTGCCTAAGGGTGGATTCTTTCAACAGACAGGAGGCAATTGGATTTTCAAAGTGAATTCATCGGGGAACACAGCATACAAAACCGACATTCAGATCGGAAGGCAAAATCCTGATTACTACGAAGTGCTTTCAGGATTGAAGCCGGGAGATAAAGTGGTGACGAGCAGCTATGAGAATTATGGAGCTATGGATGAATTGGTGTTGAAGAAATAAGACTTAAGACTTGTGGACTTAAGACTTGCGGACGGACGAAATAAAAATGAATTTGCAAGTGATCTAACACCCTTACTCGCCTCCTAATCCCGCAGTACTGCAGGAAGGAACCGCTCCCCGATCGTGGCGCAAGCGGTTCTCCCTTGAAGGAGTCAGAGGGCAGCGGGGGGAAGACGAATTGAAAATCAAAAACTAAAAACTCCAAACTAAAAACATGCTTAAGATAACAGACCTCGAAAAAATTTATCGCACGGAAGAAGTTGAAACCGTTGCACTCAACAAGCTTACTCTTGAAGTGAAAGAAGGAGAATTCATTGCTGTGATGGGCCCCTCCGGATGCGGGAAATCCACGCTGCTCAATATTGTGGGATTGCTCGATGATCCTGACAGCGGAAGCTTTCTTTTCAACGGAACAGAAGTTTCGCACTACAATGAGCGCAAGCGTGCGGAGTTGCGCAAAAGAAACATTGGCTTCGTGTTTCAGAGCTTCAATCTTATTGATGAGCTGACAGTGTATGAAAATGTAGAGCTTCCCCTAATATACACTGGGGTGAAAAGCGCTGAGCGGAAAAAACGTGTTGAAGAAGTGCTCGACAAGATGCAGATCATGCATCGCCGCAATCATTACCCTCAACAACTTTCAGGTGGTCAGCAGCAGCGTGTTGCAGTTGCCCGGGCAGTAGTAAACAAACCCAAACTCATTCTTGCCGATGAGCCAACAGGAAACCTCGATTCGCACAATGGGAATGAAGTAATGCAATTACTCACCGATTTGAATGAACAGGGAACAACCATCGTGATGGTGACGCACAGTGAACACGATGCACGTTACAGTCATCGCATCGTACGCATGCTGGATGGACAAACAGTGATCGAAAATATAATGGCCTGATGAGAGAAATAAGATTAAAGACGTAAGAAATAAGACAAAACTGAATAGTCCCATTTCTGGAATGACAAAAAAAGAAAGACATGAGAACGAACAGAAGCAAAATCGCGCACGTGATTTCACTCATCTCAAAAGATTTTATTCTCACCGTTTGTATCGCTGCTGTGATTGCATTCCCGCTCGCATTCTACGCAATGAACAAGTGGCTGCAAAATTTTGAATACCGAATAGCTATGAGTTGGTGGCTGTTTGTGATTGCTGCGATTGCTGCTTTAATCATCACATTGATTACCGTGGGATTTCAGGCGACAAGAGTTGCGATTTCAAATCCGGTGAAGTCATTGAGGACCGAGTGAGTCGGACGGAAGCCCGGTCAAAATCGGGATAAAAAGTTTACGAGCAGAACAGTAAGATCATCATGCTGAAAAACTATTACAAGATTGCATGGCGGAATATTCGTAAGCGCTTCTTCTATTCATCTCTTAATATCCTTGGCTTGTCCATAGGAATTCTGTTCACGCTTTTGATCGGAGCGTATGTGTGGAATGAACTCAGGGTGAACAGAACATTACGCAATGCAGAAAACCAATACTTCCTTGAAAGCGAGTGGAAAGATCCGCGCATGGGTCAACCGCTAACTACGGCTGCTCCGCTTGCGAAGAGGTTGAAAGAAGACTACCCCAATCTCGTCGCTAACTATTACCGGTGGGATGGCATCACTTCAGGGGTTTCAAAAGATGACAAGCATTTCAGAGAAAATATTCAGTTGGGCGACAGCACGTTGCTTTCCATGTATGGATTTGGATTGCTGTATGGTGATGCACGAACAGCGCTGAACAATCCGTATTCCGTTGTAATCACGAAGGAAGGAGCGATGAAATATTTCGGTAAAACGGATATCGTAAATGAAACAATTTCCATTCAGAGTTTCTCAGGTACTGATCATGATTTTATAATTACAGGAGTGTTGAAGGATATTCCCGAAAACTCGGTGACTCAAATCAACGCTGCGAATCATAACATGCTTTTCATTCCAACGAACACATCTTCTTACTTCAACAGGGCAGATTTTGAATCGTGGAATAACACGGTGTTACCTTCTTACATCGAATTGCAGAAGGGCGTTACCGCAGCAGACCTTCAGAAACCAATCGCCCAACTCATTCAACAAAACGCTCCGGATGGAATAAAGAAAAACCTGACAGTTCATCCCGTAGCGCTGACGGCTTACTACCTGCATCAAAACAACGGACTTGTTAAGAGAATGCTCTATGCTTTGTCCTTTGTTGGACTGTTTATTTTATTGATGGCGATCATCAATTTCATTAATATTTCCATCAGCAGCTCATCATCGCGAATCAAAGAAATTGGTTTGCGCAAAGTTCTCGGTGGAATAAGGAAGCAAATCATCTTTCAATTCCTCACTGAATCTGTTCTTCTTGTTTTGTTCGCAATGATATTGGCCGTTTCTGCATACCCTTTAGCGCGACCTTACTTTTCAGAATTAGTAGGAAAGAAAATTCCGGGGTTTACTTCATTCCCTCTCTATTTCATTTTCATCCCCGCAATTCTTGTTTTAGTTGTTGGAATCTTGGCTGGGCTTTACCCTGCCATCAGGCTCTCTTCCCTGAAATCTTCTGAGTCAATTAAAGGAAAAATAAAAACAGTAAAAGAAAATGTGCTGCTGAGAAAATCTTTAGCAGGTTTTCAATTCTGCATCGCAAGTGTGGTGATGATTGCTGCCTTCGTGGTTTCCCGTCAGGTATCGTACTTCTTCAGTCAGAGTCTTGGTTACAATAAGGAATACATCGTTTCATCGCAAGTGCCTCGTGACTGGTCGCCCCGGGGTGTGAAGAAAATAGAAACGATTCGCAACGAGTTGGCCTCTATGCCTCAGATCAGCAGTGCTACCTTATCGTTTGAAATCCCCAATGGAAATAATGGCGGCCAGGTTCCTGTGTATCGCGCCGGTGAAGATTCTGCGCACGCCATCACTACAGATATGCTGGTGAGTGATGAAAATTACGTCGCCACTTATGAGGTGCCCATGAAAGCCGGTGTCTTTTTCGCAGCAGGTGATGCCCTCGATTCTACCAAAGCCGTGTTGAATGAAAAAGCGATACACGAGCTCGGCTGGCAGAATGCTGAAGAAGCCGTTGGCAAACAGGTTAGAATTCCGGGTGGAAATTTTGTGTATACCATCACGGGCGTGGTCAGCGATTTTCACTTTGCATCCATGCAACAGCAAATTCGGCCCATCATCTTTTTTCATGTTCACCTCGTGAACAGGTATCGCTTCCTGTCATTTAAAATTAGACCCGGCAATATTGCAAGCACCATAGATGCAATACAAAAGAAATGGGCGGTGCTTCTTCCGGGAAGCTCATTTGAGTACACCTTCATGGACGAGACGTTGAAGATAATGTACATGACAGAACTTCAACTTAAGAAATCAGCATACATAGCGACACTGCTTTCACTCATCATTGTTTTGCTTGGTGTGCTGGGTCTCGTTTCATTGAGCATTCAAAAGAGAACCAAAGAGATTGGTGTAAGAAAAGTCTTGGGCGCTTCGGTGAGCAGCATTATGTCTCTTTTTATGAAAGAAATTTTATGGGTGATACTCGTCGCGGGAATTGTTGCTTGTCCGATAGCATGGTTGATCATGAATAGTTGGTTGAGTGATTATGCATATAGGATTCCACTCACGGCGGAACCATTTGTGATTTCCGTTGCGGGATTGGTATTGATCACGGCTTTGCTGATTGTCATTCAAACATTGAAAGCAGGAACTGATAGCCCTGTGAAAAGTTTGCGAACGGAATGAAATGGTGAATGGTGAATGAGTGAATAGTGAATAAAGAAAATGGAAATCAAAAAAGACCTCCGCTGCCTCTGACTCCCTAAAGGGAGAACCGCCGCGCTCAAGATGCGTGAGCAGTTCCTCCTTCAGGAGGTTAGGAGGTTGCGAGAGATAGTAAACTAAATATTCAATCATGAAAAACAATTATCTCCTCATCGCCCTTCGCAATATCCTCAAGAGAAAAGGGTATGCATTCCTCAACATTGCTGGTTTAGCGATCGGCATGGCATGTTGTCTTTTGTTGTTTCAGTATGTGGCGTATGAAAAAAGCTATGACACTTTTGAAAAGAATGCTGACAACATTGTTCGGCTTCGTGTTGATGCCTACCAGCGAGGAAAGCTATCGTGGCAATCAGCGACAGTGTATCCGGCGATAGCTCCCACCATAAAAAAAGATTTTCCGGAAGTGGAGAATTTCTGTCGCCTTATTGATGCAAATCTTCTTATCTCCAATGATGATCGCAACATACGATACAATGAGCGCCAGGGATACTTTGCTGATACGGCCTTCATCTCCATGTTTGATTTGAATGTAAAAGAAGGTGGCGGCCCAAATTCGCTGGAAGGACCACGCAAGATGATGATCTCGGAAACGATGGCGAAAAAATATTTTGGTGACGAAGACCCTCTCGGAAAAAAACTGATGATTCGTGATACACGCTTTACAGATGCTTATGAAATCACGGGCGTCTTTAAAGATTTTCCCGGTAACTCCCATTTTGTGGTCAACTACCTGGTTTCCTATTCCACGCTCGGCGCGATTTTGAGAGCGCAGGGCGACACTACCAATGCTTCTGAAACTTCATGGGGCTGGTACGATTACTATGCTTACCTGCAACTGAAACCCGGCACCGATTACAAAAAACTCGAAGCAAAACTTCCTGCATTTACTGACCGCTACATGAACAGCAGGGAGGTGGCAAGAACGCGTAACTTCAGAAACGAATTGTATCTGATTCCACTCTCTGACATTCACCTCTATTCGAACTTCAACCAGGAAGCAGAAGTAAACGGCAATGGTCAGTCCGTCTCCTTCATTTTCCTCATTGCATTCCTGATCATCTTCATCGCATGGATCAACTACATCAACCTTGCAACGAGTCGTTCAGTGGAGAGAGCAAGAGAGATCGGTGTAAGAAAAGTTCTTGGAGCTGCCCGAAGAAATTTGATCCAGCAATTCATGATGGAAAGTTTTCTCATCAACTTGTTTGCGTTGTTCATTGCCATCATAATTTTCTTTGTCGCATCACCTGCATTTAATCACCTGATCGGGAGAAGCACCGATGTGATTTATTCGATGCCGTTTTCTTACTGGTCAGGATTCATCTCACTGTTCCTGCTCGGAACATTTTTATTAGGATTGTATCCTGCATTTGTGATTTCAGGTTTTGCTCCGGTAAGTGTGCTGAAGGGTGCATTCAAAACAAGCAACCGCGGAGCAGGTTTGCGCAAAGGACTTATCATAGGACAATTCGTGACGTCTCTTGTGCTAATTGCGGGAACGATCATTGTGTTTCAGCAGGTGAACTATATGCGCAACCAGAAACTCGGTTTCAACATGGCTCAAACGGTCGTGCTGCAAGCGCCGCAAACGCTTCCTGACTCTGTTTATCTTGGAGTGTTTCAGCCATTCAGGAATGAAGTGATGCACATTCAAAATGTGAAGAGCATTTCATCTTCCACCAATGTAATGGGTCAGGAAGATTATTGGACGAATGGCTATGTAAAAGTTGATGAGGCAGATAACAATTCGCTCACGCTCTACAACCTTGGAGTGGATTATGATTTCATCCATGATTACGATTTGCACGTGGTGGCGGGAAGAACCTTCTCTAAAGACTTCGGTACCGATAGTTCTGCCGTCTTGCTGAATGAAACTGCCATTGAGCGATTAGGGTATACCAAAGCGGAGGATGCGCTGCAGAAAAGAATAACTGCAGGTGGCGACACATTTCACGTGATTGGTGTGCTCAGCAATTTTCACCAGCAGGGATTGCAAAAAGCAATTGAGCCGATGTGTTTTCAACTGCGACCAAGGATCGGAAATTTTTATTCCATCAAACTCGATGCGGCAGATGTTCACCAAACGATCGCTTCGATTCAGGCATCGTGGAATAGATTTTTCCCGAATGACCCGTTCGATTATTTCTTCCTCGATGAAAACTTCAACCAGCAGTATGCTTCCAATGAATTGTTTGGAAAAGTGTTTGGCTTGTTCGCCTTCCTTGCCATCCTCATTGCCTGTTTCGGGTTGATGGGGTTAACTGCTTACAGCGTTGCACAGCGAACGAAAGAAATAGGAGTACGCAAAGTGCTCGGAGCCTCTGTGCAAAATATTTTATCCATGGTCTCCAAAGATTTCCTGAAACTCATTCTCATTGCGATAGTGATTGCTGTACCGCTTGCATTCCTGGTGATGCAGCGATGGTTGCAGGATTTTGCTTATCGCGTAAATATCCAGTGGTGGGTGTTTGTATGCGCAGGAATTATTGCGCTCGTGATCGCAATCATCACGATCAGTTTGCAGGCGATGAAGGCAGCGATTGCCAACCCGGTGAAATCATTACGAACAGAATAAAATTTTTCTGCCATGATCAAGAACTATTTTAAAACCGCTTTCAGAAATCTGTGGAAGAATAAAACTTTCGGATTTCTAAACATCATCGGATTGGGAGTGGGTATTGCTTGTGCTGCGCTTATCCTGCTGTGGGTGGAGGATGAAGTAAGCTACAATGCTTCATTTAAGAACCGTGATAATATTTATGCCCTCCTTGAGAATCAAACATACGATGGAAAAATATACACGTTCGCCGCTATGCCTGGTCCGTTCGCTCCCGTTGCGCAAGCAGAAATTCCCGGCATACTAAGAGCGGCGCGTACCGATTGGGGAAATCGCTACGTATTCGCTCTCGGTGAGAAAACAACATCTGAATATGGGATGATGGCTGATTCGCAGTTGTTCAAAATTTTTTCTCTGCAGTTTCTTCACGGCGATCACAGGACAGCATTCAATGATGTTCACGCGATTGTGATTTCAGAAATGATGGCGAAAAAATATTTTGGAGGTGAAGACCCCGTGGGAAAAACATTGAAGGTGAACAATACGGATGAGTACAAAATCACGGGAGTATTTAAAGACTTTCCTTACAACACTTCCTACTCGTTTGATTGGCTGATACCATTCAAAAATTTTGATGAGCAAAATCCGTGGCTGAAAGATTGGAGGTCGAACGGGGTTCAAACTTTTGTTGAACTGGAGTCGAATGCAGACCGAAATCTGCTGAATGACAAGCTGAAAAATTTCATCCAAACCAAAGACACTTCTGCTGCCGCTCATCCTTTTCTTTTTTCCATCAATGACTGGCGGTTGCGCAGCAACTTCACCGGGGGAGCTTTTCACCATGAATCCCAATTACCATTACTCTGATATTTTCATGAAAATAAAACCGGAAAACACAGCGCCAACACTTGGCAATATTGAGAAGGCTTTTAAAAAATTATTTCCCTTCCGGCCATATCAATACCATTTTAAGGATGCCAATAATGAAGAACAATATGCGAAGGAAGCGAAGTGGAAACAGATCATTTCATTTGGTGCGATTCTCACCATTCTTATATCATGCATCGGTCTCTTTGGATTGATCATGCTCTCTGCGGAAAAACGCGTTAAGGAAATTGGCATTCGTAAAGTGTTAGGTGCTTCTGTCACAGTGATCGTGAGAATTATCTCGGGAGATTTCTTAAAGCTGGTGATGCTCGCTGCAATCATCGCAACTCCTGCAGCATGGTGGGTCATGAACAAATGGCTGGAAAACTATCCGTACAGAGTCAGCATCAGTTGGTGGATGTTTGTTTTTTCGGCCGCCATGGTTTTAGTGATTGCATTTCTCACGATGAGTGTGCAGTCTTTCAAAGCTGCTATTGCGAACCCGGTGAAGTCACTTCGAACAGAATAAAACAAATGATAGTACTAACCATTAAAAAAACTAAAATGGAAAACACCTCAATGGCACAACCAACAGAAGAAAAATTACAACCCTCAGCATCTGCAGATAAGCTGATAGAATTAAAAGGCATAACAAAATGGTATCCTGTGGGAGGAGGAAGAACGTACATCCTCAACAACATTGATCTTGATGTGAACGAGGGAGAATTTATTTCCGTAATGGGACCATCAGGTTCGGGGAAGTCCACGCTGCTTCACATCATCGGCATGCTCGATGAGCCATCAGAAGGAGAGTATTATTTCCTGGAGAAGAATGTTTTTTACCTGAAGGAAAAGCAGCGCTCTCAGCTTTACAAAGAGCATATCGGGTTCGTTTTCCAGGCATACCATCTCATTGATGAATTGACAGTGTATGAAAACATAGAGGCGCCACTGATCTATCAAAACATCAAAGGGGCAGAACGCAAGGCTATGGTTGCCGATATGCTTGATCGCTTCCAGATTGTAGGCAAGAAAGATCTTTTCCCTGTACAGCTTTCAGGAGGGCAGCAACAGCAAGTAGGTGTTGCGCGGGCGCTGATTGCAAAACCAAAACTCTTATTGGCAGATGAGCCAACAGGCAATCTGAATTCAAAGCAGGGTGAAACCATCATGGAATTATTCAGTCAACTGAACAAAGAAGGAGTCACCATTATTCAGGTGACGCACTCTGAAAAAAATGCTTCTTATGGAACGCGAATCATCAACTTACTCGATGGAAGAATTGTGTGATGAAGTCCCTGAGAAGTTGTTTGTCCGCAGGACTCCGGGAGGAAATGTTCGGTTGAGGTGTCATGGTGAGCACATTTTAAATCGAGTTCTTTGGGAATGCCATTCACCCGCGCTGCACCTCTAACTCCTGAAGGAGAACCCCTCTCGCACTCGTGGGCGCGGAGGGCCTCCCCTTTAGGGGTCGGGGGCTACGGGCGGGTGTGTCATAAGCAGCGCCGTCGAACCATTATGCAAGAGCCACCTGCATATCCTTCGACTGAGCTTAGGATGACAATTGCACAAATAAATTTTCTCAATAATTTCCAAACAGCTTCTGATATAAATTATTACAACCCAAAAAAATGACTGCGATGAAAAGAATTTTTGTTTGCATGGCTCTTGCCATGTATCTAACGGTAAGCTTTGCACAGGATAGTGACTCACTCACTTTGCAGCAATGTATTCAAACGGCCATAAAAAATAACCTCGATGTGAGGCAAAGTGAATTGCAAATGCAAACAGCAGAAGTCTTTTCTGCGCAGGCGAGATCAAACCTTCTTCCGGCGATATTCGGAAATGCAACCCATGGAATTAACCAGGGAAGAAGCATAGATCCTTACACAAATACCTACATCAATCAGCAGGTAAATTTTGCAACCTATGGAGTGAATGGAAGCGTGGTGCTGTTCAACGGCTTTGGCTTGATAAATAGTGCGAAACAAAATTCACTCGCTTATGATGCAAGCAAGATGGATTTTCAGCAGGCAAAAGATAACCTCACCATCAACGTCATTGTGGCGTATTTGCAGGTGCTCACTGAAAATGACCTGTTGGCTTCAGCGCAAAATCAAATGACTGTTTCTCAGAAACAAGTTGACCGGCTGGAAGAATTAAATAAGCAGGGAGCAATAGTTCCCTCACTGATGTATGATTTGAAAGGACAATTAGCCAACGATAAGCTTGCCATCATCAACACTCAAAACACATTGGATCAGGCAAAGATTACTCTGTCGCAACTGATGAATGCTCCTTACAATGGAAATCTCCAGGTGCAATCACTCACTGCCGAACAATTCTCAGCTATCTATGATCAAACACCCGATAAAATTTATGCGACGGCTCAGCAGCAATTAGCAATGGTGAAAGCAGCAGACCTTCATCTGCAAAGCGCAGAAAAAGGATTAGCAGCAGCGCGCTCCAACTTTTACCCGGTATTGTCACTCAACGGCGGAGTGAACACCAATTACTCAAACGCTGCATTGCAAAGTATTTTTCAAAATACTGCGGATATTACCACAACAGACTATGTTGTGGTGGATGGAAATCAACTGCCGGTGATCACACAACAACAAAATTTTCTCTCTGAAAAAATTCCCTACCGAAATCAGCTTGAAAATAATCTGAGCACATCTGTGAGTGTTGGCCTGAGCATTCCGATCTTCAATTCATTCACGGCAAAACATCGCGTCGAGCTTGCGAAGATCAATGTGGAGAATGCTACTGCTGTTTCTCAAACCACAAGGATTCAATTGAAGCAGGAAATTGATCAGGCTTATTTCAATATGACAGCAGCATATAATCGCTACAAAACTTCGACGGACCAGGTTGCTGCTTACCGGGAATCTTTTCGCGAAGCAGAAGTACGATTCAATACGGGGGCCAATACTTCAGTAGATTATTTGATTGCAAAGAACAATGCTGATGTTGCAACACTCAATCTCATCATTGCACGATACGACTATGTGTTGCGCACAAAAATTTTGGATTACTACCAGGGTAAAGCACTGTGGTAAAAGGGTTTTGCCACATTTGCGAAATCAAAGAAAATATCAAATCTCTCCCTCTCAAAAAAATTTTCGCCTTCTGATCACACCGTAAACCCAATCCTCTTCCTGGACAAATCGAATTCCCGCTCGTGGAAATTGTAAATCTCAGCGAGTGTCATTTCTTCCTTTACATCTACCTCATGCCCGAGTAATTGCAACAAGTCTTTTGATTTTTCAATTGTCAGTTCTTTGAATTCATACTTCGCAATCAATCGTCCTTTGCGCAGGAGCGCTTTATCAATCGCAGTAAGGTCCGTATTAAAGGTGCAGATCACCTGGATGTTGAAGCAATCACTCAGCAGGCCGTCAGATAAATTCAGCAGGTTTGAAACGGCGCTGCTTTCACTGCCGTTGCGCTTCATCAATATGCTTTCAGCGTCTTCAATGATGAGAATGGAATTCGGGTAATCTTTCAGGAAGGGAACAAACTCGGGGTTGGCAATCCGATCAGCCATGTTCGGCGGAATAAAAATTTTCCGCTTCGTAGTGACGCCGATGAGATGCCTGATGAACGTAGTTTTCCCCGTGCCGGCTTTGCCATGAAGGATCACAATGCCCTTATCTTCTCTCGTGTTCAGCCGCTGAAGAATAAGCTCAGCCACGGCAGGAAGATCTTCATTGTAGTTTTTCTCCAAATCAATTTCGGTTTTGCTGATGTCAAAATCTGCCAGCTCAAAACCATTAGAGTATGGCTCTACTGAAAGAATGTGCAATTTCTTTTTTTCTTCTCGTTTCTCATCAATGAATCTCGGAATCAGCGTCTTTAATTTTTCAAGAGATGCTGGCGGTGTTTGGTCAGAATATAAAAGCATCACACCGGAACTCAGGTGAGACTCGGCAAAAAGAAAAGAAAGTATCAGGTTATCATCAAGCAGGAAAACGCCATTGGTGATCTCCGTACGGTTGTGAAACAAGGTGAACATTTCACTGAATCCAAGGCAACACTTCTGCATGTCATATTCTTTCTTCAGCTCCAGGTACAATTCACTTTTATCCACTGACTGAAAAATGTGACGGAAGGGAATGGTTTGATAAAGGGAATAGAAAAGAAATACGGGATGGACATACTCAAAGCGGAGCAGCATATCCCTGATCTCCTTTGATCCAATTGAAGAAATCAATTGCTTCGCATCAAGTCCCTTTAATTCATTTGGCATTGCAGTGAAAAATTGAATTGTAAAAATTTACAGTCTCCCTTTTTGGTGAAGTGCCGGACAACAGAAAAACTGAGAATGATTTTTTTTGAGGGCACAAATGTACCTGTTGTTATACTGATAAAATAAGCGGCTATTAAAAATATTTTGTTAGTGATTCTGACAATAAAATCCCCAACACTTTGTTTACTTTTTCCATCTCTTTTTGATTTCCCGGAAAATTAACTTCTTCACCAACCATGAAACACTCACTCAAATCCCTTGTGGTTTTTGCGGTCGCATGTTCTCTCTTCATGGGCTGCGCCAACACCGGCAACCTGCTCAAACTGGATCATACCAACTTTACCGACGAGATTGCCACCGATCAAAATCTCTCCTTCACTTTTACTTCTGACCTGGCTCCTGATTCGCTGCAGCAACAGTGGGATACCACGCAGTACATTTCTTTCTCTCCGGCGGTGAGAGGAAAGTTCAGGTGGAATTCTTCGAGAGAGCTCATCTTCTCACCTTCCGAAACGTTTGCGCCCAGCACTGACTTTACGGCGCAACTCACAAGCAATCTTTTCAAACATTCCAAAACAAAACTCCAATTGCCGAAAGAGAAGACGGTGAAGTTTCACACGCCCTACCTGCTTATGGCAAATGCACAACTCTTCTGGTCCTCATCGCAAAAAAATCCGGGTGCTGTAGAAGTGCGTGCTAACATGGTCTTCAACTGCAAAGTGAAACCGAATGACCTGCAAAAGAAGCTGCACATTTTTGTGAATGAAAAAGAAGTGCCCTTCGATGTGCTGAGTGGCAACCCTGACTACTCAATCGGGATTTCCATCGCTGATGTGAGAGGTGAATCCAAGGAAAGCATTCCGCTGAAAATTGAAATTGATCCGGGACTTCCGTGCGTCGGCAGCGCCTACACCACGAAAGACAAAATGGAATTCACTGCTGAAGTTCCGGCGAAGGAAAGAATTATGGTGACCCAGATGACGGCGAGTTTTGTTGAAAGCGAAGGAGTCATCAACGTATTCACCAATCAGCCCGTGCTGAATGATAATCTTAGCACGCTGATTACTCTGGATCCAAACGTTTCCATCACGGTAGAGAAACTGGACAATGGTTTTGCACTCAAAGGCGATTTCGAAACAGACAAGTCATACACGGTTACCATCTCGAAAGAGCTGAAAGGAATTTTTGGTTTCATGCTTGGAGATAACTATTCGCAAAATGTTTCTTTCGGTGCGCTCGAGCCGATGATCGCTTTTACCAGTGATAAAGGAATGTACCTCTCATCACGCGGCTCGCGCAACGTGGCGATCAGCATTGCCTCAATCAGCAAGATCAAAGTTTCTGTCGTGCGCATTTATGAAAACAACATTCTCAATTTCATGCGCAGCGGAAATGACTATGGATATTATAGTGAAGAACTCGGCAGCGGTGAGTATAGCTATCATGAATACAATTATTACAACTTTGAAAATTTCGGGGATGTAGTGTCAGAAAAAAATTATGATGTGCAATCACTGACCAAACAAGGCAACGTCCGGTTGCTCAACCTGAGTCTTGATGAGCTGGACTACAATGATAAGTTCAAAGGAATGTATCTGCTGAAAATTCAGGATGCCGATCATCAGTACCTGCAGCAATCAAAATTTGTTTCGCTCTCTGATATTGGATTGATAGCGCGTGAAGGGCAAGATGAAGTATATGTATTCGCGAATTCAATTCTCTCAACGGATCCGCAGCAGGGTGTCAAAGTGAATTTCATTTCCACCAACAATCAAACTGTAGGTACGGCAACAACAGATGGTAATGGGGTTGCCATTTTGAAAAATGCGAAAGCCACACTCGGAAAATTCCAACTGGGAATGATCACCTGTTCGCTTGGTGATGATTTCAATTTCATGGTGCTCGATAATGCGCATGTTGAGACTTCAAGATATGATGTAGCAGGAAAGTATAGTAATGATGCACACCTCGATGCGTTCATTTACGGTGATCGTGACATCTATCGCCCGGGTGACAGCGTGCATGTGAACACCGTAGTGCGAACGGAAGACTGGAAAGTGATGAAAGATGTTCCGATGAAAATAAAATTGCTGTTGCCTTCCGGAAAAGAATACCAATCACTCAAGCAAACACCCGATGACCAGGGAGCATTTGAGACAACATTCTATTTGCCACCCGCGATCATCACCGGATTGTACACGATTGAAGTTCTTTCAGGCAATGATGTTTACATTGCAGGGAAACAAATTAGTGTTGAAGAATTTGTTCCCGACAGAATCAAGGTCACTACGCAGGTTGATAAACCAGCAGCGAGGCCGGGTGAAAAAATAACTACTGCTATCACAGCAACGAACCTCTTCGGTCCTCCTGCGGCGAATAGAAATTATGAAGTGGAATTGCAGTTGAACAGAAAAGATTTTTACTCGAAGAAATATAATGACTACCATTTTGCCATTCACACGGGCGAGCAAATCAATATAGAAAATGTGGTGAGAAACGGAAAGACGGATGAGGCCGGAAAGGCGAGTGAGATCTTTGATCTCCCTGTCTACACTGATATAGGCATTCTTCAGGGAAATGTTTTTACTACGGTGTTTGATGAAACCGGAAGACCTGTTCACCAGATCAGTGACTTCAGCGTGAACACACAGGATGTTTTCTTCGGAATAAAATATTTTGATCAATGGGTGAGCACCCGGCAACCGCTCGCGCTACAATTCATCGCATGCAATGCTGCGGGGCAAGCCACGAATGCAACCGCGACGGTAGAAATTTACCGTTACTCGTGGGAGAATGTGATTGAGCAATCCGGTGGCAGGTACCGCTACAATTCTCAGCGAAAGGATATGCTCGTTTCAAAAAAGAATATTTCCCTTAATGCTTCAGGTGGCAATATTTCCTTCACACCTTACAACTCCGGCGAGTATGAAGTGCGCATTTCGCGCCCCGGTGCTGATACGTATGTTGCTCTGGAGCTTTACGCTTATGGATGGGGTGATACACAGAATACATCCTTCGAAGTAAGTAATGAAGGAGAAGTGGATCTGCAGCTCGACAAAGAAAGTTACATCGTTGGTGACAAAGCACAAGTACTTCTGAAGTCTCCTTTCGAAGGAAAAATCTTAGTGACTGTTGAGCGCGGCGATGTGTTCGATTACTATTATCTCAACACCGATAAAAAAGCTGCAAGCATTTCTATTCCCATTAAGGATGAGTTTCTTCCGAACGTTTACATCTCTGCCACTGCCATCAGGAAACTAACAGGCAATCAGCTTCCGCTTACAGTAGCACGCGGATATGTTGCATTGAAAGTGAGTAAGGATGAAACAAAACTTCCTGTGGCAATTACTGCTGCAGAAATGTCACGGTCAAAAACGAAGCAACACATCAGCGTGAAAACTGCGCCCAATGCTGAACTCACAATTGCTGTTGTTGATGAAGGAATTCTTCAACTGAAAAATACCAAGACTCCTGATCCGTATAAATTTTTCTATGCGCAACGTGCGCTTGAAGTTCGTTCATTCGATCTGTATCCGTATCTCTTTCCGGAGTATGCAACATCTGCTCTGAGTGGTGACATGGCTGAAGCAATGGCCAAACGCACAAACCCTTTCACGGTAAAACGATTTAACCTCGTTGCATTGTGGAGTGGAATTTTGAAAGCAGATGGTAGCGGGAATGCTTCTTTCGATGTAAACATTCCGCAATTCTCGGGCGCACTCCGGGTGATGGCTGTTGCATACAAAGACAATGCATTCGGATCTGCAGAGAAGATGATGAAGGTGGCTGACCCAATTGTAATCAGCACGGCGCTGCCACGGTTCCTTTCACCAAAAGATACTGTGCGAGTTCCGGTTACGCTTTCCAACACCACAGCAAAAGCAACGGATGTAAAGGCAGAAATTTCCGTCACTGGCCCGCTCACCATTTCAAGCTCAAAAACCCAAACGACAACATTGAAAGCAAACAGTGAAGGGCAAATTGAATTTGCTGTGCTCGCTTCCAATGCACTCGGAGTAGCAAGTGTAACGATCACTGTAAATGGTGTGGGAGAGAAATTTACGGATCAAACCAATATCGCTGTTCGGCCCGCTTCCTCACTCACAAAACAAACAGGCAGTGGAGTGATACAAGGAGGACAATCTCAAACACTTTCACTGAAAGCGAATATGTTCCCGGGTACAATGGATGCCAAACTCGTGATCAGCAAATCACCGATGACGGAATTTTGCAAAGACCTTCGCTCCCTTCTTCAATATCCGTGGGGTTGCGTGGAGCAAACGGTCAGTGCTGCATTTCCACAGTTATATTATCGTGATCTGGCAAAATCAATCGGGCAGGAAAACAATGCCATCGTTTTCAATCCCGATTACAATGTGACGCAGGCAATCAAAAAGATCGAGAGCATGCAACTGTATGACGGCGCAATCAGTTATTGGCCCGGCGGCGACTATGAAAGCTGGTGGGGCTCTGCTTACGCTGCTCATTTTTTACTTGAAGCAAAGAAGGCGGGCTTCGAAGTGAATGATAATATCCTCAACAAAATTTTTTCTTACCTGCAGCAAAAAGTAAAAGAACACAACACGGAAGATTGGTATTACTGGGATGAGCATGACATTGCACGAAGGGTCACTGTATGGTCGCGCTCCACGTTTTATTCCATGTTCGTGCTCGGGCTCTCCGGAAAATACGATCAATCGGCAATGAACTATTACAAAGCGAATGGTGAGATGCTGACTCCTGATTCGAAGTATATGCTGGCTGCAACATTTTATCTCGCAGGAAATCGAAACAGCTTCAAAGATTTGTTACCTGAAGCGTGGGCAAAAGACAGATCAATGCGTGCTTTCGGCGGAAGTTTTTATTCTGATGTTCGTGATGAAGCGCTCGCGTTGTATGTGTTGCTCGAAGCTGATCCGAATAATCCGCAAGTAGGAATCTTCACCAAACACCTCTCAGAGAAGTTGAGAAAAGCGTACTGGCTTTCTACCCAGGACGAAGCATTCTCCTTCATCGCTCTCGGAAAAATTGCACGTAAAGCAAACGTAAGCACCGTCACGGCTACAGTGAATGTGAATGGAAAAGCAATCGGCAACTTCAAGGGGACTGACATTACAATCAACAAAAACATTGCGGGCGAAGAGGTTTCCATTCAAACTTCAGGCAGCGGAAATCTTTATTACTTCTGGGAAGTGAATGGCATTGATGTCTCGGGAAAGATCAGGGAAGAAGACAGCTACCTCAAGGTGCGCAAAACATTTTACAACCGGTATGGTCAAGTGATGATACCCACAGCCATTAATCAAAATGAGATGCTCGTGGTGAAGGTGACGGTAGAAACGGTGGACTACAATTCGTCCGTAGAAAATGTGGCCGTCACGGATCTGCTGCCTGCGGGATTTGAAATTGAAAATCCGCGCATCAGCGCTGTGCCTGATCTTGATTGGATCAAGGATGCATCATCGTATGACTACATGGACATTCGTGATGACCGTATCACATTCTTCTGCACTGCAACCGGCAAAGAGAAAAATTTCTACTATGTGGTTCGTGCCGTGTCAAAAGGATTGTACCACATGGGACCGGCAAGTGCTGATGCGATGTACAATGGTGAGTATCATAGTTATTGGGGAGCAGGAGAGGTAGTGGTGAAGTGATCTGATAATTTGGAGATTTGAAATAAGAATATCGGTGGCGAGAAGCCATGAGGGAAAAATATAGAGTGGTTCCTGATGCACAACACTGAGATCGTGGGTTGATTATTATTCCTATTTATTATTAAATTTCCTTTAGAAATATATCTTGTAATTGCTATATTTCGGAACAATACTCACATCATGAAAAAGGTAATTTTCTTAATTGAGTTAATTCTCGCTTCTCTGCTTTTATTATTGTCTCATCAGAATTTTCTAAAGGCTCAAACAAGAGCCATTGACTCATTAAAAGAAGTTCTTGAAACCCCAAAAGAAGATAGCAATAAAATAAATATATTGAATAAGCTGGGGTATGAACTTTGGGAAATGGGTGAATTCAAGCAATCACTTGATTATGCAAACAGACAATTGAGACTTGTCGAAAAGCTTGGCTATAAAAAGAAATTATCTAATGCATATAATAGAATAGGGGCAGCCAATTTATCACTTGGTAATAATGACGAAGCTCTCAATTATTTTGGGAAAGAATTAAAAACCTCAACAGAATTAGGTGACAGTGAAAATATGTCTATTGCTTTACGCAATATTGCTAATACTTATACCTATCAGGGATACCTGGATTCTGCATTAATCTACAATTTCAAATCTTTAGCTATCTTCAAGGGAAGCGAAGATAAGAGCCAAATTGCCCGATGTTATTCAAACATTGGAACTATTTATGGGGCACAACAAAACTTTGTTGCCGGCTTAGAGTATGACTTGCGTGCATTAAGGCTTTTTGAGGAATTGGGCGATCAAAAAAGGGTAGCGACGGCATATTTGAGTATAGGAACGATATATAGAGATAGAGATAATTTCCAGGAAGGTCTGAATTATTATTTTAAAGGATTAGAAATTTGCCAAAATATTGATGATAAGGTGAAGAGTGCTAAGTTTCTTATAAACATTGCGACTATTTATTTTGATCAGAGTAATTATCAGGAGGCACTTGAATATTATCTAAAAGGACTTAGAATGCAGGAGGAACTTGGTGACAAAAGTATGGTCGCTGCTTCTAGTCACGATATTGGTGATTTATATAGGGAACAGGGTAACTATTCGGAAGCTTTGAAATATTTCGCAAAGAGTTTAAAGCTTAGTAAGGAAATTGGAAATAAAACTGTGATCATACGGAATTATTTCAGTCTTGGTAATTTATTCTACGCGCAGGGCAGATTTCCGGAAGCATTGGATTCGATAAATACGGGACTCGCCATGGCAAAAGAAATTGGTGGTGAAAAAGGCTCTATTGCAGGTGCATATTATACCTTGTCGGACATATATTTTAAGATGCATAACCTTGACAGCACCTATCATTACTTTAAGCTGTATTCAGAAATGAGGGATTCTATCCTTAATGAAGAAAATAGCAGACAGTTAAATGAGATGCAGGCGAAGTATGAAACAGAAAAAAAAGATAAGGAAATCACTCAACTCAATTTGGAAAATGAAAAACGTCAAAGCCAGCTTGCACTTCTCACACGACAACATCAAATCTCAGAATTGAATCTAATAACTGAGCAACAGCAAAAAGAATTGATCACCTCTGAGAACG
The DNA here is from genome assembly GCA_035638255.1 of Chitinophagales bacterium. Taxonomy (GTDB): domain Bacteria; phylum Bacteroidota; class Bacteroidia; order Chitinophagales; family UBA10324; genus DASRAJ01. The sequence continues at coordinate 63,291 of DASRAJ010000051.1, forward strand.
AACGTAACAAGCAATCACTTCTGCTTGCCGGGAATATTCGTAAGCAGCAGCAAGACAGCATCAGTAATTTATCAGTTCAGAAAACGCTGATAACACAGCTTGCTTACAGTGAACATAACAAGCGCAATTGGTCTACGGGAGGAGGAATTGGTATTGCTGCATTATTATCACTGGTATTTTATCAGCTCAATCGTCGCCGCCGAACAAAACATTCGCTTCAAATAAACCAATTGAATAATAAAGTTCTTCGCTCTCAGCTAAACCCTCACTTCATCTTTAATGCGCTTAACTCTATCAAAAGTTATATTCAGCAGCATCCCGAAATAGCAGGCAGCTATCTGACAAAATTCAGCCTTCTCATGCGGCAGGTACTCGAGAATTCAGAAGAAGAAAAAATAAGCCTTCAGGAAGAAATTGCCATGCTGGAAAATTATATGCAATTGGAATCCATTCTGGTGCCGCATGGATTTGATTATGATGTTTCAGTGGATGAATCGACAGATGCTGCTAATACCATGGTGCCTCCATTAATATTTCAGCCCATGGTTGAAAATGCCATCATACATGGATTAAGACCGCTGAATAAACGAGGTAAGATCAATCTGCGATTCACAGAAACAAATGGCTTGCTCCAGGCAATCATTGAGGACAATGGTATAGGAGAATTTTCTGCGGTTGTGTCCGCAAGCAGTGGTAATAAAAAAAGATCTATGGGCATGCAGATAACACGTGAGCGAATTGAACTAATAAATCGAAAATCCCAGGTGAAAGGCTGGTTAAAACAACAATTGTTTGAGCATGGATCGAATGTAAAGATCGCAATCCCTCTTCAGTAAAATTCAGATCAAAACCGTCATCCTTAATAATGTGCAGCAAAGGATTGGACTTAAAACAAGCATTGACCATTATTATCCTGAAGTCTCAGGCACGGGAAGCCCGATAACTGTTTCCGATGAAGCATAAGGATTTTAGAAACGCAAATCGGTTCTTATTTTTCTTATCTTCACAAAAGAAAGCAAACGTGGGAAAAACGATTGAAATTATTCTCAAAAAGAAGAGAACCCGAGCCCACATTATTGAGGATTTAAGTTTGAATTATGTTGAACGGTTGGTTTTAAAAGAAGGACACGTAGTTGATAAACCTGAACACGATTACGGCTATGATTATGTTATGACTTGTTTTTCCGAAACCGGTGAAATAGAAAATGGAAATATCTTTATGCAGTTGAAGGCTTCTGATCATTTGCTGAGAACAAAAGATAAGAAGCATCTTTTGTTCACCGTGTCAAATGCTGATCTTAAACTTTGGACCGTTGAGCCCAACCCCGTCATTTTTATTTTGTATGATGCATTGAAGGAGATTGCCTACTGGCTGTATGTTCAACCGCACCTTAAGGTTTCGAAATCAAAGACACAAAGAATTCGTATCCCTGTTTTGAATAGAATTAATTCGCAGGCAATTCGTAAATTTGTTTCATACAAGAATAATTTACTTAATCAACAGCAATCAATTTTTCTTCATCGTGGATAGCAAAAATCATATCACTTATCGCAAGCTGAAATCAGAAATGGTGAGCCACGGTTTTTCAGTAAAAAAAATTCAGGGATCACATATCGTTTTTGAACATAAGCCTTCCAAGACAGTAATGCTCCTGCCATCGTACAGGAGTAACTCCATTGTAAGTGAAGCTCATTTACTCGGGATTAAAAGACAAGTTGTAACCCGGGGATTGATTCCCGAGAAAGAGTTTCAAAAATTATTTTCACCAGGTGACTCAAATCCAAAAGTTCTGGCGGTAAGCGAACCTCCCTCACAAGACAACATTCTGCACGGGAAAGTAAATAAGTAAGGGAGGGACTATTCAATCTTACTCATAGTTCTTCGCTTCCTGATACACGTTAATTTCCCCCTTCTGAGCTTTCAATCTTATTTGCTCCAAAATTTTTTTTCGATCCACATCCTTCATCTTTTCTTTTGCAATAATTCTCCAAACTTTTTCTGCAAGAAGAAAAACCCTACGCTCATTTTGAATTCCTGATTCGTGATGCTTTTGAATTTGTTCCAGCAATTCTTCAATACCCTCATTCCTGATTGCTACAGTTTTCACTATGGGAATTTGCCAATCACCGTTCATCCTTGAAGCCGTCAGTGATTTCAGATTTTTCGCGAACCGATCGGCATCCACATGATCGGCTTTGTTTACCACGAAAATGTCTGCGATCTCCATCAATCCTGCTTTCATGGTTTGTACTTCGTCGCCGGCTTCGGGAACAAGAACTACGATCGTGGTATCCGCCAACCCTGCAATCTCCACTTCTGACTGACCCACGCCCACCGTTTCCACAAACAAAAAATCAAATGGTGCTGACTTCATTACATCAGTGACCTCGATGATCTTCTCACTCAATCCACCGAGTGAGCCACGAGTAGCAAGTGAGCGAATAAAAACATTCTTATGACTAAAATGCTCTGCCATTCTAATACGATCTCCGAGCAGTGAACCGAAATTGAATGGGGAAGTAGGATCAACAGTAACCACTCCAATCTTTACATCATTGTTCTCCGAAGCAGTTCTTCCGGACAGCAGGAAACTAATCAGTGAATTCACCAGTGAGCTTTTTCCTGCACCGGGAGGACCCGTGATGCCGATGAGCGGAACATCACGAATGGAAAGTGACTCGAGTAAAATTTCACTTCCTTCCAGATCATTTTCAACGATGGTGATGGCTCTTGCCAGCGCTTGTGAATCGCCTTGTTGTAATTGCTTTACGAGGGAAGAAACTTCAGTCATGAAAGCTTAACGCTCCAGGGTGTTGTGGATGCGCGTACGAATTTGATCAACAATTTTCGGAGAGACGGTGTGACGCTTGATCTTATCGCAGAGGTAACTCTTAAATGATTTTTCGATCTTGAATTTTTCCAGGCAATATGAACATGAATTTAATTCGGCGAGAAATTTTTTCTCTTCCTCCTCGGTCAATTCATCATCGAGGGCGAGCATCACCTTTTTAAGGGTTGCATCGCAACGATGCTTGCCGGACTCATTGCCCTTTCGAAAACCGAGAGCTTCAGCGATTTTCGTGATACCCCATTTTTTTTGCATAGTCCCTTAGTTTTTCTTTCATGAGATTGCGGGCGCGGTGCAGCCGCGAGCGCACCGTGCCGATGGGAATGTCAATGATCTTAGCAATTTCTTCATAGCTGAAACCTTCTACATCACATAACAAAATCACTGTTCTGAAATCAATCGGTAAATCATTCAACGCTTTAGTCACCTCATCACCTATAAGCCCTTTGAAAACATCATCACGCAAATCAAGCTCGCCAACATGCGATGCTTCATCGCTGTCCTGGTATGCTATGTAATCTTCATAATCAACTTCACCCGGATAGCGAACCTTACGGCGATATTCATTGATGAAACTATTCTTGAGAATCTGGAACAACCATGCCTTCGCATTCGTTCCGCGCTCATAAGAATCAATGAAGCGATATGCTTTTAAAAAAGTATCCTGAACAAGATCGTTAGCATCTTCTTCATTCAGAGTAAGGTGAAATGCGAAGTTGTAGAGAGCATCCACATGAGGCATAAACTCTTTTTCAAAGAGTTCTTCGTTCTGTTTTTGAATTACGTCCGGTAGTTCTGCCACGCAGTAAAAATAAGGAGGAAATGGTGAAGGAGAGAGTGGAAGTGAGAGCGAATGCCTTAGAGTGTGCTTGATCAAAAAAAGAAAATTGAAAATTGAAATTGGGAACGGAAAGCAAAAGTGTGACCCAATCTGTTTGACCTATTTTCCAATTTCTAATTTCAATTTTCGAAGAAGGTGATTAAAGAAGAAAACGAAGACTAGAAATGAGTAAGTAAAATACAAGGGTGTGACAAAATTCGCTTGACCTATTTTCCATTTTCAAATTTCAAATTTCAAAGCCGACAAGTACCTTTGGCAACATTCGAAATTATTCAGCAACCATTTACCGCTATTGGTTCTAACTTGCATCTTCTGAAAGCCCGCTGACCGAATGCCCTGGCGTAAACCCGACCTCACCGCTGTTCCTTACATTTCACTCGCAGCAACAATTGCGGGATTATTTATTGCACGTGCCATGCCGAGCATTGCGATGATTGTAATGGTTGGGTATGCAGTGTTGCTTACGGATCCAAGAAAAACTTTTTCGCTCTTCTTTCGCGATCGCGTACTCGTAGCATTGTGGCTCGTGTTCTTCGTTTATTTATTCAGCGCGCTCAACTCAAAGGAAGACAACTACTTTCTTCTCGAGAGAATCAGGCTGAAGCTTCCGTTTCTCGCCTTGCCTGTTGCCTTCACTGTTTTTAAAAACAAAATCTCAGAGCGGCAATTTCTTTCTTACCTGTATTTTTTTCTCTTGCTGGTGCTCATTACTTCAGTAACCATCAGTTTTCAGTTTTTCAAAAATTTAAAAGGCATTCTTCATGCTTATTCTGAAGGTAGAGTGATTGAAACTCCTTTCAATCACATCCGCTATTCACTCATGATTTCCTTTGCAATCGTTATAGGGTTTTATCTGTTCGTAAAAAAATTCTTTGTAAAATATCCATTGGAACGGTGGCTGATTTTGGGCTCCGCCATTTTTCTCATCTACTTCCAGCACCTCCTCGCGGTGCGAAGCGGCATGGCAGCGATTTACCTCTGCGGCCTTTACATGATTTTTCATTTTGTCTTCAGGATAAAAAATTTCAAAAGGGCGATGATGCTTGCCGGAATCATCGTAGTAGTCCCTATGATTGCATATTTCACCATGCCCTCCGTTAAGGCGAGAATGAATTACATGAAATACGATTTGCAGCAATTGTTCTTGTTTCAAAATGCTTCAGGTCTCTCTGACGCAGGGAGAATTCTCTCGATAGAAAAGGGAATGGAATTGTTTAAAGAGCATCCTGTTACCGGCGTAGGCATTGGTGATTTGCGCGTTGAAATGAAAAACAAGCTGGATGAAGCGCCTGAACATCCGCGTGATATTCTGCTGCCACATAATCAATTTGTTTTTGTTGCAGCAGGAACCGGAATCTTCGGGTTGATTGTATTCGTCATCGCTGTATTCCTTCCGCTGATGAGAAGAAGATACCTGAAGAATTGGCTGTTCGTTTGTTTTCACATCATCATCCTGTCATCATTTTTTACGGAGGCAACGATTGAGGAGCAGATGGGAACCGGTTTCTACCTTTCATTTCTTTTGCTGATGTACATTTTCATTCAGTCGAATGAACCATGATCTCTGCCATCATCATCACATTCAACGAAGAAAAAAATATTGCGCGATGTCTCGACTCGCTGCGTAATGTTGCGGATGAAATTATAGTGGTGGATTCTTTCTCAACCGATAATACAGAAAAAATTTGCCGAGGCAAAAATGCTCGCTTCATCCAACATGTATTTGAGGGATACATTGAGCAGAAAAATTTTGCGATGCTACAGGCTGCTCACCACTATGTTTTATCTCTCGATGCTGATGAATGTTTGAGTGATGAACTGAAGCAATCAGTTCTGGAAGTAAAAAAAAATCTCTCCAAAGGACTTCCCGCGGAAATCAAAGATGGCTACACCATGAACCGTTTGAATAATTTCTGTGGCAAATGGATTCATCACAGCGGCTGGTATCCTGATCGGAAGATCCGCTTGTGGAATCGCAACAAAGGAAAGTGGGGTGGTGTAAACCCTCACGACAAAGTGGTGATGGAAGAAGGGAGTACGATTGGATTTATTCAGGGCGATTTATTGCATTACACAGCCACATCCATTGAGCAATTCAAAAAACAACAAGAGAGGTTTGCGACGATTGCGGCGGATGAAATTTTTAAGCGGGGTAAAAAATCAAGTGGCTTTGGTGCCTACATGAAAGGGATGCTGATGTTTGTAAGAAGATATTTTTTCCAGCTTGGTTTTTTGGATGGATACTACGGTTGGGTAATTTGCAATGAGGCAGCGAAGTACACGTATTTGAAATATGTAAAAGCGAAAGAGCTTCAATGAAGAAGGTTCTCACTCGACTATAAATTTTTTTCGTAGTACAGATCGTTTGTCATTCACTGATAGAATATAAATTCCGCTTGCAAAATCATTTACTGAAAACTGAATTTCATTTTTCCCTTCTACCAGCAACACATTTTTCATCGCTACCAATTTGCCCTCTGCAGAATATACTTTTATTGCTGACGGAGATTTTTTATCAGCATCAATGTTCACAAAAACTAAATCATGAGCCGGGTTGGGACAAATGATGAAATGATTTTCGAAGCCTGACTGACCCGGATTACTCCCACCGTTAGTAATAAGTGTATCAGCAAACTTCGCTATGAATACATCATACCCACCGGCAAGTGCTGTCTGGTATGCGGCGGGAGTTGCAATACTATCTTCACTGTCGGTGGAACTGCAGAGATAAATATTATCGAAATTATCAGTCCGAATTATCAACCCATATCCTCCCACTTGTTCTTCATCGCTTCCGCCGAAGTACGAGCTGTAAACCAATCCTCCATCAGAATTAAACCTGGCGAAGTACGCATCAGAAACACCACCGAGATTTGTTTGATATGCATTTCCATTAGCAATTCCGTGTGCGCTGTACGTGGCTCCTGCAATGAAAATGTCATTGTGCGAATTCACAGCTATGCCCCGCGCTGTTTCAGAGAGTGTATCACCGAAGTAGGTTCCCCACAAGCGCTGGCCATTTGTATCGAGCTTCACAACATAAGCGTCGAGTGTGTTGTAGCCGGTGCTGTCAATCCCGGGCGTTCGAAATTGCTTCCACGTTCCTGCAGTCGCAATACCTGTGTCGCTCTGTGAAAAGCCGGTGACATAAATATTCCCATCGTGATCAATCACGCAATCCCGTCCACGGTCTTCATAAGCACCACCCACGTAAGTTCCCCAAATGGGTATTCCTGATGAAGAAAATTTTACGAGGTAACTATCGAATGATCCGGCGAGTGAAGAATGAAATGTTCCTGATGTTGCTATGCCTGAAGTACTCAGGGCTGTTCCGCTCAGGTAAATTTGATTGTGTAAATCAACAGCCACATGATGACCGCGATCATCTTTATTAGCTCCGTAGTACGTGGACCAAAACGCATTTCCATTTGCAGTGTCCAGTGCTGCCAGAAAGATATCGCCGTTACCACCATACGTGGTCTTGTATGCTCCCGCAGTCGCGATGCTATCTGTACTCAATGTGTACCCGGTGATGATGAGTCGCCCTGAGCGATCAAGGGTCATTCCGAGCACCTGGTCTTTATCTGAACCGCCAAAATACCTGCACCAGACAAGAGTGCCGTTGGAAGAAAACTTTGCAACAAGCCCGTCTGACTCTGATCCTTCGATGGTTTTCTGTTCTGCATCTGCAGTTGCCAAACCATCGCTATATGATTCTCCGCCGAGGTAAATGTTGTTCATCGAATCAATGGCAACGGACCATCCATAGTCAACGCGATCACCACCAAAGTAGGTTGCCCATTGAAGCAGGAATGATGCATTGAATTTCAAAACGAATATATCGAAGCTGCCGCCGCTGTACGTGTTGTCATAGGCACCGCTGGTGGCAATGTTGGAAGAAGAACCTGTGCGGCCGGTGACGATGATGTTTCCTTCTTTGTCAATCTCTATGCCTTCAGAAAAATCCGTAGTGTCACCACCGAAGTAGGTACTGTAGGTGATGGTGGGATCAATGATGAAGGTTTTTGTGTGATCATAATTTATTTGACTGAAAGTAATTGTGTTTCCTTCCTTCACAAAAGTGCCACTGATTTTTCTCCGGGAATCATCAGCAAAATAGAGGGGCGAGTGTTCTTCAATTTTTCCAAGAGAGGATACAATTTGAATTGAATTGTTTTCAATGTGCAACGAAGAAGTTCCATCATACACCAATTGAATGAGATCAGGATTTCCACCGGGATGAACGATAAAAGAATATTCAGTCTCTACAGCCCCCATAGAAATGGAGGAATTGCTCTCACTCAAATCCCATACAAGATCAATGTCGGGATAAATATTTTGGTAGGTGATCTTTTTGAAGTGATGAACATTCGTAATTCCGTTCAAAGAATTTTTGCCGGTATAAAAATTCAGGACGTCATCTGCGGGTTCTTCTGCAATAATGATGGGATGAAGATTCGAGTTCAGAAGATGTACATCCGTTCTGTTGGTTTGAAATTGGAGGTCATTATCAAGATCAAATTCTGCATCACGGTATTCTCCGGAAATATTTTTCGAACTTAAATTTTTTGTTTGGTTCACCTTTGTAAATTCATAACTCCATGAATTTTCCTTTAGAATGATCCGGAATCCATGCGATTGAAAAATGTATTTGACATCAGGGTATGGATTTCCGAATTGATCTGCTATTTGTCCTTTGTTTTCTACAAAAAATTTTTGTGAACGCCGGTGATCAATACGTGGAACTACTTGCTTCGAAAAATTGGTTGCTTGAACGGAATTGATAGCCGTTGCTGTAAAAACTGTAAAAGCAAGAAAAAGCTTTTTCATTTTAAATGCATCTGTAAACAAGAAGCGAATATGATTGTGATAATAAAGTATAGCTTCAAAAATACGATGGTAAGTCAATTGAATTTCCGGCCACAACCGCCGTCAGGGTTTGCCTCCGCAGAAAAATGCTTGCACTCAACACTGACGGGGTTTACCTACTTCGGCAATAAACCCTTCACATTTTTTTCATCAAAAGGCCCCTTCTGACTGATTAACTCGCGGGCGTGATCAACCTGGTTCCATGTATTCCACAGCAGCACACCACGCACTCTTCCGTTTTCAAGATAATACACCACGCCTTCACGAAATGGTTCTTTCCAATCTTCCACCATTTGATGTCGTGAATCTAATTCTCCTACCGCTTCATAACCCAAATCAAAAAGATCGCTGTAGAAAAATGGAAGGTGAGTATATTTTTCTGTACCGCCTGCCATATTTTTTCCTGCATGTTCGCCCATTGTCAATGCGTTGTCTTCGTGCTCCACGCGCATGCGCTTGCCGAGTGCCGGTGAATAAAAATTTGCAACATCACCGGCTGCATAAATATCAGGTTGATTGCTTCTCAGGAATTCATCCGTGTCAATTCCGTTGCTCACAGCGATCCCTGCTTTTTCTGCCGGCGAAATATTTGGCTTGATGCCAATGCCTGCTACAACAACATCTGCTTCCAATGTCTTACCACCTTTTGTTTTGATGGTGTATGCTGAATTATTTTTTGAAAGCGAAACCACCTCATCATGGTTGATGATGGTTACGCCTTTCTCCTGGTAATATGAATTGATAAATCCCGCCAGCGTGGGGGGATAAACTCTTGAACCGATAGCGTCATCAGGAAAGATCATCGTCACCTTTTTGTTATTCATTGCCAAAGCTGCTGCTGCTTCTGAGCCAATGAATCCACCTCCGATCACTACAATATGTTTTGCACGCTCGGTTTGCTTCCTCAGGTTTTTGTAGTCATCGTACGTTCGGTAATAGATGATGCCTTCTACTTCAAACGGCAGACGATTGATTGTTCCGCCGGTTGCTATCAAGAGTTTTTCGTAAGAATATTTTTCATCCTGATCATCAATCACCATGCGCTCCGAAGGATCAATGGTTACCACAGATCTTGAAAGGAGAATAGTTGCATTCTTTTCTTCCGTTTTTTTCCAGATGGTTTCTTCAGCATCCCCTTTCCAAAGTCCTTTGGTAAGGGGAGGACGACTATAAGGCGGATGATCTTCATTGCTGATGATGGCGATGGAATTCTTTTGATCGAGAGAACGAATTCCTTTTACGGCGGCATCAGCAGTCATGCCGCCGCCGATGATGAGGTAGTGGAAGTTTTGCATGGAATTTTTTGAAAAGCTAAATTACATTGTTAGCGTGCAGTAACGTCCCTGACAACAGCGTCCATTGGAAAGTCTCTACTCCTCTATAGGATTCGCTTCTTTCCTCACTTGTTTCCACAAGTCATTTATTTGCAAGCGTGATGCCCAGACTTCCAGGTATTTCAAATCGAGTATTCCATATTGAACTTCATATACCCTTAGCGCATCGTTAAATTGCTTCTCGCTACCCCCGGAAACTTTTGCCCAACGGAGTTTTGCGAGGATCGTATCTTCCGGCGTGCAGATTTTCATTTTGAATCCAAATACATTTTCCTCGTACTTTCTATCGAACCTTGAAATGTCAAACGGTTCATTAGTCAAAATCCAGAAATCAATTTTATCACCTGCTTCTGAATCAATCAGGTTGAACATACTTTGATGAGCAACGGCTTCCTTGATGCTCTTCTCCATCAGGTAATATTTTGGAGGAGGAAATGCTTCGATCAAGGCATAAATTGCTTTGGATGTGATGTTAATCACGATGTCAACATCGTGAGTGGTGCGTGGCTCTCCCTGAAAACTTGAAACCACAGAACCGGTGACCATATAATCAATTTGATTCTCGTTCAGAATTGAGATGACATCGGTCAGTAATTTCGGTTGTAACATAATTTAATTCTCTCTAAGTACAGAGTCTTAATTTCTTGTTCGCTCTTATCAGGAAATCTTTTCCGGAGTCCCGCTAAAAATAATTCTTTGGCAATAGCAGAGAGTTCAAATGCTTTAGCCAGGCGTTGCTCACCGGTCATCTTTCTCAATGCCCGCAAATACTCGCGATGGTTGGGTTGAGGTTTAATCTGCAAGAAAAAAAATTTCAATTTCAAAGATAGAATGATTTGTGAATGCTCCCGGGGAGAACGAAGAACAACCACTCTTTAAAAATTATTCCACCACAAACTTTTCATCATCCCTTTTTCCATTCGCTAACTGAACGCGGTACAAATACATCCCTTCAGGAAAATCTTTTTTGAGAACGGGAAAATTATTTTGGTGTGGATGTGAAATTGTTTTTACCAATACGCCAAGTGAGTTAAAAAATTGAATGCTCTCAATTTTTTGATTTTGATTTTTGATTTGGAGGAAGGACACGTTTGAAACTGGATTGGGATAAACACTGACGAAATGATAGTTGGTGTTGATTTCCTCGATGCCTGCACAATCAATTCCCTGGACGTGAATATCATCAAGCGCCCATCCGTCCTTAGGATTGTTGATTGAATCACTTTTAAACGTAAACTTGAGCCAAAGAGAATCCTCATTACTAATCCAAATATTGCAAGCATAAAATGAAATGTAAGACCAGCCATTTGAGCTACCACTTAAGCCAGGTGAGCCATCGAAGAGAGTGTCGGTCAACAATTGTCCAAAGTCAAAGTTATTTGAACTGCCCCAATTCATTCCTCCATCAACTGAATATTCAAGCTCTCCGCCATCACGGAATGTGTCGGTATTAATCATGTAGTGGAAGCTAATGAAAAGCTGCTGACCATAATTTTGAACAAAGGATGATGGTATTTTGACAACAAAGGCAGACTGATTATTAGGAGGATAGGAATTTGTACTATCAGTAATTATCACCTTTGATCCGTAGAAGGCAGAATTGATAAAAACTTTTTGTGGAGATGCAATCTGCCAAAGATTTCCCACTGAAGTATCAATGGAAATTAAATCATTCGGAGATTCAAAATCAAAGAGAAATCCTTGACTTAAAATATTTTGGGATAAGAGAAGAGCAAATATTGGGAGGGAAAGTCTTTTCATAGAGCAAATTTTTATCGGTGAAAAGAAAAATCACCCTACTCAAATCTAACTCTATTTTCTCTTAGGCGGGAGTAAATCCGAAATCAAAAATCCGCAATCCGCTCGCAGAGTCCTGTGAAAATCAAAGGGTTCTCTTCACTTCCGTCTCTTCAAATCCTTCAATATTATCACCCACTTTATAGTCGCTGAAGTTCTTGATGGAGATACCACACTCTTGCCCACTTACCACTTCCTTCACATCATCTTTGAACCGCTTGAGTGCTGAGAGCTCTCCTGTATAAATAACGATACCATCGCGAATGAGCCGCGCTTTGTTAGTGCGGATAATTTTCCCTTCCGTCACAAAACAGCCGGCTACTTTTCCAAACTTGGTGATGTTGAATACCTCACGGACATCCGCAACGCCTGTTATCTTCTCTTCGATCTTCGGCTCGAGCATTCCTTCCATGGCGCTCTTCAATTCATCAATGGCATCGTAGATGATGGAATACAATCGTATCTCGATATTTTCTTTCTCGGCTAATTTTCTTGCGCTTACCGATGGACGAACCTGGAAGCCCACGATGATGGCATCAGATGCAGAAGCAAGCAATACATCGCTCTCAGTAATTTGGCCCACTGCTTTATGAACGACATTGATTTGAATTTCAGGATTGGAAAGCTTCTGCATGGAATCTGTTAATGCTTCTACCGATCCATCGTAGTCACCCTTCACAATCACATTCAGCTCTTTGAAATTTCCCAGGGCGAGACGACGACCAATTTCATCGAGTGTGATGTGCTTCTTCGTTCTTATGCCCTGCTCACGCACAATTTGCTGACGCTTGTATGCCACTTGTTTCGCTTCATGCTCATCGCCAAACTCTTTGAATTTTTCCCCGGCTTGAGGCGCGCCATCCAATCCCAGGATCTGAACGGGTACCGCGGGTCCTGCATCCGTTACGCGTATACTACGTTCATTGTACATCGCTTTGATGCGCGCATAGTTGCTTCCTGCTACTACTATATCGCCAATGTTCAATGTGCCTTGTTGCACCAGTAATGTTGCAACATACCCCCGGCCTTTATCAAGTGTGGCTTCAATCACTGTTCCCGTGGCAAACTTATCAGGGTTCGCTTTGAGGTCGAGTAACTCTGACTCCAAAAGAATTTTTTCCAGCAAGGAGTCTATTCCTGTTCCCAGCTTTGCAGAAATTTCCTGCGTTTGAAATTTACCTCCCCACTCTTCTACCAGGATATTCATCTCTGCCAACTGCTGACGAATACGATCGGCAGTTGCACCCTGCTTGTCCATTTTGTTGAATGCAAAAATCATCGGCACACCGGCTGCCTGTGCGTGACTGATGGCTTCCTTTGTTTGCGGCATCACCGCATCATCGGCTGCGATCACGATCACAGCAATATCAGTGATCTTCGCGCCGCGTGCCCGCATGGCAGTAAACGCTTCGTGACCGGGAGTATCGAGGAAAGTAATCTTCTTTTCACTTGGAAGCACCACTTCATAGGCACCAATGTGCTGCGTAATTCCACCTTTTTCACCGGCGACTACATTTGTTTGACGCACGTAATCGAGTAGTGAAGTTTTACCGTGATCAACGTGACCCATGATGGTAACAATCGGAGGCCTCGGTTTCAATGAAGCGGGATCATCCTCTTCTTCCTCCACTTCCATCTCTTCCTGCTCTTCCATAGAGATGAAATGCACTTCCTGACCAAACTCATTCGCCACCAACTCGATGATCTCAGCATCAAGTCGCTGATTGATGGAAACAATTACACCGGCATCCAAACATTTTTTGATGATCTCTGTCACCGGAACATTGAGCAAGCTCGATAACTCAGCGGCTGAAATAAATTCTGTTACCTGCAAAACTTTCTTGGCACCTTCCACTGCTGCCTCTTCCATTTCAGCAGCAACTTCCTCACGCTTCAAGCGGCGGTATTTTGATTTCGCCGTCTTACCCTTGGTGGCGCCGCTGAGTCGCGCCATGGTTTCACGAATCTTATCCTGGATTTGTTTTTCTGAAACTTCAGACGACTGTACCACTTCAGTGCGCCGAAAATCTCTGCGTGGTTCTGCACTTCTCTCTTCGGTTCTTGGTTTTGCAATACCCTCTTTGCCTTCCGGAAGTTTTACCGGACGGTCAGAGGTATAGATGCGTTTGCGCTTGCGGCGCTGGGCATCGCCTTTTTGTTTGATCTCCTTGGAATAGTCGGGGCGGTCACTCTTGATGGTGGACAGATCAAGTTTACCAATCACTTTGGGACCCTCTAAATTTCTGTACTCCGTCTTCTTCATTTCAACGACGGGCACTTCAGGCTTTTCTTCCTCAACAGGGATTTCTACCTGGGGAATTTCTTTTTCTTCCGCTTCGGGAATTATTTTTGTTTCAACAGGGATCTCCGGAGCTAATTTTTCTACCTCAAGCTCTTTCTTGGTTTTTTTCCTGGCGGCAGGTTTCTTTTTCTCTTTTTCTTTCTCTTTCTCCGGCTTTCCTTTTTCTGTCAGCGTTTCAAGCGGAACCGTTCCTATTACTTTCGGTCCTTCCAAAGTTTCCGCCTTCGCTCAGATTTTCTTTGATTCTTCCTCAGGTATTTTCTCTTCTCCACCGGAGTCCTTTCGGACTACAGTTTCCTTCTTTCCACCAGACTCTGCGATCAGCTTTTCTTTTTCTTTTTCTTTCTCCGGTTCTTTCTTCTCTATCGGGATCACGGGCGTCGTCTTCGCCGGCGCTTCCGGCTCTGCTGCCGCTGTTTTTTTCTTTGGCTGAATAATAATCTCTTTGTTTATGGGCGCCTCTTCTTTTGGAAGCTTGGAGCCAAGCGCAATCTTGTCAGCAAGTTTTTTGTCAACAAGGTCCTGCTGAAATTCTTTCAGCAACACTTCGTGCATCTCCCGCGAGATCTTAGTGGTGGGCTTGCTCTCAATCGTGAATCCTTTTTTCTGCAAGGTTTCAATAAGATGAGTCCAGCTCACGTTCAGCTCCTTCGCGACGGCCTGAATTCGAACTTCCTGTGTTAGTACTTCTGCCATTGTTGTTTACGATTCACGATATACGTACTACGATTTACAATCTTCAACTATTTAATTTGTCGTAGTTCGTATCTCGTACATCGTCATTTTTTGTCTTTATTCATTTACGAATTAAACTCCATGTAGCACTCCTCAAGAATCAACATTCGTGTATCGTGTTACGTGTATCGTGCATCGTCACTTTTTGTCCGGTTCAAATTCTGTTCTCAAAACTTTAAGCACTTCTTCTACCGTTTCTTCTTCAAGATCAGAGCGGCGAATCAATTCTTCTTTGTTCAGTTCCAAAACACTCTTCGCCGTATCGCAGCCGATGGATTTCAACTGGTCGAGAATCCAGGGTTCAATTTCATCGGAGAATTCATCGAGGTCAACATCGTATTCTTCATCTTTCACATCGCGGAATACGTCAATTGTAAAGCCCGTGATCTTGCTTGCGAGCTTGATGTTGATGCCTCCTTTTCCGATAGCGAGTGAAACCTGGTCGGGTTTTAAGTAAACGTAAGCGCGCTTGTTCGGTTCATCAATTTCCATCGAAGAAATTTTCGACGGTGTGAGCGCCCTCGTGATAAAAAGTTGTGTGTTGTTCGTATAGTTGATGATGTCAATGTTTTCATTTCGCAACTCACGCACGATGCCGTGAATGCGTGAACCTTTCATTCCTACGCAGGCTCCTACGGGATCAATACGATCATCATAAGATTCTACGGCTACTTTTGCGCGCTCACCCGGCTCGCGGGCAATGCGCTTAATCGTGATGAGCCCGTCAAAAATTTCAGGTACTTCCTGCTCTAATAATTTTGCGAGGAAAGAATTATCAGCGCGTGAAAGCATGATGTACGGACTGTTGTTTCTCATGTCCACTGCTTTGATGACGGCGCGAACGTTGTCTCCTTTCTTGAAGAAGTCAGCGGGGATTTGTTCAGTCTTGGGAAGTACAATTTCATTGCCTTCATCATCGAGCAGCAGCGTTTCTTTCTTCCACACCTGGTACACTTCGCCGGTAACAATTTCGCCGACACGATCCTGGTATTTTTTGAAGAGCTCTTCTTTTTCTAATTCAGAAACGCGCGATGCGAGTGTCTGCTTGGCAGTGAGAATGGAGCGGCGACCAAATTCACGGAGAATGTTCACCTCTTCAATGGCTTCTTCTCCTACCGAATAATCAGGCTCGATCAATTGCGCTTCACTTAATGCAATTTGTGTGTTGGGATTTTCAACGAGACCATCTTCAACAATGGTTCGACGGCGCCAGATTTCAAGATCGCCTTTTTCAGTATTGACAATGATATCGAAGTTTTCATCGGTCTCATACTTCTTGCGAAGCAAGGTGCGAAACACATCTTCGAGCACCTTCATCATCGTGGGACGATCAATGCTCTTGAGGTCTTTAAATTCACTGAATGATTCTACTAATGCCTGGCTGTTCATAGTTCTTGCATTTTAAAATTGAACACGAGGTTGGTTGATTTGATTTGAACGAATGGTATTTCTGATTGAACTGATTCTGT
The DNA here is from genome assembly GCA_035638255.1 of Chitinophagales bacterium. Lineage (GTDB taxonomy): Bacteria > Bacteroidota > Bacteroidia > Chitinophagales > UBA10324 > DASRAJ01. Next base: position 79,487 of record DASRAJ010000051.1, read on the forward strand.
TTCCTTTTTTGACTTGATGATCTGTTCCTCGATGATGATCTTCTCATCATCAGCATACATCAGCATTCCTGTTTTTTTGGTTCCTGAAAAAAGAAGAACGTCAACATTTCTTCCCACAGACTTTTTGTACTGGCGCAAAATTTTCAGCGGCTGATCCATTCCCGGTGATGAAACTTCGAGTTCATACTGTTCTGAAAAAGAAAATTCACTCTCAAGTTCCCTCTGCAGCATGCGGCTGATGCGTGTGCAATCTTCAATGGTGATGTGTGGATCACGGTCAGCAAACACTTCTACCTTACCCGGTCTCACTCTCAATTCTACTAAGTAGCTGTCCATTTCAGTGAGAATTTCACTAAGCAATTCACGGATGCGGTTTTCAATATTGTTCGGCATTGGGAAAAGAAAGAGGGGACTTTCGGTCCCCTCATATCATCGTGCAGAGGCAAAGATAGATTGAGATTTGTTACAAAAAAAATTCGGGGTGAAAAGACGTACGCAAGTTGTTTTTACCATGATTACAAGGAGGGCACTAAAAAAATTTTGATGAAGAGAAAAAGTGAAGATGAAATTTATAATACACGATAAAAAAGATTGGTTTAAAAAATTTAGTGTCGAATCACCTTCGTCATCGTCATATCTTCTATGTTTATCTAAACGATAAAACTATTGTCACTTCACTTCCGTTAATTTGCCCTCCGAAATATTTTTTCATGAAGAGAATTATGTTTTCAGTGCAGGTGATTGGGGTGCTGATGATTACTTTCAGTTGCAGCACTACAAAAAATTCTCAAACAGTTCAGATTTCGAAACCGAATGAGGACACCATGACCGTTGAAATTCCGGAAAACAGCATTGCGGTTACACCCCAGGTTTATCGCGCGTCCTATTCCATCATCAATGATATTGTACATTCAAAACTTGATGTGAAGCTTGACTGGCAGAAACAATATTTATACGGGAAAGAATGGCTCACGCTCAAACCACACTTCTATTCCACTGACTCACTTACGCTCGATGCGAAAGGGATGGACCTGAACAAAATTGAGCTCGTGAAAAAAACAGGGAATGTCCCGCTCACCTATTCCTATGACTCACTGCTCATTCACATTCATCTTGATAAAATATACAAGCAGGATGAGCAGTACACCATTTTCATAGACTACACCTCCAAGCCCAATGAATTGACCGAGCAAGGATCAGCAGCTATCACCGATGCGAAGGGTTTGTACTTCATTAATGCGGACAATAAAGACACCTCCCTGCCCCGCCAGGTTTGGACACAGGGCGAAACCGAATCGAATTCAGCATGGTTTCCTACTATTGACAAACCAAATTTGAGAACCACCATCGAACTTTCAATGACAGTGGAAGATGGTTTTGTTTCACTCTCGAATGGACTGATGACTTCCTCGAAAGAAAATGGTGATGGTACGCATACTGATTCCTGGAAACTTGATCAACCCATTGCTCCATACTTAGTGATGATGGCCGCCGGACCATTTGCCGTGGTGAAAGACCACTGGAAGAACATTGAGGTGAATTATTACGTGGATAAAAAGTATGAGCAGTATGCGCGAAATATTTTCGGACATACACCGGAAATGATTCAGCATTTTTCAGATATAACCGGAGTTCCGTTTGTATGGCCGAAGTTCTCCCAGGTCATCGTTCATGATTTTGTTTCCGGGGCCATGGAGAATGCAACCGCGGTAGTGCACGGTTCCTTTGTGCAGCAAACGGTGCGCGAAATGATTGATGGCAATGAAGAAGATGTGATCTCGCACGAATTGTTTCATCATTGGTTCGGTGATCTGGTCACTTGTGAATCATGGTCCAACATTACACTCAATGAATCATTCGCAGACTATGGTGAGTATTTATGGAATGAGTACAAGTATGGAAAAGATGAAGCGGACTATCGTTTCCAGCAAAGCATGAATGGCTATCTCGCACAAAAAGATCTTTTCACAGCACCGCTCGTTCGTTATTACTATAATGATCGCGAAGAAATTTTCGATGGTATCAGTTACAACAAGGGCGGCCGTGTATTACACATGCTGCGCAACTATGTCGGTGATGATGCCTTTTTCAAATCGCTGCATGAATACCTTACAGCGCATGAATTTGGAACTGCAGAAGTGGATGATCTTCGATTGGCGTTTGAAAAAATTACCGGCGAAGATTTGCATTGGTTTTTCAATCAATGGTATTTTGATCCGGGAAATCCTAAACTGAACATTTCTTCTCAATACAATCCTGATCAGCACAACGTGGCTGTCACCGTTGAACAAACACAGGACACGAAAGAGGGCGTTCCGATCTTTAAGCTGCCCGTGGTCGTTGATGTGTATGTGAATGGAAGCGTTCATCGCTACCAAGCCACCTTCGATCAGAAAAAGCAAACGGTTACATTTCCCTGTGAAGCAAAACCTGACCTCGTAAATTTCGACGCGGAAAAAATGTTGCTGTGCTCGAAGAACATAACTCAATCTGATACGGCATATGCATTTCAATATAACAACGCTCCTCGCTACCTCGACCGCATGGAAGCAGTTTCATACTTCAGAAAGAAAAATCCTTCAAGCCCATTTTACAATGAGATTATTTCAAAAGCACTTAATGATCCGTTCTGGAATATTCGCATAGCGGCGGTGAATGGAGTGAAGAGTTCGAGTGATGATGCGATGAAAAATAAAGTAGCGCAACTCGCTGCTTCCGATAAAAATTCTCATGTGCGTGCAGGAGCACTGGATCAACTTGTATCTATAAAAGATCCATCAGTTCTCAACCTTACCGGGCAGGCTTTGGATGATAGTTCGTATTACGTGATTGCAACAGCACTCGAAGCGTTAAGCGAACTTGATTCCACAAAAGCATACGTTGCTGCACAAAAATTAGAAAATGAAAACTCAGCTGATATTGCCGATGCTGTGATGTCAATCTATTCATCACAGGCAGGTCCGGAGAAGAATGATTTCCTGTTGAACAAACTGAATCAGTCGAGCGAATTCGGAAAATACCAGTTGCTGCAGCATTATGGTGCATACCTGGCGAGGAATATCTCAAATGAGATGGTGCTGCAGAAATCATTACCGGTACTGTATGATCTTGCAGAGAGAAATTCACACTGGTGGTTGAGGTTGCAGGCAATGAATGCTTTGGTTGCTGTGCAGACTGCATTGAAAGAGGAGAAAGTCCGGGGCAATAGTGCAAATCAATTGGAAGAATTAACTCAGAAGATTACTCAGATAAAATCAAAAGAAACGGATGACCGGTTGCGCTCGGTGTATGGATTAAAGTGAAATGAAATTCCAAATTTCAAAGCAGTTTCAAAGAATCAAATTTCAAATCACCAGTTTTTGCCTCCTAAATTTTTGCTTTGGAGTTTGTAAAATCCGAAATCAAATATGGCAATCATTAAAACCATCAGGGGATTCACACCGCAGTTCGGAAAAAATATTTTTCTTGCTGACAATGCGGTGATCGTCGGTGATGTGATCATGGGAGATGATTGCACGGTGTGGTTCAATGCGGTGGTGCGTGGTGATGTCCATTACATCCGCATCGGGAATAAAGTGAACATCCAGGATTGTGCTGTGATTCATTGCACTTATGAAAAAGCATTCACTACCATCGGGAACAATGTTTCTATCGGTCACTCAGCGATTGTTCACGGTTGCACGATTGAAGACAATGTAGTAGTGGGAATGGGCGCAATTGTGATGGATCATGCTGTAGTAGAAAAAAATTCTTTGATCGCCGCCGGTTCGGTTGTTCTTGAAAATGCAAGAGTAGAATCCGGAAGTATCTATGCAGGAATACCCGCTAAAAAAGTGAAAGAGCTGTCTGCAGAACACTTCGAGCAACTCAATATGCGCATTGCGAATAACTATGTGATGTATGCGGAATGGTTTAAAGAGGGTTAAACAATCGTTTAAAAATATTACGTAAGTTACGTAACGCATTTTGCGTAATGGAACTTATGAATTTTTTCGTGACCTTATTTTGAGAAATTAAACTTCTGTTAGCTAAAGAACAGTTGAACAATTAAATGTCGAACTAATAACCCATAACCCAATTTCCCAATTACCAGGTTTCCCAATTACTCCAGCATCGTCACCTTCACCTTTACATTCGTATTCCTCCCCTTATCATCAGCACATGAAATTTTTACCTCACCCGCCTGTGGTGTAAAGAACACTTTATCATGCACTCCTGAAGCGCGATAGAATTTATCATTCACATACCAATACACTTCCTTCACCTCATTATCGGCATTACAGGTGAGGGCAAGTTGTTTGCCGCCATCTTTTTCAAAAATGTATTCGAGACCATCAGTAGGTGAAGTGATTGATGGCGCATTTGCAGTGTAGATACGTGTGCATGCAGGATTGTGCGGCGGAATTTTTTGGTAAGGGATATTTTCTGATTCATAAAATGAAATCAGCTCCGGCGGAAGATTGGAATACAGTTTTTTCTTGTATCCGCTTTGAGGCAAACAATTTCTGCAATAGGAAATGCTTTCATCAGCGGAGACAAAAACTTCTTTCTCGTGATTACATTTCGCAGTGGAAGAAATTCCAGGGATATAATAATCCATTACCTGGTCACTGCAAAAATCATCAGGCACTTTTCCGGTGACGGAACATACCAAACGAAAATCCAGGTCCTTCGGCATCTTCAGCCATTCAGTAGTACTGTTGTATTCGAGTGAATTAAAAATATCGAAGAGTAGTGGCGTAGCCACGTCGGCGCCGGTGAGCTGAGGCACTCCGGTGCCATCGAAATTTCCAACCCATACCCCAATGGTGTAATGCTTATTGAAGCCAATGCTCCATGCATCGCGGCGTCCGTATGATGTTCCTGTCTTCCACGCAATCTTCGGAAGCCGCATGCTGCTTTCATAATTGTTCGGGAGATCAGGACGCGTGTGTTGCGTGAGAATGGTGGTGATCATGAATGCGGAAGCCGGCGTAAACAAGGGAATAGCGTCTCCCGAAAAAATCGGGACAGGTCTTAATTTTCCGCCCTGGGTAAGAGAGACTTGCTCACCTCCTATGCTGCCTGCAATTCCGGAAGAGTTAATTTTTTTCAATGAAACAGAATTCGCAGAATGGCTGGAATCGGATTTTTCGGCGCTTGAAATCCGCCGGAGTTTTTTCAACTCCGGTGGAGTTTTGCGCGGCACATTTTCATCCTGCACATAAAAAATTTTTATTTCTTTCCCTTCATTCGAAAAAGAAGAGTACAGTCGAACCAATTCTTCCAGCGAAACACCACAACCCCCAAGCACAACAGAAAGTCCGAGTTTATTTTCATTTTTTACTACAGAAGAAAATCCTGCCGTTTTCAACTGCGAAATGAATTGCGGAACACCCAACTCATCGAGCATTTTCACTGCAGGTACATTCAGTGAATTTGCCAATGCCGTTTCCACAGTAACGGAGCCGTGAAACTTCTTGTCAAAATTTTCAGGAGCGTAGCCAAAGAAATTTGCAGGAACATCTGTGAGCACACTTTTGGGTGTCGTCAATCCTCTGTCAAATGCAATCGCGTAGAGGAACGGTTTCAGCGTGCTGCCGGGTGAACGGATTGCCCGCACACCATCCACCTGCCCTCTGTCTTCTGCATTATAAAAATCTGCGGATCCGAGATATACTTCCGCATTTCCCGTTTCATTGTTCAACACCAATACAGCACAATTGGTGATGTTGGTGTAGTGAATTCGCTGAATGTAATTGTAAGCTAGGTTCTCCACCTTCTCCTGCTTCATCCTATCAATCGTGGAGTGGATGATCGGTTGTGAAGGAAAATTTTTTGCCAGCCGAATTGAAATGTGCGGCGCTAAACGGGGTACTGCATGTCGCTTTGCAGATAGCTTTTCATTCAGCGCATCCTGAATCACTTCTTCCGGAAAAAGTTTTTCTTCTTCGAAACGATGCAGCCATTTATTTCTTTCCTGCACAATCAATCCATTATCTCTTCCTACCACCAAAGAAGAAGGACGATTGGGAATGATGGACAGCGTGACTATTTGCGCAAGCGATAAATAGTCAGATGTTTGCCCGAAGTAAATCAGCGAAGCTGCTTTTACTCCTTCAATGTTGCCGCCGTAGGGAACGAGGTTTAAATAGAGCTGAAGGATTTCATCCTTGCTGTAATGAAGCTCGAGTTGGAGGGCACGAAACATCTCAATCAACTTATTCCCGTAAGTACGAGGTGCGGGATCGAGCATGCGAGCTACCTGCATCGTGACGGTGGATGCGCCGGAAGTTTTTCTTCCTTGCACCACATTATTGAAAAGCGCCCGAACAATCGCAACAGGGTTTATCCCGGGATGATAGTAGAAGTACTTGTCTTCTTTGTCAAGGATGGTCTTCTTCAGCAGCGGGGTAATTTCATTCAGCTCCGTTTTCATTCTCCACTTTTCATCGCTGCTTAAGAATGAATGGAGGACTGTTCCGTCACTTGCTGTTATAATCTGAGAGTACTGAATGTTGACTTTGAGAGGGAAAATGAAATTGAGAAAAAAAAATAATAACAGAGGTACTACAACTGCGTAAAGAAAGATCCTGAAAATTTTTTTTCTGAAGAAGTTTTGAAGAAGTTTCATGGAGGTTTCTGAACGCAGGAAGCAAGATGCAAAACTAACGCTGACTTAAAAGAAAATTATGTTTTCACGTGGAATACATTTCGGTGGCGGGAATAACAAAATCATGATTACAAAAATTTTATGCCTAAAAGCAATCACTTTCTGAAACTCTATGCGTATTCATAAGGGTTGTGCCTTAATGGTGTTATTTTTGAATTCAAGTATTTTAGCTTGTATTGAAAATGCTTCGAAGACTTTTATTTGTAATCATGTGCCTGTTGCCTTCGGTATTGATGGCGCAAATTTTTTCCTTGAAAGGGAGTGTGCTTGATTCAGTGACCGGGGAAAAACTTCCTTTCGTCACCATTCTGATTAACAACAGCAGTAACCAGGGAACGAGCAGTGATTCAGCAGGGGATTTTTCTTTAAAATCTCCGAAACCAATTACTTCGGTTACCTTCAGTTTTGTAGGATACAAGTCAAAGAATATTACGTTCAAGTCCACCGACAAAACCTATTCTGTACTTGTTTCATTATCTCCGCAGCAATTAGAGTTGAGTGATGTCACGGTGATGTCGGGAGAAAATCCTGCGAACAGAATTATAAGAATGGCGGTGAAGAACCGTGATCAAAACAATTACGGAAAGCTGAATTCGTATGCCTTCAGAGCTTATGAGAAATTTGATGTTACCGGCATTCCGCCTAAAGAAGGAGTGAATGACTCGCTTCGGAAAAAATTATTCCGGTTCATGGAGAACAATCATTTGCTCATTATGGAATCGGTGGTGGAGCGAAAACATCTGAGTCCTGATCTTACCAAGGAAACCGTGATCGCACAAAAAGTTTCAGGATTACAAAGTCCGAATTTCACCATGCTCGTTTCAGAACTGCAGACAACCAATTTCTATGAGCCCTACATTGATATCACCACTACTGATTTTGTAAATCCCGTAAGCCCCGGCGCATGGGACAAATACTTCTTCAATGTCGAAGACACGGTTTACAAGGGAAAAGACACGGTGTTCGTGATCAGCTATCATCCCGCAAAAGGAAAACACTTTGTGTCGCTGAAAGGGATTCTGGAAATCAATACCGATGGCTATGCGATTCAGCATGTGACCGCGACCCCCTCCGATACTTCATTGGCAACAGTGTTTGCCAGCATTGAACAGCGATATGCAAAAGTTGACAGCACGCATTGGTTTCCCACGATGATCGCAGTGGATATCGGCTTCAAGCAATTTGTATTTAACGGATTGAAATTGGAGATGAAGGGGACTACGTACATCAAAGATCCGATCATTAATCCGCCGCTTTCGAAAAAAGATTTTGACGGAGTGAATATTGACATCCTCGATGATGCTGCAAATAAATCCGACGAGTTCTGGAAACTGAACCGTTTAGATACACTTACGAGGAAAGAAATAAAAACCTACAGGTTCATTGACAGCGTAGGAAAGAAATATCACCTTGATCGCAAGGCGGCCTGGCTGAGCGCTTTACAGGATGGCAACCTTCGCTTTCCTTATGTAAGTGTCGAGCTTTACAATACCATTAAGTTCAACCGGCCAGAAGGAGTGCGGGCAGGATTGGGTTTGGAAACGAATAGTGATTTTTCACGGCGTTACCAGGTAGGAGCCTTCGCCGCTTATGGTGTGCGTGACCAGATTTGGAAGTACGGGGGCTTTGCGCGCTTTAAAATTTATGAGCCAAAAAACATTGCGATCGCCTTTCGCATGTCCCGCAACTATGAAGAAAATGGCGGTGTAAATTTTTTCCAGCAGGATTACTGGGGCAGCGGCACCGGGCTTCGCAATTACACGATCACGAATTTTGATTTGGTTGATCGCAGGGAACTTGATTTCACAGCGCGAATTCGCAAGTATGTAAACTTTCAGCTAAGTGGTTACTCCACCGTAAGAACCGTTACGAATGATTATCGCTTCCTCGATACTTCAACGGGCGAGCCGCTGCTGCTCGATCAATTTCATTTTGCCGGCGTACGGGCAGCCATTCGTTTCTCATACAAAGAGCGGGTTGTGGAATCACTCGATCATTATTACTGGGTGAACGAAGGATACCCCACGATATGGTTGCAGGTGACACAGGGCATCAATGGGTTTTTGGGAAGTGATTACACATATGCGAAGTATGAGGCCATGGTCAATCAATATTTCAACACCAAATCATTTGGCATTACCACCATTACTGTGATGGGCGGAGTTATTGATGGCATTATCCCCTCATCAGAATTATTTACAGGAAGATCGAGCTATGCTGCATTCGGAATCTATGCGCCTACGAGTTTTCAAACTATGCGCTCGGGAGAATTCCTGGATAATCGTTACGTGAGCATTTACTTCCGCCAGGATTTATTGACGAACGTAATCCAATGGGGAAAATTCCAGCCCAACTTTGTACTCCTTACCAATGTCGCCTGGGGAATACTCACGCATCCGGAAGTGCATCTGAATACTTCTATCACCTCTATGGAGAAAGGGTATTTTGAATCAGGCATTGAGGCGAATAACCTGATCTCTAAAAAATTTCTCGGGATTGTTCGCATGGGTGTTGGTATCGGAGTGTTCTATCGCTATGGCGCTTATGCCTTCACCAATCAGTTGGATAACCTGGCGTTTAAGGGTACCTTCTCTTACAATTTTAAGTAGGAGATTTCTTGCACCCATTTTGAACCACATTGAAAATGACAAAAAAAGGGTGGAGTAAAATCCACCCTTTTAAAAATTTATCATGTACAACGATAATAAATCAAAACTGACTCGCGATCTGATAAGACAGTGTCGGTTTTGGAATTGCATTTTGCGGAATGTCTGATGCTCTGTCAATATATCCGCCATTTGCTAACGTTGCTGCGGTAACAATTTCAAGCAAATCTGATTTCAGTTGTGCAAGTGCTGCCGGCGTTTGCATTGAAGGCAGCGGGTACAAATACAATGCTGCCTGATTTTTAGGGTTGCTTGCTGGAGTTTTAAAAGCCCACAAATATTCTTTTGGACTGTAATCCAGATTGCCGGGAAATAAAGGAACGAGATCACCTATCGCTTCTGTGATTTGTTCCTCTGCCGTTTCCCCGTCCGCAAGAATAGCGGTTTTCCAATCCGGTCCGATGTAAAGCCATGCTTCTTCACCGTACTGCCCAACGAGGCTGTTAAGGCCATATTGGTTGTACAGTTCAGTATAAAGTGTTTTGGGGTGACTGTTTGCAGAACCCTTTTCTTCGATTTGTGTAGTTGCTTGAGATTGGACCTGGCCCGGTGATGAGTAATCCTTAGTACAACTTTGATTCACTAACACGATAGTGAGAATACAAATAATGCTGATTAAATTTTTCATTGTAAGAATTGTGGTTTTTACTGTGAGAAAAAAAAATTAAAAGGATATTATTGAATGAACCCGGCTTGAGGATCCTTTCGGGTTCAATTGCTGGATAGTTATCGGTTAAGCTTCCACGACAAGTGTTGATGTCATAAGAAGATTTTGTGATTCCATACAGCGTGATCTATTAAGTGTGCACATAGTCTTATTCGGATGTGAGTGATAATAGTTTCACTTCAGGAAAAATCCTTTCCTGCGATGTACCTAATCGCAAGTGCGCGTAATGGTGGATGGTGGATAGGTAAGCCGAAAAATTTTTGATATATCCTTCAATTCAAACGAGGAGCGCAGTGGTATAAATCCACCGGTCATTTACTCAATACTTGAAGTTTGCAGGGTTCATGCATAATTGACACAGCAGTTTTATTATTACTGCAATTTTTAAGTTATAAGTTAGCAAACCCTTTATGAAAAAGACATTTGCAATAATAATATTGACAATAGCTTCTTACCTTTTCTTTCAAGGCCAAGTGATACACAAGGAGGTAAAAATTTTATTTGACAAAGACCAGCCATTTGAAATAATAAATTCTCAAAGAGGCATTACGACTCAATCTTCTGCATCAGACACCAATATGTGTAAAGGGTGGACAATTGTTCAAGCAGATTTGCCGGGAATAATAAAAGACAGCAAAGCAATTGATGGGCACGAATGGCACTACTTATTCGATAACTTGCCTTGTGTAGTAAATGGACAATTAAAACAAAAGGGGCATGACTTCAAATTTGAGATCAACGCTGGTTCCTGGATGTTGATTTTTTGTTCTGATACAACATTACTCCTGGGAAATTTTAAAAAGCAAGATGAAAAATATTTTTTATCAAAACCGTGGAACGAAAAGAAATAAACCGGCTTGAAAATATTTGAGCATAATGCGAAAGATTGATATCCATACTCACATCATCCCCGAAAAACTTCCGAAGTGGAGTGAGAAATTTGGGTATGGTGATTTCATTCATCTCGAACATCATGCTCATTGCAAAGCGAAGATGATGATCGGCGATAAATTTTTTCGGGAGATAGAAAGCAACTGTTGGGACGGAGAAAAAAGAATTGAAGAATGCGATCATCATCAGGTGAATGTCCAGGTGCTCAGCACCATTCCTGTCATGTTTAGTTATTGGGCAAAAGCAAAAGATGGTCTCGAAGTTTCACACTTCCTGAATGATCACATTGCAGAAGTAATTCAAAAATTTCCTTCGCGATTTGTTGGACTGGGAACTGTTCCATTGCAGGACACACAACTTGCGATTGAAGAGTTGCACCGTTGTGTTGGAGATTTAAAATTCCCCGGGGTACAAATCGGCTCGAATGTGAATCAGAAAAATTTAAGTGAGCCGGAGTTCTTTCCTTTTTTCCGGGAAGCAGAAAAACTTGGAGCCTGCATCTTCATTCACCCGTGGGAAATGATGGGAAAGGATCAGATGCAGAAATACTGGCTGCCCTGGTTGGTGGGAATGCCTGCAGAAACTTCACGGGCAATTTGCTCGATGATCTTTGGCGGCGTGTTTGAAAAACTTCCGAAGCTGCGTGTTGCATTTGCTCACGGCGGCGGATCATTTCCCCCCACTTTCGGAAGAATTGCTCATGGCTTTGATGAACGCCCCGATCTTGTAGCAATTGATAATGCTGTTCATCCGAAAAAATACCTTGGAAAATTCTGGCTCGATTCACTTACGCACGACGAGAAGATGTTGCGCTACATCATGGATTTTGCAGGTGATGAAAAAATTTGTTTGGGTAGTGATTATCCCTTTCCGCTCGGCGAATCGCAACCTGGGAAGCTGATTGAAGGAATGGATTTGAAGAAGAAAGTGAAAAGAAAATTGCTTTGGGAAAACGCATTTGATTGGTTGGGCATTCGGGAACTTCACTGAGAAATCATCTTCAAAATCACCCTGGTCACTGAATCCTGCTGCGTCCAGGGAATGAAATGATTTTCATTGGGGAACTCGATCATTTCCATAGGAGCATTTGTCATCATTCGCTTTGCATACTGTGCATTCACCGGTGGAACAATTCCATCCTTATCACCGAACATGTACACGGTGGGGGTTGAAATTTTATTCCATTTATCGTGCATTTTTTTCAATTCATCTACATGCGTTCTCTTTTCCCAATAAGCAGTGAGCCACATCTTCGGCATTACCCGCTGAATCACTTTAAAATTTCCAAGCTTGTTGATCGCAAATTGTTTTTCATTACCCGGATCAATTTGGGGGGCCAGCAAAATCATTGCCTTCACTACTTCTGAATTATCCATCGCAAGCTCTACAGCAATGGGGCCGCCATACGAGTGTCCAACCAAAATGGTGTGCTTCTTCGATTTATTCAAGTCAAGCAGTGGCCTGATCATCTCTGCCTGCTCCTCAATGGAAGTGACCGGTTTTCCCTCTCCTGATTTTCCGTAACCGGGCCGGTCCAGCGCCACCAGATGTGCATGCTGAATAAGATTGCTGTCTCCGAAATATTTGATGTAATCATACCACGAACCCGGTGCACCGTGAATGAACAACACCATCGGTAGTGTATCGGCGCCTATGGAGGCATAGAACACGGCACGACCGTTCACTTGATAGGTGTTGAATTGTGGCTTCATGGATTTGGTTTTAAAATACTCAGCAATCTCTTTATCGCTCCAGCTAAAGGAATTCATCATCACATAACCAAACACGATCGGTGCCGCAATCAGCAGCAGCAGTATGATCAACCACGTGCGCTTGCGGCGAAAAATTTTCTTCATCCCTCAGAATTAATTTTCAAACTTACAAGAATGGTTTCACTCTATTCTGCAAAAACCACCTCAGGGTTCTCGCGAAAAAAATCAGGGTAAGCCAACCGCTGATGGGGTTTACAGACGACGGTTTGAGTTTATTATTTTAATTTTCGCAGAGAAGAAAAACCGGTTCAGGGGAAAAATCACAATGAAGGAAGATCTTCACATCACGCTCATTCAAACCAATCTTCACTGGGAAAACAGCGAAGCTAACCTGGAAATGTTTTCAGGAAAGATTACTTCCCTTCATGAGCCAACGGATTTGATTATACTTCCTGAAATGTTCAGTACCGGCTTCAGCATGCAGCCGGAAAAATTTGCCGAGACGATGGATGGTGCTGCCATGAATTGGATGAAAGAAAATTCGCAGAAAAAGAATTCTGTTATCTGCGGAAGCTTAATGATGAAAGACGGAGATAAATTTTTCAATCGCCTCATCTGGATGCGGCCGGATGGTAGTTTTGGGTTTTATGACAAGCGTCATCTGTTCGGATTAGGAGAAGAACACAACCACTATTCTTCCGGCAATAAAAAAATTTTGGTAGAACTGAAAGAATGGAAAATTCTTCCTCTTGTTTGCTACGATCTCAGATTTCCTGTTTGGAGCCGCAATAAGGAACACTACGATATTCTTTTGTTTGTCGCCAACTGGCCGGAGAGAAGAATTAATGCCTGGAAAACTTTGCTTGAAGCTCGTGCGATTGAAAATCAGTGTTACGTGATAGGTGTGAACCGGGTTGGCAATGATGGAAACGAAATTTATTATTCGGGAGAAAGTTCTGTGATAGACCCGCGGGGAGAAATTCTTTGGCGCGTTGCAAATCATGAATGCATCCATACGTGTACCCTATCTTACCACCATCTGAATCACATCAGGGAATCACTTCCGTTTTTGAAGGATGCAGATGAGTTTGAGATCAAATAAAGCCGCCACGAATTTCACTAATTACCACGAAAAGAATTCGTGCACATTCGTGTAATTCGTGGCAAACAAAATGACAGAGCAGGAAATCATATTAGAGCGCGAAAAAAAATGGCTTGAGTTGCGTGGCAAGCTGAAAGATCAATTCGGCAAGGCTCCTGACATCAATGCCATTCTCATGCTCATCGGTATTCGTGAACTCGGAAAAATTCAAACCAAATTTTCGAAAGAGGAAAAACAGGACCTCATGCACATCGCCACGTGCAGTGTTCTCTCACGCTCCGGTTATTATGATCTGAAAGGAACAGATGAAGACGGCTGGCCTCATTGGGAAGCGAAGAAAAAATTGCCGGTGATGAACCTCGAAGAACAGGAAGATTTTTTGAGAGATCATATTCTCCGGTATTTTGAAGAGATGGAATATTGATTCTTAAAAATGAAAATGTTTAATTTAGAAGACAGTAACAGCCCTCTTTGAGCATAATAATCTTCTGCAAACTTTAGTAGGTCCCATGCATTTCCGCGTAATTAACCTGTTGAGATTATTTCTTTTAAAGGAACTGCTTACTGCATTTCTTCTTTTATCTGTCTGCATTTGTCACTCACAAACCAATTCATTTCGCTTTGAACATTATGATATAAATGACGGGTTATCCAATCAAGGTGTTACTACTATATTTCAGGATTACCGTCGCTTTTTATGGGTTGGATCTCCTGATGGATTGTATCGGTTCGATGGCAGGCAATTCACAAACGTTTACCTCTACGACTCCTCCAAAAATAATTTTTACCTCAATTATGTTTATAAAATCCGTGAAGATGTTGATCATAATTTATTAGTGCAAACCCATCTCTCCGGTATTTTGGTTTTCAATCCAGGGAATAAAAGCTATCATGAGGGAATAGGAAATCAACTTGCTACATTGGGAAATACGATAAATGACTTTCTTGTGGATCATCATAAAAATATTTGGGTGATGGGACCGGCTGCAGTTATTCAATTTGATCCTCACTTTAAATTCATTCGAAAATGGTCAACCCAATTATTTAACAGACTTGGACCTCATCTTAACTGGATCAGCGGGGGTTTTGCGTTGGAAGATCACGCAGGGAATATTTGGGCGGCATGGAATGGACAACTAAATGAAATAGAACCTAAAAGTGGAGTCGTTTATAATGCGCTGAATAACCCGGCTCACCTAAAAATATTTGATGTTATGGATAGGAACTTGCAGGAAGATAGCTCAGGAAATTTTTGGGCAGTCGGTAAAAACGATACAATTTTTCACTACGACATTGCTAAAAATGACTTAACATCGTTTGTGGCTGACAGCAACATGCATTTAGGTGGCAGTTCCATAATTTGTAGAAATAACAAAATCTGGTTAGGTTCTACAGCGAATGAATTTTATTTATTTGATATAGCCAAAGCAAATTTTTTTTTAGCGACAAAGAAAGTTTCCGAAGATATTCCTCCGGGCTCGGAATTGGGTGGGGGGATGATTGAAGACCTTACCGGAAACATTTGGTGTGGCTCGCCGCATGGCCTGTTTAAAATTATAATTGTAGAACTTCCGTTTCATAACTATGATAATTTCGGTTATGAAGAGACGTCAATTCCTCGTAACAGAACCGGAATAAGTGACATCATCCTGCACGATTCGAGCGTTCTTATTTCATCTACCAATGGTTTCTACATAATGAGTACTCAAAATAATTTTCAAAAACCAACTCGTTTTATTTACCCCGGGGTTGCTCCCAGAAAATTTTTCTGGACGAGTATTGCTTTAGACGATCTCCATGTATTTGCAGCAGGAAGTAACGTAGATGGTGGGGCAAGCGTGGGACTTTATACCATTGATCTCAAGAGCCCTGATCATGTTCCTAAAAAATTTATGCTTCTTCATCCCTCCATCCTGGATACAATTACCGTGGTTTCCTTTTTTGAAGATCATTTGCACCAAATTTGGATGGCAATGCAGGGAAAGTTTGGAGTGTTTCGATGGAACCGTACCACAAATACATTCACGCACTTTAGTATGAATGACACAGGGGCGCATTATTTTCCACTGAGGCATTTTTCTAATGCTGCTGAAGATAATAATGGTCACTTATGGATGGGTTATGATAAAAGTGGAATTGCTTGCTTCGATTTTAAATCAGAGCGATTCATCCATCTTCCTGTTCCTTATGCGAATGAAATTGAGAAGGACTATATCACTGCATTGTTCGGTGATCATCATGGAAATATTTGGCTCGGCACATCCGCGGGCTTGATTAAATGCTCTCTTGATTCAAACAATCATCGTCGCTACACGCGAGACGATGGAATGGCATCAAACCAGGTTTATTGTATAACTCGCGATAATAAGGGAATAATTTGGATGGGTACTGATGCTGGCATTACGAGTTTCAATATCACAACAAATCAATTCAGTAATTACACCAGGAAAGATGGCTTGCCCGATCAAATTATGTATAAAGCCATTTTCGATTCGCTTCATAACAGACTATATTTTAGTTCCAATTATGCGATCATTTGGTTCGACCCTGACAGCGTTCGAAAAACATTCTTGCCTCTATACCCATGGGTTACCTCATTTAAAGTACTCGGCAATTCAATAAGCTGGAATGATGACAGTACTACGAATTTAACAGCCAGTCAAAATTCTTTTTCATTCGATTTCAGCGCACCCAACATGATCAACGCGCAAGACAATCAATATGAGTATATGCTTGAAGGATTCGATAGAAATTGGGTGAATGCAGGAAACAGGAACTTTATAAACTATACAAGCTTACCGGGCGGCAATTATTCTTTTGATATAAAAGCATCTACCGACGGACATCACTGGACCGAAATGAAGAAACCGCTTCATATTCACATCGCAACACTTTTCTATAAAACTATCTGGTTCCGGCTTTCGGTTATGCTTATCTTTTTATTGATCATTTCAGCAATTATTTATATCTCATACCGCATTCGCCTTCAGCGCATTCTATTTTCACAAACAATAAGAAATAAAATCGCCGGTGATCTGCATGATGAGATTGGGAGTACGCTTAGCAGCATTGCTATTTACAGTGAACTTGCGAATGAAGAAGTGAAAGAGAAATCTGAGAAAGCTTCTTCACTTCTTGGAAGCATCAATGAGAACGCCCGCACCACGGTCGAATCCATGAGTGATATAGTTTGGGCAATCAATCCAAAGAATGACCGCTTTGAAAATATTCTTCAACGCATGCGCACGTTTGCATCAGGAATTCTTGAAGCAAGAAATATTGACCTCAGGTTTGAAGCGCCCTCCTCTTTATATGAATTGAAATTGCCAATGGAAAATAGAAAAAACCTTTATCTTATTTTTAAAGAAGCCGTCAATAACGTTGCAAAATATTCCGGATGTAAGAATTGCACCATCAGGTTGAGGCAAGAAGGAAAAATGCTGAACATGGAAATAGCAGATGACGGGCATGGTTTTGATATGAATGATTATCCTGCAGGCAATGGATTGTTGAATATGAAAAAACGTGGCGAAGAAATGAATGGGAAATTCAGAATTCAATCTGCAATTGGGAAAGGGACAACTATTAATCTTTCTTTCCCCGCTACATGGTAATGCACTTGACACGAAAAAAATTTTGATTATCTTTTGCTTTTGTAAACTATTCCGGATGCTTAACTTTAAAATCTATTTATTCGATTTATTAAAGTTTTTGCTACTGACTATACTCTTTTCTCCAGCGTACGGACAACTTAAAAAAATTGAGGTTCCCTTACAGTTCGGTCATATAGGTTTCAAGGAGGGACTTTCTGAGAATTGGATAAGTTGCATGCTTTGCGATGATCAGGGCTTAATGTGGTTCGGAACAGGAGATGGATTGTTTCAATATAACGGCACTTCGGTAATTCCATTTTCTCATAATCCGAAAGATTCATGTTCAATTGCTCCCAGTCAGGTAAATGCACTTTTACAGGATGATGACGGGCTAATTTATATTGCACTTCAAGAGGGCGGATTGGATGTATTCGATAAAAAGACGGGTAAATTTATTCATTACACTTACAAAGAATCCGATTCCACTTCTATAGGCAGCAAACAAGTCTATTGTCTTTCAAAAGGTGATCACGATCACATTTGGGTGGGAACGATCGGAGGATGGTTTGATTCATTTGATAAGAGAACAAAAAAATTTACACGATATAGATCGCCTGCGAACGATTCGACCTTGAAATTTTTGCAAAACACTCTGGACATTCATTACGAGCAGCCATTTGTTTGGCTGGCAGCTCCCGGCAGCGGGTTGACACGTTTTGATCCGGAAAAAAAATCTTTTACTGCTTATCGTCATAGTGATGATCCGAATTCAATTTTGAACAATGGCACCATTTGGATCAGCAAGAGCAGCAACGGAAATTTATGGCTGTCGTCTGCTTTTGGGGGTGGCATAGAAATATTTGACAAAAAAACTGAAATCTTTAGGCGACCTGATTTTCCTAAATATAAAAATTCACTCACTGTTGATCAAAGCTATCCCATAACTTTTGAAGATTCAAAGGGAAGAATCTGGATTGGTACAACGGATTCGGGTTTGATTCTGCTCAACGAAAAGGAAGGGTCCTATGCTCAATTTCTAAATGATGCTAATAGTCCGAATTCCATCTGCGAAAATTCCGTGAGATGTATGACAGAAGACCGAAACGGAAACATCTGGTTTGGAACCTATGCCCGCGGTGTAAATATTTTGTACAATCGAAAAAATCCGATCGCATTGTACCAATCCTTTACCAAGGATAACAACCCATCCCGCGTAAACAAAATAATCTTTATCCGTCAAGCACCGGACGGGAAAATCTGGATTGCTACTGATGATGGATTAAAATCATTCGATCTTAATTCAGGAAAATTTAATTCAGAAGAAAAGATCAACCAATTACTTGAATCCGTCAGGTGCTTCGATATTAGCTCCGTTGCTTTTGATCAGGATGGAAGCATGTGGATCGGCAGCTTTCAGAGCGGGTTGAATTTCATTGATCTGAAGAAGATGAAGATTACTAGCTACAATCACGAGGTCAGTGATTCTCCAACCATTGGTGATTTAAGAATCAGCACCGTATTGGTAGATCGCGACGGGTTAGTATGGATTGGAACGCAAGGGGCTGGCGTAAACGTAATTGATAAGAAAATGGGGAAGATCATTCACTATAAAATGAAATTAGACAATTCACTTACCCTCAGCAGTAATAACATCTTCAACCTTTTTGAAGATCACAAGGGAATCATTGGGATTGCAACCTGGGATCGGGGATTGAATTCTTTTGATAAGAAAACAAATAATTTCACCCGTTATAACGAGAATGCTTCATATAAGAATCCGACGATTAACAATCCCATCGTTCCGGTCTTTGAAGATTCTAAAAATCATCTGTGGATTGGTACCGCGGGAGCAGGTTTGTATTTGCTTGACCTTGAAAAAAAAGAATTTCAGAATTACTCTGTGGCCGATGGTTTACCAAGTAATGCAATAAGAGGAATTCTCGAAGATGACAGAGGCTTTCTATGGATTTCCACAGAAAGAGGATTATGTCGGTTTGCGCCACCAGGCACAGAGAGCGATGTGGCTTTAAGATTTTATGATCTCAATGATGGGATCCAAGGCTACATATTTTGGGATAGATCACAATGCAAAACAAAAGACGGGCGACTACTATTCGGCGGATCAGGTGGATTGAACGTTATTTCACCAAACATTCTTCAGGCCGATTCGGCGCTTCCGGGAATTGTGTTTGCTGATTTCAAATTATTCGGAAGACATCTGCAGATGGATACGACAATTGGTTACAAAAAAATTATCCGTCTTAATTACAAACAGAATTTTTTCACGATTGAATTTTCTTCTATGAACCTAACCGCGTCGGGTGAAAATTTTTATGGCTATCAAATTCAGGGACTGAGTGATAGTATAATTTCATTGGAGAAAAGTAAATCCATTAGCTTCACTAATGTCAATCCCGGCACTTATACATTTAAAGTGTGGTATTTGAACAGTGCGAGCGTTTGGAACAAAAACTATTCTTACCTCACCCTAATTATCTCTCCCCCATTTTGGAGAACCTTGTGGTTTTATATCCTTTGCGCTCTGCTGTTTGCAGGAATCGCTTATAGCATCTATAATTATCGCCTTAAGCAAATTCTAAAATTACAGAATATCAGGAACAAAATTGCCGGTGATCTCCATGACGATATCGGGAGCACCCTGAGCAGCATTGCCATTTATAGCGAACTTGTGAATGAAGAAATGAAAGAGAAATCTGAGAAAGCGTCTTCGCTTCTCGAAACCATCAGCGAGAATGCCCGAACAACGGTCGAATCCATGAGTGATATAGTTTGGGCTATCAATCCCAAAAACGATCGGTTTGAAAATATCCTGATACGGATGCGCACATTCGCATCCGGAATTCTCGAAGCAAAAAATATTGATCTCAGGTTTGAAGCATCTTCCTCATTGTCCGAATTGAAATTGCAAATGGAAGAGAGAAAAAACCTTTATCTGATTTTGAAAGAAGCCGTCAATAACGTTGCAAAATATTCCGGATGTGAGAATTGCACCATCAGGTTGTGGCAGGAAGGAAAAATGCTGAACATGGAAATAGCAGATGACGGGCTGGGTTTTGATATAAATAATTATTCTGCGGGGAATGGTTTGCTGAATATGAAAAAACGCGGGAAAGAAATGAACGGGCAATTCAGCTTTCAATCTGCAAAAGGAACAGGAACAACTATTCATCTCTCCTTTCCCGCTACATGATCATGCACTTGACATAACCAAATCATCACAAGAACTTTGCTGACTGAAAGTTAAATCGGGACCTGAATGGAACAAACCACCACTATTAAAGTATCCATCTTTGAAGACAACAAATCCCTGCGAAATGGCTTGTCGCAACTCATTGAGCGAACTCCCGGGTTTGAATTGTACGGCGCATATCCTGATTGCAACAACCTTGTTAAAGAACTTAACCTCGCCACTCCTGATGTAGTGTTGATGGACATCCACATGCCCGGCATCAACGGCATTGAAGGAGTCGGAATGATCCGGCATCATTTTCCCGCGGTAAAAATTTTGATGCAAACTATTTTTGAAGAAGATGATAAGGTCTTTCAATCAATATGTGCAGGCGCGTCAGGATATTTACTCAAGAATACTCCCGGAGCAAAATTGATTGAAGCCATCCATGAAGTGATTGCAGGTGGAGCGCCCATGACACCGGTGATCGCGAGCAAGGTGCTGAATATGTTTCAAAAAAATTCAGCTCCTAAATCAGGCGAGGTCTTCATGCTGAATGACAAAGAAAAGCAGGTACTCTCACTGCTCACCCAGGGCCTCAGCTATAAAATGATTGCTGCAGAAATGAATATTACTATTGACGGGGTTCGCTTTTATATCCGCAAGATTTATGAGGAGCTTCATGTGCACTCAATGACTGAAGCAGTTTCAAAGGCGCTAAAGCACAAACTCGTGTAGACCTGCAACGCACCAACTTATTGAAAGGTTATCTATCCTTCGTCGCCGAGTTTACAAGTCTTAAGTCCACAAGTCTTACGTCCACAAGTCTTATATCTTAATCTCAACTACCACATCATGCACTTGATGCAGCTATTGCATCAAGATACTTTTGTTGCGTTGATTCAATTCACCCTAAATCAAAATCATGAAAACTTTTTTCTCCACCGCATTCCTGCTCAGCATTCTCCAATTGTCGTTTGCAGGAAGCACTGATGCGATTACCTGCGATTCAGTTGCGATTAAAGGATTTTATCACCTCATCGCTTCATCTTCAGTAAATGTAGTGCTCGTTAACAGCCGCACTCACTTTGCTTACATTGAAGGAACTTCTGGCGCCATTGCCTCTGTAAAGGTGAGACAAGAAGGTGCAACCATTTACATTTCCAGAACAGGATTGTTAGTGAAAGGGAGAGTATTGGTTTATCTGCCTGCCTTCCTATTGCGAAGCATTGAAGCAAATGATGGAGCTAAGGTATGCTCATACGATGCTGTTAAAGGTGATACACTCATTCTTATTGCTTCAGGTCAAAGCTCCATTAGGATCATGGCTGATGCGAATATTGTTCACAGTGTTTCAGACGGTAATGGTGAAGTTCAACTGTTCGAAACCTGCAACTACTCATTTGCTCAGACTGATGAAAATGGTGTCAGCTTCATTGAACTGAGAAAGAAAGGGTATAAAGAATCATTTTAGAGCTTTCAGCATTTGCCTTTCTCTCTGAAAATTTGTTACATGTAAATCGAAAATTCAAAAGACATAAAAAAAATTTAAAGGAGTCCGCTGAAAATCCTCACCCAGAGTAAGCAAAAATCAAAATCAATTCACAATGAAAAGCAGAAACATCAAAATCAAAACTATCAGCACAGCATTGCTGGTAGTGATTTTTGCGCTTGCAATTACAAGCTGCCAAAAATCGGATTACACTTCAATTGCTGCAGACAACGCTGCCGTTGAGGCCAAGATTAAGGCACCTGATGTACCGGCAATTATCGCAGTCCCTGCAGGAAACAAAGTACTATGGCGCGCCTTCGCAACCGGAACACAGATTTATAAGGTCACACAAAGCACAACCGATCCTACCGTGTACCTCTGGTCATTTGTTGCTCCATCAGCAACGCTGTATTCGAATTCAGGACTCACCAACGCGATTGGTCTTCATTATATAGGTCCAACATGGTCTTGTACAACAGGTCCTGATGCAGGCAAATTTGTAATCGGAGTAAAGTTGCAAGGGATAACCCAGGATGTTACTGCTGTTCCCTGGCTGCTACTTCAGTCGGTACCTAATTCAGATCCGAATTACTTTACGCGGATCACTTACATTCAACGTATAAACACTACCGGTGGATTAGCTCCTACAACCGGTGCCGATGCAGCGCATTTAGGAGAGCAAGTTGAGATACCTTATACCGCCACCTACTATTTCTACGGTGCGAATTAATGTTGATCATTCAAAAACGTAGCTGTCTTCTTTGCAGGGCAGCTACGTTTTGTTTATTCTTTTTGATGAGTGCCATAGGTCAAATACTTTAAAAATTGCATTACTACAGACGCAAGCTAAACGTGTGAATCATGTAACATTTTACCGGAATTATGTAACACTATTGATTTAAAATATTCTTTATTGCATCGGATTAATTGGTTAAAAAATATTTAGAAAAGTATAACACAATAATTTTAAGATTCTAAAATGAACAAAATGAAAAGACAATTTACGTTGATAATGGCGCTTTTAATTTTTTCATGCATTGAAATAACTAATGCGCAAACCGAATTATGGTCTATGACCGGAGCGGGCGGAGAAAATCGCTTTGGAACTATCTTTAAAATGGATTTAGACGGGGGAAACTATATAAGAGAACACGATTTTTATTCGGAATTCCCTGGAGCTAATCCCAATCAAACTACTTTATTAGAAGCATCGGATGGCAAATTATATGGGATGACCACTAAGGGAGGAAGCTATGATGGGGGCGTTATTTTCAGTTATGATCCAGTCGCAGGAACTTATGCGAAGCTTTATGACT
>DASRAJ010000052.1:0-7849 GCA_035638255.1 Chitinophagales bacterium
TGCACGAGTTATCAAAGCGGACAATCAGAATTTAAGAGTGAGAATGACAACGATGCGCCAAAGCTCGAGCAGAATGTTCCTAATCCATTTATGCAAACGAGTTATATCAAGTTCTACATTCCTTCATCAGCGAAATCAGCAATGATTGTTGTGAGTGACATTAACGGAACAGCGGTTAAGCAATTCAACAGTTTAGCAATTGGTTTCTGTACTGTAAATATTGCAGCAGGAACATTAGCTGCTGGTACTTATCAATACACACTGATCATTGATGGAAATAAGATTGACACAAAACAAATGATATTGACGAAGTGATTTAGAATTCTTCCTTATCAAAATTATTCTTCACTGCCGGTGAGATTCATTTTTCACCGGCAGTTTTCTTTTATGGAAACCCTACTCACTAATCTACTTTCATGTGATTGACGCGGGCACACTGTGAATCTACTTTTGCATCGTACTAAAAATTCATTCCTAAACAAAAACAAAAACCAAAAACAATGAAAGCAAATCTGATTCTAATCATCAGCGCTGTAGTGATCTTTGCATCGTGCAGCAAAACCGACGATTTGTCGCATGTAAATCTTGCAGCGCAGAATGAAGCGGCCGCAAGACAATCTTCTCCTTTCACGGGTTCGATTGACTATGTACGTAATGATTCATTAACGGTTGATTGCGACTGTGGTCCTTACGGTCGGGCTATTTTCGATGGCGGTGGAGAGATATCCCACATGGGTACCTCCACATCACGGTCACAGGTTTGTTATGCGCCGATCTTTAGCGGACAAACGGTGATTGGCTTTCATGTAGCAAGCCAATGTCTTTCCATTGTTGCTGCGAACGGAGACATTCTGAATTTTAACGTTCCTCCGTATGACGTCATGCTGAATGCGCAGGGCATTGGTACAGGCACGGCACAAGCCATCATTGCGGGCGGCACAGGCCGCTTCACCAGTGCAACAGGAAGCATTAGCGCCGATCTCATTGATAACGTACCACTAGGAACTGCCAGCATCAGCTTCAATGGTATGATTAATTACTAATTTCTAATTCTTTAAGAACAAAACAAGCAGTGCCAAACGCGCTGCTTGTTTTTTATTTATAGAAAGAGGAGAGGGGCACTAAGAAGCATCAAACTGCAAAACTTTCTCTGCAATCGCAGGCGTACGCGGCATTCGGATTCTCAAAGTGAAATCCTTTTCCATTTAGAGATTGCCGGAACTAAATCAATTGTTAAAAGGAAATTCAACAATCACCTCACATGATTATGTGATGAAGTCCCTGGTATCTCTGCTTATTTTCGCATCAAAATAATTTTGTGCCCATCAAAGTAATCATATACGAAGACAACGACGACCTGCGCGATAGCTTGTCACAAACTCTTGAAGAGGCGAAGGGTTTGGAATTGCTGACAGCATTTCCCAACTGTGAATTTGTGAAAGAGCATGTCGAGGTTTACAAGCCCGATGTGGTGCTGATGGATATTGATATGCCGGTAGTGAATGGATTGCAGGGCGTGAAGATAATTTCTCAGAATTTTCCTGCTCTCCCCGTAATCATGCTTACCGTTTTTGAGGACGATAAAAATATTTTCGAAGCCATCTGCAACGGAGCAACCGGTTATCTCCTTAAAAAATCTTCGCCCGAAAAAATTATTGACTCGATCAAAGAAGTGATAAATGGTGGTGCACCCATGACGGCAAGCGTAGCACGCAGAGTGCTTTCCTTCTTTCCCAGGTCATCAACTAAAGACGAGACTAATCATTTATCGGCACGCGAAATGGAAATTTTAAGTTGGCTGGTGAAAGGCAATTCATATAAGATGATTGCAAATGAATTATCCATCAGCATTGATACGGTTCGCTCGCACATCAAAAAAATTTATGAAAAGCTCCACGTGAACAGCGCTACTGAGGCCGTCTCCAAAGCACTCAATGAAAAAATTGTTTAAGCGCCTCCAACCCTAATCTCTTACTTTGTATCGCAGCTTAATAGGGAGCATACCAAATTATCGCATTGCGCTTTGTCATGGTGAGCCTGTCGAAACATAGGGAGCATACAAATTGTCGCATTGCGCTTGTCATGGTGAGCCTGTCGAACCATAGGGACCATACAAATTGTCGCATTGTGCTTGTCATGGTGAGCCTGTCGAACCATAGGGAGCATACCAAATTGTCGTATTGCGCTTGTCATGGTGAGCCTGTCGAACGATCTGCGGCGCGTCCATTAGTTACCCTTCGACAAGCTCAGTGTGACGGAAGTGATAACCGGTTTGCGACCCGTTCAGTATTGGGCTACCATGGTTTAAAACTGAAACAGTTCTTCCGCGCTTCTCACAATTTGATTGTTGCATTTATACCGGCGACAATTTTCTTATTGCTTTTTTCCTGCCGCTGCTTTTCACAAAACACCAGCTACCTTAACTACCGTTTCCAGCAACTCACCACTGCCGATGGATTGCCCAATGAAAATGTGACTGCTATTTTCAAAGACCGCGATGGTTTCATGTGGTTTGGAACACAGGGAGGGTTGTGCCGCTTTGATGGACAACAGTTTAAGATTTACAGAAGTGAATTCGGCAAAAAAAATTCTTTGCCTGAAAACTGGATCACTGCTATCAACCAGGATGCAGAAGGAAATCTTTGGGTAGGCACCAATCAGCAGGGCATGTGCATCATTGATTTGAAAACTGATTCCATTAAAGGATATTCAAAAGATGATGCAGTATCGTTTCCGTTTGCCGGAACAACTACCAAAGATTTTTTCTTCGATTCCAAAGGAAGAAAATGGATTGCAACATTCGGCGGTGGCTTGATTGAAATGACTAAGCCCGGTGAATTTCATTCGTACCTCTTTGATCAAAATCCTCCCGATGTGAATTATTCTTTCAACACGGTAACTCGTATTGAGGAAGACAGAGACGGATGGTTCTGGCTTTCGACTCACAAAGGATTGGTTCACTTCAATCCCGGCACGAAACAATTTTTCAAATATGCTTTCGAAATTGACAGGAGTAATCCTCAATTTATTTCGATGTGTCTTGATGAGAATAAAGTCTGGCTTGCCTCTTATGGTCAGGGTATAGTGGAATTTGATAAGGAAGAAAAAACTTTTTCGAACTACACTTTCAGTCCCGAGAAAATCGTAAAGCCGGGTTCGAAAGATATTGTTTATGACATTGCAAAGAAATCCAGTAATGAACTCTGGATTTCGACTGAAGTTGGTCTTGGTATTTTTAATTCTAACTCTCATCAGTTTTATTTCTTCAATAAAGAAAGAAACCAACCCTTCGCGGCTCCCCTGCCGGAGGGTGGAGGAAGTTCAAAAATCTACAAAGCCAGTCATGATGTGTGGTGGTTTTCAGTTTTAGGCAACTTAGTGAAGCTTGATCTTGGATTGGAGTATTTTTCTTTTCATCCTTTACCTGCAAAATCGAATCACTATGAGCCGTACTTCAAGTCAAACGGATTTTATTTTGACACGAGTTCACACTCCTTATTTATTGCAGGTCACCAGGGTGATGGACTTTATGAATTGAAAAACGACAGCATGATCGCGCATGATTATAAAAGGAGAACTCCTTTCTCTGTCATCAGGAATGTAATTGCATTGGACGGCAATGATCTACTCGTTACCACGATTGATGGAATGAAAATTTTTTCATTAGCAGAACGAAAATTTTCTGAGTTACCTGAAACATTTCCCATGAGGGATCAGCTTTCTAAGAATGACATGGGAATAATTGGCGACGAGCAGGATAGGTTTTGGTTTCACTTAAATGATACGCTGTATTCCATCCACAAAGAAGATTGGTCTGTGAAAAAATTTTACAACGATGCCGATTTGAAGTATCCTTTTTTTTCCGCCCCGCTGTCGTGTGTGTTCAAAGACAAAAGCGGAAATTATTTTTTCGGAAGTTTTGAATACGGGATGTGCAGGGTGGATGCGGCAACAGACAAACGGGAAATCATTTTGCCTATGGAAGGGAAGAAACCGGAGTTGGGGCAACAGCACGTTCGGGATATTGCGCAGGATGAAGAGGGTAATTACTGGATTGCTATGTGGCTTCAGGGGGCAGTGAAAATGAAGAGAGATGAGAGTGGAAAATTTTCGAGACAATATTTCTCAAACAACATTGGACTTAATGCGACAGTGATTCAAAACATGGTGAAGGATGAAGAAGGAAATCTATGGTTCACCTCCAACGATGGCTTGTACCGGCTGAATCCGCAAACGTTAGCCGTGTCGCGCTTCAGTGAATTGAACGGACTTCCTTCTTCATTCCTCATTGAAGATATCTATGCAGCGCCCGATGGAAAAATGTACATCACATGTCAGGCAGGTTACATTTCTTTTGATCCTTCGAAAATAAAATCCAATGCCGAAAAACCGAAGTTGCTTCTCAACAAGTTTAGTGTGTTTGATAAAACAATTCTTTCGGGATATGCTTTACAGCAAACAAAAAAACTCTCACTCAAATACAGCGAAAATTATTTCTCGTTCGAATTTTCGGCGCTGGCATTTCGCGGCGCCAGTGACATTCAATATTCCTTTCTTCTCGAAGGAGTAGATAAAGATTGGATCACAGGCAAAAGAAATTTTGCCAGCTACACGAATCTTTCACCCGGAAATTATTTATTCAAAGTGAAAGCGGGGAATGGTGACGGCATTTGGAGTGATGAAGTTTCCATTCCCATTCATATCATCACACCATTTTTTATGAGGTGGTGGTTTTATCTTTTGTGCGCTCTTGCCTTTGCAGCAATTCTTTACAGCGTCTATCGCGTTCGCGTGAATCGCCTGCTTGCATTGCAGCGGATGCGAAATAAAATTGCTACCGACCTGCACGATGATGTGGGCAGCACGCTAAGCAGCATCAACATGCTCACACGATTGGCGCAATCGAAAACAGAAACAGATCAGCCCCGAGTGAAGCAACTGCTGGAAAAAATCGGAAGCAGTTCAGAAAAGATGATGGAGAACATGAGCGACATTGTGTGGAGCATCAATCCTGAAAATGATCTGATAGAAAACATCATTGTGCGCATGAAGGAATTTGCTGCCGATGTGCTCGAAGCAAAAAATATTGACTTCACATTTTCAGCAGATGAATCAGTCATGAAAACAAAATTGCCGCTCAGCATCCGCCGTGATTTTTATCTCATCTTCAAAGAAGCAGTGAATAACCTTGCAAAATATTCTGATTGTCATCATGCTGAAATAAAAATATTTTCAGATAGTGGATTCCTCATCCTGAAAGTAGCTGATGATGGAAAAGGATTCGATGTGACTAAAATTTCTTCGGGTAACGGGATGAAGAATTTTAAAAGCCGCTCGGAAAAAATTCATGCGCAGATTGAAATTCATTCTTCCATCGGTAAAGGCACTGAGATTACTTTGAGAGTGCCGATAAACTAATTCGTCAATGTGATGCTACTGAATCAACACTTCATCAAAAGTGATTTTGATTCCGTCTTTTACTTTCTCATAAAACAAGATAGGTGCTTCTATGTTTTCTGCAAGTGCTTTCTTCACTTCGTAAGAGGAGGGTTTGATGCTTACTGGTTTATTCCCAATCAATCCGTCAATTCCTCCTGATTCTTCTGCTGGATCAGCAAGGCGATAAGTTGTTTTGAAGTATGCTGCCACACTTTTCAAAATTGCTTCCTGAAATTTTAGTCCAATGAAAGTTTTTACAATCACCAAGTCCTTTACCCATCTCTCCACCATATCATGATCAATCTGAGTCATTACATCTTTGAAATGAGTTACCATTTCAAAAACTTTGTTTGCAGCTATTGATATTGCTTCCGGATGTTTCTTCAGATACCATTCTTCCCATTCCTTTAATTTCTTTCCATCAAACTCCTGGATCAAATTGCTCATTTGTCCAACCACTGAAGGTCTTGTTCCTTGTGCATTCTGATTGGCGAGGTTAAGAATTTGCGTTGCATACTTTGGAAAGGAAGAAGTATCTGCTTCAAGCAACGAGAGGATATCGCTATTGGTGATTTTTATTGTTTTCATTCATCAAACTTCGTGGAGCAGGTTCGTAAATTTGCCCTTGTACTTAAAATCAATTTCATCACTCACCTTCACCAATCCACTCCTGATTAGGTGAGCGTTGATGAATGTTTTATTTTCAAGATAGAGATAGCAGAGCAAATTGTTTTCAGCATCATACTTCTGACTGTCGAACTTCATGAATACTTTTTTGCCTTTCGTTTTTTCAATCAGAAATTTTGTGGCTTCTGCGTTAATTGTTGAATCCTCTTTCACGCCAATTAGCCTTACCGTTAATCCATTACTCAGTTTTATTTTTTCAGCACTGATGATTTCTTTCACGGTAAAATATTCTTCGCGTTCGGTACTGCCATTCTTATCGAGCTTCGAACCAAACTGCAATTTCTTCACATCAATTTTCTTATCGAGCTTGTGTGGGTCTTTAAATATGTAAGGAAGGTTCTGAATTTCCTCTTCAAAATTTTCTGCTTGCTGATGTTGTTTCAGAAACTGAAAAGTAGTTCCGTGAATATCGGATTGTGATGCTCCCAGTTTTTCTTTAATCACCGGAAGGAATTCATCATTGATCTCATAGCCAATAGAATTTCTTCCCAGATTTTTTGCAGCGAGATTGGTTGTGCCGCTTCCTGCAAAAGGATCAAGCACGTTGTCACCCACGAATGAAAACATTTTGATCAATCTCCTCGGAAGTTCTTCCGGAAACATGGCAATGTGCCCGTCCTGTTTTGCTCCTGCAAAATTCCAATGTCCTGCGAAGAATGTATTCCATTCTTCCGCTGTCATTTTTGAAAGTTCCTTTTGCTCTTTCGCTGGCTTAGGCGCATCGCCTAATTTTTTGAAGAGAAGAATGAACTCATAATCGAGTTTCAAAATTCCATTACGCGGGTATGGATAGGAACCCATCTGCACACCACCACCGGTAGTATTCGAAGTGGTGACCTTCTGCCAGATAACAGCACCCATATAATCGAATCCGGCGCGCTCACAGAATTTGATGATCTCTTCCCTGATGGGAATTACTTTGTAACGACCATAGTAAACAGCGCGCGCAAACTGATCTCCGATATTCACGCAAAGACGACAGCCATTGTACAACACGCGATAGCATTCCTGCCAAACAAGATTCAGGTTGTTGATGTAGCTCTCATAACTATCGTGAAACCCGATTTGATTTTTTGACCCATAATCTTTGAGCTGCCAATAAGGAGGCGAGGTAATTACAAGATGAACTGAATCACTTCTCAATTCAGTCATTCGCCTGCTGTCGCCATTTACTATTTGATGATGGGTTTTCATGCTGCGCTGATTCTACAAACTTAAGGAAGAATGTGTTGAATTCTTTTTGAAGAATTGAACAATGTTCATCAAGGTTCCCGCAATTAATTTTTGTCCTCCTCGAAGCAATGACAAACCACCCACCACACGATCATGTGATTGATTCGCCTTCCTCACTACTTCATCTTTGTCGAAAATTCTCAGAGATGAAAAAACAAAAACTCTTTACCATCATCATCGCTTTGATGATCGTATCCTTAGCCGCAACTGCACAATGGAATACCAGTGGCAGCGACATTTATAATTCTAACATTGGCGGCGTAAGCGTTGGAACGGCAGGTGCAGCAGATCCCGATGCCTTGCTCGAAATAAAATCTACCACCAAGGGAATCCTCATTCCGCGGATGACCAAAACACAGCGTGATGCCATTCCGACACCAATAACTGCCGGTCTTCTCATCTACCAAACCAACAGCACTCCCGGATTCTACTATTACGATGGCTCGGTATGGGTTGCAGTTACACCTAAGGCAGGCGCCAGCAAAACATT
>DASRAJ010000053.1:0-41894 GCA_035638255.1 Chitinophagales bacterium
TTGATGTTATTAATGTGCTGGGTGAGGTGGTTTATCATGCAACCGGGACTTATTCCGGCATCATAAGTTTCGGAAATAATCTGCCTTCAGGCATATACATTGCAAACTTTTCGCAGGGGAATAATAAGAAGTCAATAATGCTGGTGAAAGAAATTCAGTAAAAGAAAATTTCAGAATAAATCGAAGTCAAAAAAGATGAACAGGAAATTCAAAATCTTAATACGGGTAACCTTGCTGCATTTATCGGTGTTAATCGTCATTGGAAAAATTGCAGTGGCGCAACCTACTACAGCGTGGGTTTATCAGTTTAATGGGCAAGGTGATTACAGTGATCGCTACATGTGCATCACATCAGATGCAGCCGGAAATATTTACACCGGCGGCAGCACAGTGAACATCGGTACCGATCGCGATTACCTTATTCAGAAAATGGATGCTTCGGGAAATGTGACCTGGAGAACGGTTTACAATGCTTCAGGAAACGGCCCGGATGAAGTGCAGTCAATCACTGTGGATGCTTCGCAAAATGTGTACGTCACCGGTTTCGGAAAAAGTACAGATGTGGGTAATGACTTTCTTACCATGAAATTAAATTCAACCGGCACCATCGCCTGGACCCAGGTTTATAATTATGATACTGCCAACGGATACGACCAGGCAAATTCTATAGTACTTGATGGAAATGGAAACGTAATTGTCACAGGACAAAGTGATGAAGATGCTACCGCCATTACCAATGATGATTACCTTACGATAAAATATTCCAATGATGGAAATCAGCAATGGGTTGTGCGTTATAATGGATTAGGCAATGGAACTGATCGTGCAGTAAAGGCGGTAGTAGACAACTCCAACAACATCTATGTAACCGGCAGAAGCTACAACGGCAACGATGATGACTACGCCACCATCAAGTATGATGAAAACGGGAACCAGCAATGGCTCATGTATGGCGATCGCACTCATTACGATCGCGCCCAGGCAATGACGATTGATGCCAACAATAAAATTTATGTAACAGGCTGGAGCAGCAACGGAACCAATCACGATTACTATACCATCAAATACAATTCATCCGGCACCGAAATGTGGGCTAAAGTTTTCGATAATGTGGATGATGATGAAGCAACAGCAATTTTCGTTGACGCCTCCGGCAATGTTTACGTAACAGGCAAAAGTGACGGAGACGCAACAGCATTCGTGAATTTGAATTATCAGACTATCATGTACAATTCAAGCGGGCAACAACAATGGAGTAAATCATACGATGGGGCAGCCGGTAATGATGATGTTTCAACTTCCATTTCTGTTTCGGGAGGCAACGTGTATGTAACGGGTTACAGCGATGTTGATATTACCCCGGTAATTTCCAATGACATCGTTACCATTCAATACTCCTCTGCCGGAATAGAGAATTGGGCAACTGTTTATTCCGGCAGCGGCGGATATAATGAAGCGGCGAATGCGCTGCTTACTGATGTGAACGGAAATGTTTTCGTAGCCGGATATGAAGAAGACAATCATGCGCAGCGCAATGCGCTCATCGTGAAATATGATAACACCGGCGCACAACTTTTTACAAATACATTTGATGGCGTTGGTGACAACTCTGATAATGTTCGGGATGTAACGATGGACGCAAACGGAAACCTTTATGTCGCGGGATATACTGTTCGCCGTGAACAAAACCGTAATTTCTTCACCATAAAACTTACCGCGCAAGGTGACTCCGTTTGGACGCGCTATATCAATGGTTCTTCTCCGGACAGCGAAGATGAAGCCGATGCATGTGCAGTTGACAACGGCGGCAACATTATAGTTTCAGGATTTACAAAGAACAGCGGAACATCGGGCGATTACACCATCGTGAAAATGGATCCTTCGACCGGTGACAGCTTATGGCTTCGGTTCTATGATTCGCCTGCGCACGAGTATGATAAAGCGTACGACATGAAAACTGATGCATCAGGAAATATTTATGTCACGGGGAGAACTGACAGTGACCCGTCCATAAATTCAAATGATGAAGCAACAACGTTGAAGTATGACGGCAATGGAAATTTACTCTGGGAAAAAACATATAGCGGCACAGGCAACGGGCCTGATCGCGGGAGTTTCCTTCGTGTGGCCGTTTCCGGAAATGTGTATGTTGCTGGAAGAACTTTCACCGGATCGAATGATGACATGCTTGTGATCAAATACAATAACGACGGAGCAGAACAATGGGTGAGAACTTATGATGGCGGTTTTGGTAATGAAGATCCGAAAGGAATGGAGCTTGATGGAAATGAAAATATTTATCTCGTTGGCAATAGTGCTTCATCGGCTAATGATTCGTCTGATATCATCACACTAAAATATTCTTCAGCAGGAGATTTTCAGTGGGCAGTGAAAATTAACAATGGAGGTGTCGACCAGGCAAACGGCATCATACTCGACGCAAGTGAAGATGTAATCATCACCGGAACAACAGATGCGGATAGTTCCTCCACAGTGAATCTCGACGCGGTCACCGTGAAATATGATGCAAGCGGAAATGATGTGTGGATGAAGACATTCGACGGCATCAATCACTTTGATGATGTTGCCGATGCAATTGCTTCCGATCAGTTCGGAAATTCTTACGTCGCATTGCATACGAATAACGGAACAGCAAGCGACGTGAATTATGACATTGCAATTGTTCGTTACAACATTGATGGATCGGTTGCATGGCAAACCTCCTGGGGAGGAAACTCCGATACGCTCGACGCAGCTAATCTTCTTTTCCTCGTGAATAATGATCTCTACGTTGGAGGCAGCAGTTGGCAAACCGGTAATCAACGTGACATTCTGGTTCTGAAATATTCTTCGGTTACAGGAGTTGAAAATATTTCGTCAGGAAATGAAAACGTTTCTGTCTTCCCGAATCCTTCTTCTGATTTTATCACCGTCACGTCAGACAACTCCAATTCAGAAAAGCAAATTCAGCTTGTTGATCTGGCCGGAAGAATAATTTTTCAAAAATCATTTCACGGATCACAAGCAAAAATTTCTCTCGCAAACGAAATTGCCCCGGGAATGTACTTCTGCAACATTCTTTCTGACGACATCATCATTCAGTCAGAAAAAATTATTTACCAACCATAAACACGCCAGTCATGCGAATCAAGAAAACAATTGTAACCAAAGACATTCAGGATTACACAGTCAATGAAAAAATTAAACATACACATCATGCGATCAGCGGTGACGTTGCTATTTTTGAAGTTGTAACTCTCGGAAAACATGAATCAGTACAGGGTGAGGAGAAGCGAAGCGTAGCCATTTTCGAAGGTGATTTTATTATGGCTGCCTTTGCCGATCGCTATGCCACTTCACAATTCGAAGGATACGTGCCCACTGAGCCTTTGCCGCTGTATGATATTCTCGCTGCTGGCGGCGCCATAGGAGTTGTGAAATCAAAAAACTACGCTTTGAAAGACATTGAGCCAACGAAGGTGCGCATGATCGGATATGTGTGCGATGAAAAAGGAAAGGTCATCAACAGCAGGTGGTACAAGAAGCCGCGCATTCCTTTCGCTGGTGTTGTTCCAAACAATGCGAAGGTGATACTCTCCATCGGCTCCACAATGGACAGTGGTAAGACTACCACCGCCGCATGTGTAGCGCGTGGCTTAAAGCAAACAGGCAAGCGCGTTGCATTCATGAAATTCACCGGTACCGTTCATACTAAGGATCGTGATTTTGTTTACGACGCCGGAGCCGATGCAGTCACTGACTTTTCTGACATGGGATTTCCTTCAACGTACATGATGCCTAAAGAAGAGTTGCTTGATCTTTATCAATCACTTCTCGCAAAACTATCTTCTGAAAAACCGGATTTCATTGTGGTGGAAATTGCAGACGGATTGCTGCAGCGCGAAACAAACTTCCTTTTGAAGTCACGGGAGTTTATCTCAACGATCAACTCTGTCGTCTTCAGTTGTGGTGATAGCCTGAGTGCATTCCAGGGAATTGAAGTGCTGAATGAAATGCACATCGCTCCTGCCTTCATCAGTGGTCGCTTCACCATGAGTCCGCTGCTAATCCTTGAAGTGCAGGAAAATAGCGGCATGGCGGTGCTTGATATGTTTCAAATCATGAGCGGTGAGTTCAATCATCTGTTAATTTCACGCAGGATGGTGGCGGCGTGAATGTGTGGATAAGATCTAAGTGAAAGAAAGTGTTCCCGGGATTCTGCGAACACTTTCTACTTTTGAAATTACATGCACAGCAAGCGCAAACTCATAATCGAATTTTTTCAGCGCAATAAATTGCTGGTGGTCGCGACTTTCTTCGCGAACATCATCAGTAGTTTGCTCAACGTGCTCATTCCAGTCAGTATCGGAAGATTCTATCAGTTAGCGCTGCACGATAATAGCGTAAAGGGGAAGCTATTCAATGCACTCCATATTTCACTGCAGTCTGTCTCTGACTTCTTTCTCTTCTTCATTCTCATCATCATAGCAAAATCGCTCATCACCTTTGTCGAAAAATTTTTGACGGGAACGATCGGTGAGCGCTTCTCACGTGATCTGCGTGAACTGCTTTTTAAAACTCAGCTTTCACAATCGGTCGCTGTAAATCAGATAAAGCCGGCAGGAAAATATCTGCTTCGCTACAGTGGGGATCTTCTTTTCATTCAGCACTTCATCACCAAAGGAGTCATTCAATTCACAGGAGACGTGATGTTCATGATCGCTTCATTAGCCGTACTCTTTGCTATCAATGCACCGCTCACACTCATCATGCTTGCAGGTATTGTTGTTGCCTGTACCGTTATCATTCTGCTGAATAAGAAGGTGAGAGTGGCGACACTCAACAGGAGAAATCAGCGCTCGACTTTGCTGGGATTCGTGGCGAACAGGATGCACGCATTCTTCACCATAAAAAGTTTTAACCGGGAAGTGCCCGAAGAAATTCAATACAACAAAAGGTCAGGCAAGCTTTACGATTTCGGGATCAGTTACTGGAAAATTTATTCTGTGGTTCAGGCATTGCTGCCGCTTTTCATGTTCGGTACACTCACTGCGCTGCTGTACTTTGTGAATTCGCAGCGTGAAATAAAACCTTATGGAATTCACCGGACTGATGTGCTTGACTTTGTACTCCTCTTTCTTTATATGCAGGCCGTGATCAGGAGAATTTTGAAAGTGAACATCGTTTGGAATATGGGAAACGTTTCCTTCATGAAGTTGCTGCGCATTCTCAACTTTCCTGCAGAGCTAAAATCTGAAGAACGGGAAATCAAAGAGATAGTGGGAAGAGTTTCTTTTGAAAATGTTTCTTTTCAATATGCAAATGCTGAGGCACCAATTCTAAAAGATTTGTCATTCACGATTGAGCCAAACACGATCACATTTATTAAAGGAAAGCAAAGCTCCGGCAAGAGCACAATCATGAAAATGATCCAGGGAATCTATCAACCCACATCGGGAAAAATTTTTCTGGATCAATACGACTACGATTTGCTTAAACCCAACACCGTCCGTCGTAACGTGGTGATTGTTTCGGACGAAGCGCCGCTAATCGGCAACACTGTATTCAAGGCGATTTCATACAGCAGGTCTGAGGAAAAAAGAGACAGGGCGATGCAGTTGTTGCAACGCTTGAATTTTCATGTGGCGGAAACTGAAGAAGAAAATCTCGATTATCATCTCGATGATTTTGGAAAGAATCTTTCTGCCGGCCAACGGAAGCAAGTGATGTTTGCCCGCGCATTGCTCACGCGAAAAAAGATATTGCTGCTCGATGAAGCATTCGATGATCTCGACACGGAGTCAAAAAAGATTATTGTGGATCGTATCAACAAGCAAAAAACAAAACGAACAATTATTGTCGCAGGAAATAATCTTCCGCATGAATTGAAGGTTGATCGTGTGATTGATCTCAACGAATTTCGTTTACAAAATCAATTGGTTTTATCATGAAGAAAAAAACAAACCTGCCTTGCGAAGAACGAAGTGCGGGTATGGCATACCTCGTCCTGAAGCAATCCCTGCGTTCACGATACCTCATCCTCATTGCACTAAGCTCATTGCTCACTTTTTCATCTTGTCAAAAGGATCCCGGCATTGGAGGTGATGCCTCCATTAAAGGCTCTGTATTTGTAAAGCACTACAATAGCACCTTCACGCAATTCATCAGCGAATATCCGGGAGCAGATGTGTATGTGTATTTGATTTTTGGAGATGATATCAGTTATGGCAAGCGGATCAAAACCACGTACGATGGTCAGTTCGAATTCAAGTATCTCAATAAAGGTGATTACACTGTCTATGCTTATTCATTCGACTCAACGCTCACGGTTCCCGGCGGCACAATTCCCGTAATTCAAAAAGTAACCATCACTGACAGGAAACAAACCGTGAATGTGGGGACGATAAATATTTTCTTATAGCCACGCTCATGACTCATCTTTCTCTGCGCTCCCTTGCGAATCTTTTGCTCTCTCCCTTCAATCCTTCGGCTCAGCTCAGGATGACAGGTCTGCGGTTAAATTTTTTTTTCCTCACGATGCTGCTGTATGCGCAACCCTCATTCTCCCAAAGTCAAACCGACATCAAAAGCAGAAAAATAAAATCCGTCACTACGCTTACCACAGACAAACGAAAGGGTGACACGACAATCAGGAAAAACACTTCCCGCTATGATGCGCATGGCAATGTGATTGAAAGCATTGACTACGATGCAAATGGAAATGTGAAGGACCGCGAACAGTTTCAGTTCAATCGCCATGATGATGAAGTACAGTACATCCATCTTTCACACGATGGCAAGGTGCTGAAGAAAACGGTAACGCAATACAACAAGTGGAACAATCCGGTTGAAAAAATTTCTTACGACGCAAGCGGAAACGTTATTGAAAAAACCAGTTACACATACAATACCTCCAATGATGTGGTTTCTGAAATCACCAATGACAAGGAAGGAAAAGTAATTCGTAAAACTCTTTATGACTATGACAACCGTGGCATGCTCATCTCCAGAAAAATTTACAATGAGAGGGATAAGTTGATTTATTCAAGAGATTTTTCTATCGAATACTAATGACAATAAAAATCACATATAATTTTTCATATCACCGGCTGTTTGCAGTCGCAGTGATTTTTCTTCAATTAAAAAATGTAAGCGGTCAGCAGAAAGATTTTCAGGGTATTGTCGGATTGGGGTTGGAAAAGAAAATTTCGCCTTCATTTTCTTTCACACTCTACAACCAGGAACTCTTCAACCAAAACTTAGCGGAACTTGGCAGCGGATTTATTGACGCAGGAATTACGTACAAACTCAACCGCAATCTTTCTTTCGGCGCAAGCTACCGGTTCGTTCAGCAGCGCGATCTCAATAACATTTATCAAGCACGACAAATGATCTACGGCGATGTTACCTGCAGTAAAGGATTCAAAAAATTTTCCGCATCGCTTCGGGCAAGAATTCAGAATTCATATTACCCACTGGTGATCAATGAGACGAAGCAAACATCCATTGCATACAATCGTGACCGGCTCACGATTCGCTACCGGTACAATTATTATTTCGCACCGTTTGTCTATGGCGAACTTTGGTACCCTGTCAATCACCCAACGCACGATAAAGTTGACCGGGTTCGCGGCGCACTTGGATTTTACTATACCTTCAACGAACATTTCAAAACAGAACTTTACTATTCGATCACGCAGGAATTGAATCATTCGAACAAGAAAACCAACTACGCGATTGGCATCGCATCTTACTTCAGAATTTGAATATTCACCCCATTTATCGCTGCAATTATTAATGAGCAAAGAATTTCCGAAATGCAACTGATTCAAAAATTGAAACCGCATCATTACAGATCTACAGGAATTCTACTCCTGTTCATTCTTCTTTTTTCTTTTCCCTCAACTATTTTCTCTCAGGCGACAACTCAGCAAGCAAATCATCCGGTTGCCATTGCCGTGCACGGTGGAGCAGGTTCTTTGAAAAAACTTAATCTCACTCCTCAGCAGGAGCAAGCTTACAAAGACACGCTTGCCATCGCACTGCAAGCAGGATATGCAATCTTGAAAAACGGTGGAACGAGTGTTGATGCCGTGGCTGCTGCCATAAAAGTGATGGAAGATTGCACGCTGTTCAATGCCGGTCGTGGGTCGGTGCTCACACACAACGGTTCTATTGAAATGGATGCTGCAATCATGAATGGAAAGAATCAGAAAGCGGGAGCAGTGGCAGGAGTGAAAACAATCAGGAACCCGATCACCCTGGCGAAGATGGTTCTCGACAGCAGCAAGTTTGTGTTGCTTGCAGGAAGAGGTGCAGAAGAATTTGCTAGAGATCATGGCATTGCAATAGTTGATACATCTTATTTCTTCACTCCATATCGCCGCTTGCAATTGCAGAAGGCACTGACTGGTGATACAACTCCGGTCAAACTCAACGATACAACAGGTATGATTTATCCTGCTGATCAAAATGAGGGAGATAAATTCGGAACGGTGGGTTGTGTTGCGATTGACCGCTATGGCAATGTTGCAGCCGGAACTTCTACCGGGGGAACCGTGAACAAAAATTTCGGGCGCATAGGTGACTCACCCTTGATTGGTTGCGGCACGTATGCAAACAATAAAACGTGCGCAGTTTCATGCACAGGTCATGGTGAAGATTTTATTCGTCATGTAGTTGCCTATGATATCTCAGCCATGATGCAGTACCGCATTATCTCGCTGCATGATGCCGCCAACTATGTCATTAAAACCAAGCTCACTCAAAGCAAGGGTAGCGGAGGTTGCATTGCCATTGATCGCTTCGGTCATATTGAAATGCCGTTTAACACTGAGGGGATGTTTCGAGGGTACATCAATACCCGCGGGCAGTTGCAGGTGATGATTTATTAAGCATCTGTTTTAAAATTCAACTTTCATTTAGCGTCTCCCCTACTTCTAAATAAACGCGACTCCTTTCAGATCGAGGTCGTTGGCCGAAAAACATTTTTGAATTGAACAAGTGTTCGCCAGTCAGGTCAAAGAAAAAGAGACGATCCCGAACTGGATCACCGGCGCGCAGGTCATGCTGAGCGCAAACTATTTTCTCACAGAGTCCTGCGCACAATTGAGTTCTGTGGTAATGGCATTTTACTTTCAATTCTTTTAGTCATTCAGTAGGAAACTTCTTACAATTCAGGCAGAGTTCTGTCAAGGAGTGAAGAAGTTTCCTGTTGAATGACCGATAGTTAGGTAATGTGTCATTAGTAGCCTGTCGACCTGTCCCGTCCCAATGCATCGGGATTCGGGAAACATTGAGAAGCAAATTTCTTGAACGAATTCCAAACAGCTTCTATGAAATATTCAACATGACCAATATCATCTCCTCTTCTAATGAGAATCATAAAATGCCGGCTGCATAAGGAGATAGTTTTGAAGCGGATTTAAACCTAACCATCATGAAAAAGATCTTAGCAGTATTCGACGGACTTCGCTACTCGGCATCCACCATTGAGTATGCTGCCGATGTTGCAAAAGCAACTGACTCATTGCTTGTAGGAGTTTTTCTTCGTGACCTCACCTACTCGCGTTTCATGTACACGTACTCGTGGGAGATTCCAACTCAATACGCTCTCGATTATGACAGGATTGAGAAGGAGGATGAAGAAAAAATGAGAGACATCATTGCACTTTTTGAAAAAACCTGCGAGGATAAAGGTGTACACTTCAAAATTCATGGACACACAGGTGTGCCGTTGATGGAGTTACTGGAGGAAAGCGCTTTTGCTGATCTGCTTATGATTGATACCAGGACAAGTTTCTTCAACGTAGGAGGCCAGACTCCCAGCACATTTTTGAAAGATCTTTTGGCTGAATCAAAATGTCCCGTGCTCATTATTCCTGATCACCCGGAACAAGTGAAGCATACTGTGGTAGCTTACGACGGAAGTGATTCGAGTGTGTATGCTATGAAAATGTTCAGCTACATTTTTCCGGAATGGAAGGAGTTGGATACTACCGTCGTAACTGTAAACCATTCTGCTTCAAACCATATTCCCAAGAACAGGGACGTGAAAGATTTGGCAAGCGGTCATTTTAAAAATGTTTCCTTCAAAGTGCTGAATGGAAAACCCGAAAAAGAATTAGAAAAGTACCTCAAAAAAAACGGAAAGGATGCAGTGGTAGTAATGGGCTCTTACGGAAGAAGTGCGCTGTCACGGATGTTTCATGCAAGCATTTCGAACAAAATTTTGAAGGATGTGAAGGTGCCTTTGTTCATCACGCATCAATAGTTCATAATTTTTCTTCACAGTAAAAACACCGCTGAAAATGGAACACAAAAAATTATTCTTCGAAACCTCAATAGTCTGGAGAGAAAAAACTACCGGAGTGATGGTTACACCAGGTGCAGATGAACCGATTGAAGTAGCAACGCCTATTGAATTTCCTGATGGCGCAGAAGGCAAATGGTCTCCGGAGACTTTGTTCCTGGGTGCAATCAGCAGTTGCTACATGACGACATTTCTTTCTTTCGCGAAAAGAAAAAATCTTGCTTTCATCAACTTCCGATGTCATGCCGCCGGAGTGGTTGAAGTGATTGATGGAAAATTGGAATTCGCCCTGGTGGAAGTGTTTCCTGAAGTCCATTTGATGGAAGAAGAGCAAAAGTCAATAGCAGAAGAAATTTTGAAACGCACTGAAAAATATTGCCTTATTGGCAATTCAGTAAAATCGAAAATTCTTTATCACCATCTGATTACTGCGGAACAAGAATCGGCGATGGCTTGAATCAGCCAACTGAAAAATGCTGATCATCATTCTGCTTCGAGAGTGTGACACCCTTGCCGAAGCGCGTCGCACCTGTTTTCTTCACTCGAAAAATGGTCGTCGCTATTGATGAACCATGTCTGCTGCGTGTGGTTCCCCGGGATGACAGAAACGGGTTGATCATAAGATTCTAAGTGGCCTTTTCTTGCACAGGACTATTGTATTTATTTAGCTGAAAGTAGAGAGAATCATTGCTTAAACATGCTGAAGCAACTTGCAACTATTAAGCAAAGGCATTTACTTTAACGCAGATGGACTATTCATTTATTTTGAAAATGTTTGCCGGTGTCGGCATGTTTCTCTTCGCTATTTCATTGATTGAAGATGCATTGAAACAATCTGCCGGCAGAATGTTTAAGCTGCTGATGAAGCGATACACCCGGCACAATTCAACAGCAGTCCTCACAGGAGTGATTGTGACCGGCATTCTTCAAAGCAGCTCGATGGTCTCATTGATCATCCTTGCTTTTGTTGGAGCAGGAGTATTAACAACACGAAATGCATTGGCCGTTGTGCTCGGTGCCAACATTGGAACTACCATCAGCAACTGGTTAGTGGTAGCATTTGGATTCAAGGTTAACATCGAACCGTTTTGTTATCCGGCAGTTGGTTTAGCCGGATTGGGATTGGTCTTATTTGCCAATCATTACAGATTAAAAAGTGCTATGCACATTCTCATGGGCGTGGGATTGTTATTCATCGGAATCGGGTGGATAAGATCGGGAGCTGAAGAACAAGTGATGAAGTTTGACCTGTCGCAATACACGGGTTATTCACTCTTTACTTATTTGATTTTCGGTTTTATTCTCACCTCATTTATTCAATCGAGTTCCGCTACCATGACCATTGCACTAAGCGCGCTCAACGCAGGAATCATCGGTTTGCCGGTTGCAGTTTCAGTGGTAATTGGTGCGGAAGTAGGAACAACCATTAAAGTGATGATTGGCTCTGTAAGCGGGAATGCAGCAAAGAAAAGATTAGCACTCGGCAACTTCCTGTTCAACATTTTCACCGCAATTCTCTCTTTTATTTTTCTCAAACAAATTCTTATTCTCTTGTCATCTATTTTTCTGATTCATGATCCGTTGATTACCCTCGTAGCATTTCAAAGTTTTATCAATGTAGTTTCAGTATTGTTGCTTTTTCCGCTCCTTAATCGCTTCGCGAAATTTTTGGAGCAACGGTTTAAGAGTTCTGAAACTTCTGCTGCGGCTTTCATCAGTCATGCAAGCATCAATGAGACAGAATCAGCGACTGATTTATTTGATAAAGAAGTCCGGTACTTTGTAAATAATGTGATGTTATTCAATCTTGAAGCTTTTGGTGAGGATGACAATGCGCTAAAACAAGAGAAGGAATATGCAGTAACAAACAAGAAGAAAAAATTTTTCTCTAAATCATTTTTTGAAAAATATGAATGGCTAAAAGAGTTACAGGGAGAGCTGCAATCTTTTTACATCAAACTCCAAACGGCGAAGCTCACTGAACAGCAGTCGCTGCAACTTGATCAATTGATTTCTGCAGCGCGAAGTGCGATGCATGCTGCAAAAAGTGTAAAGGACGTTTACCGAAACATCTCTGACCTGGAGAGATCATCGAAGAATATAAAATATCAATTCTATCTGCGGCTTAAAGCAGAAATGGAGAAGCTGTATTCTCAATTGCACGTACTCGGACGGGCACAGGATGGAATCGCCTTTGAGCAATTGAAGCTGCTTTTGAATGATCTGCAAGATAACTACACATTGGCGCTGAAAGAATTCTATGCGAACAGTCAGGAGACTTCACTCGCCGATCTTGATATCACTACAACTTTGAATTTTCACCGGGAGTTGTTCGGTTCACACAAAGCAATGCTCATGGCGATCAAGGATCTTGTGCTTGATTCGCAGCAAGCACAGGGCTTCAAGGAGATTCCCGTGTATCTCACATGAAGGATCGGTTAGTACATGACCAAAGTCACCTTTACTGCTGATACCTCTCATGCAAGGTGACTATCACAGCCGCTATTTTTGACAACAGAATTTCAAACGATTCTTGTTTAGATGTAAGTGCAAATCTTCTGATCATGAAAAAAATTATGAATGACATTCGTGCTTCGCACAGACACACCATAGAAATAATCTTTGCAATACTTGCCGCATTGCTGTTCATTTTGCTTGCGAAGTTTGCATTCGGGCAGCAGTCTATTTCAGAGAAAGATGTAAGCAGAATTGCTGGCGGTTATACAAGTGATAAAATAAATCATGCATTGGTAATTGGAATTATCAATGGCAGCAACGTGCAATATTTTACGTATGGCGAAATTGAAAAAGGAACCGGAAGCAAGCCATCAGCACAATCCGTTTTTCAGCTCGGAACCGTTTCATGTGTCTACACCACTTCACTCCTCTCCTTGTTTGATGAACAGGGAAAAGTGAACCTGACTGATCCCATTCAAAATTATTTTCCGCAGGCCGTACACATTCCCGTTTACCAGAAAATCATTTGCAGCCCGCCTCCTGAACCCATTCACTATCCCACAATACTTAACTGCTACCCGGATCCCATGTATCATCCAAAACAAATTGTGTTGTGTGATCTCTCAACACACACTTCCGGTTTACCGGAGACGCCTTTCAATCTTCATGAAAACAGAAAAGATGCTTATGCAAATTACTCGCTCGATGACCTGTATCGCTTTCTAAACAGTTTTCGACCGAATTTTCAAACCGGTTTACACTATGAGTTTTCTCCCCTTGGGATTGCAATGCTTGCTAATGGTTTCTCATGGAAGTTCAATACCGATTTCGAATCATTGCTTAAAACAAATTTGCTGTCACCACTTCAACTCCCGAATACGTTCATCACCGGCAACGAAGAACAACGCATGCAGCAAATTCCGGGACATGATAAGAAGGGGAAAAAAATGGATGACATTAAATACGGAGTTATGGCACCTGCACTCAGCATTCATTCCAGTGCTGAAGACCTCGTGAAGTTTGTCTCAGCGAATCTATATTTGAAGGACAGTGTGATGAGGTCAGCC
Source organism: Chitinophagales bacterium (assembly GCA_035638255.1). GTDB lineage: Bacteria > Bacteroidota > Bacteroidia > Chitinophagales > UBA10324 > DASRAJ01. The sequence continues at coordinate 13,837 of DASRAJ010000053.1, forward strand.
CTCAGGACTACACAGCAACCCAAGGTGGCCATTCTCTACAGCAAAAAACTTCGTGATAGCTATGGCGGCATGGGATGGATGATAAGTCCGCTCAAGGCAAATTCACCCTCCAAAATCGTTTGGCAAAGCAGTGCTATGAATGGCTATGCCTGCTATATCGGTTTCGTGAATGAATCGAAAACCGGAGTAGTGGTACTTTCAAATTCTGTTCAACCGGTTGATGAAATAGGAAAGAAAATTTTGCTGCTCCTGAATGCCGAAATAAAAAGTGCCGGAAATCCCCCGGGTGAGTGAGAGAAAAAAAAGCAATAGCTCGCCTTTATTTGAATCCTTCCGGAGTGGTCTGAAATTCAATGTGCGATCCTTTCATTTTTTCATAGAAGCGCAATTCGCTCTTAATTTCTTTTCGCTCATAAAAAATGTGATCCAGTCCATTCCATATTAAAAACCATCCGGCAGGTTCAAGAATTACCTGTGTGGCTGCGAAATAATACTCACTGGAGTAATTTAAAAACAGCAGGGCCGCAATCAATAGAAATATTAATCCAACACTGCTCATCAGCAAGCCGCGTGTGAACAATTTCTTATTCTCCTCACGCTTTTGTTTTGCATGCTTCGAAAAAAATCTTTTTAAGCTTTCAATAATTTCTGTTTCGATTTGTGAGTTTCTCTGCTTTTCCGGTAGGTAAAGAATTACCCTTGCATGAATTGACGTCACCTCCCTTGCATTTCTCCTTAGCTCATAGAGGAAATCTTCTGACACCAACCGCCTGGAGAACTTTCTGGAGTCGAAGTCAGAATACAAATCATTGTAGGTGTCGAGCCAAATTGTGATCTCATCCATTTTACAAGGGTGGTAAAGACAAAATAAAATTACAGTTAAGATGATTCAATTCACGGAGTGTCAATCGCATTGAATAAGGTGATCTTTGAAAGAGTTGACGAGGTAGTGCTTGCCACTTTTTGTTTTTGTTATGTGATACCCCTCAGCCCTCAGTAACTTAGCATGATGCTCTTCACCACCGGGATATTTCGGATTCAATTGACCATTGTCTTTGATTTCACGCCAATAAGGTGAAATGTTGTAATCGTGATGACGCCGTTCTTCTTCGGCAGCATTTGCAACAATCCAAACAAAAATTCCGGCTGTGATTGGACAAGTATAGTCAGTGCTAAAATCGCGCGCAAGCTTTTCGCGAATTAAATTGACAGTTGTAAGATTTCCTTCTGGAATCTCCCGGATGAGACGATCAACAAGCATTGGAGTTGCGATGAGCATTTTTCCTTCGCCGAACTTTCTCCGCCATTTTGCTGAAGTATCAGTCACAATGCGCGGTTTCATATCAGGGTGCATTTTTTCGCTCCATGATTTCAGGACCTTCGATTTTGGTTTTGCATGCATCAGTGTTTCCATTGTAAAGTTTTTTAGGCTACTGTGAGAAAGTTGTGTGAATGGATCTCCATCATTCTGTCTCAACATGAGAAATTCAGTTTCTGTGGCTGCGATAAAATTCTATTTCGAAAAAGCAAAATGGAAAATGAAAATAGCCCCGCCACGATCAATCCGGTATCCTCAACAATACCAAAATTGAATGCTGCCGTAAAGCCAATCACCGACCAGATGAATGGAATTATAAGAATGGTAACAGGACACTTTTTAGCACTTAGAAGCAGGAGACCGAAAGTGAAAATTGCAGTTGGGCACGGGAGACCAAAAGTGGGTGATGACGGATAAACATGACCGAGAAAATATCCCAGAACCGGATATATTATCAGCGCAAACAGAATGAGAACGATTCCTGCAATCCCATACCTATCTGAATGAAACCTGAACGAAAGTTTGTTTTGAAACACCCCGTAAATCAAAAACAGAATCGCCTGAAGAATAAATAGCGCGCCGAATAGATACGCTGCCGTATTAATTGCCGTAAAGAAAATAAGATGATACACTACTCCCATCCACAACCAAAAAAATGAGAGAATGGCGGCAACGATTTTATCTGATTTTGAATTGGGTTTAACAGCGAGGTAAATTGCAAACACCCCAATCAGGTAAAAAAGAATTTGGAGAGGAAAAACTGCTTGATTGTAGTTCTTAAAAACTTCGAGAAATTGGTCAACCGTGAATGGAGTTCTCATTTTTTTCTTCTTTTTTCATCTTTCAAATATCCTGAGAATGCCATATCAGGCTTATGATTATTATCAATGCCGGCCGTGATGAATATCATTCATCGCTTTTTGTTATTCAGTCAACTTCGCTCAATAAAAAATTAAGTAATGAAAAAAATACTTCTAACTGCCTTTATCAGTTTGCTGATGATACAGAGTACGGAAGCCCAATGGGTTGGTGGTGGATTTGGAAATTTCGTTACCGGACCTGTATATAACATCAGTTCGGAATTGCGAAAGGAATTACAATCTCCTCAACTACTTGGAAGTGATTTGCAACTGAACTCTCCCGCAATTGTCTTCGGTGGTGCGGGTTATTCAGTGAGGCCACGCAAAATAATTTTAGGCGGAAGTGGATATTGGTACATAGTTTCTTCTTCAACCAATGAGGGAGAAGTAAAGTTTGAATCACGTGCAGGATTTTTCAATATGGGTTATCGGGTAATCAGGAAAAAGAATTGGTTTGCTTTCCCTTACTGGGGAATGGGAGTAAGCGCAATGAAGTTTAAGATAACCAATCAGAACCCTGATAAAATTTTCATCTTTGACACCGACTCTGTTCGCTCAAATCAAAATGCAACTTACACTACCGGCGGGCTTGGTTTTGAAATGGGTTTTGCTGTAAAATATTTGGCGTTCAATACTGAAGAAAAAAATAAGCATGATAAAATAACCGGATTAGTTTTAGGGGCCGATGGAGGAATCGCAGTTCTACCGGCTTTTGCAAAGTGGCACAGCAATTTGTCTGATAGTAATATTTCATCTCTCTCAAAACCTTTCGTAATATCGCCTTATGTGAGAATTACTTTGGGCTTCGGAGTTTTTTATGACAAAAAATAAATGAGATCACAGCTTTTCGTAGTCAAATTAATTCATTCAATTGTCTGGCTGCTCCTCGCAACAACGACCTTCTATATTCTTTATTCAGGACTGTTTAACCGCATAACGCCTTATACCTGGATCGCTATTGCAATGATTGTGGGCGAAGGGATTGTACTCCTCATTTATAAATGGACTTGTCCGCTCACCGTTATTGCGAGAAAATATTCTGATTCACAAAAAGACAACTTTGATATTTTCCTTCCTAACTGGCTTGCCAAACACAACAAGACAATTTTTACAACTATTTTTTTTGCAGGAATTATTTTAGTTCTCTACAGAATGCTGAGCCAGTAGAAGTAGTGCTCTTGATTGGGTAAGGAGTGGGGCAGTGTGTGATGCCAAAGCATGATTTTCATGATAAGAAAGGAACCTTCATTGCCCGGAATACTTTGCTTGCTTGTAAATCATAATCATCATCACAATCATCAGCACGTTCCACGCGAAGTAAGAAACGAGCCCGGCAGTTGTCATCACCCAACTCACATCAATAATTGTCCAGATGGCGCTCATCAAACTCACTATTCCATTGGCGATAAGAAGTGAGCGAATGAAATTGTTTTTGTCGCGATAATATCCCGCCATCAGCAAAGTTGCAATTCCTAAAATTGCATAGCCCCACATTTCATTTGCCCAGCAAAATGACATCGGGTTTGACATGGAGAATGTTGAAATCGCAGAATCATATTCCGGCTGATAATGCATAGCAAGATTGTGAACGAAGGTTGTTTGACAGATATAATTGAATGAAATAAGCGCGCAAAAAACAATCGTCCATCCAAACGAAACCAATAAATGAAATTTCTTTTCATCATCGTCTTCTTTAAAATTCAAATAATGCCCGGCAACAAGCATCAGCATCCCTCCTAGCAAAAGAAAGCCGAAGTAGAATGGCAGATCCTGAATCGCACTGTAATTCTCTGCAAAAACTTCAGGCGAAACCCATGCAGGTTGCGGCTTCACTAAGTGCACAATCAGAAATGCAACCGGGCCTGACATGATATAACCAATAAGAGCGACAAGAGCACCGAGAGAAATAAGCTTGCTGTGGTCAAGTTCCCGTTTCATTGCAACACTATTTCTTTGAGAGTTCTTCATGAAATTATTTGAGAGCAAAAATTTTCAGAATTTAATTCCTCTCTTCCTCATTTCTTCTGCAAGCTTTTCTGCAATAGGTCGGCACGAACAATTTTTTTGGTGAGCGAGATGCCACCTAACTCTTTGCTCAAATGTTGGGTTCTTCGGCATCTTATTTTTCTCATGCCATTCTTTATTGATTTTTGAATTCAACTCTTTCATAGCGATTCAATTGATCAGGACAAATACGCTCTTAGCATCCAAGCCATCTTCTCATGTTGCTCCATAAGCCCGCACATAAAATCACTTGTGCCAAGGTCTTTATGTTTTTCTCCTATGGAGGTAATGTCTTTTCTTAAAACACGGATGATGGTTTCGTGATCATCAAGTAAGGTTTCTATGATTTGCTTTTGGTTGGTGAAGTCACGATTCCGCTCGCTCAACCGTGTAACACTCAGAAAATCTTTTAGTGACCCAAGAGCAAAATGTCCAAGAGATCGAACACGTTCTGCCACATCATCAATAATTAAATCAAGAGTTTCATACTGAGTTTGAAAAAACTTGTGCAGCTCCATGAAGTTATGTCCCTGGATATTCCAGTGAGCATTTCGCGTCTTGGTGTACAGGACGTATTCGTCTGCCACTAATTTGTTGAGCAATGAGGCAACTTCTGTCCGGTTACTGTCTGCGATTTCAATGTTCGGTTTCATGGTGTTTGTTTAAGTCCATTATTTTTTTGACCGCATGCTATCCTCATTATCCATCAATCAGCAAAATTCTTTTTCACAAAACGCATCACTTCTCCCTTCGACATTTTATCCGTAGGTTTTACTTCTTCAAAAACACCCCGCAGGTTTTTTGTCTTCCTGATTTCCTTTTGCAACTCAAACTTTGCATCGGAAGGTCCCATGATCAGAATCCTGTTGGCATTGTGTATTTGGGCTGTAATTGCTTTGCAAAATTTTCTGAACTCATTGTTGAGTTTGTTCTGATGTTGTTTTTGCCGGCCGCCGGTTTGATCAATCGAGCGGGTTTTATCCGATCCTTCGCCCTCAAACCTTTCATGAGTAACAAGTTCTGATTTGATTAGACTTGCTTCACTCTTGCCGTTATGCAATGCGACAATGATGCAATGGGGATGATCAATGTATATCCCATAGTCAGTTAGTTGGGAGTTAATTTTTTTCATGATGCTGTTCAGAGTATTTTTTGTTTGAGAAATATTTCATTGAGCAATCCATCCGCCATCAACCGCCATGGCATCGCCGGTAACAAATGACGATGCATCGGAACAAAGCCACACAACAGCTTCTGCAACTTCTTCCGGAAGTCCCATTCTTCCGATGGGTTCCTGGCTTTCAAACTGTTTCTCCGCTTCTTTCTTTTTCCCCGTGAAGCGATCAATCATGGGAGTTTTAATCACACCCGGACAAACTGCATTAATCCGTATCCCCTGCTTCGCATATTCAAGGGCTGCAGTCCGGGTTATTCCGATTACACCGTGTTTTGAAGCAACATAAGCGGGCAACCCGGGAAAGCCGACCAAGCCTGCTATGGACGCGCAATTCACAATCGCGCCTTTTCCCTGCTTCAGCATTTCCGGTATTTCATATTTCATGCACAGCCATTCGCCTTTCAGATTTACGCCGATAGTTTTATCCCAATTCTCCTCGCTGCATTCATGGGTGGGCGCTGCTGCTCCTTCTACTCCCGCATTGTTGAAAGCAAAATCCAAGCTGCCGAATGTCGAAATGGTTTTCTTCACCATTGCTTTCACATATATGCTTTTTGAAACATCGCATTGTATGAAGATGGCTTCACCTCCGAGTGCTTTAATCTGTTTCAGCGATTCGCCTTCTTTGTCTTCAATCCAATCGGCGATTACCACTTTGGCTCCACGTCGCGCGAATGCAATGGCTGTAGCCCTTCCGATTCCGAAACTGCCGCCGGTGACGATGGCGACTTTGTTTGCAAAAATTTTTTCCATGGAGATTGATTTAAGATCTTATCAGCCGGATTAAAAAAATGTTTAAAAAATTTGAGGTATTGCCGGTGAAATTTTTGGGCAAATTTATTTTCTGAATTTGCCCGACATTATGAGTAACGTAAGGCTGTTACATGACGTTGGTCATTTTCTATTTGCTTTTAGGCGGAAGTCCCGGGCACCGGTACATTGTAAAAAAACGGCGAGCAGTGTTGCTCGCCGCTAAGGAGGAAAAAATTTGTATCCGTATGGTTTCATTCTTTCCTCACACAATTGTGAGTGAAGATCAGCTCACTTTCACTTCCTTCACGAACTCTTTTTTTGCCTCAGCTTTTTTCGGAAGCATGATGCGCAACACTCCATCTTCGTAATGGGCATCTACCTTGTCGCCCATCACCGTGTCAGGAAGATAGAAAGAGCGGCTGAAGGAATTGTAATTATACTCCTGGCGACTGTAATTTTTGTCCTTCTCTTCTTTCTTTTCCTCCTTTTCAGCAGAAATGTTCAGCATACCATTGATGAGTGTGACTTTAAAGTCGTCTCTCTTCAGGCCGGGAGCAGCGATCTCCACCCTGTAATCATTTTCAGTTTCAGAAATGTTCGTGGCGGGAATTTGTTTCATCCATGCATTTCCGTTGAAAAATTTATCGCCGAAAAATCTTTCGATCGGCGTTTCGAAGAAATCAGAAAAGGCTGATTTGAATGACGGAAGTAATTCCGTTCGTTTTTGAAGCGTGTTCATTGGGTCGTTTGTTTTTGGTTAAAGAATTTTTTTGATACCGCAAAAGTGCTATCACTGCGATAATAAAATGAATGAGGTGCCTCAGTTATGTTGATGAACTTAGTCATGCAGAAAAAAATAAAAAAAATAATTTTAAAAAAATTCTTCCGGAAAAATGGCCTGAACACAAATTCGATTTCAAAAAAAAGGCGAGCTATTCTGCTCGCCTTTAAGCCCGACCTGAATTCGTGTCCTCAGAGAGTATCCTTCCAATCGCGCTTAACTTGATTTGTTTTTCTTGTTTTTCATTAAAAACTTTTAACGGTACAAATATCCGATTGGCGGCCCTCTAAAACCTATGCTGTTAATCATGATTGGACCTGACTTTAATCATAAATATTTTTTACGCTGACATTTGTCAATCTATTCTCTTCAAATAACCAGATACATGAAAGCAAATAGAAATTATCACATGTTGATGATGGGAATATTTTTTCTTATGCTTATTCCCTTCACAGGATTTTCACAGAATGAAAATTCATGGCTGAACAATTTAAGCAGCGAAGATTCGGCTGCTGTCAATGCGCTCGTGCTATATGCTGACAGCATTCGCCTTTCAATTTTTGAAGCATGCAAATATCCTGAAGTGATTGTGCGCATCGCCGTGCTGCAGAAGAACACCAGCCAGAATTTCACGGATCTCATCAGCAATTATTCCCGCAAGGAGCAGGAAGATCTTTGGAACCTCACAAGATATCCGGGACTGATTGATGCGCTTGTAACAGGCGGCAAGAAATCGAAAGAGGAAATCAATGTGATCCTAAGAAATTATCCTGATGAGATCCACGATGTGGCGCTGAGCTATGGCAGAAATTATTTCGATGCGCTCCAACGGATGGATCAGCTCTACAAAGGTTCTGATCATGCATTCGAAGAAATTCTGCGCAGCTATCCATCATCAGCTCAGGATGCTTTCCATGATCTTGTTGATCTGCCTGAAGTGCTCAGCATCCTGAATGATCACATGCAGATGACGGTGCTGGTTGGTGATATGCTCAAACGAAATCCGCAGCATGTGATCAGAATGGCGGACTCTCTCAATCTTGTGGTTGCCCAACAAAATGCAGAGGAGGTAGCCGATTGGAAAAAAACAATTGAAGACAATCCCGATGCACAAAAAGATTTGCAGGGAGCAGCCTTGGATTATGCGCAGCAAAATTGTGATTACGATGAAGAGACTTGCATGCGTCCTCCTACTGCAGTGTATTAGAGAATTATGTCTGCTATCCTTACCCCTATTGGTTCGGTTATCCGTACTGGTATCCATACTACTATTGGTATCCTTATCCCTACTGGTTCGATTGGGGATTCTATTATGATCCGCTCGGGCATATCGTGATCATCGGCTTGCCTTCATACTACTTTACTTATTGGTACTTCTATTATCCAACTCATTACTACAACTATCCGCACTTATGCAATACGTATGTCAACTATTACTATAGCCCGCGAAGAGTAGTGAGTGATAACACGAATGTTGTTCGCGGATGGGTGAATGATAACCGCGACTATCTGCCTCGTGATTTCACTGCCAACTCCGCCAATCGTGTTGATGCCATCAGGCAACTGGGGCATCTCGAAACGGATTGGCAAACTCAAAATCGAACACGCAAGGCAACCCTGTCTCGCGCGATGAGTTCCTGAGAAAAAATCAGCAACAATATCCTGCATTGAATACGGCACCGAAAGAAAAACCTGCTGACAAAAACCAGCCACAGGTTATTCCTCGGGAAAAAAATCCCCCGGTTAAACAGCCGCCCGTAACGTTTCCGAAAACTCCTGCGCAACCGGAGCAAAAGCAGAAACGGGTTCCTACGAAATATGATTTTGAGAAAGTGAATCCGGCGCAGGAACATCATCGCAACACGTGGGATCAATCGCAGCCATCACGACAAAATGTTCCGCGAAATCCCGCACCGGCGCAACCGAAGCAACCGCAGCCGAAGAAGAGTCCACGGGAATAAGAATTCTTCCCAATGGTCCCGGTATCTGCTTACTTCACCACAATGTCTTCTTTCTTTGAATGGTTGAATTGAGAATGGGCAAAGTGAGATCAATCCCTTCCTTTTTTTCCTCAGTCACTTCTACAGCTTCACCAAATTGCCAGAGGATTTGGGGATTTTGGTCTTCTGAATCAGCGACCGTGTTTGCCGATTGACTTTCGTGAGATTGTTGTTGCGATTTCATTGAAGTTGTTTTAGATGGTGTTCGTGGCCTGGTATTCAACCGGTTTAGTTTTCTGTAAACTTTCACTTTTCCTAAGTCGAATTGAATGATAAATGTCATAGATAAGGTTGATCTTTATCTTCAATGACTCCTGGCATCACATCTTATTTTGCAGAGCATTATTGATTCAAATAAATCACTCGTGAAAACTATTCTTGTTCCCACCGATTTTTCTCTTCATGCGCGCAATGCCATGAAGTATTCCGTTAAGATCGCAGAATCACTTCGCGCTGAACTTATCTTCTTTCATTGCACCAATGCTCCTGTCTCGCGGAAGATACTTGGAGTAACAGAAAGGGAAATGAAAAAAGTAGTTAGTGACGATGTCGCCAAAAAAATGCAATTGCTCGATCGGGAAATCAAGGAAGTATATGAACTGTTAAATCATAATCGCGAGTTGACCGAAAAAAAAGCAGTTGTAAAAAGCGGGTTTCTTATAGTCGAAGAAATTCTTGATGTGGCGAAAAAAAATAAAGTGGATCTGATCGTGACCGGTACGCACGGCGCAACCGGAACGGAAAAACTTTTTGGCAGCAATACATCAAATCTTATTTCGAAAAGCCCGATTCCGGTACTGGCAATACCAAAAAGGTATCGCTACAAAACCATTCGTAAAATTATTTACGCATCCGACCTTGCATCCACATTGCTTGAATTAAAAGAGATCATTCCTCTTGCTCAAACTTTCGAAGCCACCATTGACATATTCAATTTGTACTATGAAGAAGTTGCTGAGCCGGAGAATTTTTTTAAGAATCTGATAACACAAGTTAACTACCCTAACCTGCGTTTGATTCAGCTTAAGCGAAATTTGGATAAAACTATTTTGCGGCAACTGAGAGAGTATCTTGATCGTCACAAACCTGATCTGCTTGTGATGTTCCCGGCGGAGAGAGATGTTTTAGAAAAAATTTTCAACGAAAGCAAGACAGAAAAACTTTCTTACAATCTAAAGATGCCTTTGTTGTCTATTAAGAAGAGATAACTGAGTCACTGCGCACATCTCGGTCTTTATCAGGCATTCAAATGACTTAACTCAATGAGATCCATTTGAACGAATCATTAGCATTGTTACTCAGCACTAACAAGAATGGAAATTTCAGAGAGGAAATTAATCACTATCCACCTCTTCAATGAAGTTTGATTGCGCTCCTGTCCTGATCTCATTGTGTCTTATTTCACCTCCTGAATTTCCTAATTGATACGCTTTCACTAAGACGACTAAGGAAAGAACAAGAGTAGCCACATAAATAAATTTTGCTGCATAATTTTTCTTTACGATGTCGGTAACAAGTGCGATAAGAGCTGTAATTCCCAATGCGCTTATCAGCCAAATGAAGATCAAAGCGATGTCTTCATGTGTCTCAATAGAACTCCCAATGATGCCGGGCAAATCTTCGACAACTTCCCCGGCTCCTTCGCCGGTTAGGTATGCAGGAATGGCAACTGCAGCAGAGAAAATAAAAATGCCTAAAGCAATTCTCCTTATCGAATGATCTTTGAAAAAGAAGGTAACAACGCAAATGAGAGTGCCAATTAAGATTCCGACGATTGGTATGTGATTCAATAGCAAATGCAAATGAGCTTGATTCATCGCTAAAGATTTAGAGTGTAAAATTTAGATGGATTTAAGAAGTGAAAAATGAAGGAAATCAGGTTAAAGAATGATTCTAATCACTCGTTGCAAAGCTCAATCTGCTAAAATTTGTCTTCTTTAATTGTTGGCGTAAGTGGTTATCAAATTATTTTCATACAATCAGGAATGGATATTTACGATCAGGAAAGGTTTCGTGGTCTCACTTCGGCAGAAGTTTCAACACGCCTCAAGCATTATGGCTTCAATGAACTTCCGTCTTCAAAACCAAAATCAGTATTCTCAATAATTCTGAAAGTTTTGCATGAGCCAATGTTCATCTTATTGGTAGCATGCGGGGTCCTTTACATTTTTCTGGGTGACAGAAATGAAGGCATAATGCTTCTCTCATCTGTACTCATTGTGATTGCGGTGAGTTACTACCAGGAAAGAAAAGCCGAGCGCTCTCTTGAAGCGCTGAGTGAGTTATCGAGTCCTCGTGCATTGGTGATACGCGATGGAGAAGAAAAAAGAATTGCCGGCCGTGAGGTAGTAAAAGATGATTTGATTGTGATGCAGGAAGGAGATCGCGTTTGCGCCGATGCCACAGTATTGTATGAAATGAATTTACGGGTTGATGAATCATTGCTTACCGGAGAATCAATGCCGGTGAAAAAATCGGTGTGGAAGAATGAAAAGATTTCAAGTCCCGGCGGAGATGAAACACCCTTCGTGTATTCAGGCACACTCGTAGTTGGCGGACATGGTGTGGCAAAAGTTATTGCCACCGGCATGGAAACGGAAATGGGGAAGATCGGCAAATCACTGCAGCAGATAAGTGATGATCGCACACTGCTGCAAAAAGAAACGAAGAGAATCGTCGCTGTCTTCTTAGTCTTTGGTTTTGTCTTCTGCCTTTCTGTTGTTCTCATTTATGGCCTTGCGCGCCACAGTTGGATGAATGGTGTTCTCTCCGGATTATCCGTTGCCATGGCGATGCTCCCGGAAGAATTCGCAGTAGTGCTCGCCATCTTTTTTGCCATCGGAGCGTCGCGTATGGCAAAGCATAACGTATTGACGCGCCATGCATCGGCTATAGAGCGACTGGGTTCCATAACCGTTTTGTGCGCTGATAAAACCGGAACGCTGACACTCAACAAAATGAGCTTGCGAAAAATTTTTGCGCAGAATAAATTTTATGACCTGAATGAAAATGATTCTGCCGGCTTGCCGGAAGATTTTCATCAGTTGCTTGAGTACTCCATTCTCGCCGGGCAGGAAGATCCTTTCGATCCTATGGAGCGTGCAATAAAAGAAGTAGCAGAGAAAAAACTTTCAGGAACAGAACACCTGCACCGCGATTGGATTTTAGTGGAAGAATATGCCCTCTCTCATGAATTGACAGCGATGTCACGCGTATTCAAAAGCCCCAATAAAAAAGATTTCGTGATCGCCGCCAAAGGTTCACCTGAAGCCATTGAAGAACTCTGCCACTTGAGCAAGGAGAAAATTGAGGATGTAAAAATGAAAGTGATTGCAATGGCGTCAGAAGGATTGCGGGTGCTCGGCGTTGCGAGAGCAACCTTCTCCGCTCCTGGTTTACCCGGGGATCAGCATGAGTTTGATTTCAAATTCGCTGGCTTGCTCGGCTTTGCCGATCCTGTTCGCGAATCAGTTGGCAACGATGTGAAGCAGTGTTATGATGCAGGCATCCGCGTAGTAATGATTACCGGAGATTACCCGGTCACTGCAAAACATATTGCACAGCAGGTTGGATTAAGGAATGCAGAACTCGTCATCACTGGGAGTGAATTGGAAACTCTCAGCATGGAAGAGCTGCAGGAAAAAATTCAGCACACAAACATTTTTGCGCGCGTGGTGCCGGAACAAAAATTAAAGATTGTAACTGCGCTGAAAGCGAACCATGAAATAGTCGCGATGACGGGTGACGGAGTAAACGATGCGCCTGCATTAAAAGCGGCAGATGTCGGCATCGCCATGGGAGCACGCGGAACTGATGTGGCAAGAGAAGCATCATCGTTGGTTTTACTCGACGATAATTTTTCTTCCATTACGGCCGCCATTCGAATGGGAAGAAGAATCTACGACAACATGGAGAAAGCGATGGGTTACATCTTCGCCGTCCACTTTCCCATAGCCGGACTTACACTCATTCCGTTGCTGTCAGGAAATCTTCCCATCATTCTATTCCCATTGCACATTGCATTTCTCGAACTCATCATTGATCCATCCTGCACACTCATTTTCGAAGCAGAAGAAGATGAAAAAAATATTATGAAACGTCCGCCAAGAATCATCACAGGTGCTGCATTCGGAATAAGAAAAATTCTTGTTAGCAGCATGCAAGGGTTAAGCGTACTCGTAATTTCATTGGCAGTATATGCGATAGCACTTTATTTGAGAAGACCTGAAAATGAAATTCGTGCACTCACATTCACGACTCTAATTGTGGCCAACATTGGACTCATTCTCATCAACCGCTCCTGGACTCGTACCATCATCGAAACTGTCAGGCAACATAATCCAATGCTTAAGTGGGTGATTGGTGGCGCTATCAGTTTTCTGATCCTCGTCTTGTATGTTCCTTTCTTGAGATCCGTTTTCCGGTTAGAAATTCTTCACGTTACAGACATTCTCATCTGTTTAGGTGCCGGAGTAATTAGTGTTCTGTGGTTTGAATTGATGAAGGTGATGAAGCGGTATAGAAGGAGTTAACCCTTGCTCCCGATTAAGAAGAAAAAAAATGCCAATGAACATTCTAGCGATTCAGGATCGCCTGAATTTTACTTTAGAAATTTGCCAGCGTGAGGGTCATTTCCGAAAACTTTTATCCTGTTAATAATATTAGTCTGCTCATTTGCTTTTGCAATCAGGGAAACAAAAAGTTTCGTCATCATCAACTAAGCAAGCTTTTTTTGGTTCTGGTTTATAAATTCAACAAAAAATGTAATGCCTTTATCAGGAATGCTCTCCGCCCAAATTTTTCCGCCCATAGCTTCCACCTGGGTTCTGGTCATGAACAAACCAAATCCTTTGGCATCGGGATGCTTATGAAATGTTTTTCTTATTTTAAAAAGTTTGTCTTTATGCCTTTTTAAGTCAAGGCCCAAACCATTGTCGGCTACTGATAGTACAATGCTCCCATTTATTTTTTCAGTTTTAATTCTAATGACCGGTTTTCTATCAGGAGATTTATATCTTAAGGCGTTGCTTATTAAATTTGAAAATATACTGTCAATATATTTCTTAGGATAATAAATTACTGAAGCATCATTGAAATTTATTTGAATGTCTGCCCCGCACGATTTAATCTGAGTTTCAAATCCCTGAAGAATATTACTTAAGCAATCTTTTAGAATTATCCTGTCTGATTTTATTTCGACGTCCTGCCGCACTTGAACGGATTCAACCAATTCGTTAAATACTTCATTTAAATGGACCCCTATATTTCTTATTTTTACGAGCAATTCTTTTCGCTCAGTTTCATCGTTGCTCTGTTCAATAAAATCAAGGAGAATTGGAATACTTATCATGGGACCTCTTAAGTTATGGGAAACAATGTTGGAGAAATCTACAAGCTGCCTGTTTCTTAATTCCAATACATGGGTACGCTCAACTACTTTCTGCTCAAGCTCTTCATTAATCCTTTTTATTTGCTCTTCCCCTTTTTTTCTGTCGGTTATGTCATTCCGGATTGCAAGGTATTGGTAGGGTTTACCTTCTTGATTTAAAAAAGGAACAATAGTAGTGTCCACCCAATAAAAAGTTCCGCCTTTCGCTCTGTTCTTTAGTTCACCCTTCCATACTCTTCCGTTTGCAATTGTTGTCCATAGGTCTTTCATAAATTCTTTCGAATGATGCCCGGAATTTATAATGCGATGGTCCTGTCCGATTAATTCTTTAAGGGAGTATTTTGATATTTTGCAAAAATTCTCATTTGCGTGTATGATAATTCCTTTCTGATCGGTAATGGCAACAATAGATGATTGATCAAGCGCATATTTATAAGCCGAAATTTCGCTTGTTGTTTTTTTGAGCTCATCAGGCTCTTTTCCTAAGATTCCCATTGTAATGCTATCGAATGCTCATTCAAAGTTAAGTCTATTTATGATCTTAGTAAATAATTGTCTCTCCAAGGCAATTAATTAGTTATAAATCTCAATTAATTTTTTTTTGGTCAGCAATGTGTTTGTGTTTAACTCTCAATAAATATAAAGACAGAAAAGTCATCCACATCCAAAAAATCTTTGAAGTGTTCACTCATGATGAGCCTGATACCTTTTCTTTTCGCAAGAGGGCAATAGCGAACACCACCACCCAAAGCAAGAAAGCACCCATGTTTATGCGTTCCCAAAGTCCTATATGTGGGGTGGGTAAATTTGCTTCGATGCCGGGAGACTCTATAAAGGTCAAAACGCCGAATACGATAAAGACTACCCATGTCGCAATGGTATAGATGCGGAACCGCTTTCCTAAGGCCGCTGCTCCAAACCCCATCAGGAGCATATTAAAGACAAGCGTCATCATCGCCCAAACAATATGCAAGGTATCGGTCAGCGTTCCTCCTCCTGCGGCGATGACTTCGCGCTGATGCATCGGTGGCCAGTAGAAGTTCATGATACAATAAGCAATGATTAAACTTCCGGCAATACGCAGGTGACGGCTTCCTCCTGCTGATTTCAGCACACCCCATCCAAAGGCAGTCAAAAGGAGGACATACGGTATAACAAGCAGTACCCATAATATTCTTGTCGGGGCGCCAATTGCAGATAGTTCGCTTACTGTGAGAGTAACGCTGCTGTATCCTTCGTACATCGGCGGAACTACAATATTTATTGCCACATACCATAGTGAAGAGAATATTCCGCAGCGTAGCAACGCTTTTCGCATCGGTACTGTATCATGTCGCAAAGCAATTAGCGGAATAGTCACAACCCATCCCAGCAAAACCGGAAGGCCCCACATCGCGTGCAGCCAGTGCAGTTCCTGCAGAATAATAATTTCAACAACAAACCAGATGAACAGCCCACCTAAGGCAAGCCCTGTCATGAACCAGTCTGAATCGGCTCTGCGAAGAACTGAAACAAAAGCAAGCGTGTTCAGGATTCCCAATCCAAAGAGAATGATGCCGGGAATGAGGAAATCATGGAAGACACCATTCATGATATCCATCGGCATGTCCATGAGTCTGCCGTCGGGTGCCGCGACGAGAAGAGCGCCGCCAAGTAAGCAGCCAGCTGCCTCGTAACCAAGAACAGTAAGCAAGGTGATCCGCTCCCATTTCGGTTGGCCAACCTTTTCTTGTGCTTGCCGTTCTTTTCTGACATATTCAATCGTTGTTGTGTCCATGGTATTTCCATTTTATTGTTAAAAACTTAATTGATATTCTCCAATCTCTTCATCTATCGTCTCAGGGGCTTCAAAGGATTTAAGTTGCAGTGCAAGGAAACGTTCTACATCATAAATTGCCGAGTGTGCAGCCGGAGATATGTTAGGCATCACAAGATCAAAAGCATGATCGCTCTGTGGTAGAATATGCATGACTGATAAAACTTTTTCTTCCACCAAACGAGTATATAAATAGCGGGTGGTTTTTACAGGTGCCATCACATCGTGCTCGCCATGTATAAGCAAGGTGGGAGGACAGTGAGCATTCACATGCGTGACGGGTGAGAACAGAGCATAGGTTTCAGGACACTCATCGGGATGCCCGCCTAAAAGAGGAGCAAAAGCTCCAGCGTTTACAAAGCCCTTGTCCATATTCAGGCGATAATATTCTTTCCCCATTTTTTTTATCATCCATTCGGGCATTTGAGTAGGCACCGCTTTCTTTGGTCTGCCGGGAATTGAGCGGGTGGTGAGATCTTGGTTGAGGTGGAAATACATTGGCTCTAAGTCGGTTGGTCCATACAGGGAAATCACTGCGCATACACCGACGTCCTTTCCTTCATGTTCCGCAGGTGTAAACTGCGGATTGTTCGCGGTATAAGCTGCGAGCAGCGCAAGGTGTCCACCGGAAGAACCGCCGCCTACAACAATTCGATTGGGATTTACTCCGTAAGCGCTCGCATTTTCTTTCATCCAAAGGATTGCCCGCTTTACATCGTGTACCATTCCCATCATGTCGGTTTCAGGTGCGAGCCTATAGGCTACGTCCATGATCACGTGTCCCTGGGCAGCCAGGTGACTAAAGAATGGTCGCGTACCTAAATCCTTGTCGAGAAGATACCATGCACCTCCATGCAGATAAATAAAAGCCAAACCTGAAGGAGTAACAGTTGAAGGTGGTTGCCATACATCACATAAAAGTTTCCGATCTGTGCCGGGAATAGTTGCAAATGAAATGTTCTGTTCCATGCGCGGATCCGGAACCGCAGGCAACTTTATTACTGTACGTGTCGGAAGAAAGTAATTTTTTTGTTCGGCACTTATACCGTTTTCCCAATGCAAACCGAAAGCCTTTTCAAAACCGCTTGCAGAATCAGGTGGACGGGTAACTCTGTATATATGTATCAGGAAAACAAAAACGACATAGAGGCCAATCATACTGATAAAAACTGAACCACTTGTGAGTCCGGCAATGGTGGTCAAGGCACCAACTAAGACAAGCCATGGTGATAATGCAGAGGCAAACAATTTTAAGATCCACAACATCGGTGCAGGCCAACTTAACCGAAGGAAGAGCGGAATGCTACTTAGTGCTGCCAGGCATCCTGCAACAGCAGCGAGGATCTGGATGATTAATTTTATAATGTCCATGTTACTTGCTATTTGATTCGCATAGCAAAATAAGATGGAGATGAAAAAAGAATCTCTGACTGAACTCATGTTGGAGCATGAGACTTCTCACTTTCGTTTAGTGGCAATGAGGGCACCGTCGGGTTGTTTCATTCTACCCAAAATCTGCTGACTTTGGAGCGCGATTGGAGTCCATCAATCGAGCTTCCTTTTCCGCTGCAAGGAAAGGAGCAGTGATGGCGAGAGCAACATAAACAACTGCGAGACCAAGATATTCCGTCAGCTCAAACGGTCCGATGGCGTTCACTATCCAGTCGTATCGCATAGCCGCGATGTATGCAATCGTGTTGCTGAGCAGCAACGTCCACCATGCCCAGCGTTCACCGCTACGGAAAGCCGTGACAGTAATAGTCAACGCCATCATTCCGAATATAAAACAGTATAAGCCATACATCCGGAAAAGCACTTCCATGTATTGAACCGTCATAGGAGATGTGCCCGCGAGTTCCGTCCATGAGCTTCCCGAAAAACCCTCGTAACCGGCAGTGAGAATTGGCTTGCCGCCCGGTCCAAGCAGGTGCTCAGGCAACCCAGCCGCCATGCCGCCCCATACAGCATATATTACATCAGCAATAAGCATAAGTATCCACGCAATTTTGCGCAGACGCTTCTTCTTTTCATTTGAATTATTGTTCATGGTATTTTGTCTTTAAATTTTTTTTTGATAGTTGAATCTTAGTGATTGCATTCGGGTTTGATTTTCAATGCAGGGCTGATGAGTATGCTGCCTGCAAAGAGCAGAAATGCTTCAGATAATTTCTTGCTATTTGTCGGAGTTGTCATAACTTTTAATTTGAATTTTATCGAAATAAATTCCAGCGTTATGAAAATAGATTGTCTCTCTAATTTTGCGCATGTGCAGTTGACGGGTTTTGCAGGTATAACCACAAGGCAGTTAACTCTGTATCATTCATCTCAGTGATGGTCTTCGAAGACATTGTTGACCCAAAATATTTTCCGTTTGGTAGAGTACCTGTATTGAATGTGCTGATAAAATCATCTTCTTTCCACTGCTTCATTGAGTGAGCGAAACTCTCACCATGACATTGCACACACGTTGTGAAAAGGTATCTTCCGTAATCGGCTGAAGCGCCAGGCACTGCGCCAATTGCATGTGAGATGTTCTGATGATTTATCCTGGCTGCAGGCATAAATACCCCGAGTGCCGGAAAGACGGGAATCAGCGGACCGTAAGTTGCTGGAGGAAAATTTTTATCAACGGGAGGAGCCTGTTCCAGGTAGGCAATTAAATCGCCCAAATCCTTATCGCTCATGGTTGAGTAATCAAACATCAGCACTTCTGCCTGGTTGCCCGGCTTGATTCCATGACGGATTGCGCGGACCCAATCGAGGTTGGTGTAGTATCCGCCAACACCACCTTTGCCCGAAGTAAGGTTGGCAGCCGGAACAGAACCAAAGATTGGGATGCTTCCCGAAATAGGATCGCTGTTAATTAATTTTCCGCTCAAATCATCTCCATGACACCTGGTGCATGCCCAGATGACGGCAACATGTTTGCCTCGTGAGACAGCATCCGCATCGGAAGGAATGTTTACAGCATCAACCTGAACATTGGAATAAGATTGCGTAAGTTTTTTCTTGCCGATGGGATACAAGACCAAACCCGCGAGCAATATCAAAACGATTAACCCGCCAAATACAATCCCTGTCCACTTAAGAAATTTTTTCATTGTTAACAGATTTTATATTTTGTTCTTATCATTTTTTAGATTCCACTTTTGAGAAAGTGCCGCGTAAATGAACCACCCTGCAAGAAGAAGAGTGAAAGGAATTAATGCTGAAGGTGTGGTGCCGTTTTCTTCAAATGATGTCATCAGTTGCCGCAGCGGAAAAACAAAAATCAGTACAGCAAACACAATGCTCGCAATGGTCATTGCGTTTCGCAATGTTCGATTGCTTCGACATCTTACTGTGGCAATCCAGGATGCAATTGACAGCGCTAAGACATGAGTGCCTGCCGCCATAGTACTGTGTATCGGGCTCGAAAGCCCTCCCTCATTTGCATTCATCAAAGCGGATAAACAAGGGAAAATAAAATTCAAAGTGGTTCTTGTTTCAAACAGAAAAAGAAATGCAGTAAGAGTGAGGAATGCAGAACTCCCAGCAAACCATACATACTGAAAAATCTCCCACCGCGATGGGGGCAATTGTGCTGAACCTCCTGTTCTGGATTGCTCAGGTTGCTGAATGCGCTCTCTTATAAAAAAGAACGATCCCCAAAGAATGATACTAAATGCAGTAGCCACCGCCACCGGCCCAAAGAGGAAACCTTGTTGTCGAAACGGGAAAGCAATGTTAAGCAGAGGAATCAAAGACATAGATGCAAAGAGGACGGCCCTGGTGGCTGGGTTCTTTGACATCAGTCCTATAATTGCCATTACAAACAAAGCGCCCTTGACCGGTGCGCTAAGTGCCCATGCGATGTATAGAGCAGTTTCAAGTTGTGGATTTTCCGGAATAGGTACTTGCCACATGTGGGAATGAACTTTAGCAAGGGATGGAAAACCGAGGAATATCATCTCACTCAACCAAACGAAAGCGAGCGCACCGAAAAGAAATGTGCGGACTCTGCTCAGCTTCGGAGTAAACAACTTTTCATTTGTATAATCATTCATGGTATTCTCCATTCTATACTCTTTCAATTTGCCATTTGCGGTTTGGGGAACGTAATTGCAATTGTTCTTTCAGCCACCCCAGGATTCGCTCTGCTACATTCTGCCAGTGTTGCTCAAGCATACTGTTGTGTGCCACATCAGGTATGATTTCAGCCCGCGTGTTATACGCCTTTGCCGCTGCTTCGATTTCTCGGGGCTTGAGCATGTTATCCCGTGCAGCACCGAGGATGAGCATAGGAGTCTTTACCCTGGCAGGTTTGGGCCGATCGAGCGCAACCATGTCGAGCAAAGCCATGTAAGACTCTTCCTCCATCTGTTTCCAATACGTGAGTAATTCCTCATCCGGGAAGTCTGGTGAAAAGAATGCTTCACGCGCCAGTTGGGGAGTGGCAACCACCGGTAGTAAGCTGAGAGTCAGGTTGGCTTTTGCAAAAGCCAGCGGACGCCGCCGTGCGATCCTGAGAATTGTCGGCATAAGTCCCGAAGGAGACGGTGAAGACAATAGCACGGCCCCGGGAGCTTTGTGATTCTCCAGATACTTCTGGATAACAAATCCACCCATTGAATGGCCGATCAAAACAGGCGAACTGTGCAGTTGCCGAACTGCCTTCACCACGTCTTCAACGTAATCAGCAATTCGGGTCCAGCGCAAATTTTCCCGCCCCTCGCTGTTGCCATGCCCACGCAGATTGACGGCATGAGCTCCGAAACCGTGTTCAGCGAAGTAGCCAAGAAAATGGACATCCCAACACCAGGCACCATGCATCATTCCATGTATAAAAAGGAGCGGCGTTGGATGTTGACTCCCGACAGGGTATTTGGAAATTATTTCCAGTTTCATAATCTCCTTTGTTATTAAGAACAATTGTCCAACAACAAAATATTTTCTATTCAAAAATATTTGACCACGCTCATAAGAATTAAAGATGCGAACAGCAAAATGGCAATGACATTTGTTGCAGCAAATGATCGGCTTCTTAGTCTTTGCAATTCTTCGAGTTGACCGGAGTTAGGTTGAGAGCCGGATTCCATTACTATTTTTCCAAGAGAACTCATGCGCCTGGCAGCCGGTAGATTAACACTGAGTCCTATAATAAATCCAAGAAGAGCTAACAACGCTCCAATAACAATGATGGTCCCATGAGTTGAATTAAACACTGTTTGAATCCCGCCTAAGAGTTTTTGCATTAAAAGAATACCTGTCACTATAGAAAAGATTGCAGCGACATTCATTATTACGGGAAGTTTGTTAGTGTTGAATAATTGCTGGATAAATTTGGCGCCCTCGGGACCGAGGGATTTGGAAGCCGGTATAACGAAGACAGCAAGATATATCATTCCGCCTGCCCAGATTACAGTGCAAACAATGTGAATTAACCGGAGAAAGATTAAATATTCCATGGCTTGTTTTTTTATGAGTGAATTAAATCAGCTTTCAAATTTTGAAAATGATATAAATCTTCAGTGATAATCTCCGCTTTATAATCATCTTCAGCTCACATTCAAAAAGCCAAATGCCTTGCACACCCTGCGAATCACGCCATGAACGAAGTCTGGCTTAAGGAATTGAGCCGGGCACGTCCCTGGAATAACGGCAATACCATTCGCCCTGCACATTTCCACGGCAGGTTGTGATACACTGCTCTTGCTTCCGCCGAGACCGGGCTTCGTTCCCAATTGGCAATGCATCCACACATGCCTGATACCTAAATTGACACACTGTTGAACGATCTGTTCAGTGACTTGGGGATTGCACAGCATGAACACGGCATCCGGTTTTTCGGGTAAAGAATTCAGATCCGGGTAGCAAGGTGCGCCATCAAAAGTGGATATGCGCGGATTAACTGCATATACACGGTAACCATTTGCCTTAAACTTTTTGTAATTCAGATTGCTGCCGGTTTCACGTTTATCTGAAACACCAACCACAGCGATTGATTTCTGCGAGAGAAAAGTTTGTACGAGTTGTTCAATCTGTACCATCTGAATCTAATTTTAGACTCAGGATATTTTAATCATTTACCTTTTATTTATAAGAATATCACTGCAAAACAAAATACCCGGTTAAAGAAAAAAAATGATTTTTGTCATAAGTGGAAATGATTTTTGTCAGCTAAAAGTGATACCGGAAATTAAAGCAATAGATGCTTGTGGTCAATGCTCTCGCTGCTGCTAAGCTTGACTTATAACGAAATAGCCACGCTTCAAATACTTATTCGCTTCATTGGAGTTGTTAATCAGCGGACGCAACAACGGCTCGCATAGCAACAGTGTGGAATCAGGTCTTGCTCATATAACCTTTGAAGGTTAAAACAATTCCGATGACAAGAACAAACATGATTTCCGGAATCACCACTGTGGCATTGTTTGCAGCTTCTAATTGCATCGCAGGTGCAAACATCCTGAACAGGCCAAGCAATATGATCGCCCAGCCGGTGAGTGTTACGAGCACGGGCCAACCACGAACCCATAAATTATGTGAGCGAATAATGGCAAGTCCGCCAAGAAATAACAGAGCACCGTTGAGGTGAATACCCGCAGCAGTATTGGCTGCCCAAATGTGAATGTTGACCGTTTCAGATACAGTGACCGCAATAATAGTGGGGCCAATCAATTTTGCGATTTGCTTTGAATCTATCATGGGTAAAGAATTTGGTTGCCAAGCAAAATATTTTGCCAGCGATAAACAATGATTTACGTCAGTATATATGATTATTCAGATACAGGCGGTTGCGCCGGTGAAGGGAGTTGAGCACACCCAATCTATCCACACTGCTGAGATTGCTCTTAGACTGGCGCGACTTCAGAGGGGTAAGTAAACCAGCAGAACACCTTAAGAAACAATAAGGATATTCCATGGAACATTCTTACTAAAATTCAAAAAAATAATTTAGAAATTCTTTACCAACTTAATTACTCGTTTTGTTTCGTTCCCCTTAACAACCTTCAGAAAGTAAACTCCGATAGAGAGCAATCCTCCAACTTGCATTTCTCCACCATTGACAGCATGACTTTCATACAATCTACCGGTCAGGTCATAAATGTAAATCATACTTTGAGGTTCAAGTTGTGCAGTGTTAATGTTGAAGTAATCTGAAGTTGGATTTGGATAAACAATCACCTGGTTTTCATTCGCAGCATCTCCCAACTTGCAATTGATCGTGACACTCGATCCGGTAGATGCTTTGGTGCAGCCGGTGGCAGTAATGGTTACGATGCATTTATAAGTTCCGCCTTGTGTTGCGCTGAAAGTGGAGTTGGTTTCTCCTGATACAATCACGCCTCCCTTTTTCCATTTATATGTCACGCCGGTGCCCGGGCTGGCATTAGCGTGAAGCAACACGGCGCCATTAGAACAAGGGTCCTGAGAAATAGTTATTGTGGGCTGTGGATTTACGGTACCCGGGATTGAATTGGAAGTTATGGATCCGCAATTGTTGCTAACAACACATTTGTATGTCCCTTTCTTACTTACGGTGTAGCTCTGCAATGTAGCTCCGGAGATATTATTCTTTCCCTGTTTCCATTGATATATAAGTCCTGCCGTGGCAACAGAAAGGACGACATTACTTCCTTTGCAAAATGTAGTGGATCCACCGGCACTAATTGCTGCCTGCTGTACCGTAGGAGGAGTACAGCCGATGGCAGTCACCCGCATGTTATCGGCTAAGTATATAACACCATAATCCTGGCAGGTAGGTGGATGGCTGTCATAGTGAACCACCACGCTGTCGAAGCCCTGCGTGAAATTGCACTTCAGCGAATCAACCGGCCATGTGCCCGGATGTTTTGTAGTATGCGTACTGGTTCCTATGTATGCGCCGTTCATATATGCAGTCACCCGCATCGTTTCCGCGTCGTCGCAGCCTAATTCCTGAGAGCAATACATGATAGAGAAATTAGTCAGCGTTTGGTCGAAGCTGATATACAGGTCTGTGAGGTAGACACTGTTGGGATAGATACAGCGGCCATCGAACCCTGGTGGTGTGAACCCCATCGTGTTGGCGTTTTGAATGGAATACCCATAATAGCCCGCTGAAAAGTGGGCGGTAATGCCGCCCACCGTCTGGTCAATCGGGAGAGAAGTGTAAAGTGGAGCATTGTTGAAGTCGAACAGCACAGACTGGGCGGAGGTTGAGGAGACCTGTGCAATCACGCTGAAAAAAATCAGGGTAAATATTAAGTTGCATTTTCTCAGTACTGATGCAATTGAATTTTTAAAGTTCAAAGTTTTCATGACAAGTAGTTTTAAAGTTTTGGCAAAATAAAATGGCGATGAAAAAAAAATCTCTGATTGAACTCATGATGAAGCATGAGAGTTCTCACTTGGGTTAGTGTCAATCACATCTGCAGGCAGTCATTAGACCGCAAATTCTTCAATCATCAACCGCTTCCATTTATCCTTCATCTCACTTTCTGCCTCGTGCAAAAACACTTCTGCCATTTCCGGTTCATTGGCCTTGATCGCGCTGAAGCGATTCTCATTGTAAAAGAAATTCACCGAGTGAACCAGTGGGCTCTTTTGAATGCGTCTTCGGAAAAAATCAGTTTCATTGCTGACGAAAGTCATTACTTCTCCTTTATTCGCCTTCTACTTTTACGGAATGCCTACCCGACAACTCGCCGCTATTATGTTTACTGACATGGTCGGTTACACCGCATTGATGCAGCAAAATGAACAGCTTGCCTTAAGGCGGAGAAAATATGTGACCAGGATTTTTCAAGCGAGTTTGAAAAAGCATGCGGGAAAATTATTACAACTATATGGTGATGGTACGCTCAGCATTTTTGCCAGTGCACTAAATGCCGTCAGATGCGCCATCGAAATGGAGACCATCTTCTTGCAGAAGCCCATTGAAGTGCGCATCGGTATCCACACCGGCGATGTGCTGATAGATCACGCAGGCATTTACGGCGATGGTGTAAACATTGCTTCCCGCATTGAATCACTCGCAACACCGGGTGCGGTTTTCGTTTCTGAAAAAGTGTATGATGAGATTAAGAATCAGGAAGGCATTTCAGCTAAACCACTCGGATTTTTTGAATTGAAAAATGTGCAACAGCCCATTCAGGTTTACGCTATTTCGAATCCGGGAATTATAGTTCCCTCCAGAGAGGAGGTAAAAGGAAAATTGAAACAGACAATCAACAGCATTGCTGTATTGCCGTTCATCAATTACAGTGCTGACCCCGAAAATGAGTTTTTCTGCAATGGCATAACCGAGGAATTAATCAATATGCTGGCTAAGATTGACGGGTTACAGGTGACATCACGAACATCTTCGTTTGCTTTTAAGGACAAGAATGAAGATGTGCGGGAGATTGCCGCAAAACTTTGTGTGCAACGGATTATTGAGGGCAGCGTGAGAAAAGCAGGAAAGAAAATTCGCATAACGGCACAGTTGATCAATGCGGCAGATGGCTACCACATCTGGAGCGAAGATTATGATCGTGACCTGGAAGATATTTTTCAGGTACAGGATGAGCTTTCCCGGACCATTGCCAATAAACTCCGCGCAAATCTGACTACTGAAGAACATGAAACGCCATTGGTCACTGCATCCGTTCAAAACATGGAAGCGTATAAGAAATATTTACAGGGGCTTCACTATTATGACTGTCTGTCGCCACAAGAGAAAAACCATGGAGTAGAATTGCTTGAAGAAGCTACGAAGATGGATCCGTCTCTTGCCAATGCGCACGGCATGCTTGCCATTGCTTATTCGTTAATGGCCGAAAGCGGTAACATCGGTACCACAAAAGCCCTGGACCTTATTAACAAGCATGCTGCAATGGCAATAAATGCTGACCCCACCAATGCAATGGCGGTACTCGCTCAGAGCGTGGTAAAGTTTTTTCACGAGTGGGACTGGGCGGGCGCTTTTGACTTTTTGCAAAAAGCGGTGAAGTTGAATCCGAATCTCAATATGGCGCGAACTTCTCTTGCCGAGTATTATCATTTGTTTCTCAATGAAGAAAAAGCTTTTGACGAAATGAGGCTTGCGTATCAACTGAATCCTCTTTCACCGGATACCGTCGCAGTGCTGGCGCGGCTTTTTATGGTTACCGGAAAATACAAGAAGGCCATGGAATATGCAAGAGAAGCCCTTCATTTGAACAGTGAAAATATCACAGCGAGGTATGTGATGGCTTATTCCAAAGGACATTTTGGTGATTGGGAAGCAGCACTTAAAATCTTTGAGCAAATGCACCAGTCGGCGAAAAATTGTCCCCTGGTATTGCTGGGTATCGGTTACTCGTGCGCTCGGTTGAATCGAAGAAACGATACCGAAAAAATTATTGAACAAATTGAAGAGCTGAAGAAAGAACTACCCGATGCGAATCTCGAATTTATTCTTGCTATCCTTTATCTGTGTCTCGGTAACTTAAAAAAGTTTTACGAGTATTATGACGCTTGCATTCTGAAAAAATCATTCTGGGCAATTGAATTATATCCTTCGTTCCACATGAGACCTGTCTGGTATGATACGCACGTCATCGAGTCGAGAAAAAAGTTGGGGCTGCCGTATTTTAAGAAGAAAGAACAAGTGATAAAGACTTCATCTAAAGCGGAGTTGCATGAATACGCCAATTCATAAAATAGGTTAGTGCTCTGGCATCGCTGCCTTCGGATTGGCATCGGCGACCGGATGAGAAAAAATTTGGACTGAGGCAGCTTTGATATTTCTTTTACTCACAAATTTTTCAACGTCATCAGCCGCTCCCATTTATCCTTCATCTCACTTTCTGCTTCGTGCAAAAACATTTCAGCGAGGTTCGGATCATTAGCTTTGATGACGCTGAAGCGATTTTCATTGTACAGAAATTCTCCGAGTGGTACCGTGGGTTCCTTTGAATCCAGCAGGAAGCGTTCGCCTTTTGGCTTAAGAGGATTGTAGCGGAACAACGGCCAGTACCCGGCTTTCACTGCAGTTTGCTGATGTGATGCCCCGTTACACATGTCGTAGCCGTGTGCAATGCAATGTGCATACGCAATGATGAGCGAAGGACCCGGAAATGCTTCTGCCTCACGAATGGTTCGCAGAGCCTGAACGTCATTCGCACCAAGAGCAACCTGTGCGACGTACGCTTTGTTGTGAGCGATTGCCTGCCACGCGAGATCTTTCTTAACCGTGGTTTTTCCGTTGATGGAAAATTTTGCACTCGCACCGCGTGGTGATGCTTTTGATTTTTGTCCACCTGTATTGGAATATACTTCCGTGTCGAGCACAAAGATATTCACGTTTTCTCCTGTGGAAAGCACGTGATCCAATCCTCCAAAGCCAATGTCATACGCCCATCCATCACCACCGATGATCCAAATAGATTTTGAAGAAAGGTAATCGGCGAGATGCAGCAACTTTTCAGCAAGCAGAGCTTCAATGGAAGGAAGAATTTTCTTCAGCACTGTAATTCGATTGCGCTGATCGCGGATTTCTGCTTCTGAAGTTTCGTGAGCCGCGAGAATACTGTCAGTGAGTTCGGCGCCGACCTCATTACGAAGTTGCTTCAAAAGATGCATAGCAACTTCACGCTTCTTATCCGTGGCAAGCTTAATTCCCAACCCGAATTCAGCATTGTCCTCGAACAAGGAGTTTGCCCATGCCGGTCCCTTTCCGTCGTTATTCATTGACCACGGTGTCGTCGGAAGATTGCCGCCGAAGATGGAAGAGCAACCGGTTGCATTCGCCACGATCATCCGATCTCCGAAAAGTTGCGTGAGCAATTTCAGATACGGAGTTTCACCACAACCGGAACACGCGCCGCTGAATTCAAAAAGCGGTTGCAGGAATTGAGTGCCTTTTACGGTGTTCAGATTTATTTGCGTGCGATCCATTTCGGGGATGCCGAGAAAAAATTCCCAATTCTGTTTTTCATTTTGCAGCAGCGGAACCTTATCATGCATGTTAATGG
>DASRAJ010000054.1:0-3226 GCA_035638255.1 Chitinophagales bacterium
TCATGCGATGATCACCGAGAAAAGCATTGTTATTCGGGATAGAAATCGTTCCGACTTGTGTACCGGTACCAATGGCAGGTGATCCATACACAAACTCATCAGCATCGCCGAAATCTCCATCGTTATTAAAATCAATCCATACCCCGAATCCTTCAAAGTTGTAAGCACTTCCGGTAAGTGATATAGGATAACTTGTACCAATCTCTAAACTGGTGGTGAGATTTCCGAGTGGCGCATAATTGATGTAGCCATTTGCATTTCCATTGCAATAGGATTGATCGTTTGTGAGGGTGTTGAGGTCAACTCCGTCAACGAACGCGAAGTAGCAACCATAAGTACTGTTTGGAATACAATATCCCAATTGACGATTGCCGGCAGGTGCGGTAACGGTGGGGGTGTAATCTGTTCCGCCAACGGTTACTGACGTGCACTCAGCATCAATATAATCATCAATAATACCGGTTGAGCTGATATCATACACAACCCAGAAGTAATTCACGCCTTGCGCTAATTGCTGGCTACCGGTAATGGTACCGGGTTGAGCTGCAGAACCAAAAAGATTTGCAGTGGCGAAATTTGGATTAGTGCCGGTGTAATAGATTTTTGTATTTGTAATATCGGCGACGGGATTGGTGCTGCCATTTGAATTCAAAGTAAATGATGTTGCATCAATGGCATTCAAGCTCCCTGAAGTGACCACTTGAATTCCGATGATCTGTACATCACTGCTTCCCAAAGAAACATTGCTTGTAACAGTTTGAGTAGTAGTGCTGGATATGTAAGTCATATCCGAGGGCGGCGTAATGTTCGCCGTGTAGTCATGCACCTCTCCATAATTCATTTCACTGCATGCATCAAACGGGAACGGATACGGGTACGAAACATCGCGGACTCTCATGCGGTGATTACCGAGTGCTGCGCTCCATGGAATAATGAAGTCCGCAGAGTATTGCGTGTTCGGGTTATAGCAGTTGAGGTATGAAACCAATTTTTCCGAAGCGTCAAAAATTTCGTCATCATTGAGGTCAATCCACAAACTGATTACGTTACCATAATTGTTGGTGGTAAGTTGCAGGGTATACGTCGAACCTTGCTCGAAATTCGAAGTAAGGTTTGTGTAATCACTGTAACCATTCGCACCGCAACCGGTACCGGTTTGACTAATGGTACCCACGGAAATGTTGTCAATATCATCGCCGTAGTTGCAGCCGAAGAAGTACAGGTTGTTGACGCAGTACTGTGCCGATGCTGGTTTGGAGGCGAATAAGAAAATACAAACACTCAGGAGGATTGAGAATGAGTAGAGAATTGATCTCATAGCACGTTTTGATTTTTAGTTGATGAATAAATAGAGCGAAAGCAGTGCAGGGAAGTGCCGCACAAAACTGAAAAAAAAAGAATTGAATGAGGTGTAACGGTTTCCGATGACTGATTTCGTTTCAGTAAACTTAGAAACTTTTTTGTAGATAGTCCAAATTATCATAAAAAAATTTCCTGAATGGGAATTGGGATAGCCAAATGAGCGAAATTTTTTCATGTTCATTAATAAAAAAAGGTACGCCAACGGAATGATCCTGATTTTTGGTATCATGAATTTCGATTAAGAAAATTATTTTTTTCAATAAAGAAACTGGATTCCGGTGCTTCTCAAACTCTCTGTTGAATCATCACCCATAATTGTTTTTCAAATTCTTGTGTAAATAAATCCCGCGCCCAACGCCATTACGATCAGCACCGGCGCTTTTATTTTTGTATAAGTAAGAAGAAGGAAGGTAATGATCACTACAAAGATGTTGATCATGTGAAATTCAAGATTGGTGTAAAGAATTACCGCCGCAGACAAAATTAAACCCACGGCTGCAGCATTGATTCCTTCGAGCGCTCTTCTGACGAAAAAATAATTCTTCACAAACTCCCAGATCGGAAAAATGAAAAATGCAAAGAGCGCACCCGGAAGAAAAATTGCTATGGTCCCAATGATGCAACCTAGAATCGAAAACGAATTATCCCAATGCTTCAAGGCCATACCACCGGTGAAGGTGGCAAAGGCAAACGAAGGTCCGGGCAGGGCCTGACTGATTGCAAGGCCGGAAAGAAATTCATTCGCGGTCAGATAGTGACGGTGCTTCACAAACTGTTCAAACATCTGCGGCACTAATACGCTGCCACCTCCAAATGTGAGCGTACCAAACCGGAAAAAGTTTTCAAACAAAATGAACGGTAGCTTTTTCGTCACCAGTGCAAGCACACCGGCGGTGGTAAGAGCGACGATGAGAATTCCAAAACTCAGCCAAGAAGGAGTCCATTGAAGTTGTTTGACAGAATTGGTGCTGATCGTTTCTTCTTTCCTTGTAAAATTCGTGACGATGGCCGCACCGACTATGAGCAGCAGAAATGTCCAGGGCGTAGTGAACGAGGCCGCAATCAGCAAGGATAGCAGCATGATCATCATCCCGGTGTTGTTTCGAATCACTCTCGTGGCGAGGTTGAATCCTGAATATGCGATGATGCCAATGGCGGTGGGCTGAACAAAAATCAGGAAGTCAGTAGGAATGTCTTTCGTTTCAAAGTTTGAAAATAAAATTACACTGAGTGTCATCACGGTGCATGCAGGAAGGATCCAGATGAGAAGCGCAAGAATCGCCATGACCACATTCCACTTTCTCTGCGTAAGCACGATAATAGTTTGCGTAGAAGCCGGGCCGGGTAACATCTGACATAGTGCGTTCACCTCAAGCAATTCTTCTTCTGTAAAATAGCGCCGCTTTTTCACGAGGATGTTATGCATGATGGCAATATGCGCCTGCGGTCCTCCGAAGCTCGTGATCGCGAGCACGAAAATATCTTTGAGGTAGATGAGCGCGCGTGGCTTCATTGCTTCTTTTGCAGTGATCAGAAATCAATTTTGCTTCATAATGAAACAATGCGTGATCAACTTTATCATAGAGAAATTTCCGATCACCATCCCGATTCATCGGGATGGTAATTGGAACTATTATGCTTTTGCTTTCTTCAGTCCGATTTCTACAAGACGCTGATCGAGATATTCTCCCGCTGTGATGGGATCGTACTTACGCGAATTCTCCAGCGAGATGCAACTGCCTAAACAATCCAGCCGCATTTCACTCCGCGGATGCAGGAAGAAAGGGATGGAATAGCGGGACGTCCCCCACAATTCTTTCGGCGGATTCACCACCCGGTGTGTTGTGGATCTCAGGCGATCATT
>DASRAJ010000055.1:0-83562 GCA_035638255.1 Chitinophagales bacterium
CCACCACCATCACCCCAATCTGTACCTGAACCTCCGCCGTAATAACCACCGCCACCCGAACCATTATATCCATTATCCCCTATACCCGCATATCCTCCATCATGTCCAATGCCCGGGTTGCCGCCAAACGTACCTTGAAATGGATTATACCCGGCAGCTCCGGGATGGCTGTTTGTGCCGGGTTCTCCACTGTATGGAACCCAATAACTTGGTGTGCCTTCAATTCCACCTCCACCTCCTCCGCGTGATATGGTTTCTCCTTCGGCGTAACAACCTCCACCTCCTCCACCTCCGCCGCCGGCAGTGATTATATCATCATCGCCTCTTACAACTGCAGATCGGCCTCCGCCTCGTCCGCCTGCACCAGATTGCTTACCACCGCCACCACCGTAGGCTCCGGCACCTGAACCTGTCTCACCTTTTCCTCCAACTACTATAGTGAGTGTTTCACCGGGAGTGACAATGATAGTTCCTGTTACATAACCTCCACCACCTCCATAGGCAGGACATGGATCATAGTTACCTCCCGCACCGCCCGCTCCCCATAGCTTAACAGTAAGCTGCGTTACACCATCAGGAACAGTGAAATATTGATCCGCGCCTGAGTTTTCTGCAAGGGTAGTAAATTGTTGCTTTGAAGACCAATCAGACTTTATATAAGGAGGGTCTATATGGCAAAAAGTTTTGACCTCCCATTTATATACTGTGTTTGGTAAAAGTCCGCTAATGGGTTTTGAATGTCCATAGGTGGTTCCATATTTCCATCCGTTGGTGCTTGCAACTTTGTAGCGAACCGTATAACCTTCGGCTCCTGCAACTGCATTCCATTTTAACTTCGCTGTAGTAGCTGTAATGTTAACTACAGTTAATCCGGCGGGAGCGTTGCAGGATGATACGCCGGTTCCTAAACCTAGAACTGGATTGGCTTCAACTGCATCACCGTCTATACCCGGTACAAAATGGGCATCGCCGAAGCCATTGAAGGAGCCATTTAAACCCACCTCACTGTTTTCAATTTCCTGCTGAGAACCCAGTTTATTGTATAGCACAAGGTTACCATCGCCATCATATATCTTGAGCTCATCAATGGCCACTACGCCCGGGAGGTCGCTTATGTTATCGCATGTTATTAGATTAAACGTTCCGTCAGTGGGTTGTAGAATCGTCTCATCACCATCTTTCTCCCAATGGCTTGAATTGAGCACATCATCAATGTATATGTCCACTTTGCGTGTGTTGTTACCTTGCGGGAATCCATCTTTATCCCATACGAATTTATAGTGGTGCCATTGGTCTACTTCACCGGCCTCATAAATATCTTCGAAGTACCACGCGCCAAACGATCCGGTTCCGCAGGAAAAATTACTGCCGACCCTGCCAACCAGGCCGCCATCTGCTGCGCCATCATTTCCATTGAAGCCAATGTGGTAAGTGCTGGTTCCATCATAGATCTCGAAAAAATGCGGCTCCACTCCTCCCGAGGGTATATATCCACTAAAGTCAGTCATTTTTGCATCGAATTCGATTGTGCCCGCATCAACAGGCACAACTTCTTTTGGAAAACTGACTGCGGTAATAGGCAGCGTTGTGACGACCTGTGCGGAAATTTTTGATGTTGAAATGAAGATTGCTATTGAAGCGATGAATAAGATTTTGTTTTTCATTGTTTAGAGTTTTAGAGTTAAGAATTGTGTTTTGATTTACGTCGCTACGCCTGCGACTGGCTGCATACTTCCAAACCTTGTTTCAGAAAAGTGCATTTCGTTAGTAGGGTTTTTTGAGAATCTTTTTCATGGCTTTATTTTTTAGATCGTTAATTAATTTCCTCCGGAATCGTCTCTTCAAGTGAAAAGATTAATCAGCTATTTCTGATACAACAATTTCTTCTCAACCACCTGATCGCTTAATACTACTCTCACCGTGTACCAACCTAAAGATGCTGATGAAGGCATGATGATTTCTTTTTTCAGTTCACCATTATCAACTGCTGCTTTTTCAGAATAAATCACCTGACCAAGCGCATTCAATAGGAAAATAGTTGCTGATTGATCGGCACTTGAATTGTCCGTGAGGACTCCTTCGGAGAGTTGAAGATCCAGCGTGAAGTTTTCAGAAACAGGATTCGGATACAATTCAAGTGAGGCCGGCTGTTCATCACCCATGCGAAGTGAGCCTGTCGTGAATTGCTGCTTTGAGGACCAATCAGACTTTATATAAGGAGGATCTATGTGGCAAAAAGTTTTGACCTCCCATTTATATACAGTGTTTGGTAAAAGCCCGCTAATGGGTTTTGATGAGTGATAGGTAGTTCCATATTTCCATCCGTCGGTACTGGCAACTTTGTAGCGAACCGTATAACCTTCGGCTCCTGTAACTGCATCCCATTTTAGTTTGGCTGAGGTGCCGGTGATCTTGGCTGCTGAAAGATTAGCGGGTAATGGGCAGCCAACGACTTCGTCAATAATTCCATTGCAGTTATCATCAATGCCATTTAAAACTTCTGTTGCGCCGGGATGAACGGAAGCATTTCCATCATTGCAATCAGTGCTGTTATAAACATAACCGCCCGGCGCAATGCAGTCCGCAACAAACAAGGTGCTTGCAATGTCGCCGTAACCATCGCCATCAGCATCGGCAAAAACTGTTGAGCCGCTATCGCATTCAGCGGCAACCTTTACAATCCAGAAATCAAAACTACCCTCGCTTGCTTGTGTCTTGTCGCCGCTGATTCCTGATTCTGAAATTCCTCCCAGGATATAACCTCCTTCAGCAGTTTGCCGGAGAGAATAAAGACCATCAAAACCGCTGCCTCCAAATCGCGCATCCCATTGTTTCACTCCATTGACATCTGTCTTTACAATCCAGTAATCATCAGAACCCCAACTCGCCTGTGTTTTGTCTCCGCTGATTCCCGAAGAAGATCTTCCTCCCAGAATATATCCGCCGTCAGCAGTTTGCTGAACAGTGAGGTCCAAAAAACCATCCAAGCTGCTGCCCCCAAATCCTGCATCCCATTGTTTCACTCCATTGGCATCTATCTTTACAATCCAATAATCATAACCACCCTGGCTTGCCTGTGTTTTGTCACCACTGATTCCTGAACCAGAATGTCCTCCCAAAATATATCCTCCGTCAGCGGTTTGTTGAAGAGAATAAAGAAACTCACTGCTGTTGCCTCCAAATGTTGCATCCCATTGCTTCACTCCATTGGCATCGGTCTTTACGATCCAGTAATCGTCATTGCCCCGGCTTGCCTGTGTTTTATCGCCGTCAATTCCCGAACTCGAATTCCCTCCAAGTATATATCCTCCATCCGAAGTTTGCTGAAGAGAATAAAGAATCTCGTCACCATAGCTTCCAAATCGTTTATCCCATTGTTTCTCTCCATTAGCATCGGTTTTTATAATCCAGTAGTCGCTACTGCCCCGGCTTGACTGCGTTTTGTCGCCACTGTTTCCAGAATCAGAATATCCTCCTAATATATATCCTCCATCCGCAGTTTGCTGAAGAGATTGAAGAACATCAGATTTTTTACCGCCAAATCGTTTATCCCATTGTTTCTCACCATTGGCATCTATTTTTATTATCCAATAGTCAGAACCACCCTGGCTCGACTGCGTTTTGTCGCCACTGTTTCCGGAATCAGAATACCCTCCCAATATATATCCTCCGTCAGCAGTTTGCTGAAGAGAATAAAGAATATCATAGTTGCTGCCTCCAAATCGTTTATCCCATTGTTTTTCACCATTATCATCAGTCTTTACAATCCAGTAGTCGAAGCCGCCCTGAGTTACCTGTGTTTTGTCTCCGCTGATTCCTGAATCAGAATATCCTCCTAGGATATATCCCCCGTCAGCAGTTTGTTGGAGAGAATGAAGTTGATCCTCGCCGCTGCCTCCAAATCGTGCATCCCATTCTTTAAGCTGATCGCCTTCGTCAATAAGTCCATTACAGTCATCATCCAGACCATTGGCTATTTCTATTGCGTTGGGATTTATTGCTGCATTCGCATCATCACAATCGGAGTTATCTGTTATGTATCCTGGCGGGGTTACGCAGTCTGCAACAAACAAGCTGTTTGCCGAGTCTCCAAATCCATCACTATCATTATCAGAATAAACAGTTATGCCGCCATTGCAGTCGGAAGCAACCTTTACAATCCAGTAATCATAAAGACCCTGGCTTGCCTGTGTTTTGTCACCGCT
Source organism: Chitinophagales bacterium (assembly GCA_035638255.1). GTDB lineage: Bacteria > Bacteroidota > Bacteroidia > Chitinophagales > UBA10324 > DASRAJ01. The sequence goes on from DASRAJ010000055.1 coordinate 4,206, forward strand.
GATTCCTGAATAGGATCTTCCCCCCACAATGTAACCTCCATCAGCAGTTTGCTGAACGGGGATTTCCAAAAATCCATCAGTGCTGTTGCCTCCAAATCGTGCATCCCATTGTTTTGTTCCATTGAAATTGGTCTTTACAATCCAGAAATCTATACCGCCTTGGCTTGCCTGTGTTTTGTCGCCGCTGATTCCTGAATAAGAAAACCCACCCAAAATATATCCTCCATCAACCGTTTGCTGTAGTGAATAAAAATAATCGTGATCGGCGCCTCCAAACCGTGCATCCCATTGTTGTACTCCATCGGCATCGATCTTTACCATCCAATAATCTTCATAGCCCCAGCATGCCTGTGTTTTGTCTCCACTGATTCCTGAATCAGAATATCCTCCTAATATATATCCACCATCGGTAGTTTGCTCAAGACAGTAAAGAACATCATTGCCGCTACCTCCAAATCGTTTATCCCATTGTTTCACTCCATTGGCATCGGTCTTTAAAATCCAGAAATCATAACCATCATGGGGTGCCTGAGTTACGTCACCGCCGATTCCTGAACCGCCCCATCCTCCAAGAATATATCCTCCGTCAGAAGTTTGCTGAAGAGAATAAAGATAATCAAAGCCGCTGCCTCCAAATCGTTTATCCCATTGTTTTACTCCATCGACATCGATCTTTACAATCCAGAAATCATAATTGCCCCAGCCTGCCTGCGTTTTGTCTCCACTGATTCCTGAAAGAGAAGCTCCGCCAAGAATATATCCTCCGTCAGCAGTTTGCTGAATAGAACGAAGAATATCATCACTGCTGCCTCCAAAGCGTTTATCCCATTGTTTTACTCCATTGGCATCGGTTTTTACAATCCAATAATCCTTTCCCCCCTGGCTTGCCTGAGTTTTGTCTCCGCTGATTCCTGAACTGGAATATCCTCCAAGAATATATCCTCCGTCAACAGTTTGCTGAAGAGAATAAAGTTGATCATAGTCGCTGCCTCCAAATGTTGCATCCCATTGTTTCACTCCATTGGTATCGGTCTTTACAATCCAGAAATCATCAAAGCCCTGTCCAGTCCCTGTTTTGTCTCCGCTGATTCCTGAACTAGAATATCCTCCAAGAATATATCCTCCCTCAGCAGTTTGCCGAAGAGAAGTAAGTTGATCAAAGTCGCTGCCTCCAAATCGCGCATCCCATTGTTTGAGCGGTGCGATTTGCGCCGTTAGAAGCGAGGTTGCCAGAGCATGCAGCATTGCAAAAATTGTGGTAATGTGTTTCCTCGCTAAGAAGCGGGATTTCACACTCTGCTTATTTTTGATTGTGTTCAACATAGTTGTTGGATTTTGCTCAGTGAAATAAAATGATAGCCAAATATTCAAAGAACTGGTTGGGGTTAAAGAATTTCATTGCACAATCAACTTCTGATTTTCAATTCCATCACGCAGTACTGCGGGAGAAATCATTTTCACGATGTAAACTCCTTTTGGAAAATGATTTGTGTTGAGCAGCAATGAATGATCTCCTTGCTCCACATCCTCATCCAGCAGTGTTACAATTTCTTTTCCCCTTAAGTCATACACTTTTATATATACATGCGATGATTGCGGAAGTGTGTCCGAAGGGACTCCTATGGAGAATTGAATGGTTGCATGACCGTCAGCGGGGTTAGGATAAATCTGAAATGAAACTTGCTGTGGTGATTCATCAGCCGAGCGTAGTGAGCCGGTAGTAAATTGTTGCTTTGAAGACCAATCAGACTTTACATAGGGAGGGTCTATATGGCAAAAAGTTTTGACCTCCCATTTATATACTGTGTTCGGCAATAGCCCGCTTACGGGTTTTGAAGAGTTATAGGTAGTTGAATATTTCCATCCGTCGGTGTTTGCAACTTTGTAGCGAACAGTATAGCCTTCGGCTCCTGCTACGGCATTCCATTTTAATTTAGCGGTGGTGCCGGTGATTTTACTTACTGAGAGGATAGTAGGTAATGCGCAGACATTATCGTCAATAATTCCGTTACAGTCATCATCAACCCCATTTGGTATTTCAACGGCACCGGGATAAATACTTGCATCAGCATCATTACAATCTGTAATATAGAAAACATAACCGTCGGGCGCAATGCAGTCTGCCACAAATAAACTGTTAGATGCATCTCCGTATCCATCGCCATCAGCATCAGCATAAACAGTTAGGCCACCGTAGCACTCCGGGGTATATTCCCAGAACTCAAGACCCACCGCAATATATCCTTTTCTCCCAATCGAAAAGCCAATAGAACCCCCGCCTGCGAATTCAGTTTTCTGCGTCCATGCATCGGTAGAAGGATCATATTCCAAGAAATCATTTCTTGGATACATATCGTAGTAATCTCCGTAAGAGCCCCAACCCGCATACCCTTTGTCGCCAATGGAGAAACTGACAGTACCCTCTCTTTTACTGAGGCCGGCTCTCGGTGTCCATGTATCTGTGGCAGGATCATATTCCCAGAAATCGCCCAGCCAACCATTCGTGAAGCTATAACCGGTTCCGACATATCCCTTGTTACCAATGGTAAATGCGGTTGCCCGCATTCTTGCCAAACCTCCGAAATGTGATTTTTGTGTCCATACATTAGTGGCAGGATCATATTCCCAAAAATCATCGGTACAGCAAATTTCGTGGTTGCCGCAGCCTATATATCCTTTGTTGCCGATTGAGAATGCAAAGGCACCTACTCTTCCTGCCCCTCCAACATTGGCTTTCTGCGCCCAGGTATTGGATGCCGGGTCATATTCCCAGAAATCATTCGACCAATTACCATCTTCTGTTTCCCCGGTACCAATATACCCTTTGTTACCAATGGAAAATGCCACCCCTGACCCTCTTAATCCTCCTCCATAGTTGGCTCTCTGTGTCCAGGCATCGGTGGCAGCATTGTACTCCCAGAAATCACTCCCTTCACCACTGCCGATATAGCCATTATTACCAATAGAAAATCCAAATGCAGCTGAGATTGCACCTCCCGCGATGTCGTCTTTATGTGTCCAAAAATCACCATCAACAGTACCATCACAATTGTCATCTATTCCATTTATTACTTCTTGAGCACCGGGGTGACTCGATGCAATAGCATCATCACAATCGGTGCTGTCGCCAACATATCCCACGGGTGCGCTGCATTCATTCACATGATTAGATAAATCGCCGTATCCATCGCCATCGCCATCGGCATAGAAAGTAGTAGTTGCAAAACCATTATCCGTAGCTCCATCGCAATTATCATCAATACCATTTGTGCCATCACAGGCACCCGGGCGAATTCCTGCATTGCTATCATTGCAATCGGTACTATCGAAAACATAACCGCCAGGCACAATGCAATCTGCAACAAACTGGCTGTTAGCTGCATCTCCAAAACTGTCATCATCTGTATCGGCAAATACAGTTAAGCCAAAGCAGGGAGTGATGTTTTGAAAATAGAAAAAATTGCCGGACCCCTCTGCTGCTATCATATCCATATCTCCGTCATTATCCAGGTCACCAAAGGCGGGATAAACAACGGATCCAATAGCAGTTAAGCCAAATGGATTGGTTTGTGCAACAGCAAAAGCAGGAGCAGCAGTGGTCCCTGTGTTCTGCATATAGAAAAAATTGCCGGAACCCGATCCCGTAATCATATCTATATCCCCGTCATTATCCAGGTCAGCAAAGGCAGGAGAAGTATTAGTTGCAATAAAAGTTAAGCCAAATGGATTGGTTTGTGCAACAGGAAAATCAGGAGCAGAAGCGATCCCTGTGTTCTGCATATAGAAAAAATTGCCGGAACCCGATCCTGATATCAAATCCAGATCCCCATCTCCATCCAGGTCACCAAAGGCGGAAGCAGCCCGATAACCATGATCTGATAAGCCAAATGGATTGCCTTGTGCACCAGCAAAAGCAGGAGCAGCAATAGTGCCTGTATTCTGAAAATAGAAATAATTTCCATAATCTTCTGATGCCATCAAATCTATATCCCCATCTCCATCCAGATCTACAAAGCTGGGAATAGACCAATAGCCAAGATCCGTTAAGCCAAATGGATTGGTTTGTGCAGCAGCAAAAGCAGGTGCGGAAGGTGTTCCTATGTTCTGAAAATAGAAAAAGTTGCCCTCGCCTTCTCCTGCCAGCAAATCCAAATCTCCATCTCCATCCAGATCAGCCAGTGCAGAAGTAGAGCGATAGCCAATATCCGCTAAGCCAAAGGGATTGGTTTGTGCAGCAGCAAAGGTGATTTCCGGCTGGGCCTGTGCAGCATTGGGCTGAAAGAGCAGCAGGCCGGCAGACAGCGCTGCCGTTGCCATCCCTAATTTTAGGACCCGTTGCAAGCCAGTGAGTGTCTTAAACAATCGTACGATACGCTTTTGCAGTATGCTTTGCTTGCGCAGATTTTTTCCTGCTGCAATAAGGCTATGAAGTTTTCGCCAGGAGCGATTATAGAAACGCACCAGCCCGTTGTAAATGAGTGCTTGTTTCATGGGATTTAGATTTAAGAAAAAAGTGAAATTGAATTATTCGTTTGCAGAGACTTCATCAGGATTTGCCCAGAAGGTTTGTCCGGGTATGCTGAGTGAGTATTTATGTATTGGGTTTATCGTGTTCAAAATGTTTGGTCGAATGGTGTTGGCTAAAATTTTTAAGGAATAGATTTCATCCACACTGGTTTCATATTTCATTTCCATAGCAAATGCTTTGGTGGGCACGTGAATTATTTTTATTCCTGCCGTGTCTGCCTTTTCAGCAAAGGAGAGTTTGGCAAACGTGGAAGAGTTCTTTCGTAGTTTGCTCATGGCCACAAACAGGTAGTCACCATAAATATCCATTCCGCGGCAGTAGCCATTCAACTGCTTTACCACTTCATAGCTTTTTTCTTTGATGTTCACTTTGATGATTTCACCTGTGGCGGAAAGCAGCAGATACAATTCACCGCTGTACATCATCGGTGAATGAGGCATTGGTAATTTGTCGAGGATAATTTCATTGGTTTCTACATCCATTAATATTCCTCCATCAACTATATTTTCTCTCCAGCCTTGTGGTGTGTTCGTAGTTCCCAATGCAGTTACATACTTCGGTTTTCCGTTGATCAACACCATGCCATTCAGATGGCAGCGGTCTTCTGATAATAGTTCGGTAATAAAAGGTGGTTTCCATTTGGGAATGAAATTATAGTTGCCTGTAACCAGGCAAAGACAGGAGAAGGAAGTGTTGATCGCCCAAATACCTTCTTTACCCAAAGCGATATCATGCATGTCAACCTGCCCGGAATAAAAAGTTGCACGTGGCACAAATAAACTGTCGTATGTATTTTTTTTGTTCGGGTAATGAACGGCTAACTCTCTTGAGTTTTCGAGATAGATCACTTCATCTTTTGTAGCGAGCACCATCCGGTCTGCATCAACATCAAATCCCATCGGTTTGCTGAACGTGCGAGGAAGCATAATGAGCCGGTTCTCATCCGATGGACTGATGAAAACCAATTTGCCGGCCTGGTAAGTGGTAATAGCGATGCTGCAATTCAACTTTAACAACAACTCCGGAAGCTGAGGAGAAAAAGAGCAACTGAAAGGTGCGAAAGATGATAGTGGTATATTCATCTTGCAGGTTCTTTGCCTGATGAAATTCTGGAAGTTTACAATCAAAATATTTCTGAAAAAAAAAGCCCCGGTTGGTTCTTACATGCGAGCTTACTATCCGGTTACTGCACCAATTAACTTTTTATTTTCTCCATAAGGAGACCTTTGGCCAATTCTTAAATCAATATTATTTCACAATGTAACATCTTTTTTAAAATAATTGGTAATAAGCTGTTTGTGAAGCAACAGTAATCCGCAACCCCCTTCGTTGTAAAGTCCTTAAAAACAAAAGGCGACTTCGCAGCCGCCTTTGTATTTTTTCATTGTTCACTTTCTTTATTCACTATTCCAGTTTCACTAATTTCTTGATCGAATGAATTCCTCCCGAAGAAATTTCAAGCAAATAAATTCCCTGCGGAATATCTTTCAAACTTAGTCGCGTTGCGTACATACCTTTTAACTGATGTCCCTGATCGAACGATTTGATCACCACCCCTGCAGTATTCATGATATTGATCTGCAAATCATTTGCAGGCAGAATAGCTGAAAGCTCCACTTCATCGCTTGCAGGATTCGGAAACAAGCTCAGAGGCAATGATGGATTTACAGGCATATTCACTCCGGTAGTTTGCTCAAGTATAACGGTATCGTCACCCGGCTGATAGTTGAGAAAAGAGAAGAACACAATCATCATTTCATCAATTGTTCTCTCACCAAGTGTTACATCTACAGGAGGATTGCTTGGGTTGTTTGGATTGTTGGATGTATTATCATAGGTTGCTTTTGCACCGAGATGGTACCCCGCACCTGCATGGAAGTGAATCAGGTTGTGAAATTCATATCCTAATTGCCAATGAAAATTCCAATCAGGAATGCAAACCAAATTCGTGGTATCGTTGGTGGGTGATGTCATGTACACGTTCCATGATTTTCCGATCAGGTGCATGTGTGGTGCAACTCCAAGCAGCGAGTAATCGCCGGAAGGATTGTAGTCTATTTGGGGGACTGAAAAGTCGAGAGATTTTTCATGGAAGCTTTTGACGGTGTTAGCAGGAATATTGAGTGCAGGACTGATGCAGGGCCAGTAATGAAACAAGATGGGCTGCGTACTCAGCAAGCGCGGGCTTGCCTGCGTACAATACTTCAGATTCACTTTTGTCGAATCGCTCTTTCCAATGCTTCCCGGCGCATAATGAACCTCCACAACAAAATCAGCATTGGCAGGAACCTGATACGCCATGTTCGCAGGAAGTTTTTGCGCCTGCGCTCCCGGTGCCCATCCGCCAATCATAACGCAACTGGCGCTTGGCGTGTTTGTACCATTGGTGGAAAATCCAGGCAGCGAATCCTGCAAATCAGCATCGTTAGAAGCACTCGTTGGATCGTAATACACAAGCACATGATGCACGATGGAATTGTTGCCCGGCTGCACTTCAAGCTGGTTAATGTAATGCGGATCAGTGAAACCTGAATGAATCACGAACGTTCTGTATTCATCCGTTGCAAGCTGAACAGTGTAGTGCGGAAGAGCTACCGTCAGATCAATCCCATTCAGCACAGAACTGTTTGCGGAAAAAGTTGGAGGCAGTGGTGCACTGGCAAGATCACCGGAAGGTGCTCCGCCATTAACCCAATCATTAATGGCATTGATGTCATCATCACTCAGACGGCGGTCACCAATGATCTGATAGCTGCAGGAAGGATCGGGTGGCCACGGTGGCATTTTTCCTGCTACTACATACGCTTGAATGTTGGTAGCATTGGTCACCGCATCATCATAGGTCATCAATGAAAAAGGACCAATGCCGCCTTCATGATGGCAACTGGAACAATTGCTGTAAATAATATTGGCGATCTTAGAACTCCAGTCAGGAGTTTGAGCAGATGTGAACTGTGATGTTACAATTAAGAAAACTACGAGGGGTATTAATCGCTTCATGTGTAAGGAGTTAATTGGAACAAATGTACTGATAGATTTTGTGAGCGAGAATTAAAATTTGATTATTAATTCAGAATAGGGGTATGTGCTGCTCTCCGGTTCGCAATACCCAACATTGTCAGTGATGGAGAGCTATGATTAGAAATATCAAAGGATATGTTGCCTACTGATTCAAGCGAAAAAAATTCTCCTACTTAAAACTTCAATCCCAAATTCACAAAAGCATAATCTGCTTTACCATCGAATGTATTGCTGAAAAGATTATTCAGCCCAAAGGTGTAACCGGCATCGAGTGTAAAAAAGAGCACGTCGAGTCCCGCACCGGCAGTTCCGTTGATGCCGAAGCGAGTGAAATCTTTCAGTGTGAACTCAGGATTGAAACTCGGAGCTGTACTCGTAAAAGTAACTACCGGCCCCGCATACAACCGCACATTGAGAATTTTCTTTGCCGGATTCAACAGGTTTATTCCTCCATAGAGCGGAAGCTGAAAACGATTCAGATCTATGGCGCCGCTGACAGTATCATTTATTAGATTGGTCTGCAGTTTCAGGTATTCCAATCCCACTTGTCCATACACGGTTTTTCCTTTGCGATAAAAACCGCCCACCTGATATCCCGAATGATTTTGCGCATTGAGATCCGGCGACGTGATATTGATGTTTGCGAAATTAGGACCGGCGTAGAAGCCCACGTTCTTAGTTTGCGCAAATCCGAAGATGCAGATAAACATGAATACGATTAAAGAAATGATTTTTGTTTTCATAGTTTGAAATTGATTTGAGTTTTTATCTCCCCAAAAAAATTCAGGCATCATAAATTGTAAAAACCGTGCCATCAGAAATTATCAATTTGTAAAACGATCAATGCAATAGTTATCAGTAGCTATAACTTGAAGATCTTTCTATAACTGTGTGGCAGGAAATTTATTTTCTCCAATTGGGACAGATCAAAGCTAATTGCTTCTTATGGCTTCGACTTCATCATCACACAACGAAATCCACAATGTTCGAGTCCAGTGTCCGGTGAGTTCTTCATTCTTGCGGTAATGCGGTAACTGGAGCAATAACTATCGCTGCATAAAAATGATCCGCCGCGATTAACTCGCTTAGGGACAGTAGGTTCATCAGGATCAAAACTCGAAGCGGGCCCTTGAGGGTTATTTGAAATTTTCTGCTTTGCACATTCCTGGTAATAATCACTTTGATACCAATCGCTGCACCACTCCCAAACATTTCCGGCCATATCATACAACCCATACCCATTTGGCGCATAAGATTTTACAGGAGCCATCAGGTCATAGCCATCCGCTAACGTATTGCTATCAGGGAAGTGTCCGTTCCAGGTGTTCGCGTGCTTGTAGTATGAAGTGTCGTTTCCCCAGGGATACTCTGCATCTTTCATTCCACCGCGGGCTGCAAATTCCCACTCTGCCTCAGTAGGCAATCTTTTTCCTGCCCACTTGCAATAGGCCTGCGCATCATCCCACGAAACCTGGATGACGGGATAATTTTCCTTTCCTGCAATTGAGCTACCCGGCCCGAGAGGATGCTTCCAGTCGGCGCCGCGAATCCATGACCACCATTGACTTACATTATCAAGTGAAATCGGTCGTGATGGTGGTGTGAAGACAAGCGACCCGGGAGCCAACAATGAATCAGGCAGCCGTGGAGTTCCTTCGGGAAGTTGTTTTTTTAGTTCATCCCAATCAAGGGGTTTCTCTGCAGTGGTGATGTAGCCGGTCGCTTTTACAAAAGCGGTGAACTCAGCATTCGTCACCTCATGTACATCCATGTAAAAACCATCCACATGGACTTTGTGTGAGGGCTTCTCATCTGTGCGCGCTTGTTTGTCGTCATCAGTTCCCATAATAAAATCACCACCCGCAATCCACACCATTCCTTTCGGAGTTTTGTTGGTGGCATTAAGATTTGCACCACCATGGTTATTCAAAATATTTTGCTGGTTCAGAATATAGATAAGAGAGGATAGAATAAAGAATGAATTCATTTCAGATAAAATTTTCGTTTCAAAATTAGGCAAATCCGTAGGGGCACGGTTCACCCGTGCCCTTTTACGGGTGACATTCGGAACGAGGGCACGGGTGAACCATGCCCCTACAGGCAGGAAACCCAGACTCCGACAAATTATTTTACCACCAGCAGTTTCATTTGGAGAGAAGAAGATTCTGATTTCAGGCGAATAAAATAAATTCCATCAGGTACATTGGTTAAATGAATTCCCCCCAAAAATGTGGAGGAAAAAATTTGTTCCGTGGAAGAAAAAACCTTTTCGCCCAAAGTATTTACCACATCAATTTTTAGCTGACGCAAATTTGAAACAGGTGAGCACTGAATTTCGAAATCACCATTTGAAGGATTGGGAAGAACAGAAATGTTCTCTTCTGAAAATGAATCGTCAATTCCTTCAATCAGAACGTAAGTGCCAAATGAATTTTGACAACCATTTTCATCACTGATTATTACCGTGTAGTATCCGGATTGAGTAACCGTATAAGATTGATTTGTTGCCCCGGGAATATCAGCGGAGTTAAGTTGCCATTGATACGCATTTGCGAAGCTTGATGTGAGCACATATCCATTTTGAGTAATGGTGGGAAATGCCGGAGTAGCATAAACGGTGATGTAGTTTGTAAGTGTGAGCGTATCACTTCCCGTGGCAGAAGAAGTGATGAGTGTAACGTCATAGGTGCCGGGCAGGTTGTAACAAATTTGAATTGGGTTCTGATCGGTTGATGTGGCAGGACTTGCACCGGGAAACAACCAAAGCCACGATGTAGGATTGTTTATTGACTGGTCAAAGAAGTCAAGACAAAATTTTTCGCAGATCGTTGTATCGCTCGAAGCAAAAAACACACTTTGGTTTGGACAAGGTGGCAATGAATAAGGGAGAGTCAATCCGGTGAGATAGTTCGAAGGAGCCGTACTTCCATTCGTTGCCCCATAAGTAGTGTTGTAACAGGGGAAAGCAGAATTCAGAACAATACCTGCTACACCCGGAAGAACTTCCGTAGTAACATTCGCAGGCAGTGAAGTACCACTGATGAAAATTACTCCTGTTCCTCCACCGCCACCGGTTCCCGCACATCCATAATAATTTCCTATGCCCTGATCACCGCCATCACCGCCATCTGCCTGCAATGCAAGAGATGAAGAAGTGAAATCATTCACCACCAGAAAAATTGCTCCGCCACCTCCTCCTCCGCCAACGCCATCTGCAATTCCTCCTCCCTGGACCAATTCATCCAATCCATCGGCAATAATGTTATTGCTGTTGCCTATAAGATATTTTGCTTTGATGATGATGATTCCTCCACCATCAACACCTACGCTTCCTACACCATTATTAAAATCGCCGCAACCGCCGCCACCGCCGGGGAAAATTTTATTGAGATTGTATGGCATTGCTGCTCCGCCAATTCCACCATTGCCATTCGGAATGCATCCCTGCAACTCATTCCCACCTTTTCCCCCCGTGGTATAATTGCTTCCGCCGCCTCCACCGGTATTATGCTTGTTGCCGCCTCCACCGCCATTGGCAAGTTTTCCTCTGCCTCCCATTTTCGATGAACTCAGTACTGCAATGCCTTCACCTTTTTCTGCACCGCCAAACAGCCAGGAGTAACCACCCTGGTACAAATCGTAATAGTAGCCGTTGATGTTGTTGTTGCCGCAGCCGCCATCAGGATTATTCGAAATAGCGCCGCCGCGAAAACCATTTCCCGATGCATCAATATCCGCATCGAGATACAAAGTATCGGAAACAAAAAACACCAGCACACCACCCGTTGAACCGTCCCAATCTTTGGGAAGCAAGGTAGAAGTAACATCGGCATCAGAATACACAGGAACACGTATCAGTTGCACATATCCCGCAGGCGTATATGCGTATTGAAGCACACCTGAGATGGTGATTTGATTTGCAGAAATGGCAGATACACTTGTGAATTCATAGTTTCCCGCATTGCCGAAATCGGTTACATCACCGAATGAAGATGTGTTGGACGAATCAATCGTCGCGCCTTTCATTTGAATGATCATCACTGTATCGCCCATTGAAAAGCCGGTGGCGTCTGCTACGCTGATCATGTCGTTGCAGCCGGTGGTGTCAATGGATATTACAGGAGTGTAGGTGTTGATGATGCCGCTGATGGAAACGGGCTGAGCAGAAGAAATGTGATACGCTTGAAGAAAAAATACGGTGATGAAAAAAAGAAAATAGTGTTTCATACACAGGTGTCTTCGAAAATATTTATGAAGTTTTCATTCTTCTTTATATGAGTTATTCGCTTCCCTTGATTTTAAATCCGATTAGCTTTCGCTTTGGCGATGGCTGGGTGATCAATTCTTTCAGGTATGTAAAAATTTGTTGAATGTCTTCATCATGGCTGATCAGCTTGCGATCAATTTGCTGTAATGCAATCAACACATCTTTATGAGTTGAAAGATACTCGCGCATCTTGGCATAGATGCGCATGATTTGAATGCTGACTTGAATTGCTCTTTTACTTTTCAGAACACTTGAGAGCATAAGAACACCATGTTCTGTGAATACAAATGGTAAGTACTTTGAGTGCGCTCCTCTCTTTAAGGTCGCATTTTGCGACCTTAAAGAATTGTACTCTTCACGCGTAAGTTGAAACATAAAATCCTGTGGGAACCTTTCAATGTTTCTGCGTACCTGCTCTTTCAGGCGGCGGGTTGTAACTCCATACAATTCTGCCAGGTCAATATCGAGCATTACCTTTTCTCCTCTGATGAAATAGATTTTATTGATCAGCACTTCATCAGGAATTACTTTTAGAATGGCTGTCTTTTTCTTTTTCATTTCCGAAAGATAAAAGTTTTAAGGTCGCAATTTGCGACCTTAAAGAAATCGCCTTTACACCGGGGTAAATTCTTTAAGGTCGCAAATTGCGACCTTAAAGATTCTGTCTGTTTCTTAGTTTGAAACCAGATTTTGCCAATTGCCGTTTCTCCGATTCTTCGAAGTTCTTCCGCTAAGATTTCATTTCGACGTGTATCTTTACCCGCTCTTATTTTCCATTCAGAATTCTTCACCAAAAAATTTTCCTTCAACCAAATTTTAGGTACACTTCATGAAAAAGATCGGAATCCTTCACGGCATGGAGCGCAGCTTCCCGGAAGCATTTATAGCGCGTGTGAATTCAAAAAATATTGATGGCATCACTGCTGAGGCTGTCCGCATTGATAAAGTAGCGCAGGCCTACCCGACGGATTATGCTGTGATCATTGATCGAATCTCTCAGGATGTTCCGTTCTATCGTGCGTATCTGAAAAACGCTGCGCTCATGGGAACGGCAGTGATCAACAATCCATTTTGGTGGAGCGCTGATGACAAATTCTTCAACAATTGCCTTGCAATAAAAATCGGGGTGCCTGTTCCGAAGACGGTGATTCTTCCTTCATACCAACATCCAGATGAAACTTCAAAAGATTCATTCAGCAATCTTGTTTCTCCTCTTGATTGGGACGGCATGCTGAGCTACATCGGATTTCCTGCCTTCATGAAACCGTATGCCGGCGGCGGATGGAAGCACGTGTACAAGATTCATGATTCCGAAGAGTTGTTTGCCAAACATGCAGAGACGGGACAGCTTGTGATGATGCTGCAGGAAGCGATTGAGTTCGATTCCTATTTCCGCTGTTATTGTTTGGGCGGGAAGTATGTGCGCAGCATGCACTACGAACCGCGCAACCCTCATCACCTTCGGTACACTGCAAATCACAATGTGAGCAATGAACTGATGCAATTAATTCATGATTATGTTTTGAAGCTCAATCGCGCTTTGGGATATGATTTCAACACGGTAGAGTTTGCGGTGCGGGAAGGAATTCCGTACGCGATTGATTTCTGCAATCCCTCACCCGATGCTGATAAGAATTCAGTGGGGGAAGAAAATTTTGAGTGGGTAGTAGAGAATGCTGCAAACATGGCCATTGAAAGAGCACTTGCTCATAAAGACGGCGCAGACAATCTTACGTGGGGAACGTTTATGAAGAATGCGACACGGGGTGCGGGAACCGTGCAGCAATAGAAGTTTGAAGTTGGCAATTCGCAGTTTGCAAAATCCGAAACTTAGCCCCGATTGATCGGGACGATCTCATGAATTCCATTAAAAAGATATTAAGTAATTCATAATCCGAAATGAACCAGCTTTTCACCATCGGCATCGAAGAAGAATTCATGATCATTGATCCTGAAACGCGCGAGCTTGTGTCGCACATGCATGAGGTGGTGGAAGGGGGGAAGACGATTTTGAATGAGCAGGTGAAAGCTGAGATGCACAAAGCCGTGGTCGAGTTGGGAACCAACATTTGTCATGATGTGAAAGAAGCGCGCGCAGAAGTGAAGAAGCTTCGGAGCATTATTTCCGGGATTGCTCAAAATCAAAATTGCCGCATCGGCGGCGCAGGCGCTCATCCGTTCTCACGGTGGCAGGATGCGCTCATCACCGATCATCCGCGCTACCAGGAGATCGTGAATGAGATGCAGGATGCGGCGAGAAGCAATTTGATTTTTGGGTTGCATGTACACGTAGGAATTGATTCGCGTCACACAGGGATACAAATTATGAATGGGGTGCGCTATCTGCTGCCGCACATCTTTGCGCTGTCCACCAACTCACCTTTCTGGCTCGGTAGAAAAACAGGTTTCAAATCGTATCGCTCCAAAGTGTTTGACAAATTTCCGCGTACCGGTATTCCTGAAAACTTCAGCAGCGTAAGTGAGTTTGATGAGTACGTTGCCTTACTCGTAAAGACAAAATGCATTGACGACGGAAAAAAAATCTGGTGGGATCTGCGGCTTCATCCCGTCTATTCCACTCTTGAATTCCGCATCTGTGATGTGCCCATGCGATTGGATGAAACAATTGCTCTCGCTGCCATAATGCAGGCCGTAGTGGCGAAGCAATACAAGCTGATGCAGCAGAATCTCAGCTTCCGCAGCTATAAGCGCGCACTCATCAATGAAAATAAATGGCGCGCTGCCCGATACGGTATTGAAGGCAAGATGATTGATTTTGGAAAAGAAGAAGAAGTTCCATTCCCTCAATTAGTGGATGAACTGTTTGAATTTGTGGATGATGTGGTGGATGATCTTAATTCCCGCGATGAAGTAAATTACCTGCGTACAATTTTGAAGACGGGCACCGGCGCTGATCGTCAGTTAAAAGTGTTTGATGAAAGCGGAGGCGACTTGAAAAAAGTAGTTGACTTCATTGTGCAGGAAACGAATATCGGTCTCGGGTAAAATATTTCGGGATGCATGAACCCAGCAAATCCCCGTGTCTGAAAATCTTATTGCGTTCTCAGTTCTTCCCGCTGCAGCATTCAAGTTTATCAAGCCGAGCTATGTCAAGAGAAATCTTGAGAGTTTGCCTGAATGGTTTGCAGGGGAAGTTTGAAGTTCTGAATACCCTTCACTGTTGCATAAACGATTTAACTTTATCCTGCATTCAGGATTTTAAAACTCAAATCAATGAAAAGACAAGTTTACCTCTCAATTCTTTTGTTAAGTTTTATTTCTCTTGCAAATGCCCAACCCGTTTATCAATGGGCAAAAAGCATAGGAGGGAATGGGTATGATGCCGGATCAACAATACAAAGTGACCCACCTGGTAATATATATATCGCAGGTGACTTTCAGGATACCGTAGATTTTGATCCCGGACCCGGTGCTGCAGACCTGATTGGAGCTGATGGCTCAAATCAAAGTTTTTTTATTGCTAAATATGATAACTCCGGAAATTATCTGTGGGCCTTCGGAATCGGAAATACACCTTATGCAGTATGTTCCTCTTTTAGATTAGATCATGAAGGCAACGTGTTTGCCACGGGTTACTTTTCGAATAAAGTGGACTTTGATCCGGGTCCTGATACAAATGCTCTTAATGCCGGGAGTAGCATTGATATTTTCATTGCAAAATACAATGCTAACGGAGAATATGTTTGGGCAAAAAGAATCGGAAGTTATCTTAATGACTATTCTAATTCAATCCAATTGGATGATGCAAGTAATATTTACATCACGGGATCTTATTCTGACACTGTTGATTTTGAACCGGGGGCAGGTACTGCCTTTCTTTATCCTGAGGGTTTTGGAAACGGAGCGGGAGATATTTTTATAGCCAGTTATGATTCATCCGGTCACTACATCTGGGCAAAGGGAGTTGGCGGAAATGATGGTGGTGATGAGGGCTACTATGTATGTTTAGATGACTCTGATAATGTTTATGCAGGAGGAATTTTCATTGGAACCGTTGATTTTGATCCGGGTGCCGGCATTGATAATCACACAGCATCCCCATTTTATTATGGCTCTATTTTTTTTACTAAGTATGATGCTTCAGGAAATTTTAAATGGGCAAAAACTCTGGGTGGTAATGGAGGAGAGAATTTACATTGCATGCAGGTGAAATCCAGCGGCGACTCAACAAATATTTATTTGTCAGGCGATATATATTTTACTACTGATTTTGATCCCGGACCTGATACTGCTGATTTATCTTCGGGCAGTAATTTCAGTAATACAATATTCATTGCTAAATACAGTGGTAATGGCAACTACATGTGGGCTAAAGGAATTCAGTCTGTTGGTTATTACGGATACAGCGGCTACAATTCAATCCAGGTTGACAGCTTTGAAAATATTTATCTCGCCGGTACATGCAAAGAGACATTTGATTTTGATCCGGGAATAGGGTCAACTATTCTCAGCTCACCGGGGCTTTATCAATTTTATATCGCCAAATACAATTCTTCAGGAGACGTCTTATGGGCTACGGAGGATGGCGCGAAAGGATACCAGCTCTATCACAATTCTGTTTGTTTAGATGCTGCAAACAATCTTTATGTAACGAGTGGTTTTGCAGGTTCTGCTGACCTTGATCCGGGGATTGATTCTGCGATCTTTGTTGGAACCGGCAGTATTTCCGATCCTCCGGATATTTTCTTCGCAAAGTATTCTACTGCCATTCCAACAGAAAATGCAGGCACTGACCAAAATAAGAATGGAATAAAAATCTTTCCAAATCCTGCCTCTGATAATTGCAAGATCACCTATTCCATTGAAGCAACTGCAAGACTTACGTTCACGGATGCATACGGGAGAGTGGTAAAACAGCTTATTCTCTATCCTGATCTCCACAACCAAGTTGTAGATGTTGATGATCTTCCCACAGGGATTTTTATTGTGCGATTACAATCCGGCAATCACTTTTGGTCGCAAAAGATGGTGAAGGAATAAAAATTTTCTACAGCTCCGCATAGATGTTGAAAGCTTTCTTCCCTGAAACTTTCTTATTCATCTGCCTGTTTCCACCTTTGGCCAAATGACTTCTATGGGTTTTTTCTTTACCTCACAAAAATTAATCTTGCTTCACTGAAGTATCTTTACTGAATGATGGATAAGCCGTCAATAAGAGTTGCAGTGCTTGACATGTACAACCGCCATCCCAACCAGGGAATGCGTGGAATCCGGAGCCTTCTTTATTTGGAATCGAAGAAGATTGATGCGCAGATTCGGTGGCATGTATTTGATGTCCGATCTGCTGAAGAACTCCCTGATGACAGCTATGACATTTATATTTCTTCCGGCGGGCCCGGCAGTCCCTTAGAAAGCAATGATCTCTGGGAGAAAAAATATTTCCGGTTGATGGATCACCTCTGGAATTTCAATCTGAAAAACCAGGAGAGAAAAAAACACGTCTTCTTCATTTGTCATTCCTTTCAACTGATATGCAGGCATTGGAATGTCGGGAAAGTGACGAAAAGACATCGCCCTGCATTCGGGATTTTCCCTGTTCACAAAACAGAGGCGGGCCTGGAAGAGCCACTCTTTGAAAATTTACCGGAACCATTTTATGCCACTGACTCCCGCGAGTACCAGGTGATTCAACCCAATACGGCGCTCCTTGATGTGGAGGGATTTAAGATTCTTGCACTGGAAAAAATTCGCCCGCATGTGCAGCTCGAGCGCGCACTCATGGCTGTTCGATTCTCGGATGAATTCATAGGTACGCAATTTCACCCTGAGGCCGATCCGCATGGAATGATTCGCTACTTCACACAGCCGGATAAAAAGGAAGCGATCATTAAAAACTATGGTGAGGAAAAATATTATAAGATGATTGATATGCTCGATGATCCGGAGAAAATTGTGCTCACGCAGAAAACTGTGCTTCCTACTTTTTTGAGAATTGCGTTTGATAGAGTATTGCAGGCGGAGTACGTATAGCTTGAAATTGTTCCATTCATTTTTTTAACTTTAACCAAAACTGAAATATGTCATCATTGCTTGTAACAGTAAAAAATAAGAAGGAAGAAGCATTCGTGAATGAACTGCTCACCAAACTTGGAATTGCTACACACAGACTTTCGACAGAAGAAAAAGAAGATCTTGGGCTTTCTATTTTGATGAAACAAGCTGACCGCAAAAAAAAAGTTTCTGAGAGCGAAATCATGAAAAAACTTCACAGCTAAATTTCTCTCATGTGAAGGTTGAATATCTTGAAAAGTTTTCACGGGACCTTAATAAAATTACTGATAAGAAAGTAAAGGCATCGGTGTCACAAATAATTGAAGAGCTGAAAGTTGCTCCTTCACCTGACCAGATTCGAAACTTGAAAAAACTTCATGGAGTTAAGAATGCGTATAGAATAAGAACCGGTGATTACAGAATAGGAATCTTCATTGAACAGGATAAAATCGAGCTTGCCCGAATTGCAAATCGTAAAGAGATATATCGGTTGTTTCCCTGAGCAGCTATGTCCGTACTTCTTTTTTCCAAGGAATAAATTTGCCTAATGATTTCTATTTATCGCGATCAATATAACGCCGATTTTTCAGAAGAGAAATATCAAAATTTTCTTCATGATCTTAATGCTGAAGCAGGCTATCATATTGACTTTCGCATTGCAGAAACACCACTCTTTGTTCCTAAAGAATTTTCTGAAAAACTCTTCAGGGCGAGTGATGAAATTCTGAAACAACTGACAAGTGAAGAATATTTTCACCAATCCGCTTCGGCAATTCCTTCTCAACTGAATGTTCCGCACGAATCAAAGAAACCGACAACTATTGCATTGGATTTTGCCGTTTGCAAAAATGAAAGCGGTGAGTTGCTCCCGCAGTTGATCGAGTTGCAGGCCTTTCCTTCCCTGTTCGGTTATCAGCATTGGCTGGCAAAAAAATACCGTGAGCATTTTACGATTCCTGATACAGTGGACCACTTATTCAGCGGATTAAATCAGGACTCCTACATTACAATGCTTCGTGAGTGGATTGTGGCTAATGAAAATCCTGAGAACGTGGTGCTCCTCGAGATTGAGCCCGAGAAGCAAAAGACCCGGGTAGATTTTGAGCTTACAAAAAAATATCTCGGGATAAACTACCTGTGCATCAGCAAAGTGATTCGGGAAGGAAGAAAACTTTTTTATGAAAAGGATGGAAGGAAAATTCCGATCACAAGAATTTACAATCGTGTGATCTTCGACGAACTGGTGAAAAGAAAAGATCTGCAATGTCAGTTTCATCTTACTGAAGATGTGGATGTGCAGTGGGTGAGTCATCCGAATTGGTTTTTCCGCATCAGTAAGTTTTCACTTCCTTTTCTCGACAGCCGCTATGTTCCGAAAACAAATTTCCTGAATGAGCTAAAAGAAATTCCGGGTGATCTTGAGAATTATGTTTTGAAACCGCTGTTCTCTTTTGCCGGCGCAGGAGTTTTCTTTGACGTTACAAAAGATATCGTTGACAGCATTAAAGATCGAAGCAATTACATTCTACAGCGAAAAGTGAATTATGAACCCGTGTTACGTGCTCCCGATGGTACGGTGAAAACAGAAATCCGGATTCTCTTTCTGTGGCTTGATGAATTCGAAAAACCGAAGCCCGTGATCAGCGTCGTCCGATTGAGCAGGGGAAAAATGATTGGTGTCGATTTTAACAAGAACAAGACCTGGGTGGGAGGAAGCGTGGGATTTTTTGAAACAAATTGAGCCGGAGTTTTTTATTTTCTGTCAATTAGATTTTTCACTGCTGTACTTTTGAACTTTCACCTTGCTAAAATGAAACTGCTGCATCTTTTCCTGGTCATTTTTTGTGTTTCAGTTATTGGAAGTTGTGCGAAGAAGCAAAAGCTGGATTTCAGCCTGCAGCTTCCAACAGTGGAACACCAAAAGTTTTCTTTCAGCGAATTGCAAAACAATAAAGCATCTATTATTCTTTTTCTGCAGCCCGAATGTCCATTCTGCAACTCGTATGGAAAAACACTCCGCTTACTTGACAGCGTGTTTCAATCACAGCAAGTGAGAATGTACGGGGTGGTTGCGGGTAAATTTTATCCTGACAGTGAGATTGTTTCTTATAAGGAAAAATTTCAGTTGCAGTTTCCGTTTCTTCTTGATCCTGATTTTGTGCTTAAGAAAGATCTCAAGGCATCAGTAACGCCGCAGGCATATTTGGTTGATGCAAAAGGAAACGTGATCTATCACGGGATGATTGACAATTGGGGATATGAAATCGGAAAAGCCCGTGCTCATGCCACGGAGTTTTATCTCACGGAAGCGGTGAATAATTTTCTTGCAGGCAAACCGATTGCAAGTGATTCAACAAAAGCTGTGGGATGTTACATTCAATGAAAAGCCCCCGCACAACCGCTGATGGAGTTTTCCCGAAAAGATTTCCGAAAAAATCGGGACGAGCGGAACAGGTCAACCGCCGTCAGGATTTGCGACTCGCCATCGGTGCAATCATTTTTTCCATCGGTGTAATCATCTTCTCTTCCTGCCAACCAAAAAAGCAAATCTCTTTCGCTGCTGACGTTGCGCCAATCATCTATCAGCATTGCAGCAACTGCCATCATCCCGGAACTGCGGCACCGTTTAACCTGCTCACATTTCAGGATGCAGCGAAACGATCACTCACCATCAAAGCAGTCATTGATAAACACATCATGCCGCCATGGCCGGCTGACCCGTCGTACTCACACTTCTGTGATGAAAATTTTTTGAGCCGGGAAGAAATTCAAACGATTGATCATTGGGTTGATCAAGGCTCATTGCCGGGTGATCTTACCAAAGTTCCAGCCGTCCCTTCATTTCCGAAAGGCTCACTGATTGGGACTCCCGACCTCACTTTGCATATCAAACCATTTTTGGTGAAGGGAGATAACACCGATCGTTTTATGGTGATGAAAATTCCATTTGAACTGCCGCGTGACACGTTCATACGCGCTATAGAATTTGTGCCGGGTTGCAAATATATCCATCATGTGAATGGTCATTTGATTTGCTTTGATGACAGGAAGAAGAAAGATGTTTTTGATGGTGATTATGTGCTCGACACTAAAGATGAAACGCGCGATGACGTGCTGAAGAAAATGCAACTGCTCAATGACGATGGATCAAATCCGAGAAAAGAATTATCGGCAACGAATTATTTACCGGGAGTTTTCGGAACCATTTACCCTGAAGGCATCGGGGGATTCTTCACAACGAAAGAAAATCTTGTTTACCTCAACGACATTCACTATGGCCCTTCTTCCGAAGATGTGCTCGATACATCTTATGTGAATATTTTCTTCAGCAACAAACCGCCGGTGCGCCCCACGAAGGAAATTCAACTCGGAACGCTCGGTGTGAGTGATATCATTCCACCCCTGGTGATCCAACCCGACACCGTGATGACTTTTGTGACGCGTGCAAAAATTCTGAATGACATTTCATTGCTTACTATAAATCCTCACATGCACCTTCTTGGAAAATCTTTTCTTGCTTATGCAATAGAACCAAACGGAGATACTATTCCTCTCATCCGAATCCGCAACTGGGATTTTCGCTGGCAATATTTTTACACCTATAAAAAAATGCTGCACATTCCTGCGGGATCCATTATTGAAGTAGTGGCTGTGATGGACAACACCCTGAGTAATCCAAACAATCCGAATCATCCGCCGAAGCAAGTGGAAGGAAGAAATGGAAGCATGAGGAGTTCTGATGAGATGCTGCAATTCATCATGACGTTTTTGCCATATCAGGCGGGAGATGAGAATATCAGTTTAGAGATTTCGGAGCCATAATTTTTTCAAGGTTGCTCTAAAAGATTATTTACCGAATGATGATAAACCAACAGCCATTCCAATGCCCACAGCAATTAATATGAGCGCATAAAAACCAATTACGACAAGGGTCATTATTCCAAAGAACTTAAAACAGGATTTTAAATTACTGAGTGAATGTTTGAGAAGAATCTGATCATGTCTCAGTAAAGCGTTTTTCATTTTTGTCGCGAAGTTCAAAAGGTAGTAGCACGGAAAAAAGTAAAGCAGTGCAAGCAGCAAATAGATTATTGTGAACATTATTCCCACACCTTGCATTGGAAAAGGAGTACCGGACAAGTTAGGAATGGATGACAATACGGAGTTCATAAAGAACGCTAAAACCACGATCAATCCACAAAACACTAAGCCTACGATCGCAAGAAATTTTGCCCAACCAGCAGTTTCTTTCAGGTACGCGGCTTCCTCACTATCAATCTCCAAATGAGAAGATGGCATCATCGGTTCAGAAATGATTGTTTCCATATTGAAAAATTTTATCACAAGGTAAACATTGGTTATGAATTTTAATTACTTCTTTCTTTTGTGAAGAGCCATTTTTACGGATTGTATTTTTGTGCGATAACATCATGAACTCAAGGGAAAGAAAACAAATCGGCTATTGGTTGTTGACCGGAGTATTTATGATCGTTATTCAGGTTATGCTCGGGGGAATCACCCGACTCACCGGCAGTGGTCTCTCCATCACGCAGTGGAATGTAATCATGGGAAGCATTCCTCCCACCAATCACGAGCAATGGCAACAGGCATTCGATCAATACAAGCAATTTCCGCAGTATCAACTCATGAACAATGAGATAACACTCGATGGATTTAAAAATATTTTCTGGTGGGAATTCATTCACCGCCTGTGGGCGCGATTGTTCATTCCTGTGTTTTTAATTCCGCTTGCATTTTTTCTCTGGAAGAAAATGATTTCAATGCAACTGCTGATAAAACTTGCAATAGCATTTGTTCTCGGCGGCTTGCAGGGGTTGGTGGGGTGGATCATGGTGGGCAGCGGATTGATCGACAAACCGTGGGTGAGCCCGATTGATTTGAGTGCGCATTTAATTCTTGCACTCGTTCTCTTATGTTATCTGCTTTGGCTTGCGCTCATGGTACTGAACCCTCCAGGGGAAGCGGCGGAAGTTGCTACAATGAAATCTCCCCTCATCATCATCATAGCGCTCATGGCGGTACAATTTTTTTTCGGTGGATTAATGGCAGGCACCCATGCTGCACTTTCATTTCCTACGTTCCCGAAGTTCGGGTCACAATGGATTCCTGAGAATCTGTTCTCACAATCGCCCTTCATCAGAAATTTTTTTGAAAACGTTGCCACCATTCAATTCATTCATCGCACTCTGGGTATGCTGATTGTGCTTGTTGCTTTCATCTTTTTTACGAGAGCAAAAGATAAACCCATGACAAATTTTTTCCGGCTGGCTCTTTCCTCTTTTCCTGTCATCGCATTTATGCAGATGGTGATTGGTGTTTTAACGATTGTCAATTCACTGGGAAGCATTCCAATAATTTACGGCGTCGCACACCAGATGAATGCGGTGTTGCTGTTAATTACTTCAATAGTATTGCTGTACCAGATTTCAACTGCAAGGAACCTTTCCCCTGAAAAAATTTTGTTTGAACAACAAACTATTTCTTCTTAAAATATTTATCGGACTACCTCAAACTTTGCTTTCCAGTCTAAAAATATTTTTTCGAAGAAGCGATAACTCAATGCGGCCAACACAACGGTGATCGAGAATGCAATTATTGGCATGAGCACACTGTATTGAAAGGGAGAATGAATGCAATTCATCGCTTTCATAATTTTTATCGCGGATATAATTCCTACCTCATGAAAACAATACAAGCCGTATGTCCTTTTTCCTAACCATACAAATCCCGGTATGCGATGGAGGTTGAAAGGACGGTTTTCACTGTAGGCCTGGTCGAGAATGACCCATCCGAAACCAATCCCTAAAATCAATCGCTCGATCACGGTAGCGAAGGTTGAATCAAAAAGGGGATGATAAAAAATGATCATTAGCAGGATGATGATGTAAATAGGAATGATCATCCGTCTTGAAAGTTTTTTAAGCCGCAGAAAGAAGGGAGTTTCGTTAACTGCTATCGAAGCAATGAAAGCGCCGATGGCAAAATCACTCATGATGCAGAGCGTGTTGAAGAAGAGCTCCTTTCCATCATTACGAAAATAAATTCTGAAACTGATACTGATAAGTATCACAATCACAAAAAGCATCCAGCGATTTTTTCTGAACAATCTGATGAGCCACGGCCATCCAATATAAAATTGCTCTTCAACGGAAACGGACCAGAGCACAGCGAGAATGGGTGAATAAGGGTATCCATATTTAAGGATGTAGAAGTTTCCCCAGAATAAATAGTATGCCAGCGGATTTGCGGTTTCGTGAAAATCATTCCCGAAAAAATTCATCAGCGGCGGAATCACGAAAAATGAAATTGTAATTACGAGCAGGTACAGCGGCCAAATGCGTAATGTTCGTCTCAAATAATATTTGACAACGCTGAATTTTCCGAGAGTTTTTTCTTCCTGCAATAATAAAAGTGATATGAGAAAGCCGGACATCACGTGCAGCAGATTGATGCCCAGGGCACCCGTCTTTGAAAAGTCACGGAGGGGCTGCATCCACGCAGGATCATCACTTCCTGCAATCTGAACATTAAGAGCGTGCAACAAAAAAACTCCGATGGCAGCAAAGAAGCGCAGCGCATCCAGGTTCTTGAAATACGGTTTTGAAGGAGAGGTCAAACTGTAGTGTCAATGATTTTCTCAATGCAAAATAAATTGACTTAATAAGACCGCAGCCTGTTTTTTTTTGAGGACCCCTAATCTCAGAGGTAACATAGAAAAATATGACAACAGGAAAAATGAGTTGTCTAACTTTGAAAAAAGAAAATCATAATCATGAAAAAAATCCTCGTGGCCTTTGACAGCTCATCGTTTTCATCCGGTGCTCTTGACTATGCTTTGAATTTAGCCGCTCAGCAAAAGTCTTTAATCGTCGGTGTCTTCATTGAAGACCTGAGTTACATCGGCTACGCCACGTTGTTTGGTGAAGATTACTTTGCTTTTGATCCAAAATTATTGGAGCGGATGGAGAAAGAGTCAGAGGGAAAAATTGAGGAAAACCTGGCGGCCTTCACAGCGAAATGCCAGGCTGCAGGCGCAAACTTTAAAGCGCATCGCGATAAAGGAGTTCCGGCCAACGAATTAATTTATGAGAGCAGGTATGCCGATTTGATCATTCTTGGGTATCAAACTTTTTTTTCAAACGTTGCCGGCGAAGCAAGCATTTTAAAAGATGTGCTCGTCGAAGCCGAATGCCCGGTAATGATTGTTCCTGATCAATACAAGCCCATTAACATCATCCTGCTCACCTTCGATGGAAAGGCCCATTCCGTTTTTGCCATCAAGCAGTTCATTCAGCTTTTTCATGAAGAATCGTTCCAGGCACCAGCCACTCTTCTTCATATCACCAAATCAAAAGAAGAAACAATTGATGGAAGTGAATTGATGAAAGAATATCTCTCCGCACACTATTCCAAACTGAATTACGAAACGCTGAGCGGACAGGCAGAGGAAGCGATTCTGAATTTTGCCGAGATGCAAACAAATCCATTGGTAGTGATGGGAGCATACGGAAGAAGCGGTATCTCGAGGTTTTTTTCGCGAAGCACGGCGGGGAAATTATTGAAGGATAAATCGCTGCCGATTTTTGTGGCGCACAAGTGAGCTATGTGGTATGAGCTATGAGTACGTGCGGGATATTCAAAAAGGTTGAGTCGCAACTTCAGTGAGGAAGGATTTGATCTCTGTTTCAGAGGGAGAGGGAATAAGAAATTCCACAGGTTCAGAATCATCTAAGTTTTTGAAGTATGATAGCTGCTCTCTAAGCAATCGTTCATTGAAAAAATCCCCAAACAAATCATTTGCTTTTGCTGCAATTTGCATAATTGAAAAATGATCCTTCAAAATAAAAAAGAGATCAACATAATCTTTCCATTTCCCTCTGCCACCCAAAGCAAATGCTTTCATCGCTGCCAGCGAAAGCAGATCAGGCATCCGAATCGAGGATTCAAAATGTAGCGGTGAAGGGATTGGAAAGTCAAAGTGAAAGAAGGTAAGCTTAACTGACTTGATAATATAATGTGTCTGCTCAGAGTCTTGATATCCGGTCTTGGTTTCCTTTGGAAAAGCCCTGTAAATAGTTTTTGATATCTCAATGCTGTTGACTCGCTTTTGAGTGAATAAGTCAAAATCAATTGATCTGCGATGACCAAGTTGCAAGGCAATCGCTGTTCCGCCAACCAAGTAATAGTTACGGGAGAATTTCCTGATTAAGGGTAGCAACTTGATTTGATCGTCTGTTAGAATATTGCGGTGCATGGCGGTTAAAGTACAACTCGAAAAAATTTTTTGTCAACGGAAAATAGTTGATCCTTCTTCCCGGTGCAGTTTGCTCTCTGAAGATTTTCGCCACATGCTTTACTCCAAGCAATTCTAAAAGTTCCTTCACCATTTTTTCATTCCCGTAATTCAGAATGAATTCCACGAGCACTTCATGTGAGATATTTTCTTTCGCATCAGGGCGTATGTACCAGAACAGATCAGCGTTTTTTCTGATGAATTCTTTCACTTTCGCAGAATTTGCCTGCTTCTTCATTATGATGTTAAGTTACGAATTTTCATTGGCAAGAAAAAATCTGTTCTTCAATTTTTACGGTTCAAGCCTGCCATACATTCGTGGGAAAGGAATGGTCTCGCGCACATGCGGAAGCTTGCAAACCCACGCAACCAATCGTTCCAAACCCAACCCAAAACCTGAATGAGGAACGGAGCCATATCGTCGCAAATCGAGGTACCATTCAAAAGCGCTCATTGGCAGTTGGTGCTCGATGATTTTTTCTTTGAGAAGATTGATGTCGGTTTCACGCTCACCGCCGCCTACAATTTCTCCGTAACCTTCCGGTGCAAGAACATCAACACCCTTTGCCCAGCGCGGATCTTTGTCTCTCTTGAGATAGAATGCTTTTACTTCATGAGGCCAGTTGTAAACTAAGATGGGAGTATCGAACAAACGTGTGATTACCGTTTCGTCGCTGCCGCCGAAATCACTTCCGAATTCAAAATTCTTCGCTGAAGAAATCCAGAGGGGAATGTTGCGCTCATCTTCTTCCAAATCCTTCAACTCATTTTTCAACTGATCAATCTTTGTTTGGTTGAAGGTGACTTCGCCTTTCTTCATCGAAGGGTTTTTAATCTTCTCCTCGCGATCTGAAATTTCTTTTTTTACTTCAACCATTTTCAATTGCACCCGCTTCAATTCTTCTTCGAGAGATGCAATCGAATTTTTTCCATTTACTTCCTGCTCACCTTTGATGATCCTAACGGCTTCTTCATACGTGAGTCGGGGAAATTTCGCATTCACGATATTTTCGAAAAGGGAAGTGTCTCTGCCAATCAGTTGAAATTCATTCTTGCACTCGAGCAGCAATGTTCGGATGATGTGCTTGAGCATGGATTCAATCAGATCCATGTTCATATCGAGATCAAAAAATGCCATCTCCGGTTCGATCATCCAGAATTCTGAAAGATGCCTTCGCGTTTTTGATTTCTCAGCACGGAACGTGGGACCGAACGTGTAAATCTTTCCCATCGCCATTGCCATTGCTTCGCCATAGAGTTGTCCGCTTTGTGAGAGATAAGCGGGCTTGCCATAGAAATCTGTTTCGAACAAAGTACTCGTTCCTTCCACTGCATTGCCGGTGAAAATCGGCGCATCCATCTGTACAAAACCTTCTTCACGAAAAAACTGATGGATAGAAAAAATGATGGCGTTTCGAACGCGCATGATTGCCCACTGGCGTTGTGAGCGCAGCCACAGGTGGCGATTGTCCATAAGAAAATCTACACCGTGTTCTTTCTTCGAGATCGGATATTCTTCGGCGATGCTGATGATCTCCACTTTTGTTGCGCGCACCTCATAGCCGCCGATTTGCCGCTCATCTTTCACAACCGTTCCCGTAATGCTGCACGAGCTTTCCATAGTAAGTTTTCCTGCATTCTCAAAATCTTCAGGTGAAACACTTTTCTCATCTACCACGCATTGACAATATCCCGTTCCATCACGAAGGATGATGAAGTACAAGCCTTTTCCGCTGCGCTTGTTGGAGTTCCAGCCTTGCAGCATTACTTGTTGTCCTTCGTACTTTGACAGTTCAGCGATAGAAACTGTTGCCATGATTAAGAAATTTTGGTGCGCTTAACCGCCGTCAGGGCTAAAAGCCACTGACGGGGTTCTTGCTCTCGCTCAACCACCATCAGGGCGAAAAGCCACTGACGGGGTTAGCTGAAGCGGCGGCGAATTTAGAGATAAAGAAATTTCCATTCTCATCAAGTGTGATTTTTCTCTTGACACTTTTCAATCTTTGCACGAAATAATTTTCATTGGGCAAGAACAAACTCAAACACCTCGCTGAACTGCAAACATTTTCCAACGTCTATCAATTGCAAAGAGATTTGAAAGGAAAATGGAATGAAATCGCATTTCAAAATTCAAACCCGATCACTCTGGAACTGGCTTGTGGCAAGGGAGAATACACACTTGCTCTTGCAAGAAAGTTTCCTGAACGAAATTTCATTGGCATTGACATTAAAGGTTCCCGCATCTGGCGCGGAGCAAAGACAGCACTCGAAGAAAAGATTGCCAACGTCGCTTTTCTCAGAACGTACATTGATCATCTTGAAGAATATTTTTCCCCGGGAGAAGTCGAAGAAATCTGGATCACCTTTCCGGATCCTTACAGGGAAAAGAGCAAGGCAAGAAAGCGCCTGACTTCAGAAAAATTTCTTCCCCGCTACAAAAACATTTTAAAACAAGGGGGCATCATTCATCTGAAAACAGATGATTGGCAGTTGTATCAATTCACCCTCGAAAAAATTTCAGAGTTCAAATGCAACATCATTTTTTCTTCTGAAGATTTGTATTCTGAAAAACTTCCGGATGAGATTCTTTCAGAAAAAACTTTTTATGAACAGCAACATTTAGCTGAAGGAAAAACAATCAGGTACATTAAATTCACACTTGCTTAAACAACCATGAAAGCTGAAGACAAAAATTTTTTTGAGCGCGTCTATTTTGTTGTGAGAAAAATTCCCCGCGGCAGAGTTACCAGTTATGGCGCCATTGCGAACTATCTTGGAACAGGATTATCAGCAAGGACAGTCGGCTGGGCAATGAACAATAGTCATTCTCAAGTGCCAGCACATCGCGTGGTAAACAGGGTGGGATTGCTTACCGGCAAACATCACTTCGCAACTCCGACTCTTATGGAAGAATTGCTCGAAGCCGAAGGAGTTGAAGTGATTGATGATAAGATTCAGAACTTCAAAAAAATTTTCTGGGATCCGGCGATAGAATTTTCTTCTTCCTCAAAAGGTAAAAAGCGGACTAAGAGAACATTACCACCTAAAAAGAAAAGAAGGCGTTGAAGCCAATGTCTTGTTTGTTTCATGACACCTCAGTCGAACCATATTAGGAGAACTCCGGCCTATCCTTCGACAAGCTCAGGATGACATTCGCACTAACAAATTTTCTGAATGATTTCCTTACTGCTGCTCAACGGTAAAAAATAGCTGCCTGTAAATTTTTCAATGCTCACCCAAAAATCATCAGCCTATTTTTGTAGCAGCGTTTAACAGACTCGAAACTCTTATGTGCGGCATTGTTGGCTTAATTGCAAAGAATGAATCAGGACAGCGTTGGATGCAACATTTACATCCGGCTACTCAGAGTTTATTATTGCGCGGACCTGATGCGCAAAACTTTTTTGAGGAAGAACACATTGGATTTGGGCATTGCCGGCTTTCCATCATTGATCTTTCTGAGACTGCCAATCAACCGATGTTCGATGAAAGTAAGAGGTACGTGATTATTTACAACGGTGAGATTTTCAATTTTAAACCCCTGAGAAAAAATCTTGAGGAGGAAGGGATTTCATTTGTCACGAATTCTGACACGGAGGTTTTACTGCAACTCTACATTAGGTATAAAGCCGGGATGCTTGAATTGCTGAATGGTTTTTTTGCTTTTGCGATTTATGACCGTGAAAAGCAAAGTGTTTTCATTGCACGAGATCGTTTTGGGGTGAAGCCATTGTTTTTTTATGAAGATGAAAATGTGCTCGCATTTGCTTCGGAGATGAAAGCACTGATGCGGTTCCCGATCAAAAAAGAAATGGATTACACTTCACTCTATGAATATCTTCAATTGAATTATATAACCGGTCCTCAAACCATTTATCAATCAGTAAAAAAACTTTTGCCGGGGCATTACCTGTGGATAGAAAACGGAGAGACGAAAAATAATCAATGGTATGAACTTGAAGCACAGATAAGACAACTCCCCGAAATTTTAAATTACGAGGACGCTCAGAAGAAGTTGTTTGAACTAATGGATGATGCAGTACGGATCCGGCTGATCGCCGATGTTCCGCTCGGATCATTTTTATCAGGAGGAATTGACTCCTCCATTGTAAGCGGACTTGCTTCTTTGCATACTGATCAGCTGAAAACTTTTTCCATTGGCTACAGCGACGATGGTTTTTTTGATGAAACAGATTATGCCCGGCTCGTTGCAAAGCATTTTAAAACCGATCATACGGTATTTAGTCTTTCAAGAAATGATTTGCTTGAATCGCTCGATGATGTGTTGAATTATTTCGATGAGCCATTTGCCGATTCATCAGCGCTTCCTGTTTACATTCTGAGCAAGCATACGCGCAAGCATGTCAAGGTGGCTTTAAGTGGTGATGGTTCTGATGAAATTTTTGGCGGCTACATCAAACATACCGGCGACTACCGGGCGCGGCATCCGCGGTTTCCTGAGCTCATGGGTTCTTACTTTTCCCCTGTATTGAATTTTTTCCCGACGTCAAGAAATAATTTTCTAGGAAATAAAATCCGGCAGGCACAAAAATTTTATGAGGGGATAAAGCTGAATGATCGCGACCGGTATTGGCGGTGGTGCTCAATTTCTGATGAAGAGCAGGCAAGGCAACTTTTAATTGAACAGGTGAATCAATCCGAATTTATGGATCGTAAAAACAAGCTGACTTTTTTCAGCAACCTCATTAAAAATCTGAACGGCGTCTTGCTCAATGATGTGAAGATGGTGTTGCCCGATGATATGCTAATGAAGGTAGACAGCATGAGCATGGCGAACAGTTTGGAAGTGCGAACACCCTTCCTCGATTATAGGGTCGTTGAGTTTGCTTTTTCCTTTCCCCCATCATTTAAAGTTGATCGCTCTCAACGGAAAAAAATTGTCCATGATACTTTCAAAAACTTTCTTCCGAAAGAACTTTACCATCGCCCCAAGCGCGGCTTTGAAATACCGCTCCATAGTTTTCTCATACGGGAATTGAAATCTTTAGTTGAACAAAATCTTTCTGAGAAATTTATCCGTGAACAGAATATCTTCAGTGAAGTCGCGGTAAAAAATTTGAGGTCACAACTTTTTTCAACCAATCCTGCTGACAGTGCCGCACGTATTTGGGGATTGCTTGTGTTTCAGCATTGGTGGAAACGATGGAAGCAGTAATCAGTAGGCAATAGGCAGTAGGCAAATAACGATACACGAGTTCTCCTGATTTGATCGGGATTCACGTAACACGACTCATTGGACAATAGACAAAAACAACAAGCAATTGGGCCGATGTTTTTGTTCATAGATTTTTTTGAAAAAAAATTTCCATATCGCGAAGAATTAGTTTTGCCACTGGCTCATTTTTTCTTTTGCCTATTGCTTACTGCCTACTGCCTACTAAAACATGCCACGCATTCTCCGCATTATCAACCGTCTCAATCTCGGAGGTCCCACATTCAATGCTGCGTATCTCACAAAATACATGTCGCCGGAGTATGAGACAATGCTGGTTGCTGGAATGATTGATGGAAGTGAAGCGAGTTCAGAATTTGTACTTGAAGAAATGGGATTGAAACCGGTCTACATTCCTGAAATGTATCGTGAGATTGACTGGATGAAGGACCGAAGCGCTTATTTCAGATTAAAAAAAATCATCCGTGATTTCAAACCCGATATTGTTCACACCCACGCTGCGAAGGCAGGAGCACTCGGGCGTATGGCTGCTTATGCCTGTCATGTGCCGGTGATCCTCCACACTTTTCATGGAAATGTTTTTCATTCCTATTTCTCAAAATGGAAAACCAACGTTTTCATTAACGTTGAACGGCAACTTGCAAAAAGAAGCACGCGCATCATCGCAATCAGTGAAAAACAGAAAAGAGAGTTGAGCGAGCAGTTCCGGATTTGTCCGGCAGAAAAAATTGAAATCATTCCGCTGGGTTTTGATCTCCGAAAATTCTCAGAAGATGTAGAGGCAAAGAGGAAAAAATTCCGTGATCATTATTTGGTCGCCGATGATGAGATTGTGATTTCAATTGTAGGAAGATTGGTTCCGGTGAAAAATCACAAGCTTTTTCTTCACGCCCTGAAAAATGTTATAAGCCAAACACAAAAAAAAGTCCGGGCCTTCATTGTCGGGGATGGTGAAGATCGCCTCGCTATTGAATCATTATCACGATCGCTGCAAATTGATTTTGCTGATTTCCTTCATGAAAAGAAAAAAGCCACACTCACATTCACTTCATGGCTGAAAGATGTAGATGAAGTTTATGCGGGCAGTGAGATCGTTGCGCTCACCTCATTGAATGAAGGCACACCGGTCAGCATCATTGAAGCACTGGCAGCAGGAAAGCCGGTTGTTACCACAGATGTTGGGGGCATAAGTGATATTATGGTGAATGAGAAAAATGGTTTCATTGTTAATAGTAATGCTCAGGATGCATTTACCGATGCGCTGCTTAAATTAGTTGAAGATACTGCCCTTCGCGGCGCAATGGAAAATTTTCATGGAGCAAATACAAGCGAGCGATTCAGTTATGTTCGCCTTGTGAATGATATGTCTGTGCTTTACTCACACCTGCTTCAAACGAGATGATAGCGCCAATTCTTTAACTTTGCAATGCAAAAATTACTTGAGTAAGATTTCTACCTGAAAATATACCTCTCATTTCCCAAACAAAAGTGAAAGGGTTTCCGAACTAAATTTAGTATTTCTTGAAAAGGATATTCTGGTTTGTTGCAATCATAATCATGCTGAGTGGGTGCAGAGTTATTTATCCTGATCACCTGTTTAAAATTGAGCAACAAAAATTAGTGATGGCGGACACGGTGAAAACCGCGAAAGAATATGTCATTCGCGCGGGCGATCTGCTTTCAGTGGGCGTGTTTTCCAATAACGGGTACGAGCTGGTGGATGTGCTCACGCAGGATATTAACACCTTCTCCCCGTTACAATATGTGGTAAAGGAAAACGGCTACGTGATGCTACCAATGCTTGATTCCATTTCCATTACCGGCCTTACCATCACGGAAGCGGAACGCATACTCGAAAAGAAGTACAGCTATTACTTCGTGAATCCTTTTATTCGAATACAAGTGACAAACAGAAATGTGTATGTGTTCAAAGGAAGACAAGGGGCAGTAGTTGTGACGCTGGACCGGGAGAACATGAATTTGATAGAGGTGCTTGCAAAAGCACAGGGGATACCTGCCGGCGGAAAAGCATACGCAGTGCGCGTAATACGCGGAAACATGAGCAACCCAACCGTGTTTGACATTGACCTGTCAACAATTGACGGCATAGCGAAGGCAAATCTCACTATGGAAGCAAATGACGTGGTCTATATTGAATCACGACTTACAGCTAATGATCTATTGCTCCAGGTCACTCCCGTTCTCTCGCTGCTTTCTACTTTGTTCTTCATGACCTACTCGGTAATTGCACTCACTAAATTATGAGCGAGACCAAGATCATATTAAGTCCGATGCAGAGACTGCTGGGTGAAGATTTCAACCCGGCACTGCTAATGATCATGATCCGCAAGAGTTTGATGTGGTGCATCGTGATCATGCTGCTCACAGTTTCAGCATCGCTGGTGTACCTGCGTTACACTCCACCGACCTATGAAGTGACGGCATCGCTGATTGTGAAGCCAATCAACACTGCGCAAGCGCTCGACATTCAAAACAATCTATTCCAGTCCAAGAATTCCAATCTTGATATTGAAAAGGACATTCAGATCATGAAGGCTAACGTGATCATGGATCGCGTGATTGACTCGCTGAACTTACAGATTGCTTATTACCAGGCAGGAAAGATTCTGAATGAAGAATTGTATAAGAACAATCCGTTCATCGTGCACGTGAATGACGTGAAGGATGATTTTTATAACCGTTCTGTTCAGTTTCGTTTTCTAAGCGGAGAAAGATATCAATTGAATTTTTCTACCTCCGGAAAAGAAATCTGGCAGACATTTGAGCTTGGAAAGCATTACGTGACGCCGGACATGCAATTCAGTATTACCATTAACCCCAGAGTAGCTGTATCTGAAAGCGTGACTTCAGCAGAATATTTTTTCATCGTTCTGAATGCTTATTCTCTTTATGGAAGGCTGCGCTCCGCGTTGCAGATTGCGCCGAATGTTCCCACCATTGGACTGCAGATGCGTGACAGGGCACCTCAAAAAGCCGCTGACATTGTCAACCGCGTTTGTGACGAGTTCCTCTCTTATGACAAGGAGAAAAAAACAGAAAGCGCGACACTGATTCTTAATTTCATAGAAGCCCAGGTAGATTCAATCAGTAACGAATTGAAAGACTATGAGGACCAGATGACGCAATTCAAACTGGCGAATGGTATTGCGATTTCATCCATGGAGCAAGACCTCAATACCCAGTTGAAAGACCTGAAGACAAAACAAGAGGACCTTGATGTGCAATACAGTACGCTGGAATATTACCGGAAATATTTTCTGCAATACCAGGATTCATCACACCTTCTCTTCGGCATTGTTGATCCCGGATATGCCGGATTGAGTGATAACATTCAGAGTCTCGATCATCTGCAAACACAGTGGCGTGATCTTACACTCAAGCTCTCACCCAATAATCCCCAGGTGATTAATCTGAAAAAGGAGATTGTTGATATGAAGCGCAACATTCTCACCAGCATCCTGAATGCGCAGCAAAAAGTGAAGGACAAAATAAAGGAAGTAGATGACGAGGTCAACAAGTATCTTAATCAGTTTGCCTCTGTGCCGGGCATTCAATCTCAATATCTCCGCATCTCGCGACTGAGTGATTTAAAAGAAAAATATTACCTTCTCCTGCTCGATAAAAAATCCGCATTTGATATCACCAAGGCAGGATTTGTTTCTGACTACACGATACTTCGAAAAGCAGATGTTCCTACCCAACCTGTTTTCCCTAACAGCTCTCTCATCAAGCTACTGGGGATTGCACTGGGCCTGATGGGATGCTTCCTGCTTATTGTTGTCCGGTACTTATTGCATCACAAAATTCTTTCGGTGTCAGAAATCACCCGCTATTGCGATGCGGGAATCCTTGGCGTGATTCCGAAGTATAATCAGCTTATGGATGTATCGCAGTTAGTAGTAAACAAAAGTCCCAAGTCAGTGATATCTGAGTGTTTTCGATCCATGCGAACCAACCTCGAATATATTTCACCGGGAAAACCTCCGCAACTTATTACGGTTACATCCACAGTTGCAGGGGAGGGGAAGACTTTTATTGCAGTTAACATGGCCGGCATTCTTGCCGTAGGCGGAAAAAAAGTTTTGCTGCTTGATTTTGATTTAAGAAAGCCCCAGCTTCATCGTGCCTTTAAGGTGGATAACCAGCGAGGGGTCAGCACGCTGCTGATTGGAAAATACAAACTGGAAGAATGTATCCGGCATACAGAGTGGGAGAACCTGGATTTCATCACCAGTGGTCCGTTGCCGCCGAATCCTGCAGAATTCATTAACTCTACTAAAACCGATGCTCTTTTAGAAGAACTGAAGAAACAATACGATGTTCTTGTGATTGATACGCCCCCGGTGGGTATCGTAACAGATGCGCTCGACCTCATTAAGAAATCTGATGTTCCCATTTACATTGTGCGTGCAGATTATAGCAGCAGAAATTTCCTGAACAATATCAATCACCTGGTGCAGGATCATCGTATTGCGAGACTTTCAATAGTGTTGAATGATATGGGTGAGGGCGCTTCAATCTATTCCTACAACTATGGATACGGCTATGGATATGGTTATGGGTACGGTTATGGCTATACAGGCTATGGCGATCGCCAATATGGTTATGAGTATTACACGGATGATACCAGGAAAAAACGTAATTTTATGTGGCGAATGCTGGATTTCGTTCGATCTTTGTTTTAATAATCACCACACCCTCTAAAACGCTAAATCGTGGGAGAAACCGATTCTGCACTGCTCCTTCCTATTGCCTACTCAGTGTTTTTTGTCATTGCGATATTTTTTTCCTTTCTCATCAACGGATTGTTGTTGAAGTTTTCGCGTACTCTGGGCAATCGCCAGATGCAGCATCGCCATAACATTCGCTGGTCAAATAATGTGAAACCATCTGTTGGAGGATTTTCATTCTATATCGTTTTTCTCATTTCCATATCCATCTTCAGTATTTTCAATTTTTCAGAGCAGGAATACCTGAACAAACATTTGCTCGGCATTGTAGCAGCCGTCACCACGGCTTTTCTTCTTGGTCTGGCCGATGATGCTTACGATACCATACCGCTCCTGAAATTCTTCAGTCAATTGTGCTGCGGACTGTTCCTGGTAGTCACCGGCACCATTATTCCTGCCACGGGAATTTATGTGTGTGATGTCCTCATTACCCTTATTTGGGTGGTTGGCATCATGAACTCTATCAACATGCTTGACAACATGGATAGCATCAGTGCGATCGTTTCGCTTTGCCTGATGCTCTCTTGTTTTCTTGTTTTACTCCTTGAGAAAAATATTTTTTCATTTTATTCGGTCATGCTCATCGGAGTGTCAGGAGCCGTTGGCGGCTTTCTGTATTTCAACTGGCATCCGGCGCGTATATACATGGGCGATACCGGAAGTCAGTTTCTCGGCGCATTCATTTCAGCGATCTCCATTCCAATTTTGTGGAAGTATCATACACCGAGCGGCGGCACTATTCAACTAACTCAATACCTGATTCCGCTAATGGCGTTCACTGTTCCCATCATTGATACCGCAACCGTTTTCATGCGGCGGATTGCCCGCGGTCATTCGCCGTTCATCGGGGGAAAAGATCACATTTCACACCATTTCGTGTATGCAGGATTGAAAGATAAGCAGGTGATTTATCTGCTGGGAGGATGTTCGTTTATCTCTGCATTATTGACGGTATACCTTATTTCTGTAAGAACAGAAATGAATCCCATGCTGATGACTATTTGCTATTCCTACTTTATCTTTTTGTTTATTGTAGTGCAGTATTTCTATGACCGGGGTATGAAAAAAGAGCGGGCCCGCCTGAAGGCAGAACCCGAAAAACAGACCATGAAAACTGAGCCCAAAACCAAGTCAGTGACCGCTTGATGGGTGTCTGTAATAAATGTCTCAAAAGCCAAACAACAACCGAAGTAATTCCGATCCCGATTAATCGGGATTCAGAATCCACCGGCACAGCCGGATGGTAAACCGGGTTCAGCACAACTAACGATTTTGAGAGAGATTTATCTGTATTCACTTGCCGAAGGAATATCCCATGGCTTGTTTTAATTCCACGCTGAGCTCAGGAAGTCGTCTTCGTTCAATCAGAAAGGAAGTGAGTTCGGCGAATTCTTTGAAGATGTAGTGCTTTTCCATTGCTCCCCGTAAATAATCCTTTCCGCTGCTGCCGCCTGTACCGATTCGTGAACCGATCATCCGTTGTACCATACTGATATGGCGATGACGCCATAGAGCCATCAACTCATCAATATCGAGCAACGTATTTATCAGTTGAAAAGGGAGTTGCATCAGCGGATAATCACGATAGAGCATGATGAAGAGTGCGCTGCGGTTAGCACGCCCACTCAGGTTTCTCCCTTCTCCGGAGGAGTCCTTTCGGAGAGGATCGTTGCTATCAAACAGCAAAGAATCAAACGGTTCAAGATTTTTCTTCTCCTCCGCTGAAAGCGATTGATCATACAGTGCCCTGTAATCATTCCAGAAAATATGCTGATCTGTAATGCTGGTCCTATTGCCTGAATAATTTTTCCAGAATCGTGGTTCATCAAAGAAGGGCATTCGCTCCAGCCACTGATTCACCAAAACGAGCAACGTTTTTTCCTGCTCTGCTTTTTTCACCTCATCCAATTCTTCCTTGTGCAAATGAGAGACATAGTAATTCTGTTCATGACGCTGTTCGAATTTCAGGCCCATGATGGCTTCAATCATTTTGAATTGGTAGCTCTGGAATCCTGATGCCGGGCGAAGCAGATCACGGAAGTCCAGAAAGTCAAGTGGTGTCATCGTTTCAAGAATATCAATCTGGTGCACGAGTACCCGGAGGATGGTGGCAATGCGCTGAAGACGGTGAACAGCAATCTGCATGTCAGGCGCATTGTCATTGATCTGCTGGTTGGCAAAAATCCGTTGAACGATCTTCAGCTCAAATAAAATCTGCTTGAACCACAACTCATACGTTTGGTGAATGATGATGAACAGCATTTCATCATCAGCAGGCTTGCCTGCTTTTTCGCTTTCACGATGCTGGGCATTGAGGATTTGATCGAGTGCGAGGTAGGATTTGTAGTAAACCTCATTCTGTGCTTTTTCCATCATCAAAAAAATTTCCGTTACAAGTTAGCGCATTTGATGCCTGTCCTTATTTTCAAATCTATGTGAGAAGATTTCCATTGCCATTCATCTTTGTCAAATTCATTACCCCACGATCCAGGTAAAAGTCTTTCCGGTGCATTCGATTTTTTTGCACGAATGAATTTCTTATTCCAATTTTTTCTATTGTCGGTATGTTTACCTGCCTTCATCACAATCTTTTATTCAATCATTGCAATGCATTTCAATTCAATCGCAATCGGTGTAGGAAGTGATTTAATCTCCACCGTTGTCCTGCACGGCTGGTTGTCTTGGAAATACTCAGCGTAAATCTTGTTGTAGGTTTCAAAATCATCTTTCATGTTAGTAAGGAAAACAGTCACGTCAACTAATTTATCCCAACTGCTTCCCGATTCTTCCAAAACAGTCTTTACATTTTTGAAAACAGAGTGGCACTGTGCTTCGATGTTGTACTTCACTAAGTTTCCCGTTGAATCATATTCATTGCCGGGAATATTGTTAGTACCGGCTTCACGAGCTCCAATACCGGAAAGAAAAAGCAAGTTTCCGACTCTTCGTGCATGCGGATACAATCCAACTGGTTTTGGAGCTTTGTCAGTGGAGATTTTATCGTTCATCAGTTCATTTGTTCAAATCAAAATTATTTTTCTACCGCACCATCCCAGGCATTATACCCATTTTTGAGACTCAAAACATTGTGGAAACCTTTCTTGGCCATAAGCTCAGATGCCTGTGAGGAACGACTGCCTTTAGCGCAA
Source organism: Chitinophagales bacterium (assembly GCA_035638255.1). Lineage (GTDB taxonomy): Bacteria > Bacteroidota > Bacteroidia > Chitinophagales > UBA10324 > DASRAJ01. Next base: position 43,442 of record DASRAJ010000055.1, read on the forward strand.
TAGACCAAATACGTTTTGCTTTTGTCGAGCGAGTCAAGCTGCAGCGAAAAATTTTGATCGTAAAAGTTAATGAGTGTTGCCTTCGGAATGTGCCCCGACTGATATTCCTCCGGAGTGCGCACATCGAGAATCACCACATTAGATTCTTTCATTTTCTCTGCGAAAGTTTTGTTATCCACGCTTTTGTAACCGGAAGAAGTTTGACTCTGGCTGCAGGCAGAAACAGTGACGACGAGAAAAAGAGAGAATAGGAAATTTTTCCCTGTAAGGAAATGGTGATGCACTAATCGTTTCATTGAACCGGTTGTGTTCATCATTGCTAATATTTTTTTGAAAAAGGATGAATCATGTGTCCATAAAATGAGGCAGGAAAAAACTCAGAGCGCGGAAAGCCGAGCGGCACATCTCTTCCGCTTTGCGGCCAGTACACAGTTCCGAATAAATAATCCCACACACTCAAAGTTAATCCGAAATTCACTCCATACTGCTCCGGTAATTCTTTCGCGTGATGCCAGATGTGCATCTGCGGACTGTTGAATAAATATTTGAAGGGTCCCCAACTAATGTTGAGATTAGAATGATTGAGATGCCCGATGGCCAGCGTAAAAATATGGACGATGATAAAATCCTGGATACCGAAGCCAATCATTGCCAGGGGAATGTATTCGATACTGCGATAGACAATCGTTTCCATCCAGTGAAAGCGAAGGTGAGCGGCAAATCCCATTTGCTCAACTGAGTGATGCACTTTGTGAAACTCCCAAAGCCGGGGAACACGATGCAAAACGCGATGCACATTCCAGTCAATAAAATCTTTTGTAACGAGAAGAATGAGCAGTTGCGACCAAGCCGGGAATGAATGAATTTCAATCGCCACAATATTTTTCAAACCGAACAATCCGATGAAATCATTGAATGCCTGCACTCCAACATTTGATAATGCATTGTATCCAATAAGTGAGAAAAGAAAAAAGTTGAAGAACATATAAAAGCCATCGAGGAAAAAATCTTTGCGGATGATGGATTGATTTTTTCTCCAGGGAAAAATGATCTCCAATGACCAGCAGAAAAGAGAAAGCGCAATCAGCCAGTAGAAATAATTGTGAAAGGAGGGGTGAAGAATTTCAGAGGATAAATAATTCCAGTAACCTGAGAATGAGTCGGTGACGATTTGGAGATAGCGTATCATTAGTCATTGGTCATTAGTCATTCGAAGTAGGCATTGAGTTTATGATGAAGTGTTTCTAATGATGTGATCAGTCTGGAAAACTCATCTTGTGAAATTAGTTTCCGTTTTGCTGCCTTTGTTGTTGCTGTTTTGCTCTCCAGCAACGAGCCTCGTGCGTAGAAACAGAATTGTTTATTCTCTTTAAAGAAATATCTTCCGAACCCTTCTGAAATATTCAATCCAATCGAGTCAGCCGCTTCTACCCATTGGCCACCTAAATGAAACTTTGAAAAATTATCCCACTTCATCACAATCTCCCAAACTTCATCGGCATATTCCATCGCCAGTTTCTAAACTTCGGGATCTTCAAGTTTTATCATAGCGGGATTATTAACGACTGAGAAAATGACCAATGACTAATGACCAATGACTATAACTTTACACAAACATTTTTCGCCTCGGTAAAAAACTTCATCGCCTCAAAGCCACCTTCTCTTCCTACCCCTGAGTTTTTCATTCCGCCAAATGGTGTTCGCAGATCACGCAGCAGCCAGCAGTTAATCCAGATGATTCCGCTTTGAACCCGCGAAGCAACACGATGAGCGGATGAAAGATTTTGTGTCCAGATGGTGGCTGACAAACCGTACTCCGTTGAGTTGGCAAGTTGAATCGCTTCGTCTTCTGTGTTGAATGGAATCAAGGTGACTACCGGCCCGAAAATTTCTTCCTGGTTTGTTCTGCAATTTGCGGGAAGCCCTTCAATGATTGTGGGCTCGATGAACCAGCCGTTCTCACACCTGCCCTTCATCTTCACCACATTTCCACCCGATAAAATTTTCCCGCCTTCCTCTTTTGCAAGATTGATATGGTAATTGATTTTGTCGAAGTGTTGTTTGGAAACGATAGCGCCGATGTTTGTGTCTTCTTCCAATGGATCACCCACTTTTAATTTTTTTGTTTCGGCAATAAATCGCTCTTTGAATTTTTCATAGATGGATTTTTCGATGATGATTCGCGAACCGCACAAACAAATTTCTCCCTGGTTTTCAAATGATGAGTTGATTGTCGTTTTTATCATCTTCTCAAAATCACAATCTGCGAAAATGATGTTTGGATTTTTTCCGCCGAGCTCGAGCGAAAGTTTCTTGAACATGGGCGCCGCTACCGCGGCTATCTCTTTTCCGGCTCTCGTACTTCCTGTAAATGAAATCGCTTTAACCCTGGGGTGTTTTACAATCGCTGCCCCGCATTTAGGACCAAGACCATGAAGAATATTCAGCACACCATCCGGCATTCCTGCTTCCATACAAATTTTTGAAAGCTCATAGGCAGTCATTGGAGTCACTTCACTGGGCTTTGCAATCACGCAATTTCCGGCCGCCAGGGCAGGAACAATTTTCCAGGTAAAAAGATAGAGCGGGAGATTCCACGGCGAAATGCAGCCTACTACACCGAGCGGTTGCCGCAACGTGTAATTCACTGTGCCGCTTTCCATCACATGCGCTTCACTCGCGAATTGCACCGCTGCCGTTGCAAAGAATCTGAAGTTGGAAGCAGCACGCGGAATATCGAGTGTGCGCGAAAGCGAAACCGGTTTTCCCTGGTCAGTGGATTCAAGCCCAGCAAGATGTTCCAGCTTTTCCTCAATGAGATCTGCTATGCGCATCATGATGCGGCAGCGTTCTGATGAAGAAGTTGCTGACCACGATGGAAAAGCTTTTTGCGCTGCGTTCACGGCCAGCTCAACATCCTGTTCATCTGAATCGGGAACCTCAGAATACACGTTTCCGAGTGCGGGATTTTCATTGGGAAGGAATTTTCCTGCGACAGGATTTATCAACCTACCCCCGATATAGTTCTGGATTTGAAGCATGCTTGTTTTCTTCGCAATAAAAATTTTCGATGCGGCAAAGATAGCCATGCATATAAAGTACAACACAAAAAAGAAAACGGAGAGACGTTGTTGAAATCTCTCCGTTTTCGTTTCAGCAAAAAAACTCAGGGAAGGGTAATGGTTGTTGTTGTGTTCCCGATAGTGATGGTTGCCTGGTCATCACAGGTGCCATCGCCGTAATCAAGCGTTGCGGTTGGAAAATTACCATGAGTGATCTCCAGTGTTCCCTGTTCGATCCACGGACAAAGGAATGCTACGATGACCGGGTTGGTAATGGTAACTGTGAAAGGATTTCCATTGCGGTCAGTTCCGGAAGCAGAACCGGTGATGGAATACTTATCATCAAAAGGCAGGAACGTTGATTCACCGGCAATCCATTCACGATCACGTACAGAAGTCCAGATTATTAATTGCCCTGAAGGCAATGTGACGATGGCAGTAATTACATTGATATTAAAATGCAGGTTGCCGCTGGCATTGTGTCCCATGTTGGTGACCGTTTTGAGATACTCGAATTTGTTGAGCGCAGAAGCATTATATCCTACATAGTAATCTGCTGTTTGTATGCTGATCACCGTTCCTGAATCGCGATACAGGCCGGTCCATGTCGCAGTAATTTTTCCTTCCCTGTACTTGTTATCCCAATTTGAGCACAGGCAGGGAGTAGAGCCGAAATCAATAGTAATGGATTTTGATGCGTTGGATGTGTCAATGGTAACCACTGCGCACGGAGGAAGAATGGTATCAAGTCCTTCATCACTGCGAACATCGTTGTCATCGGCTGCTGAATTCACCGCTTGTAAAATACCATTGGATTCACCTTCCGCCATGGCGTTGTCAGTAACGGCGGTAGTATCATTGTTCACTGAATCTTTCTTGCAGGAAGAAAGAAAGGTAAGCGCAGCAAATGCTGCCATAAGAGAGAGGGATGCAAATGTTTTCATCGGGAAATTTTTTGGTTGAGAAGCTTGAATAGGTAGTCAATGATTATGTCGATACGTATTTGCGGCAATAAAGGTACAGATTGAATTTGCAGGGAAAGGTTTACTGGTTTATGAAAAAAATTTGTGAGAAAAAATTAGGGGCGTGATTTAGTAATCTAAAAATTCACGATCGTTGTTCAACTTGCTTGTTGCACTTGTGGACTGGCATTACTCAAAGTTCGCAGGAAAATAACGGCAATAAATAAGGTAGCTTTGGAGTGGAAGTCGCAGTCTTAGGATGCACAAGAGAAACGGCGAGGGAATGATAGCAATTCTAAAATAATAATCATGAAAAAAACAATCTTGATTTTAACGGTTGTGGTTTTAGGATCTATACACAAATCATTTGCACAAGCAGGAGACTTGGATAGCACTTTCGGAATAAATGGTACAGTTACTACAGCTGTATGCACAAACTCTTATGCAAGTTCTGTAGCGTTACAGTCAGACGGAAAAATTGTAGCGGCAGGAGGTTCGTGGGATTGTATTACAGTTGTTCGCTACAATAGCAATGGATCACTTGATAGTTCATTTGGAACAAATGGTATTGTAACCACCCAGCCGTCAAATCAATGCCAAACCGGCTCGGTAGTTATTCAGCCTGATGGAAAAATTATTAGCGCAAGCGGAGATGAATTTGGATTCATATTAATCAGGTATCAGCCTAACGGCACAATAGACAGTTCATTTGGGACCAATGGCGTATTTTTTTTATCAGGCCCCGAATACTCACCATCAATTGCATTGCAGCAAGATTCTAAGATCGTTATGGCAGGATCTTATTTCATGTGGGTGTGGCCGCATTCGTACTGGCTTAATTTGGCACGATGTGATTCCAATGGAATATTGGATACAAGTTTTTTTCAATCTAATATGGGTACATTTGATGGATATAACGCGAGTGCTACCTGTGTTGCATTGCAACCTGATGGTAAAATCGTAACTGCAGGTGCCACAGACTCTAATGAGTTATTCAAATGGTGTTTCGGGATAGCCAGATTTAATAATAACGGCACACCTGACAGTAGTTTTGGTGTAAACGGTCATGTCACAACGGCTATCGGAGTTCGTGCAGTAGCATACGCAATAGTAATTCAGTCAGATGGTAAAATTGTGGCGGGTGGCTACTCGCTTGATAGCATCTTTGGATATTTCACTTTAGTGCGTTATAAGCCTGATGGTTCGTTGGACAGTACTTTTGGTAACGATGGAGTAGTAATTTCCTCTATTGAAAACAGTGTGGTCGGTTCATTAGCAATACAATCAGACGGAAAGATTGTTGCAGTAGGATATGTTTCAGCAACCATTGCTCTTGTACGATATAATATAGATGGCTCGCTTGATAATACGTTTGGAACAAACGGTGTAGTAACAAATGGCGTCAGTACAGGAGATGCAGTAGTTATTCAACCTGATGAAAAAATTCTAACAGCAGGAAGATCACAGTATGGCTTTACTTTGATTCGTTATCTCTCAGGATTGGAAGTAGGTATGCTAAACTTTGGATCGAATAATTTACCAACACTCACTTATCCTAATCCTGTTCAATCACAAGCAACTCTTCAATATACGCTCACCAATGAAGAATGTATAACCATCTCATTATACAATATACAAGGAAGTCAAGTGCAAACTTTCATTACCAATGAAACCAGATATAAGGGAGAGCATAAGGAGGCATTGGACTTAGATGAGGTACTGCCTTCGGGCAATTATATTCTTGCTATTTCAAATGGTATTCACAGTCAAGGTATCGAGATTGTGAAGGAATAAACTAACCATATAGATTCGGGTAAAGTGGAAGTGCAAAATCACCTCGCAATAATCCAGGATTCAGGATTCAACAGCGTAGTCCCTTGCCAGATTTCAAGATGCACCATCGTCTCACCGGTAGAGGGGTCAGTGTAAGCAGTTCCGAGCGATTGCTTTGTACTCACTTCATCATTCGCCTTTACTTTAACTGAGGAGAGATTACTGTACACCGTAAAGTATTCACCGTGGCGAACGAGGACGGCCTTATGATAACCGGGATTAGACAGTATCCCGACGACAGTCCCCTTGAAGATCGCCCTCACATTTGCGCCTTGGGCAGTCGTGATGTCAACACCGTTATTCTTTACAGTAAGATTATCAAACACAGCATGCGTATGTGTTCCGAACTGATCGCTGATCTCACCTTTCTCCACCGGCCAAGGCAGCTTGCCCTGGTTGCTTGCAAAGCCTGCAGAGAGTGCGGCAGCTTCGGGTGTGAGTGCAAGCGAAGAAGATGATGAATTGTTTTTAGCTGTGGTAGTTGATCCCGTCCCTTTCTTTTTCGATTCTTCAATTTCTTTTTTGATGAGGTCGGCTATCTCTTTCTTGAGTGCGGCTTGTTCTTTCTTCTTTTTGTCAAGATTTGCTTTCAAATCTTTTTCCTGCTTCGACAATGATTTTACGAGCTTGTCTTTTTCATTTTTTTCTACAGCAAGTTTCTGTGTTTGCTGCACTTGCTCGTTCACGAGTTGCTGCTTGCTTTGCTTCTTTACTTTCAGAACGGTCATTTGTTTTTTCAAATCGCTGGTGGTGGAGCGAATCAATTCTGCCTGCTGCCGGCGAAAGGAATTAAAGCGATTGATGTATTTCAATCTTTTGAAAGCCTCATTGAAATCCGATGCGGAAAAAAGGAAGAGCAGGCGATTGTACGCGTCACGATGCTTGTACGCATAGTAGATCATCTTCGCATAATTCTGCTTAAGGGTATCGAGATCACGATCCAGCGAGCGAACAGTGGAAACTTTATTATTGATTTCCTTATCGAACTGGAAAATTTCACTGTTGTAGTTAGTGATCAATCGCTGTCGCGCCTTGATTTTTTTCTGCAGCGCGGCCAACTGACTCGCATTCGACTTCTTAGATTTCTTCGTTTGATCGAGTTCCTTTTGCAGTGAGCTGATTTCTTTAACCAATTGCTCTTTCTTCTTTTCAAGATCTTCCTTTGAGTTTTGTGAAAAAGAAAATTGCGATTGTGTAAGAAAAAAAATAAAGAGCAACGCAACGCGCAGAAACAATTTCTTTTTATGTGGAAGAACAAAAACTTTCATCGCGAAAAACCCTGCACAATTTGTTTTGCTAATTGTTCCCAATTGATCGGCTTTTGCCAACTGCCAACCGCCAACTGCTCTCACTCATCCCCTTTAAAAGGAAACTTCACCGGCTCATTCAGCTTCACCTTGTTAAAGGTAACTTCGATCACCATCTCACCGGGGCGGGCGACAGTGATTTTTCTCCACAACGAAAAGGGCGGAGTGTATTGTATATCGTATTGATCATTGGTGGCTGACAACATTCCTGCGGGAGCATCCATAATGAATTGACGGAGGGGCTGAAATGTTTTCGAAAGCACAATCGAATCATCAACATTATTTCCTTTCGATACAAGCACCATCACCGAATCTTTAATCTTCACATCATAATTACTTCTTAGAAAAAGCAAATTGCCGACAATTAAATTTTGTACCGTATAGAAATCTACAGGCAATCCAGTGTAGGATTTGAAGAAATCGTAGCCGCGTGTGTATCGCTTCTTATCAAGCCGGTCAATCACGCGAATGGAGTCTTTAGTCATGAGCATGCGCGCCACCTCGATGCCGAGTGCCGGCGAGATGGAAATCCAGATAGCACTGTCTTTTTTTATTCTGAAGTTGGCAGTGAAATCCGTCTTCTGATTTCCTCCGGTCACTTCCACTTTTGCTTTCCCGCTGAACCATTGAAACTGAAACGCATGGGCCTTCACCGAATCGAGAATCACCGCCGACGCATCCATCTTAGGTGCCGACGGAGTTTTTACGGCAACAGAAGTTGTTTTACAGGAGAATAAAAAAACCAGCGCAGCGAATCCTGCAAATTGATTCATCACGCTTGTGCAGCAACTCCGCCGGAGTTTTTTCACTCCGGTGGAGTTAGGGTGGGAGAGAGCAGCAACATTATTCATACAACTTCCGCTCAGCAATCTTTTTATCAATGGTTTCTGATTCAACGTTCTTCACTTTTGCTTTCATCCAGTATTGAACAGCACCGTCAACATCACCGAGCTTAAAGAGAATATCACCATAGTGCTCCAATACGGCGCCATCCTGATCACCCCCGTTCTGTAGCGCTTTGCTCAACCAATCTTTGGCGTCCTTGTATTTTCCGCTCTTGTACAGTACCCAGGCATAGGTGTCTTCATACGCTGCTGTGTTCGGTGAAAGAATGTTTGCTTGTTCAGCCATTTTCTGCGCCTCATCTAATTTTTCACTACGCAGCGAAAGAAAGTAACTGTAGTTGTTCAGCACGTAAGCATTTGACGGATCAAACACTAGGGCTAATTCATAGCAACTGTCTGACGCGTGATTGTTCTTCAAATAATAATATGAGTCGCCAAGGTCAGAGTACATCTGTGCCAGGAATTTCTTATCACCGGTGCCAATGTCAACTGCTTTGCTCAAAAGCTTCACGGCATCATCATACTTCTTTAACCGCATGTCGGCATAGCCGTTGAAGTAGTATGCCATCGCCTGATCGGGAAATAATTCGATAGCTCTTGCAGAAACCGCAAGCAGTGAATCGTAATTCCTTTTGTGATCATAGAGGAAAAACAATTGCTGCCAAACGAGGAACTTGCTGTTGTCGAGTGCGATGGATTGATTGTATTCACTCAACGCATCGTCAAACTTATTTCCCTGGTAAAGCAGATCGCCATACATCGCATGCGCCTTCGCCTCCTGCGGGTGTGATTGAATGAGCACTTTCGCAAGATCAAGCGCTTGCTGTTTTTTTTCGTTGCCGGAATCAGCAGGATTTTGAAAGTAAGGAAGGTAACCATAGAGCACACTCATGCCAACGCCAATATCCAAATCCGGATTTGCAAATGCTTTACGGAATGATTCGAATGCTTTCTCGGTTTCGCCCTTGCGTTGATAATAATCGGCAAGAACGAGGTTGGCCCGGGGGTCACCGGGATCGAGGTCAACAAGTTTCTGAAGAACATCAAACGCTTTGTCCTCCATGCCATTCGTCATGTAAAAATCAATCAGCAGCGAATAGTATTTCGGTTCCTTTGAATTTGCATCAATAAGCTTTTTCAATTCATCGGCAGCTTTATCTTTCTTTCCTAATTGCAGCCACAGCTTTTCTTTTTCAGTGGAAACATCTTCAGTAATTCCAAAGCGCTCTTCAATCTGGTTGAAGATGCTGATGGCCTCATCATATTGCTTGTTTTGCTCCGTGAAGAAAGCGCGGTTGAACCAGGCATCGGCATCGTCAGGATCAATAGCCACCATCTGCTCATAAATCTTTTGCGCCTCTTTGTAATTGCCCAATCCACCGAGGAGGGTACCATACAAATCAAGATACCATGTGTTCTTCGGATTCAGCTTCACGGCTTGCGCTGCATATTGAATGGCATCAGAATATTGCTTCGAGTTGTAAAGAATCTTGGCCAGGTTGTAATCGGCTGCAGCCATAGAAGGATCAATCTTCAGAGCTTCTTTGTACAGATTCATCGCCTGGTTGTGATCACCGAGAATATCCATTTTGTTTGCTTCAATGAATTTCTCAGTAGCGAGCCTTTTGCGCGGGTCATGATCAGGAAGATCATTGGCGGAAGAGCTTTTATCTGCAGATGCTACCGTAGATTTTTCCGTGGAACAGGATTGAATGAATGCCGTGATACTCACAAGCAACAACAACAAAAGTGATCTCATTTTCATAGAAGAAATTTATTCCGATACAGCGGTTCCTGCGATGCCAAATTACGAAATCACAGCGTGCTCATGAACCGGCAGAGTAATCACCGACGCTGAACTCATCCGGATGGCCGCCAATGGTAACGTGATTGCCGATCATGGAATTGTTGATCAGCCGGTTTTTAATTCGGGATGAAGACTGAATGATCGAGCTTTTGATGATGCAATTTTCGATGAGGGTTTTTTCGCCGATCGAAACATGGGGACCAATCACGGAGTTTCGTATCGTCGCGCCGGACCCGATGAATGAAGGGGGAATGATGGTGGAATTTTCGATGAGGGCCGATTTATCAATCAGGCGATCATTCTTTTTGTGTTCGAGCACAGCACGATTGGTATCTACTGTTGCATCTTTATTTCCGCAATCGAGCCACTCACTTACTTCACCCGGAAATAGTTTCCTGCCTTTGATCTTCATATTCTCCATCGCAGTCGTGAGCTGGTATTCGCCTTTTTCCTTGATATCATGATCGAGCAAATGCTGCAACTCGCATCTCAGGTTTTCTCCGTCTTTGAAATAATAAATGCCGATGATGGCGAGATCAGAAACATAAGTAGGTGACTTTTCCACGAACTCCGTGATGTGTCCTTCTTTACCCACCTTGACTACTCCGAACTGTTGCCAGTTGTCAACCTTCTTTACCCAAATCACTCCGTCGGCTTTTTCAGGAATTTTAAAATCGGTATAGAAGAGTGTGTCGGCAAAAGCAACAATCACTCTGTCTTTCAGATGCTCTTGTGCGCAAAGGATGGCATGAGCCGTTCCGAGAGGCTCATCCTGGTAATGAATGGAACCTTTTGCGCCGAGTTCTTCCGCAATCTTCAGCAGATTTCTTTCTGTTTCTTTTCCGAAATCACCAACTACAAAAGCAATGTGCTTGATTTCATCCCCTGCGATCTCAGCGAGGTACTCCACTAAATGCTGAACGATGGGTTTGCCTGCAACCGGAATCAATGGCTTGGGAGTGGTGAGCGTATGCGGGCGCATGCGCTTGCCGAGACCTGCCATGGGGACGATTACTCTCATAAATTCCTCAACTAACTTTCAAAATGGTTGAATGGATAAATGGCTGTCTGACTTTCAATAACCATTTAGCCATTTAACCATTTAGCAATTAATCTATTTTACTCCCGTGTGCCCGAATCCTCCGGCGCCTCTTGTTGTTTCTTCCAACTCTTCGACCAATTCCCATTCGATCTTTTCATACTTCGCAATGATCATTTGAGCGATGCGCTCATTGGGTTCAATCACCTGCACCTGGTCAGAAAGATTTACGATGATGATTTTTATTTCTCCCCGGTAATCTGAATCAATGGTGCCGGGAGTATTTAGTAAGGTTAAACCTTTCTTTACTGCCAATCCACTGCGGGGACGAATTTGTGCTTCGTATCCGTTTGGTAACTCAATGAACAATCCTGTAGGAATCAGGTTTCTTTCGAGTGGTTTCAACTCAACAGCGGAATCAATGTTTGCGCGCAAATCCATTCCGGCTGAACCGATTGTTTCATAAGAAGGAAGCGGGTTTGCAGAGCGGTTGATGATCTTCACTTTCATGAGGGCGGCAAAGGTAATATACGATTCACGATACACGTAACACGAGTTCTCCCGATTCAATCGGGATTCACGATCCCGATCCGCCGATTGAAATTCCATACAGGCGGATTCACGCCAATAGCAAATGGAAAAGGAAAAGTGTGAACTACGCCATGAAAAAAACTAAAGCGTATTTTTATTGTAAATGAAATTTTACTTACTCACTCTGTTGCTTCTTTTTTCATCGTTAATTTCTTTCTCGCAATACAGAGATAGAGTTTGGGTTTTTGGTGATTCTACTGGAATAGATTTCAACGACCTTAGCAACCCAATTCCGATTGCGACGCACAGTTCTTATACAGCTGAAAACAATGCTTCGATTTCTGATGAGCAAGGGAATCTCTTGTTTTATGTTGGTGGTTTTGCAGATAGCACTGGTTATGTTTTGGTGGCCTGAGTTAATGAAGGTATTCAACAAAGATGGAGCGGTGATGGAAAATGGTGATAGTATTAATTCTGATTATTCCGAAACTAACGGGATGATGATAATTCCTTTCCCTGATGATTCTAATAAGTATTACCTGTTTCACTTACTCCATATTAGTTTTCAGAGCAAGCTTTATTATTCAGTTATTGATATGAGCTATAACAATGGACTCGGGAAAGTAACATCTAAGAATATTCCATTGCCGATCTCTGCCAATGATTCGCTTTGTGAAAAACTTGCAGCGGTAAAACATGGCAACGGAAATGACTGGTGGCTACTTTGTCATTCCTATGGTAATGATCATTTTTATGAGTTCCTTATTTCGGATTCAGGAATTAGCGCACCAATCTTAAGAACAGCAGGAAGTTGTTTGTGTCTTGGTGATTTGAATATTATTGGCGAGATGTGCTTTTCAAAAGATGGTTGCAAACTTCTAAATGTTACTACGAGTTTGGCTGATGTTTTAAGCTTTGACAGGTGCGCAGGTGAGCTCAGTTCACTGATAGAACTAAACACCAGCATAAATCCTGATTATCCATTCTACTATGGTTGTTCATTTTCTCCAAGCGGAAGATTTATTTACGTATCGAATTTCCAGGATTGGATGGCTACAAACAATAACCGGTTATATCAATTGGATCTTCAAGCGCCGGATATTCTTGCGTCAAAGTATATGGTCTATGAGGGGCCATCTGGCAACAATTATGCTGGAATAGGTCAACATCAGCTCGGGCCTGATGATAAAATCTATATCTCATTTGCACATAGCCTTCCCTACTACCCTACGAATGCTGATTCTACAAACTTAAGAGTTTCAATAATCGACTATCCTGATAGTGCTGGCTTAACTTGTAACTTTATCCCATTCACTTTTTATCTTAATGGAAGAATGATGGGTGGTGGTCTTCCCAATATGCCCAACTATAATTTGGGTGCGATAGAAGAAAATGGCTGTGATTCTTTGGAGAATGAAATTGCTTCTCTCTCTTCCAATTTTCATTTCGATTTGTTTCCAAATCCTGCATTATCTCAACTCACTTTGTATTCAAACTTTAATGGAGCAAAGTCACTCATCATCCAAAACATTTTTGGTCAAATTGTTTTCTCAAAAAAGTTTTCATTGACAGAGGCAGTGATTGATGTGAGCGAATTGCCTGCGGGTGTTTACCTGGTTACTGTGAAATCTTCAGAAGGAGTTTTTTCAAAGAAGGTAGTGAAGGAATGAATGAGTTTCCCACAGATCATTCAGGAGATATTTATTTTCAAAACCAGAGCCAACGCCTTTTCAACTTCCTTCATCTCTGAGTGCGACAATGTTCCGATTTTATTGATGAATCGCTCTTGAGAAACTGATCGTACTTGGAAGCAATCAGCAGCAGAAACCTTTGACAAATTGTTTTGTTCATCCGGAGAAATCTTCACCATCCACTCTGCAATTTGGTAGCGATCTTTCCAATCAGTCAATGGGACAATAATTTTTAACGGCAACTTTCCATAGCTATCATCATTTACAATTATCACTGGTCGTGGCTTTCTGATTTCAGCTCCTATGGTGGGATCAAGATTGATCTGCCATATTTCATTTCGCTTCATAGAAATCCTCGAAGTCTAATACTGTGAGAGCTGTCAATTCTTTATCATTAGTATAATCTTCATAGAGTAAATCCACCGCTGCATTTAATCGCTTGGAGCGATCGACTTTTAATGTTTCAGATGTAATTTCAACAATGAGCAACCGATCTTCATATGGCAACTCTTTGATTTCTTCTATTAATGCTTCAACCCTCATGATCGTAAGTTTTTGGAGAAGTAAATTTAATCATTGTGGTGAAACTGATCATGGCTTGTTAACACAGGAAAACAAGTGAAGGAGAGCGATAATAATTTTCTTTCAACCATTTTTCCCGCAACAGTTTTTATACTTCTTGCCGCTGCCACACGGGCACTTTTCATTGCGACCAACCTTGCGTTCTGTTCGAACGTATGGCTCGCCGGAACTGATCACAGAATAATTGCTGTAATCTTCATATCCGTTATTGAGCCCATCGTCATCATTGATATTATAAGCATCTTCATTCTTGTTTTCATCACTAAACTTATGCATCAGTTCACGCGCTGAAGCATACCGTTCTTGAATAGAGGAATAGAGTGGACACTTCCACATATCACCCTTGGAAGCTGCAGTATTTTCTTTCCACACCGCATAATTTCCCACGATCGTTTTATCAACCAGTCCGGCTTTGAACAATTCATGAACTGTTTGCTTTAGTTCGATTCCATCAATGTCTGACAATGCTGAAACCATCACGGCTACGAGGAAACGATTGTGCTTGCCGGAAAATCTGCTGCCGCTCAAATAGCTGCTAAAGAGTTTTTCAAACCATTGAATTACTTCTTCTCTCCTCGATGGTTCATGCAGCGCCATCTGAGTCATTACTGCCGCAATGGTTGACTTAGAGAAATCATATACATCATCTTCAAGCATGAAGTCAAGTAATGCATCCGTTTTATTTTGGGCAATCTGATAAATCCATTCCCAGCAACGCTCGGTTAAAAAATCTCCGAACCAAAAATCAACGAACTCTTCATCTTGACGGAAAAGGTCAAGCACGCGTTGCAGGCTATTCTCAGCTTTCAGTGCCCCGAGAAGCAAAATGGCATGAACCGGGAACCAACCAATCTCTTTATCTTCATAAGACTTATCAACAAAGAAATCGTATCGCCTGATGCTGTCGGCAAGAGCCAATTCAAGATCAGCAATGAGCGATTCCCTTGGTAACTGAAGCAACTGATTGATGCGATCATCGCTTATATCCAAATCATCTTCATAGAGCCAATTAATTTCCTTGTGATAAAAAGGAGGCGCATCGTTCTCTGCTACAGATGCTTTATGAGGGAAGAGAGGAATTATCTGTGGCTGATCATTTACATTATTATCCAATGACTCTTCATCAATTACAGCGCTGATACACTCTGATGCGTCTTCTGTGTACGCGCTTTCAGGATCGAGACGCCACATGATTTCAAACCTTGCTTTTGCTTGTTCAATATCACCCGTGTAACAATAATATTCTACAGCCAGGTTCTCGAATGCCAATACTTCACCTGCATGAAACGTTTCGCGATCAGGATATAATTCTTTCAGTTCCAGATTGGCACCGAGTAATTGCAGCACTTTGTCATATTCATTCCGGTTCATTGCTTCCCTTGCGAGATTGATCTTTCCAAAAAGATAGTCAGGATGTTTGGCAAGAATATCATGATTAATTTGATGCGCCCGTTCAAAATCTCCCTTCATTCCATACGCCACTGAGAGCAGGTTGCACACTTGTGGAATATTCGGATATGCTTCGGCAAGCAATTTTATTTTTTTGAATGTGCCTTTCTTGCGGCGGATTAGTTCATCATAAAGTTTTTCAAGCGCATTTCTGAGTTCAGGTGTTAAGCCATGCATGCGGCTTAGTAGGGAAGAATTATCATCTATTAAATAGCCGGACTTTTCATGGCGGAACGTGTAGGTCATTCAGCAATTCTTTCTTCAAAAATAATTTGGAGCAATCAAAGCTTTGAAAGAAGAAATCAACAAATGTGGATTACGCTTTCCATTTGTAGAATTTCACAATTACCGGAATGATTTTCTCTTCTGGCAATTAAATCACTTTCAGGAAACTCACCTTCCCTCTCTCAATCACATAAACTATCCCGAGGAAAAAAATCATGAGGGTGATGGACGAGAAATATTTTAAGTACCACATTGCATCCGGCAACACGGAAATAATTTTTGATTGAAGAAAGAAAAATGCAATTGCAACGAGCACATAGAGGAAAAATCTTTTCAGGTCATACGGCACAGGATAAAATTTCTGCCCGAGGAAATAAGACACCATCATCATTGAGCCGTAACAAATGAATGTGACCCATGAAGAGCCATAATATCCATAGAGCGGAATCCAGATCCAGTTCAATGCAAGCGTGATGATCACACCCCCGACAGCAATGAGCGAGCCGGCGAAATTTTTATTGGTGAGCTTGTACCAGATGGTGAGGTTATAATAAACACCAAGAAAAAAATTTGCGATTAACAGAATAGGTACCACACGCACGCCGTCAAAATATTCCTTCCCCATAAATATCTCTTTGAAGAAATCAATGTTGAGTGTGACAAGAAGAAAAATAAAGCAACAGAAGATGACAAAGAAATTCATGGTGCGCGCATAGGTAATCTGCGGATTCAGCTTTTTTGATTCACCGAAGAAGAAGGGCTCTGCGGCCATTCGATATGCCTGCACAAACAACGTCATCAGCAAGCTCATTTTGTAACAAGCGCCGAAAACTCCGAGCGCATGAATTGCTTCATCATACGTTCCGTTCCATCTTCGTGTTAAAAGAATTCTGCTCAGCAATTCATTCCCCATTCCTGCCAGACCAATGATGATGAGCGGCCATGAATAGTGAAGCATTTTCTTCCACAAACCAAAACTTATTTGCCATTGCTTTACATAGAAATAGCGCGCCATTACAATAATGGTGACAAGGCTGGCAATGAGATTAGCAATAAAAATGAATGCAATAGAAGGATGAGGATATGAAAAACCCTGAAGGGACGATACATTGGGCATATCTTGTACAGCCTGGTAAAACGGCCGGAACACCAGGAGGAAAATATTCAATCCAAAATTGACGCTGATGTTGATGATCTTGAAAGTTGCGAAACGTACAGGGCGGTTTTCCAGCCGCAGGTAGGCAAACGGAATAGTGACGATAGCATCGAGTGCCATGATGACTGCGAGCAGAGTCACATATTCAGTGTGACCGTGGAACTGCATGGTCTCCGCAATGGGATTTCTGAATACAATAAGCAGTAGTGAAAGCAACAAGGAAGTAATAAGCAGCGACGCCATTCCCGTGTCATACACCTGCTTTTTGTGATCTTTCTCCGTTAGAAGTCCTCCGGACAAATTTGCATAGCGGAAGAAAGCGGTTTCCATTCCATAAGTAAAAAGTATGTAGAGGAGTCCTGTGTATGCATAGAACTGCGTGACCACACCGTATTCACCCGGATGGAACACACGCGTTTGAATGGGCACAAGCGCATAATTGAGAAAGCGGGCGAGAATGCTGCTGACACCATAGATTGCAGTTTGTTGTGCCAGCTTCTTTACGAGAGGGTGCAATTCAGAATGGAATTTCGTGGGCGAAGATACGCGCGAGAAAATTACGGCTGATGAAGATGAACGTGGAGGTGAAGACTTTTATTTCGAACAATCAAGTGTTACCTTCGGTAGCACAAACTCTGCTCTAATGAAAGCAATACCAATTACTGTTTGTTTTTTGCTCTTGATTAACTGTAAATTCGTTTTCGCTCAACCTGGAACGCTTGATCCCACTTTTGGAATTGGAGGAGAAGTGAATCTTCATCCCTATTTTGCCTCTGAGCAAGCTCAGGATATTGCTATTACCACTGATGGAAAAATTCTTCTCTTAGCCAAAGAAAATTATCTTTTAAAGCTGAATGCCGACGGAACGTTAGACACCTCCTTTGGTGTTCAGGGCAAGTTTATTATTAATGATAACTACGGAAGTTTTGTTGCTTCGGCCATTGAAGTTGATTCAGAGAACAGAATCCTGGTATACACACGGGATAGTTACTGGTTTATGATGTATGTACTGCGACTTCTTCCTGATGGTGCAGTCGATCTCTCTTTTGGAAGCGATGGCTTTGTGATCACCCCATTTGATTTTGCTAACCGTGCTCTGTGTATTCAGTCTGATGGAAAAATAGTTGTGGGCGGCTATCGTGATAATAACTATTACTCCTCTGCAAATATCGAACGGCTTAATAGTGACGGTACAGCCGATGCCACGTTCAATGGCAATGGAATGAACAGCATACCGATTCTTGAAAGCAGCTACATTTTTGCGATCCATCAGCAACCAGATGGAAAACTACTTGCCACAGGTTATGGCGACAGCAGCATGTTTGTTGCCCAGTTCAATGTAAACGGACAACCCGACAGCAGCTTTGGTGCTGATGGTCTTGTAACATTTAGTGGCAACGGCATCATGGCCGGCCAGGATGTGACTGAAACTACCGATGGAAGTATTTTAGTCGTCGGCCACAGGGAAACAGCAGAAGAAAGCAGCATGCTTTGCTGGAAATTATTGCAAGATGGAACGCCCGATAGTTCATTTGGAAATAATGGAGTAGTCACGTTGTACCAGGGTTATGAAAATAATTTCGCGTGGTTCGCTTTCGCGAATGGAGATACTACAGCGGTTGTCGGAGGAACTTTGTTTGACGGCGCTAATTATTTTCCAGTGCTGTACCGGTTGCTCAATAATGGTTCAATTGATAGCAGCTTTGGAATAGATGGCAGCGCCGGAAAAACTTTTTCCTGTGGCAAATCAATCCAGCTAAACGCTGTTCGTACGGCCGATGGAAAGATGCTGTTTGCCGGAACCGCGTTCGACAATGGCAGCAATTACATTGATGTTTCTCAGATAAACTCTGATGGCTCTATTGATACCTCATTCGGCCTTGATGCTGTTGTCTCCTTAACAACTGATAGTTTTCATTACACTGCGATAGGCGGCGAGTGTCTTGTTTTGAATGATAACAAAATTTTGCTCTCAGGAAGTACAAGTGATAATTATAATCTTGTCTTCTTTCGATTGAATGCAGATGGAGGAATTGATTCGACTTATGGCCACAACGGATATTATATAGCCAATCTTCACTATCAGAATGGCGATGGAATTATTACGTCGGATAGCAACGCCATTTACTATTTGCAGAATGCCCTGTACAACAGGTTGGGTGCTGAAGACCTGGCATTTCCCCCGACTTATTTTAATGATGCTGCAATACTGCATAAGTTCCATGCTGATGGAACTCCTGATTCTTCTTTTGGCCTGAATGGCATTACCATTTTGAGTTTTTCAGATTTTCAATTTAAGGGATGTACTGATTTAGCCTTGCAAGTTGACGGAAAATTAATAGTCGCGGGATATGAAACGCAAAATGTAAATTATGACTATGTGTTTGTCGAGCGTCTGAATGCTGATGGAAGTATTGATTCCACATTTGGTGATAATGGGACGAAAATTTTCGATGCCAACAATGATGAGTATCACTTGTATGTGGCTGTGCGTGCTGATAATAAGATTAATTGTGTATTCTCATATCCATTCTATGTTGACGTTTCACGATTACTTTCGGATGGAACTTTCGATTCGACGTTTGCGATCAATGGAAGTGAAAGTATACTTTCAGGTAGTTCAGGCCCCCGTCGAATCGTTCTTCAAAATGATAACAAAATGCTGATCGAACTATGGGGTACTTTTCTTCCGATAGTTCGACTCAACGAAGACGGTTCAGTAGACAGTGCCTTCGCAGATGATGGGTTTATTAGTGACGGAGGATTTGGAATGCTGCTTCAACCGGATCAGGAAATTCTTTCGTGGGATGAAATACCTCTCACATCTGTATTAATAACCCGCTACAAAACCTATGGCGATATTGATTTAACCTTTGGAACCAATGGAGTTGCAACTTTGATGGGAGAGTTTTCAGGACTCAGCACCCATTCTCTTTGCCTGCAGTCTGACGGAAAAATTCTATTCACCAATTCAAACTATCCGAACTTTTATGTTGCACGACTTCTAAATGATATCGGTCTTATGACGGATGAACCAGTCGCTTCATCAATATTTCGCGTCTATCCCAATCCTGCTTCTGATCAACTCATCATCAGCAATCATTTTTCGCCTGATGAGCAAACAACCATTTCAATCACTGACATTACGGGAAAAAAGGTGAGGATGAAAATTGGAAAGTTCAGTGGTGATAACTTCACGCTGCCTGTGCAAGATTTGCCTCCGGGAATTTATATGATCACTGTTCGAACAGAAAATAATTTGGAGACCGCAAAATTTGTGAAGCAATAACTTTGAGCCATAATTGCATTCATGGTTTGTTCCTGAGTTCATTTGCATTTCATAACTTTAACCTGTGAAAACAATTGTAGAGAAAAAGAAAGCTACAGTGGAAGATTACATGAAACTTCCGGAGGGAGCGCCCTATGAATTGATAAACGGAGAACTTGTAATGTCACCGTCACCATTAGCCCGCCATCAGAGAATTCAATTAGCGATTGCCAGTGAGTTGTATGAAATCGAGAAAGAAAAAAAATTTGGAGAGGTTTTCATTGCCCCGTTTGATGTGCATCTGGATGACGAGAATGTTTTTCAACCGGACATCTTCATCATGCTAAAAGATAATCCTGTAAAAGTGGATGATGATGATTGGGTCTGGGGTGTTCCCGATCTTGTTATTGAAATCCTGTCTCCATCCAATTCTTATTTTGATACTCAGAAAAAACTGCGCATTTATGAAAGGTTCGGGGTGAGGGAATATTTCATTATTGATCCTGAAGATAAAATGGTAACAGCGTATTCATCAGAAGATGGGAAATATAGGGAACAGTACAGGGAGGAATCTCTGATCAAATCGAAACTATTAAGTATCGCAATCAAATTTTGATTTACAGCTCCAAAGCTCCACGTCAAACTTTTTCTCTCTCCTTCCACAATTCATTAAACGACTTCTTCACCACCTTCGGCATCTCACGATGTGAACCCCATGATTTTGAAAACAGAAATTTCAACGCAGAGTTTTTCACTCCGGCTCCTCCCATGTTCATCATTCCTCTAGAGAGCATCGCCCGCTTCCAGATATTCCAGCCGAATTTTTCTGCGCCTGTGTAGTCGCCTTCTTTCACTGCATCATGGCGGTTGATGACAAGAAGGTTGTGAAGATTGATTTTCATCGGGCACGCTTCAGTACATGCACCGCACAGTGAAGAGGCATAGCTCAGGTGCTTAAACTCTTTCATGCCGCGCAAGTGCGGTGTGATCACAGAGCCAATAGGACCGCTGTAAGTCGTTTGATAGGAGTGACCACCAATGTTCTTGTAGATGGGACAGGTATTGAGACAAGCGCCGCAGCGGATGCAATACAATGCTTCGCGCTGCTCTGCTTCGGCAAGCAGATTTGTTCTTCCGTTGTCCATCAGGATTACAATCATTTCCTCGGGGCCATCCACTTCATTTTCTTGTCGCGGCCCCGTGATGATGGAATTGTAAACCGACATAACCTGCCCTGTGCCGAAGGTGGCGAGCAAGGGAAGAAAGAGATGAAGGTCATTGTAAGAAGGAATTACTTTTTCGATTCCTACTAACACGATGTGCACTTTCGGAAATGAAATGCTCAGGCGCGCATTGCCTTCATTTTCCAAAATCAAAATGCCGCCGATGTCGGGCAGAATAAAATTTGCTCCTGTGATTCCTACTTCTGCCCGCACATATTTTTCACGAAGGCGCTTGCGCGCTTCCATCGTTAATTCCTGCGGAGTGAGGTCAAGAGGAGTACCGAGGTGTTCGTGAAAAACCCTGGCTACATCTTCCTTGCTCTTATGCATCGCCGGAGTCACGATGTGAAACGGTGGCTCGCCATCGAGTTGCTGAATGTATTCTCCGAGATCGGTTTCCACCACTTCCACATCCATCTTCTCTAAGAAATCATTGAGATGGACTTCTTCCGTCGTCATTGACTTTGACTTCACCACGCTCTTTGCATTTACGCGCTTCATCACCGATTTTATTTCTGCCAACGCTTCATCTGCTGTTTCTGCCCACACCACTTTTGCTCCGCGCTTTGTGATGTTCGATTCAAATTCAACAAGGTATTTATCTAGGTTGGCTATCGCTTTCCATTTCAGGTTCTTCGCTCGCTGCTTTGCCAATTCGAGATCGGTGTATTGCAACTTGCCTTTCCTCACCGTATCATCATACTTGCCGATGTTGTAATTGAGTTTGCGATGCAGCTCTTTGTCAGCAGCGGTTTTGTGTGCAGCATTTAGGAAGGAAACTTGTTGTTCGCTCATGAATTTTTTTGGCTGGGCAAAAATAGGAAGGAATGTATCAGTGTTTCAACAATGAGGAAATTCTTTATACTTAAAAAAACAATTCTTAAAGTTTGACTAAGTTAGTGGACTCTATTTGATACCGAAATGTCCTCGAAGAATTTTTCAAACTCTAAACGTAACTTCAATGTTCACTCATCATTGGTGCTGAGCTTTGGGTTCTTCGTCTTGATTATTTTTGTTTTGAGTCAAAGCGTTTCAGCTCAATATCCGGGCATTGTGCGTGATACAAGTTGGGGTACCGGCTTCGTTGAATTTCCGTGGGATGTAGCTCATCTTTCTGATGGAAGTTATGTTGTGGTAGGTGAAACGGCTTCGCCTTGTGGTTGGCCAAATGTTAATAAATCTTTTCTTGTTCACTTTGATAGTTCCGGATCTGTGTTGGATACGATCACTTCTTTGAATGGTACATGGTCACTCAATTCGGTGGAACATGATGGCAACAATTTTTTGGTGAGCGGGGTCATAAATGTCGGGTATGTTTTTAAAACATGGGTTGCAGTTTTGGATGAGAACTTCACAATCATGTGGAATGATACGCTGGATGAATTTGCTGGGTACTTGGGCATAAGTAATATGCGCTTTACCTCGGCGACAGATGGAAATTATTATTTCGCTACCAGTATTTACAATGGTGCATATCACGATTTGCACCTAGTGAAACTAAATTCTCTCGGCACCGTTGTCTGGAATGATACGCTGGGTGGTTCTTTAGACGATGCTTTTATTGATATGCTTGTTCTTAATGATGGTTCAATTTTGTTGAGCGGAAGTGTTTTATCTAATGACGGCGATATAAGCGGCAATCATGGAAGTGATGATATCTGGATTGTAAAGCTAAGAGAAACAGGTGATGTGGTATGGCAACATTGTTATGGCGGAAGTGATGGTGATATAGATGGACTACTAAAAATGGTAAATGATTCTGTTGTCTTAGTTGGAGCATCTTCATGGTCTACAGATGGAGACGTAAACGCCATTGGAAATGGAGGTAATGCTGATGCTTGGTTATTTAAGATTGACACCAGCGGGCAGTTACTTTGGCAAAAGACACTTGGCGGTTCATGGAATGACCCTCTTAAAGATGTTGCAATTCTTAGTGATGGTTCTATGCTTGTAGTAATTGACGGCAGCTTTTCCTTCGGTATCGGATCAGATAATCACGGAGCGGAAGATGCCTGGTTATTTCTCATTGATAGTGCCGGAAATATTTTATGGCATCGCATGTACGGAGGCAATGGCTCTGAAATCAGTTCAAAGATTATTGCTCTTAGTGACAGCAGTTTCGTTTTGCTTTCCGCAAGCAATTCAATTCTTAACGGAGACGTGATGGAGAACTGCGGTGACCTGTATGATCAGTATTACTGTTACGGTTACGCTTCTGATGTGTGGCTCACGTTTCTGAACTACGTAGCCCAACCTTGTCACGCTGTTGCAGGATTCGGCTGGGGCAGGTTGTGCAACACATTTACATTTTACTCTACCTCATATTTTGCCGATTCGCTGCAATGGGATTTCGGAGATGGAACAACTGACACTGGGGAAATGGTGATTCACACGTATTCCTCAAATGCTATTGACACTGTTTGTCTTATAGCTTTTGATGGGTGTTCATCGAATATGTATTGCCACATCATAATGCCTTTACCGCCTCCCGTTTCTTTCTGGTGGGGTTTTTCAATTGACTCAGTTTATCTCAATTCTCAAATTGGCGGAAGTGTTTTAAACTGGTATTGGGATTTTGGTGATGGAACAACAGATACTTTAAGCAATGTTGGTCACCACTATGCCAATTCAGGAACATACAATGTTTGCATCATTTATTCTGATACATGTGGCTTTACTGATTCTGTTTGCCACGAGATTAGTTTCTATTATGTTTCTTCAATTGATTTCAACTCCTTTGGTCAGATGTCTGTTTCTCCCAATCCCTTTGATGAAACATTGATAATTGATTTTGATAATCTTCAATCAACGAATGTTAACATAGAACTCTCTGATATGTCTGGTCACATTTTGTTTAAATCATCATACTCTGGCAGTGAGCGAATTGCTTTGAATCTTCCTGATTTCCCCGTAGGAATTTTCTTTTTACGAGTTCAATCAAATAAATTTACAAAGATGTTTAAGGTGATCAAGGATTAAAATTTCTTCAATGAGAATATTTTCTTTCGAAAGCTTCTTTCCCGAAAGTATCTATATGGAAACGAATCGCTGAGCGTGTATCTTTCAAAGCTTCCTTATAAGTATCTCCCTGGCCAATTACAATGCCCTTTAGTCCGATTGGATAGCCGATGTATCCGTCAGTATGCTTTTCAATGATGATCTTAATGTTGTTCATTCATTTGTTTCTTTCAACCAAAAATAATGAAGCATTCATCATTCAGGTCTTTGCCCGGAATAAATACCGTTACTTTGAGAGTGATCTTCCAACCATGAAATTTTAACCAGCCATGAAATCTTCCCTCCTCGCTTTCCTTGCAACCATACTTTTCTCTTCCTTTTTCTTCTTACAAAAAAATCCAACAATAAATCGAAACAAGAATATTTATCGGGATGAAAATCCAACGGAAGCTTATGATGCCCTTTCGTTTCTCACCACGATGAATTCTTTTCCCAATGCAGAAATCCCGAAGGATGGCTATGCGAAAGCTTGGGACCAACATTTACAGATTCCGTCTTCAAATAACACCGGTGTGCGAAGCATGTGGACGAACTACGGACCGAATAACATTGGAGGAAGAACAATCAGTATCGCGATTGATCCAACAGATACTTCAATAGTTTGGCTTGGCTCTGCAAGCGGAGGTTTGTGGAAGTCAGCAACGGGAGGAATCGGAGTAGGAGCGTGGACTTACATCCCAACGGGATTTCCTGTGCTCGGTGTCGGAGCCATTGCTATCAATCCCGGTAATCACAGCGAGATGTATATCGGCACGGGTGAAACGTATGCTTATGGAACTTCCACCAATGGTGTAGTAGATCGAACACAACGCGGCTCGTATGGCATCGGCATACTAAAAACTACTGATGGAGGTGCAACCTGGACCAAGGTGCTCGACTGGAGTTACCAGGATAACCGGGGAGTGTGGGACATTGTTTACGACCCTTCCGACGCCAGCATTCTGTATGCAGCAACAACTGAAGGGGTTTACAAAACTTCAGATGCAGGCGTTACCTGGACTCTTGTTCTGAATAGGAAAATGGTAATGGATCTTGTGATTGATCATGTGAATTCAGGAACTGTATTCGCTGCAGTTGGCAATGAAGATTCGCAGGACAAAGGAATTTACAGAACCCAGGATAGCGGTAACAACTGGGTATTGCTTACGAATGGCTTGCCTGCAAATACACAGGATGGAAGAATCACACTCGCTGATTGGCCGGCAGATCATAACCTGCTGATGGCGATCATCGGCAATCGCTACAGCACGGTTGGCGTTTATCGCTCGACCAATGGCGGCAATTCATGGACACTGAAATCCACTGATGAAATTTTAGCATGGCAGGGATGGTATGCAAAAGGATTGTTGATGAAAACGAGTGATAATACGCAGGTGTTAGCAGGAGGTGTTAACTTGTTCAAATCAACATCCTCAGGAAGCAACTTCTCTGATATCGCTCCGAATCTTTACTATTTTCATTCCGATGTACACGGGATTATTTCTAATCCCCTTGATCCCAATAAAATTTACATCATCACGGATGGCGGCTTGTATCGCTCCAACGATTTTGGAAACACTTCCTACGATTGCAATAAGGGCTACGTCACCAGTCAGCATTACATAGGCGCCGTCTCTGCGACCAACCCTAATCTTTTCATCAGCGGCTTGCAGGATAATTATACTGATATGTACAACGGTTCTTTAGACTGGAATGTTGGTGTATGGGGCGGCGATGGAACATACACAGCCATTGACCAAACAAACGACGCCATACAATTCGGAGCTTCGCAGTATCTCAACATTGGGAAGACAACAGATTACTGGAGTTACTATTCAACGGACTATGTTTATTCTTCACCGGCTGATCCAAATGGAGGAAATCCTGCAGCATTCCTTGCACCATTTATTCTTTGTCCTTCTGATAACAACACCATGTATGCAGGATCTTCCACGCTAATCAAATCAACAAGTGCCGGTGACTTTTACTCATGGTTCAATGTGCAACCCGATCCTATTGACAATGGTAATCCTGTTCTGTCAATAGCATCTTCTGCTTTGGATCCTGATACCGTGTATTTTGCTACTGCCCCGGGTGATGTGCATCCCATGCACGTGTACAGAAGCTTCGACGGCGGCAATTCAAAAACAGATATTTCTTCGGGTTTGCCGAACCGGTACCCGAGAAGAATCACCGTGAATCCTCACAATGCTAAAGAGGTGTACGTGGTGTTCAGCGGATTCAATGGAGGAGCAGGCGGTCACATCTTCAAGAGTGAAAATGCAGGATCAACATGGACTGACATCAGCACCCCGCTTCCGGACCTTCCTTTCCATTGCTTAGCGGTTGATCCTGACTTTCCGCAGAACTTGTATGCGGGGTGTGATTTCACAGTGTATGGTTCCTACAACGGTGGTGCCACCTGGTTCACATATTCTGAAGGGTTGCCACAAGCCGTGATGGTTTTTGATCTTGTGATTTCCCCCTCTGATAAATCCATTTATGCATTTACTTACGGGAACGGTGTGTACAAGAATGAGATGTTTGATCCGAATGTCGGAGTGCAAACAGTGAACTCTATTTCATCAGTAAAAATATTTCCTAATCCTGCTTCTGCCATTCTCACAATTGATTTAAGTCGTTACACAGAGAATCTGACTTTATATTTATTCAGCACTTCAGGGAGATTAGTGAGGGAAGAGAAAATTCCTTCGGCGCAAAAAATTGATTGGGATGTTACCGGTATTTCTATAGGCACCTATTTCCTTAAAGTGAAGGGAAGCAGAATTGATTTCACAACAAAAGTAGCAGTAGTGAGATAAGATTTTTTTATTTCGAATGCTCATTTAATTACAAGAAGATTCTCACAGAATTGATTGACATTCCGAATAACCACCATTGCTTTTGCACCATTATTCAAGAAGTCACCGCCTCTGTGAGAACTTCTACACACCAAAATTTTCTCAGGAACTTTAGAAAGCACACCGGATGCTGAGATGGATGTTTAGCCCTTCTCTCAAAATCATTTTTGTAAAAGGCAAATCCATGCCATGCAGTCGAGCATCGTCCAAAGTGTAAGTGTTGAAAGAATGAAGAAACGGTTGCCCCCAAAAAGTTTCTCAATGAGCGGGCGTTTGAAGGAATTTGTTTTCATACCATAAAGTTTTTTTAAAAAAGATTGAATCAAGATTTTCCCCGCTCGGCGTCAACTTCTGCCTGTTTCAAGCCGGAAATTTTTCATGACGTAAAAATAGAATGCAGTTTTACCGTGTGAAAATTTTATTGCTTCATCAGGGGATGCAAGTGACTGAGCAGGAAAAATGAAACATTGATTCGTCTCTAATTTTTTTTGAACAATTTTGTTCGCAGCCATGTGCGGAGTGACATTTATCCGCATGCGAAATAAAAATCATGAAGAGAATTCTACTTACTGCATCACTGATTGTCTCGGTGTCAGCGAAAGCGATGGCGCCGATTTTCAGTTGCAGTGACGGGGTAGCAAATTTCATATCCTATGCGCCGCTTGAGATCATAAGAGCCAAGAGTAATCACTTGCGCGGAGCCATTGATGTGAGTGCGCGTACGTTCCTGTTCGCCATCCGCGTGAATACTTTCCAGGGATTTAATTCAGGGTTGCAGCAAGAACACTTTAATGAAAATTATATGGAGGCCGAAAAATTTCCCGAAGCAACATTTCGCGGCAAGTTCATTGAAGAAGTGGACCTTACCAAAGACGGCACTTATGATGTTCGCGCAAAAGGAATGCTGGGTTTGCACGGTGTTTTGCAGGAGCGTATTATTAATGGAACCATAGAAGTGAAGAACGGGGCTATGCACATTCATTCACAATTCAGCATACTTCTCGAAGATCACAACATTACAGTACCACGCGTGGTATATCAGAAAATTTCGCCGGAGATGGAAGTCACTATTGATGCCACACTTAAGGCAACAAAATAATTTTGAATGAGCAGGAAGAGAGCCATCGGAATTTTATTTTTTGTGTTGTGCGTTTTGGTTACGCACGCTCAAATACCATTTTTAAAAGAACTACAGATCACCCGGGATGGCAGCTCGATTAAAATCAACAGGATTTACCAGGATTCCCAGCACTTTATTTGGATCGGAACTTCACAAGGTCTCTTCCGGTATGACGGCTACAACTTTCAAAAAATCCAGGGCTCAGACAGCACCGCTCATCCGTCGGTGAATGCCATCATGCGCGACACCAGCGGCAGACTGTGGATCGGTTACGAAGATGGGGCCATTCGAATATTGCAGCACAATCGCTTGACCAAATTTCAACCCGAAGAAGGCGTCCCCAAAGTTGCCATCACAGATTTTGTTCAGGATTCGAGTGGCAACATTTGGTTCTCTACTTACGGCGAAGGTTTGTATGTCCTCACGCAACATCACATTTACAATTTTAACACTGACGATGGCATCACCGATAATTTCGTGTATTCGATCACCGTGTGCAAGAACGGAAATGTGTGGTGCGGCACTGATGAAGGGCTTTCGATTTGCTCCTGGAAGAATGGAAAAAAATCCGTTGAGCGCCTCTCGCAGGCACAGGGGCTTCCCGATAACATTGTGAGAAGCGTGCAAAGTGATACATGCGGGAAAATTTGGGTCGGCATGCAGGACAAGGGCTTGTGTTATTTCGATCTGGATTCAGATCGCTTTGTTGTTCCTTCCAATCTTCTGCATTGGGATTATGGTGCCGTCACTTGCATTTGTTTGCTGCGTCATAATGAGCTTTGGGTGGGAACTGAAAAATCCGGTATTACTGATGTTGAATTGTTTGGGGCCATGCGCGTACGCAGTTGCGGGCGTGTGAGTGGCATGTCTGCCAATCGGATAAACGATCTTATTCAGGATGCTGAAGGAAATATGTGGATAGCGGCCAACACGGCGCTGCTCTTTTCACCGGGAGAAAAACTGGAGTTCATGCATTCTGTGAATGGCATTCCCCTTACCGATATTCAATCTATCCTGTATCGCAAAAACGGAGAACTGTGGCTGAGCACTCCAAAGGATCTTTGGGCGATCAATTTGAATGACCAGGAAGGAAAAACGATCCGCAAGGTATTTGAGAATAATCAACTTGGTGCTTCCAGCATTTTGTGCATGTACGAAGATCCATACAGTAATATCTGGATTGGAACCTTTGGCAGAGGAGTTTTCTATTATGAATCGAAAAGCGGAGTCCTGCAAAACATTCGCGAAGCAAATGGGCTTGCAAATGATA
Organism: Chitinophagales bacterium; assembly: GCA_035638255.1. Classification (GTDB taxonomy): domain Bacteria; phylum Bacteroidota; class Bacteroidia; order Chitinophagales; family UBA10324; genus DASRAJ01. The sequence continues at coordinate 72,670 of DASRAJ010000055.1, forward strand.
ATGTACTTTCTATCGCCGGAAAAGGAAACGATGTATGGTTCGCATCTCTGGGCGGAGTTTCCAGGTGCAAACTCACCGGCGATCATAGCTACTCCGCCCTGCAAACGTTCACCGAAGAAAACGGGTTGAAAGAGAATTATGTGTACAATGTTTTTATTGATTCGAAGAATCGCGTTTGGTTCGGTACTGATGGCAAAGGAATTACCGTCTATGAAAATAATGCGTTCCGCAATTACTCAAAGGAAGCAGGACTGAAGAGTAATGTAATTTATTCGATCACCGAGGACTCACACGGCACCATTTGGTTCTCAACACAAGACGCCGGCATTTATTCTTTTGACGGAAAAAATTTTCACAACTACTCACTGAGTGAGGGATTGAGTGAAACAGATATCTCTTCCATCAAGGCTGATGACAACGGTAATATTATCATAGTAAATGACCATGGCATTGATGTGATGCAAACAGCCAATCATCATTTTCTTTATTATGGACAGGAATCAGACATCAGTGAGATTGACCCCAACCTCAACGCTTCTTTCAAAGATGATGAAGGAAACATTTGGATCGGAACAAAATCAGGCATCGTCAAAATACGAATGCCATCAAAAATGGTTGATGAAAGACCGTTCACCGTTTTGAATAGTGTGAAAATTTTCCTGAAAGACATTGATGAAAAACAGAAACCTGTTTTCAGTTACAAGCAGAACCATGTTTCATTCGACTACGCCGGTTTGTATTTCAGCAATCCTGAAAAAGTCATATATGAATATAAACTCGACGGCTACAACCAGGAATGGATCAAAACACACGACCGCTTCATCACTTTTCCAAACCTGCGGCCCGGCGCTTACAATTTCCACATTCGTTCAGCACTCAGTAATCAATTTGATAATGCTACCATGCTGAGTTTTCCTTTCACTATAAAAAACCCTTTCTGGCAGGAGCCCTGGTTTTATTTGTTTGCCTTCATCGTGGTTGTATCGGCTGTTTATTTTTTCATTAAAATCCGCGAGAAGAATTTACGGCGGGAAGAACAACTCAAGAAGGAGAGCATTGAATTTCAGTTTGAAACCCTTAAGAGCCAGATCAATCCGCATTTCCTTTTCAATAGTTTTAATACACTCTCTGCATTGATTGATGAAGATCGCGACGTGGCGATTACGTATGTTGACAACCTTTCTGATTTTTATCGCAGCATACTCACTTATAAAGATGTTGATGTGATTTCACTGAAGGAAGAATGGCAGCTTACCATGAACTACGTGTACCTGCTGAAACAGCGGCATGGCAGCGCTTTCAATTTGATTGATGAAGTGAAAGAGAAACGTCAGGATTTGTTTCTCCCACCGCTAACTTTACAAATGCTTGTGGAAAATGCGGTGAAGCACAATGTAGTATCGAAAGAGCGCCCTCTTACCATTCGCTTGTTCATGAATAACGAAGAAACACTGGTGGTAGAAAATAATTTACAACCGAAATCACAGCAACCCATCTCCACAAAGTTCGGGTTGCGAAGCATCAGTGATCGCTTTGAATATCTCGGAGGAAAACCGATCAGCATTCAGCAAACCTTCGATCAATACCGCGTTGAATTAACACTCATTAAAAAACTCACACCCCATGAAAGTACTCATTATTGAAGACGAAGTAGCAGCGGCACGCCGCCTGCAAAAGATGATTGCCGGAGTCATTAAAGGAGTAGAGATCATTGATGTTCTTGACAGTATTGAATCCACTGTTCGATGGATAAAGAAACATGAGCAGCCTGAATTGGTATTCATGGATATTCATCTCGCCGATGGTGATTGTTTTGAAATCTTTAAGCAGGCATCACTCACGTGCCCGGTAATCTTCACCACGGCGTATGATGAATATGCCATACGCGCCTTTGAAGTAAATGCCATTGCTTACCTGCTGAAGCCGATTAAAGAAGATGAACTCGATGCAGCAGTAAAGAAATTTGAAAAACTTAAAGCGGATTTTTCCGGCTTCAATCATCAGCGATTGACGGAAGCCATGAATCTCAGCAACGCGGGCTTTCAAAAACGATTGCTGCTGAAGATCGGTCAAACGATGCGCGCCATTGAGATCGCTGACGTCTCCTATTTCTTTACTCAGGATAAAATCGTGAGCATCGTCACCGGAGAAAACAGAAAATATCCTTCTGATTACACACTCGATCAGCTTGAGAAAATTCTGGATCCCAAAATGTTTTTCCGCATCAACCGTCAGCTCATTGTCAACAGCAAAGCCATTCGCGAGATGTATGTTATTTCGAAATCAAGGGTGAAATTGAATTTGCATCCTCCGATTGAAATGGAAACTGCCGTGAGCGCTGAACGGGTTTCAAATTTTAAGAAATGGCTTACCGCAGAAACGAGATGAGCCGCCGTTGATATTGAAAGTATTCCCGTTCAGTAACGCATTTTTCCTGCTAAGCATGATTTCATTCATAAGCTATTTTCGGGTGCTCATCTTTGACAGCGAATAATTTTGTGCTGCCCTCTTTGCTGCCATGAAACACACACGCAGGGCATTAGTCAGGTGTTCAACCAGAAATAAAATCTGTTTGAACACTTTTCATTTGTATAAGGAGGACACCAACTTTTTAAAAATGCAAAGAATGATTATCCCACAGTACTGCAGGAATAAAATAAGCGTATAGAAATAAAATTTTTTGGTACTGATTATTTTTAATTAAAAATTACCACTTCAATTCAGTTTTGTCGGATAGGAGTCCTGCTGAGAATTTCTACCTTCATTCTATGGCAAACGATTTTTCTTCTGTGCTTGAAAAGCAACGAAGCTATTTTCAGTCAGGCATTACCCGGCCTTACAAGTTTCGAATTGAACAATTGAAATCACTTCGGGCCGCTATCAAAAAGCATGAAGCGTCAATCACAGAAGCATTACACGCTGACCTCAACAAAGCGCCGCAGGAAACTTTCATGACGGAGATTGGTCCGTCACTGGCGGAATTACGTTTCATCAAAAATCATTTGAATGAATGGATGCAGCCGCAAAATGTTCCTGGAATGATTTTCAGTTTTCCTTCCCGGGGTAAAATTTATAGAGAGCCGTATGGAACTGTTTTGATCATTGCGCCATGGAACTATCCTTTCTGGCTTTCTGTCACTCCGCTTATTGGCGCTATTGCAGCAGGAAACTGTGTGATCCTGAAACCATCAGAGCACGCGGTGAACACCGCAGCCACTTTAAGGAAAATTTTCAATGAAACTTTTCCTGCCGAATTTATTGCAGTGATTGAAGGTGGACCGGAAGTGAGTCAACAATTAATAGAACTTCCTCCGGATTATATTTTTTATACAGGAAGCACCCAGATTGGAAAAATTATTGCACAGGCTGCTGCCAAAAATCTTGTTCCTTACACGCTGGAATTGGGAGGGAAATCTCCCTGCATCATTGATGAATCTGCTGACCTGAAACTCGCTGCGCGAAGAATGATTTGGGGAAAAATTATTGCAGCCGGGCAGACTTGTGTGGCGCCGGACTATTTGCTCATTCATAAAAACGTGAAGGATGCTTTCGTGAATGAAGTGAAGAAATCTCTCAATCAGTTTTATCCGAGAGGAGCACTGAACGATGAGGACTACCCGCGCATCATCAATCAAAAGCATTTTGAGCGCCTAAAGAATTTGATGAGGGGCGGAAAAGTTTTACTCGGCGGAAAAACGGATGAGAAACAACTGAAGATCGAGCCGACACTTTTTGAGGATGTGCACTGGAATGATCCTATTATGAAGGAAGAAATTTTTGGACCGTTGCTGCCGGTGCTTCCTTTCGATTCGGTGAATGAAGTGATTGACGCCATCAACCATCAGCCGAAACCATTGTCACTTTATATTTTTTCCGGCAACAAAAAATTTCAGCAACGGATTTTGGAGGAAGTTTCTTACGGCGGTGCATCAGTAAATGACACCATTGAGCATTTGGGAAATTCTTATTTGCCATTCGGTGGCATCGGTACCAGTGGCATTGGCTCCTATCATGGTAAGTGGAGTTTCGATACGTTTACGCATTACAAAGGTGTGATGAAGAAAGCAACCTGGATTGATTTGCCGTTTCGGTACAAACCGTTTACGAAGATGAAAGGGCGGGTGATGAGGATGTTTATGAGGTGAATCGAAGTAAGCTACTGCACCAAAGAGCCATTCAGCAACAACAAATTTATCTCCGCTGATTTCACCGCGTACGTTGCAGTTACGTATGCCGCTCCTGCATCATCATACGATTTATGCGCTTGCTGCAAGGTGATTTGTGTGATGGCATACAGCTTAAATTCTTCGAGGGCGATGTATAAATTCTCGCGTGCGAGCTGAAGATTTTGCTGCAGCAATATCATCTGCTGTAACGCCGCTTTGTATTTGTGATACGCATTGCTCAAACCACTATGCGTTTCACTCAGCACTTGCCGGTATTGCAGGTGCGCATTCTCGATGTTGATTTTTGAAATGCCAACCTGATTGCGTGTTTTAAAACCGTCGAATAAATTATAACTAAGTGTTAGGCCTGCATTCCATCCCTGGTTTTGATTGAGAAGAAAAAAGCTTGCTGATGAAGATGTCTTGTTGTACCCATAGCCGCCGTTAAATGTGAGTTGGGGAAGAAAGAGCGAGCGGTCCTGCCGGAGAATTGCAGTTTGAATATCTACGTTGCGATTCGCTTCCATCAGCAATGGATTGTGTTGCCGCAGGAATTGCTCCGTGGTATCGACAGTAAGATTTGAAAGGAGCGGAATGGAATCCGGCACATCAAAATCAAGATCAGGGTTACGCTGCAGAAGCTGATTAAGATTTGTTTTTGCATCAAGCAGCACATTCACCTGCAGGTAGTATTGTGACTGCTCTGCGTTGCGATCAATCTGTGATTGCAACACCTGCTGCCGCGTTCCCTTCCCATTGTTCTGTAAATTTTTTGCGGTGTTGTATTGTACATCATAATATTTCAGGCTGCTGTCAATCTGCACGAGCAATTGTTTTTGCTGCACTACATTGTAATAAGCATTCATGATGTTTGCAATGAGGTTTTGCAAATTCTCTTTACTCACGGTGCGTGATTGATCTTCCTGCAAGTGTAACAGCTTTGCAGTGGCGAACATGCGACCGCCATCAAACAACATCCAGGTGAGTGTTGCATTGGCATTCGTTGTTTTGGTAATGGCGTTGTTGTGATTGAGTTCTGTTCCGTTGGAGTATTGCTGGCTGATGTTGTTGTCACTGTAGGTATAAAAGCCATTTAAGTTCAGTGAAGGAAGGAACCCGGCATTGCCCGGAGAATTGTTCAATGCCGCTGCCTGCACATTGTTGCTGTCAATGATCACCTGGTAATTCTGATGAAGACCGATGGAGATCGCCTGATCGAGAGAAAGAAAATCTTGTGATTGTGCCGATGAATTCAACACCATTGCAAACATGAAAAGAAAATAACTTCTTGCTTTCATTACCGAAGTATTTCATGGCGAAAGTTACAACGTGATTGTGAGTCGATGATGTGAATGGAATAAAATGTGTTGGTCTCGTCATTGCAAGGAGCGAAGGGAGAGCAATGTGGGCACGCGCGACGAAGCAATCTCATCAGACTATGTCAAATCGTGGGGGATTGCTTCGTCCCGATCAAAAAATCGGGACTCGCAATGACGATTCTGTTGCTGCTCACTGCACCACCAAGCTCTCCACTCCAATTCCATTTTCACTCTGCAATCTCATCATGTAAATTCCTTTTTGCCAATTGGAAAAATCGAATGAAGTGACTACAATTGTAGTACGTCAAAAAATTTCTCCTCATGCCTCCGCCATTTCCTTCTCTTCTACCTTTGAAATTTCCTCCTCCACCTTCTTCGCCCTCGATAAATAAGAATACATCGCCGGAATCACAAACAATGTAAACACCAGCGCAATCAGCAATCCACCCATCACCACGAAGCCCATGCCTCTGCGGCTGAGTGCGCCGGAACCGAGAGCCAATGCAATAGGAAAAGCACCGAAGATGGTTGCAATGGTTGTCATCAGGATTGGGCGAAGGCGCATCACTGCTGCATATTTGATGGCTTCCATCTTCGCCATTCCCTTTCGCCGCTGCTGGTTGGCGAATTCTACTATGAGGATTCCATTCTTCGTCACCAAACCGACGAGCATGATCATTCCGATCTCTGAAAAAATATTAAGCGTTTGATTGAAATACCAGAGGGATAGAAATGCACCGGCAAACGCGAGAGGCACAGTAAACATAATGATCAAAGGATCAATAAAACTTTCGAACTGCGCGGCGAGCACGAGGAAAACCAAAATGATTGCGAGTATAAGTGTGAAGCCAAGATTCGAAGAACTCTCAGCGTAATCCCGTGACCCCGCTGTGAGTGCGGTTGAAAAACTATCATCCAAAACCTTTGAAGCGATTTTATTCATCTCATTGATTCCATCGCCCATGGTTTTTCCCGTCGCTAATCCCGCAGAGATGGTGGCACTTACATAACGGTTGTAGTGATAGATGGCAGGCGGGCTGCTCTCCTCCTTCATCTGAATCACATTGTCGAGTTGAATGAGCTCGCTTTTGTTGTTACGCACATAAAGTGATTTGAGATCGAGTGGTTGATCACGATTGTCGCGCAGTACTTGACCGATCACCTGGTATTGATTGTTGTTCTTCTGGAAATATCCGAAGAGCAAACTGCTGTAAGCAAGCTGAAGTGTTTGTGCAACATCACTCACGTTCACTCCCAAACTTGCTGCGCGTGCCCGGTCAATCGTGATATCGAGTTGCGGCTTGTTGAATTTCAGGTTCACATCAGTTCCCTGGAACACAGGGTCTGCTGCTGCCGCCTGCATAAATTTAGGAATCACTTCTTTCAGCCTCTCAAAGTTCGGCGCTTGTACGATGAACTGCACCGCCAACCCGGGCCTGAAACCAACCTGTATCGTCTGCTGCTGAAATGCAAACACGCGCGCATTGTTGAGCTTCGAAAGATTCGCTGACAATTTATCCATTACCTGAAGTTGTGAGCGATCCCGCTGTGAAGGATCAACGAGCATGAGACGGGCAAAGCCGGTGTTCACTGCACCGGTTCCGGTAAACGAAGGGGCAGTAACCGTAAGCAGTGCTCTTCTTTCAGGAACAGAATCCATGATATATTGCCCGAGCTGATCCATAAAGCCGGTCATGTATTCGTAAGAAGATCCTTCCGGTGCTGTCGCTGACATTCGAATCAAACTTCGATCATCATACGGTGCTAATTCTGAAGGAAGAAATATATAGAAGCCCACCATAACTATGAGCGCTCCCCCAATGATTACGAAAGCAAGCCAACGCCATTTCAGGAAGCTGTTGAGCAGATGCTCATAATTTGAATTGAGTGATTCGAAGAAAGGTTCTGTTTTTATGTAGAACCATGAGTGCTTGTAATTTTTTCTCACCAAATATGCATTCAGCATCGGTGTGAGCGAGAGAGAAACGAAAGCGGAAATAAGGACTGCGCCCGCGAGCACTACTCCGAATTCCTGGAAAAGTTTTCCGACAAATCCCTGCAAAAAAATCACGGGCATGAAAACCACAATGAGTGTGAGAGAAGTAGAAATTACTACGAACAAAATTTCATTCGATCCCTCGATGGCGGCTTGCCTGGGCTTCATTCCTTTTTCAATTCTCTTAAAAATATTTTCCGTCACTACAATTCCATCATCAACTACCAGCCCTGTCGCAAGCACGATTGCGAGTAGCGTGAGAACATTAATGGAATAATTCATTATGTACATGATGAAGAATGCGCCGATAAGCGAGACCGGAAGATCAATGAGCGGTCGAATGGCAATGATCCATTCGCGGAAGAAAAGAAAGATGATCATAATCACGAGCAGTGCCGCAATGCCAATCGTTTCACCAACTTCTTTCACACTCTTGCGGATGAACTGCGTGTTGTCCATCGCGATTCCGAGTTGAATATCTTTCGGAACTTCTTTTTCGAGTTGTGCTTTGCGCTTGTAGAATTCATTCGAGATATTAATGTAGTTCGCACCCGGCTGCGGCACAACAGCTACACCGATCATCGGCACGCCGTTGAATTTCAAATTTGTTTCTTCCTGTTCTGCGCCAAGCATGGCATAACCCACGTCACGCATCTTTACGGTTTGAGTACCGCTTGTTTTCAAAATCATGTTGTTGAAATCATCGGACGTTACGAGCTGACCATGCGTGTTCACGTTTAGCTCGGTGTGGTATCCTTCAATTTTTCCTCCGGGAAGATCTACGTTCTGCGCATGCAACGCATTCTGCACATCGAGCAATGTCAATCCATACGCAGCGAGTTTATTCGGATCAATCCATAAGCGCATGGCATATTTTTTTTGCCCCCAGATCTGAACGCTGCTCACTTCGGGAATGGTTTGCAGGCGCTGCGCAATTACGTTTTCTGCATAATCACTCAGGTCAAGAATGTTTCGTGTATCGCTTGACACGGTCATGGAAAGAATAGGATCACCGCTCGCATCGGACTTGGTGACGGTGGGGAGGGCATCTATATCCTGCGGAAGAAGGCGGACAGTTTGCGACACTTTATCACGCACATCATTCGCCGCAGTTTCCAGATCAGTGTTGAGATTGAACTCGACACTGATCTGCGAATTGCCAAGAGCACTCGTTGATGAAATGCTCCTGATTCCCTGGATGCCATTGATTGCTTTCTCCAGCGGCTCAGTGATTTGTGATTCGATCACCTCAGCATTCGCGCCTTTGTAATTCGTGCTTACTGTAATAACAGGCGGATCAATGGCGGGAAACTCGCGAACCCCAAGCGACTTAAACCCAATGACTCCGAAGATGATGATCACGAGTGACATCACGATCGAGAGGACAGGGCGGCGGATGCTGAGAGTTGGAAGAGACATTTTTGATTGATGATTTATAATTGACGACTGATCGTCATTGCGAGAAAAAGTGCGCAAGCCTGGTGCGAATGCTTTTCGAAGCAATCCCTTGACCTTCTCACAACTCTTGGGGATTGCTTCGTCACCCTCTCACTCATTGCTAACGCTTCGTTCCTGGCAATGACGTCGCTATCGTACATTTTTCAATTGCACCTTCATTTTTGGTCTAAGAAATAAAATGCCGGAAGTGATGATGGTATCACCCGGATGAATTCCACTCGTAATTTGTACTGCTGTATCATTTCGTATTCCTATCTCTACGGGGGCGTTGAAGGCAGTGTCATGATGTGCAACAAACACTTGCTGGCCGTTCAACACCGGGATCAACGCTTGTGTCGGCACCAGCAGCGCTGAAGAATCGGTACCGAGATCAATAGAGATATTTGCGAAGCTTCCCGGGCGCAATGATCCGTCGTTGTTTGCCAGGGCTTTCACGGAGAGTGTGCGCGTATCGGGATTGATTCCCGGATTTATTACATACACTTTTCCCTCATATTTTTTTGTGTTTCCCTGCACGGTAAATGAAATTGATGTTCCCGCTTTCATCTGCGATGCAAATTTTTCAGGCAAATCAAATTCCACTTTGATCGGGTTGGATTGATAAAGTGTTGCGATGATGGTTGCGGGAATTACAAACGCACCCGGACTTACATTTCGAACACCAATCACGCCGTCGAAGGGCGCACGAATTTCTGAATTGTCAATTTCAGCTTGTGTGAATTCTATATCGGCCTGCGATGATCTTACACTCAGTTGAGCATCGTTGTAATCACTCTCACTTACTGCACTCAGCTTATAAAGTTTTTCTTCGCGCGCCAGATTGCTTTTAGCGACCTCGAGGGCAGCTTGCTGCTTTTGCAACTGCGCCTGCAAATTCGCATCGTTAATTTTCACAAGCAATGTTCCTTTCTTCACAAAGTCTCCTTCCTTAAAATACAACCCGGTAATCATACCGCTCACTTGCGGCTGCAGGTTTACAAATTCATTCGCTTGCAGCGACCCGGTCACCTGGGCAACATTGTTGAGCGTTTGCGGCTTTATGACCATAGCGTTCACTGCCGGCGTACTGGTTTTTTTCGGAGCCACTGCAGAGCCGTTCGAATTATTTTTCAGGAAGAAGATTTTAAAAAGAACCAAAGCAACAATAATGATGATTACCCAAATAAATCCACGGAAACTTTTCATAAACTTTTTGAAGTTATTCTGATTTCCTTCTAAACTGTGCGCTTCAAAATTAAGTTTTCTTACAAGGAAGAAAATTTCATAGTCACGAACCGCAATGACTTCTTCTTAATTTTGAAGGCGCAAAGAGTTTCAATGGCTCTCCAACCAAAATATGATTTCGTGATGCAGGGCTCCTTCTTTGCCCATCGTGCACTCATGCGCGATACGCAGATGCTGAATGCGCTGGCTCAACGGATTGATTCGTTTTCAAAAGAACAGATCAGCCGGTTTCGCAGGTGGTATGAGTTCTATTGGAACATGATGGAGGCACATCATCAGGCGGAGGACGATATATTGTTCATTGAGGTGGAGAAGAGGATGAATGAACCATCAGAAATTATCGAGGCGATGGAAGTCGAGCACAACCGTCTTCAATTTCTCATAGATGAGATCAAGCGGTTGATTGGTGAAGTTGAGCGTGGAAGCGGTTCAATTGAAAACCTGAAGTCATCACTTGTAAAATACACTTCAGAATTGTTGCAGCTTTTTTCATCACACATTGCCAGAGAAGAAAAATACATCCATGAAAAGATGACGACACACTTTTCTCCCGCGGATCAGCGGCGCATTGAAGAACAGGTGAAAAGAAAAGCTCCAATGACCTACCTGTCTTATATGATTCCCTGGCTTCATGATTCATTATCTGCAGAAGAAAAAAAGCGTCTCGATCAATCGTTACCGTGGATGGCGAAACTTCTCAATCGGTTTTTTTGGCGGAAAAAATATAATC
>DASRAJ010000056.1:0-53093 GCA_035638255.1 Chitinophagales bacterium
TCGCTATGAATAGTATCTTTCTCATTGGCTGTCTCTTTAAGAGCGGTCCACAATACCATTTTGCTACAACTCATCCTCTGCTTCTTTTCAAAATAAGCCGGACAGATCGGAAAACTGCAGAGTAAATCAATGAGCCCGGCCCGAGTTTGTTCTGCTGAAAGCTGACTTGGACAGACTTCCCGAAATTACACCGCACCCTCAGGTCTATCTATTCCTTTATCAACTTCATACTCTGCCGGTGAATACCATCGTAGTAATGCAAGAGGTAAATACCATTGGGTAGCGTGCTGACTCCGAGAACTTCATTTTCTCCTTTCACGGGGACAATATAAATTATCTCCCCGACTATATTGGTCAGTTGCAGGATGCCTGAATGAGCATCCTTTATAGTTACCATCACAGAAGTGGCAGCAGGGTTTGGTTCAACTTTAACTGATGGTAAAATGCCGGGCAAGTCAGTAGTGCCGGTGCCAATGTCAGTAACATGAATCGTGAAATCATCAAAGTTCCCGTATTGATATAAGCCACATGGGCCATAGCCATTAGATCCCGGGTTATAACAATCTGATCCCCAGCCGGCAATTACACGCATTCGGTAAGCACCGGCAGGAGTATTGGCGGGTATAGTAATGCTGAAGCTGTAAGTATTGATCTCATTAGCCTGGTAACTATGGAATAGATTTTCTGTGGTGTCGAATCCTCCATCGAGATTAAAATCTATCCAAACGCCGCAGCCACACCAGTTCCCATTCACTACTTGCATCGGGGACGAGGCACCGGCATTCAATGTAGTGCTCAAACCAGTGTAATCGAAGAGATCGCAATAATAAGGATCCACCATAAAATGGATGGAGTCAAACGTAATACTTTGATTGCTCCAGAGCGAGCATCCATAGCTAAAAACCGGGTAGCAATATGTCTGTGCCTGTGCTCCTGGAACCGTTAACAGGAAAGGGCTGAGTGAAATCAGCAATGCTTTTACGAAGGTAGTTTTTCGAGTCATGGGAGATTTTTTTTTGATGACACAAATATAAAAAAAGAGTTGATTTCATAACCCGGTATTTTCGGTCTCTTTCTTATTTTTGTTGTATACCAGTTTCTCCAAATGAAATTCGCTCATTCGGCAATAACTTTTTTCTGTACCGGACTTTTCTTTTTTGTCTGCAAAATTTCTTTGGCACAAAGCGATAGTGCTTTTTATCCTGCCACTGCTATAAAACTTAAGCTAATTGATTTGATCACCACAGAAGTTGCAGTTAGTGTTGAAGAAATGATTACGCCCTCATTTTCAGTAGAAGTTACTCCCGGCTATATCTTCAGTGACTATTTAAACATTTATTTGAAAAACGAACATGGCGGACACTACCTGGGACTCTCACCTTACCAGGGACGGGAAGCTCACGCTTGGGTTTTTCGTTTCGGCCTTAAATATTATTTTGAATTTTATCATCCTGCAAAAGGGCGGGCAAGCACGTATTTTGAGCCGCTGTTAATTCTTAAAAGAGAAAAGTATCCTGTCGATTCAATTACCACTGCTGACTATACTTATGATGCCATGATTAAAGAAGTTGCCGGTGGTGAACTTCTATTGGGGTGGCAATATATAGGTGTCCATCATTTTACTTTTGATTGTTACTTTGGAGTTGGATTACGACACATTTCCTTTCAACATTTTCTTGACAATAATTATTCAATACCCAATCAGTATGAAGACGTAAAACAGGTTCTTCCCTCTGTACATTTCGGTGCCAGTGTGGGGTATACATTTTGAATTGGGATGCATTGCCTAATACTAAAGATGCTATCAGCCGCGTTCTTATGAAATCTAAAAGATATGAAAGCCCACCTGATTCCTGCAATTCTTATAGCAATCTCTTTAACAGCCTGCTTTTCCAATAAGGGGAATTCGTTCACGGATGTTCCTAAAAGTGCGTTTGAAGAAGCACTGGAGAAAATGTCCGACAATGAGGTGAATACAACTTATATCCGGGTATGCCGAAATCTCATACAGGAAAAAAATAAGCTTGCTAAAGCGTATGAAAGTGCCGGGACAAAATCACAGAAAGAAACAGTGCTCGCCAAGGCGAGAGAATTGCTTGCTCTCACATTATCCGACAGCATTTTTGTTTGCTGGTATGGCACCGGCTGGGATTTCAACGGGACCACTACTTGTCCGCGCAACGGAAATATTGCCTGCGGTTATTTCATCACTACGGTTTTACAGCAATCCGGATTCAACATCAGCAGGTCATTTTTAGCGCAGCAGGCGTCAGGCATTATGATCAAAACACTCTGCCCTGATGACCAAATTAAAATCGTTACCAATAATCAAACACAGAAATTATTCGCCTACCTGAAATCGAAACAGGATGGAATCTTTATAGTGGGATTAGATAATCACACCGGCTTTATCTTCAAAAAAAATAATACAATTGATTTCATAGATGCCGATTATCAGGTGGATAAAGTAGTGCGCGAACCACTGGAAAAATCTGCCATCATTAGAAGCAACAGCTACTTCATGGTCGGCGACCTGCTTCACAGCGATGAAACGATGGCGCGCTGGCTTACGGGGAAAAAAATAGGGAATGAATAAAATGTTCAGTTCCTGATAATTGGCGGCTTTAGGATAGGGGCTTAAGAGACTATCTCTTTACTATTGTCTCCCCCTGCTTTTCAAATAAAATATTTATTTCGGTATTTTCGCTTAAGTCTATGAACTCAAAGTGAGTACGCGTGTAAAATTCAGTGTATAAGGATTGCCTGATTTTTTCGATATAACTTTCTAAATTCTTGCTAACCTTTATTCCTACAGTAAAATGCGGGGCTTCTCCTTTTTTCGTGTTAATATACAACCCCACAATAAGTTTTCTAATGTTATAATCCAGGTCAAAATCGCGTGAGAGCGCTATTCTAAACGACTTCAAGTCTGACTTCGTGGGTTTACAAAATAACTGATGAGTCACTTTTAACTCAACTTCCCGATTGTTGATTGCATCACCATCTATATTCAGCATGATATCATCTGTTATATCTATTCCTCCCAATTTATTTATGTTAAGTGACCGGATTGAGTTAATAATCCCGGGTGGAATACACCACCACCCAAAAAGTATTGTAAGCAAATTATATCTCGATCTGTACTTATTTATATTATCATCTTTTTTGATTAAGATTGCAGGAGAGAATCTCTTAAGAGTAAGCACCAGGGGTAGTGATATACAATATTGAAAGATGATAAATTTACCTCCGTTGTCAATTAGTCCGGTTAATTCTTCAACGGTATAATCTTTTTCTAATACAATCCTGTACTTCATTTTTCTTTTTTAAATTACAACATGCCAGCCTCCCTTGGTGCTAATTTTCATTAATGAAGTAAAGCTTATTGTCCTCAACTAAATAGAGCATTGGTGCAATTATAATTTTTGGATACCGCAACCGAAGACGTTTTGTCTCACTCAATATGAAGTCCATTTCATTACCGATTTCAAACATGGGAGCAAAGTGCATAAAGTGTTCTTCAGCTTCTTCTTTGCTCCATCCTGATGCTTCCACAAGTCCATTTATAAATTGGTCTTTGCGTGAAATAAGATTTACCATCCCGCAATGGTTGTGTCCGATCAGGGCAATGTGCCTTACGCCTCCAACAGAAATGGCAAAAGAAACCTTAAATTCACTGTATCGCAAATTGGCACCACCCGTGCGAATGATAAAGGAAAAATTATCCGGCATGTGTAAATGCTTCCTGTTGTCCATGCACATTCCTACAAGCAATTGCGCATTTTGGTAATCATCAAACGGGCGATTTAAGTTGTGGTATTCCAAAAGAAGTCCGATGGGAGTGTTCCGGTATTCGGGAAGTATATCCTCTGAGGATTGTATTGATAAAAGTCTGTTCATTTTGTCGTTGCGTCTGAGGGTTGCCCCTGAATTCAGAATTGCTGAAACAAATCTACTCTACTATTTCGCAAATCAAACTATAGAAGAGCAGATTAAAAATTCATCAATAATGAGGTTTAAAGTTCAAACAATTAGTCGTATCGTTGCAGGCACAAACTGTAAAAGACACAAAGCATGGACATCATAATTCAATCTCTTGGTTTTACGGCCAGTGAAAATCTTGAAGTGTTTATTAATGAAAGAATGAGTAAGATTGAGAATTACGGTAAAATTATTCGGGCTAATGTTAAACTATTCCAGGGATCGAAGCGTGATTCGAACGATAATTACTGCGAGATACGGTTAGAGATTCCCGGTAATGACCTCTTCGTTAAAAAAAATAATCAGTCATTTGAAACTGCGGTTATGGAGGCGATAGAGGCACTTCAGCACATTATGATCAAAGAAAAAGAAAAGAGGATTGACAAAAGAAGAGGTGGATAATGCCTTCCTCTTTTATAACCCAAATCTATTCTGCCTTTTCGCAAATCCGCCAACAAAGGCTTTCAGATTTATTTGTTTTCTAAATAATCAATTGGGTTGAGATAGAACATTTTTTTCCATCCCTGATGGTCGGTGTCTATGCGCCAAAGGTATGGAATAAGCGTTGCGATTGCATAATGTAAATGAGGCTCTTTTCCTTTTGCATTTCCACTTGTGCCAACTGTTCCTATAATTTCATCTCTGCTTGCCCAGGATAAGGCGGATGTTTTAATTTCTTTCAGGTGCGCATAATAATGCAGTCGCCACTTCGGCCCTAAAATAAGAATGACATTTCCACCCATTTCAATTTTTCCGGTGTAAATGACAAGCCCGCTTACTGATGACGAGACATTGGTTCCTTCCTTGGCAAAGATGTCAACGCCTTTGTGAGTTACAGATTTCCCCCAGGGGTAATACCAAAATGATTCAGGATTGTAACTGTTTTTTGTTGCGCCGTCAACCGGCATCGAAAACTTTTGCGGCACAATGAGTCCGACAGTTATAATTGTGAAAAGAGCAAGTCCGATTTTCTTTCTGAGTTTCAATGGTTATGTTTACTCTTTCCTTTCACCTTTGCCGTCTCTTGACCAGGGAATCAACAAGGACTTTAATTCTTTTCATTTAATTTTTAATTTAAAATAATCCGTTCTTATTAAATTCTTTGCTGCAGTATCTGAAATACTGCATCTCGCGAGCATAGTTTCATTGTCTAACCATTTAATCATCTCGGGACCCCATTTTCCTAACTCTCTTGAATTTACGAGCTTGGGTTTATGAGTGTTTTCGTATAATTCAAAGCCATTAAATGTAAACCTGGCCTCTAAATCTGCATTGCCGCAAATAAAATATTTCTTATTAGGAGACACTACCGGATCGCCACAGGTAATGGTTGTGTCTCCCGTTTGCTTATCTATTAGCAAGTAATTATACCACTCATAATAGACACCAAAAACAAGAAATTGATCAATGTCTTTCATAAAGCCCAAATAGCTATAACTTACATAGGTATCGTCATCATCAGCATAATTATTGACCAGGGTGACCTTACGATTATTTGAAATGGAAAAAAACAAAGTATCTCCCTTTCTCTTAACACTTGAGGAGTCTGCTAATAAATTTTGCACTTCTGAAGTATCAAAAACGATAGAATCTAATTTATCAAACTCCGCCTTCGTCGCCTTTTCAACCTGCACAAGCTTGTCGCCAAGATAAAATGTATCTGTTTCGGACACCGGGCCTTTTTCAATTTCCGGTTTATCTTGTTTCTTCTCACTGCAACTTATTATTAGTGCACCACAAAGAAAAAATAATATAGTTTGCATTCTCATCGGATTACGCCATCGTTTTTATTTGTGATTGCCGTGCTCAATAAAGCAGTTTATCGCTTACGCTTCATTGTAGGGTTATATATTTTCGACTGTCATTTGGTTTCCCTTTATATCGTCGTAAAATTTTGCCACGCTAACTTGTACGTAAGGAATTAGCCATAGGAAACCAATTCCTAATGTCAGAATACAAAGTAATGCCCATCCGAAAAACCTCAGATTTAAGTAGAAAAACTTTAACTTATATCCGTCCATCATCTCTTTACTCTTATCAATTGCTTCCATTGCCCGAATAGAATTGTCGTCGGCAAGAATATAAAATGTCATCGAATAAGATAAAGCGGCTATAATTCCGGGTATTATTAACAAAAGGGACCATAACAGAGTGAATACCGCTATTAGAATGTAAGCTCCTGAAGCAACAAAAAAGTTATCGAATCCTTTAAATAGATGTTCAACCCGGGCGTCTTGATTTCTTGATAGCGCTAAAAAAAAGATTGAGATGCCCAATTCCAATGGTCCGGAAATAATTAAAGCAAGCAGTATTGAAAGCGGAAAAAATTTGGCAACTATTTCCATTGCAACACTTATTAAAATAAAAAGAACAGTTGTCCCTATTGCTAATCCCCATTTCCCTTGCAGAGATTCCCTGGCCATTTTCATTAACACAACGTTTTCAGTTTTCATTTTTCATTTTATTTTGTTTATAGATCGCTTTCTCATGTGACTTTTAGTGGTAACGCTGCAATAAAGGTGAAGAGAAGAAATGAGAGAAAGAAATATGCGATGATTTATTTTTGGGGAAATAATCTTCACGTCTGCTTCCCGGAATAGTTATGCCATCAACGCAATAAATCTCTTTACCTTTAAAGCACGATTCACCTTCAACCTTTTCAAGTATGGTGCAATGCCTCAAACTCAAAGCAATTCTGTTATGGAGTTGCATTTTATTTTTTCTTCCTCTCATAACACAAGGGCAATTGCCTGAACAGGATTGCAGCGGTGCTCTTGTAATCACTGCTTCGCCGGATACTTTTCCTCTTTACGTAAGTTTCGGACAAGACCAGGAACTCATCTATCAACAAAATACCAGTTGCCTTGTAGGCGGTGAAGAAAATTCAGTGTGGCTCACCTTTACTGTGTGCGACACGGGCGTATTACTTTTTCAAATTTCTCCTTACGCCCCGGGTGATGACTTTGATTGGGCGTTGTATGATTTCACCAATCACACCTGCGCGGACGTGCTGGACACATCGAATGAAGTGCGGTGTAATTATTCTGCTGTACCAGGTAGCACAGGCTTAGAAATTGGGTTTAATCTTGAATCAGTTCCCTCCAACGGACCCAATCAGTGTGAACCGCTGCATCCTTATACTAACCAGAAATTTCTTTTAGTAGTGAACAACCATGCTAATTCCAATACCGGTTTCGTACTCACATTTAGTGGCACGGCACCTTTATGCAATACAGTGGCTGTTCCTGAAATAAAAAGTGACAGCAAATTTTTTCTTTACCCCAACCCTACTGATGGAATGTTGCAACTCAAAAACCTTCCTGCAAAAAATGATCTTACAATAGAAGTAATAAATGTTTACGGAAATAAAGTGTATCGCAAGGATGTGAATGGAAATGGAAATGATCAACTCAATTTGCCTCCACTCCTCCCCGATGGATTTTATGTGCTGAGAATCTTTGTCCGTGAGGACTCCTTTGGAGAAGGAGAGAAATTATTTGGTGTTGAATCATTTATCATTTCAAGATAAAAAATCATGATGAAAGCATTAACGCTGCTCCTTTCTTTTTTCGTTGGGCATATCACTTACGCCCAGGAACCTGTAAAAAAGCATGAAGAAACTATTCCTCTTAAAGTAATAGACACGTTATACCTGAAAGGACAAATAGATGCTTTCAAATCCTATCATAAATATCATGATGCCGGCACTATAACGCTTGTCGCCAGTTTACTTTCACCCATCAGCGGATTAGTTCCTGCCATCGTTTTTTCAGAAATACCACCCAAGCCATCCAATCTGAATTGCCCCAACATGGAATTATTTACCACCAGTGTAAGCTACTACCGGGGCTACACCGACCAGGCAAGAAAAATAAAAAACAACAGAGTGTGGAAAAGCTGGCTGATAGGTTTGGGAGTGAATGCGAGCATTGCAGTGCTTGCTATTCTCGCACAACATTGAAGAGCAACTGCTGAATGATCAGGAAAAATTTACTAATCCCGATATTTGAATCCCATATTACAGCAGGACTCCTGAATGACAACCCCAAGAGAGCAACGCATTGCTAAGGTTCTGGCAAATCGCCGGCACGATATCACAGTGATCTTTGAAAACGTGCATGACCATCATAACATCTCGGCCTGCCTCCGTTCATGTGACTCCATCGGTATTCAGGAAGTGTTCATTATTTCTTCGGTAGAAAAAAAGCAAATCAAGCTGAGTGCGAAATCATCAGCAAGCGCGGCCAAGTGGCTCACCATCCATCATTATTTTGATGTGAAGGAATGCTTTGATGATGTGAGAAAAAAGTATTCGAAGATTTATTCTACGCGCCTCGATGCAAACGCCATTGACTTGTATGAAATGGATTTCACGCAATCCATCGCTCTTATTTTCGGAAATGAACACGATGGGGTTTCAGAAGAAGCAGCACGTCTTTGCGATGGTAACTTTGTTATTCCGCAAGTAGGGATGATTCAATCTCTGAATGTTTCTGTTGCCTGCGCGGTTACGTTGTACGAAGCTTTTCGCCAGCGTAAGTACGATCTACGGACTACGTAATACGATTTACGAGGTACATAATACGATATACACGCGTCATTCATGTGTCGTATTACGTATATCGTATATCGTACATTTCCCTCAATTGCTCTGCTGCTGCTGCTGCCCCATCGCCTCCTGCCGGCGTTTCATTTCTTCCGGAGATACGTCTTCAACATGGGTGCCGATCCACCATTGATTGCCGAATTGATCCTTTACTCCACCCATGCGATCACCGTAGAATTGATCTACCGGTTCCATCAGGGAAGTACAACCGGCACTTATTGCTTTCTTGTAAGTGACATCAGTGTCGGGCACATAAAGAAAAATATTAACGTAGGTGGGTGGGAATTGGTCGCTTGCATCAGAGAGCATGACTCTCGAATCGCCGATGCTCATTTCAGAATGCATGATGTCTCCGTTTTCACGGTCCATCCGGGTAATTTCTTTTGCATCGAAGGCCTGTTTGAGAAATGTGATGAGGTTGTTTGCACCCTTAACAACTAAGTACGGCGTCACTGTGTGATAACCGTCGGGAATTGGTTTTACTGCTGCCATAGTTTGTGATTTTGATTTTTCGAAGGTAAGAAAAATACGATGCACGATATACGTAATACGACTCGAATCCGGGGCCATACATACCAAATTGTAGCAGGCCAAAACTCATAACTTTCAAAAGCTTTGAGATTTTGCGTAAGGAGTTCTAATAACAATTAAAAATTAAACAGCACACTCCCGATGGCTTATTATGTCCTGCACCGAATGATGAGTGTCGTAATACGTCTATCGTATATCGTTTCAACAGTGTTCACTTCTTTCATTGCCATACCCGAACATCGTTGCTAACTTTGCACCGTGGAAAAAATCCTCATCCTCGATTTCGGTTCTCAATACACACAACTGATTGGAAGAAGAGTTCGCGAGCTCAACATCTACTGTGAAATTCAACCCGCGACTCGCGATACGCGTATCGCGAGTCGCGACGTAAAGGGAATTATTCTTTCAGGAAGTCCCTTCTCCGTTCACGATGCAAATCATCCTGACGTTGATCTCGAAAAACTGATTGGAAAAATTCCGGTGCTTGGTATCTGTTATGGCGCACAACTGATCGCAAAAAATCTCGGCGGAGAAGTGCAGCGTTCAAACAAGCGTGAATACGGAAGAGCAATGCTGCACAAACTCACGAATGATGACGCTCTGCTCGCAGAAGTAACCGACAACTCACAAGTATGGATGAGTCACGGCGATACCATAGCAAAAATCCCTGAAGGCTTCGAACTGATCGCCAACTCATCCTATAATGAAATCGCTGCATTCCGTAGCATCGCGACTCGCGATACGGGTATCGCGTCTCGCGTCTACGCTTTCCAGTTCCATCCCGAAGTAGTGCATTCCACCGAAGGCATGAAAATGCTTTACAACTTCTGCGTTAAAGTGTGCGGTTGTAAGCAGGATTGGACTCCGGCATCATTTATTGAAGACACCATAAAAAATATCAGGGAGAAAGTCGGAGATGATCATGTGATTCTTGCATTGAGCGGTGGCGTTGATTCTACCGTGGCAGCATCGCTGCTGAACCGCGCCATCGGAAAAAATCTCTTCTGCTTCTTCGTGAACAACGGTGTGTTGCGCAAGAATGAATTTCAAAATGTGCTCGACACATACATGCAAATGGGATTGAACATTGACGGCGTTGATGCGAGTGAACGATTTCTGAATGCGTTGAGCGGAATTTCTGATCCTGAGAAAAAAAGAAAAGTGATCGGCGAAAATTTCATTCGCATTTTTGAAGAAGAAGCGCACAAGCTCGATCACATCAAGTGGCTCGCCCAGGGAACTATTTATCCCGATGTGATTGAATCCATTTCCATCCATGGTCCTTCTCAAACCATTAAATCGCATCACAACGTGGGTGGATTGCCGGAGAAGATGCATCTGAACATCATTGAGCCACTGCGAGTGCTTTTTAAAGATGAAGTGAGGAAGGTTGGAAGAGAATTAAAGATACCCGATGAAATTTTGAAACGTCATCCTTTTCCGGGCCCGGGATTGGCGATCAGGATTTTGGGAGAAATAACAAAAGAAAAAATCCGCCTGCTGCAGGAAGCAGATGACATTTTTATTTCAGCATTGAAAAAAAATAATCTCTATGACCAGGTATGGCAAGCTGGGGTAATTCTTCTCGACTCACTTGCTGTTGGTGTGATGGGTGATGAACGCACCTATGAAAATGTTGCAGCTCTCCGTGCCGTTGAATCAACTGATGGTATGACTGCAGACTGGAGTCATCTGCCTTACGAGTTTCTCGCCAAAGTTTCAAGCGACATCATTAATAATGTGAAAGGAATAAATCGGGTGGTGTATGATATCAGCTCGAAGCCTCCTGCAACGATTGAGTGGGAGTAGGGAATTGTGGATTGCGGATTTGGGATTCGGATTTGCGATAGCTGTAGAGATTTGAAACAAAAACTCATTTTAATGAAGTACATTACTCTGCTCTTAATATTAGAAAGCGCGTGCTCGACAAATCACAGTTCCCCTTTGACTCAACAGCAGACAAAAACAATAAACCATTTTTTTGAATTGGTCAAGCAGAATGATTCTGATGAAGTTAAAAGAATGATCGTTGATCAGAAAGATATTGATTGGGAAATTCGATTTGCTCATACCATTCTCATGAATTTTGAAATGCCTTCTGTGGATCAATACAAGATTGATTCAACATCTTGTAAAAGCATTTTCGAATGTGTCTGGGTTACTGTAATTTTTACAAGGAAAACTACTACTGATAAGAGATTTATAAATGGTGAGATTGAGTTTTTTTTGGTTCATAATGCAATGGACAATAAAATAGAAAGCTTGTTTGTAGGAGATAATGATACAGATGTAAACGATACACTTCCGGAATTAGAAATTGATTCTTCAAGCAAGCGAAATTAATCGCGTGATTTACGACATCAGTTCGAAGCCACTTGCGACGATTGAGTGGGAATAATGGATTATGGATTTACCCTCTGATACTTTTTACCTTTGACAAAAACAACATGCTCACCACTTACATTAAAGCTGCAATGCATCATGCGAAGTATGAAATGCTCTATGATAAATCTTTTGTAGGGACAATCAACGGATTTCAGGGAGTCATCTCTAATCAAGCAACCCTTGAAGCATGTCATAATGAACTCGAAGAAGTTCTTGAAGAATGGATTCTTCTGCGCGTTGCTAAGAACCTACCGCTACCAGAGGTAGATGGAGTTTAACTTGCAATAAAAAAAATTGCCTGATGCCTGTAATAGGTCCAATTAGCAGAAAAGAACGATCACTCTTACGATTCCTAATCCTCACAAAGGAGACATCAGTGTTGGACTACTGAATACTATTTTACGTGAAGCAGGGATTGACCGGGGAGAATGGTCTCGGTTAAAATAAAAACAAACTGCTTCTAATAAGCTTCTTGCCGCAGTCTCCGGCGATATCATCAACAATGTGAAAGGAATAAATCGCGTGGTGTATGACATTAGCTCGAAGCCACCCGCTACCATTGAGTGGGAATAAACAATTGCTGACTATAGTTGCGATCAATCGAAATGATTTCGAATTTCACGACAGCAGCCTTATCCTCTTTCAAACTCAGGAATATAGTTTGACAAGCTGGTTAATAAAGGATAGATTTGATGAAACAAAATCTGCATGAAATTATTCTTATGTACTCTCAGCCTTATATGGAGTTGTATCGCATTCGGTCAAAACCCTCAATGGGTTAATTTTTTTACCGGCAATTCGATTTACGATATTGAGGAAACCGATTCCAGCTATTGGGTGGGTACAGAAACCCGTTTGGTAAAAATTAGCAAACAGTCGGGTCAGACTTCCTTTTTCACTCCATCCAATCAGCGACCATTTTATACGTATGACATTGCCGCCTTTTCTGACGACAGTGTTTGGCTGACCACTAATAATTTAAACACCATTCACAGGTATATTTTCAACGGCAGCTTGTGGGATGAGGTCACGGCGCCTGCTTATCCCTCACCTCTTGATGAGATGGCTAATCTTAAAATAGATCATCAGAATGTTCTTTGGGGAAGTGGTGGGGATTCGCTTTATAGCTATGATGGAAACGCTTTGAAGAAATTCTTCCCGGCTCTTCAAATTTATGCCCTGTATGATTTTGTCATTGACACCTCAAATACATTTTGGGTACATACCGGAATTGGTTTAATGAAATTCAAGGATTCGACTTTCGAATTGGTTGACACCACCGGATCAGGAATGGGCGGTGACGCGATTGTATCAATCACCCTGGACCCGCAACAAAACGTCTGGTTAGGGATGAAGCATACTGAGGATTCAACATATTGGGATGGCTACTATTGGGTAAATATCTATACGTATTCATTCTATGTTGAGAAATTTGATGGTTCAAATTGGACTTCATTTCATCCCACTCAGGATTATGGCTGGGGCATTCGGAATATTACTTCCGACTTAAACGGAACAATTTGGTTTAGCACAGGTGATTCGGGTATCGTGAAACTTGAGGGCAATATTTTTACTGTCGTACATCCGGATAATCCAAATCTTGTCTTCTCATCGGTATTCAAAATTTTTGTTGACAAGAATAATATCAAGTTGTTCTGTACAACGGATGGAGGACTCCTCAGGTTCGACGGTCAAAACTGGACACGAATCAAAACTGCCAATTGTGATTTGCCCGGCAATATTGTGAATGCAATCGGGGCAGACAAGAACGGGAAAATCTGGACACACTCATGGCAGTATCCGGCATTCGCCTCGGCCGGATTGTCTGCGCTTAGTTCCTTCGATGGAACATCATGGCAAAGTTTGAACGGCGATTTCAACAACTCACAAAACTGGATTCTCGACCGTTTCAATTTCGCCAATGATCATGAGGGAAATATGTGGATATTCGGTGACACGATCATGAAATATGATGGAACAAATTGGATCAGTTCAGGAATCCCTCCACTGACATCGCCAACGAGCATTACTGTTGACAAAAACGATCAGGTGTGGGTAACATCCAGTGGCGGCCTGCTTAAAGTAACCCAGGATTTTCAATCAACTGAATACAATGATGGAAATTCAGGACTGCAAATTTATTCTCCTTACGGATTGTGTGCTGATTCTTCAGGCAATGTCTGGATCGGCTATCAATCACTTGAGCGATTCGATGGCAATAGTGACTGGCAATTATTTTTTTGCGAAGACTACAACTGGGGATGTGGCGGCTTTACAAAACTGCTTTGTGATCATAACAACACCATCTGGGCTGATCATGACGGGGTTAAGAAATATGACGGCATTTCATTTCAGTCGTTCAATACTCAGAATTCAGAACTGCCTGATGATTACATCACCTGTATGGCTGTGGATTTACTAAACAATTTATGGATTGGCTCCGGAGGTCTGACTAAATTTGACGGAAATACATTTACCGTTTATGATCCCGATAGTTTTCCTATGCTTAATTGGCCCATTTCCATTTATGTGGATTCGCACGGAAACAAATGGATGGGTTCAAATGGTGGCATCACAGTTTTTAATGAGACAGGTGTTGTGCTTGGCATTGATGAGCCGGATTACATCTCCGGAAAACCGGGTGCGGATGTTTATCCTAACCCCGCCTCGGATATCGTAAGTGTGTTTCTTAAAAATCCTGTTTCCGGAAAAGTCAAATTGCAACTCCACGATTGCTTTGGCAGAGTATTGAAGACAGAAATTCACGACTCTTCACACCAAATAAATCTTTCAATCAAAAGCTTGCCTGATGGCTTCTATATACTATCAATACTTGAAGGTGAAATGAGTGTCTCCCGGAGTATTGTCAAGGTCTCTCAATAATTTTTCAAAAGAATTTCGAAATCAGCAACAGGTGACGGCAAATTAAAGATCAAAGGTTCCACATCAAAGATCATTTATCTTCGCCTCGATGATATTTGGTTCAGGAAAAACATTTCGGAAAACTCTTTTGCTGCTTTTTCTTCTTTCAGTTTGCATTGGTTCAAATTTATTTTCCCAGGTAACTGAAGACGAGGATGAAAAGGATGAGCAATACACCATCGCATTTCTCCTCCCCTTCAATGCAAGCAAAGTTTTCATCCGCGATCTGCAGCAGTCCGATTTTTTCCTGCCCAATGAAACACAAATCGCAGTAGAGTTTTACCAGGGTGCGATGCTGGCGATTGATTCGCTGAAGAAAATGGGATTGAAAGCAACAGTGCTTGTATATGATGCAGGCAATGATTCAGCTACTATCAATGCCATTCTTAAAAAGGAGCCCTTGGAAGATGCAGACCTCATCATCGGCCCGCTGGCGGGTTATGCGCTAAAGGCAACATCTTCGTTTTGCTTTAACGAACACATTCCCCTCATCTCACCGCTCTCTGCCGCCTATGTCTCTTCTTCTCCCAATGAATTTTTTATTCTCGCCAATGCGACCATGCGCACACACTGCGAAGCGGTTTATGATTACCTTCTGAAAAGAGAATTGACTCATCACCTCGTAATGGTGTATCGCAAGAATGCTCAGGACCAGGAATTGGTGAAGTACATCAAAGACTACCGCGCCAAAAAAACATACATGAGTTCGCCGGAGTTGAAATTTGCTGAGCTTTCTGACAGTTCGAAGATGAGGCTTTCCAATTTCCGCGATTCACTTTTCATCACCGATAAAAACATTGTGCTTGTTCCCTCCAATGATGAAATGTTCGTAAGAAGCTTGCTGCAAAAAGTTGCCAGCCTTAGTGCTGATTACAACATTGAAGTGATCGGCATGCCCACGTGGAGCAATTTTGATTTAGTGCCGTCAGAGTATTTTGATTCGGCAAAAGTGATGATCACTTCTTCTTTTTGGCTTGATAAAACTTCAGAGAAAGCGGCGGGATTCAAATCGCAATATGTTTCCGCGTATCAAACAAATCCAACAGAATATTCTGTTCGCGGCTATGATGAACTGTTTTATTTTGGATCGCATCTGATGCAGATGGGCGACAAATTTCTCACCGTATTCCCGCGTACAGCGGGGTTAACTGCATCAACAGCTTACGATGTGGTTCCTGTTTTGAGACAAGAACGTGATGTGATGTATCGAGAGAACAAATCCATTTTCTTCCTTCAGCATCAAAATGGAAAATGGATGAAACTGAAAACATATTGATGTTAAGAGCCGAAAAAATCCGGAGTCCTCTTGAAATTATTTTTCCTTGATTTTCTTTTTTAAATTCTTAAAAGCAGTTTTCAGTTTATTCTTCCCTGATTCCCATTCTATTCCTGCACGAAGCAACAGCTCATTGCTATTGCTATAATTTGCAGAGAATGACAAGAGCAATCCGTTCTGCAGGTGATACGCATATCCTGCTCCAAATACAATTTCTCCGCCGGCAAATTCAGAATTTTCAAGAATGGTTTTAATTGGAAGACTTTCAACAGGTAAATCATCAATGTCGACAGCAGAAGTATTACCATACACCTCACCAAAAAAAATACCTTTCGGTGAAACCTCGAAAGTGCTTGAGACACCACATTCAAAAAATCCAAGTGACAAACCATTTACATGTTTCCCAAGAAAGGTATATCCCAAATTCATAGTCGTAAAAAACTTTCCTGTCGTTTTATTAGCAATAAGAAAACAGGAGTAATCAAATTTGCCTGTGCCTATGTCTTCGTTTTGAGCAGTGGGAATTTTTACTTCGCCTGCTAAGCATAGAGATGGCAATACCTTTTTTTCTGAAAGGAGCTGAAAGAAAACGTTGACTTCCAAATCCCCAATTCCTGTAGAGGTTGCTCCACTATCCGGATTGATGCTGGTAAGTACAACCGGTTCAGCCAATACCATCAATCTCTTCGAAATCCCGTATTCAAATCCGAATGGCCAAGTAATTTCTTTTTGATCTTTATCAAGCTGAAGAGCCACGCTTGTTTCAATATGAAATTGCGCCGGATGCAATGGAGAAGCATCTTCTGTTTCCATGATTTGCCCGAATACTTTGGCAGGCAATAACCCTTCGGTGATGGCAAGATAAATAATCACGGCTCGTATGGTCATAATAAGGCTACGGTAAATGAGGTAAAGATTGCCAGTCTAACATTCACGATTAGTCACTAAAGGGATGCCTAAAATTTTTTTTACCCTGGCTTATACACTGTAGATTTCAACGCGGTTTTAATTCTTTGTCATATTTGCGTTGTCGTCAAAGAACTTTATGCTTGTTGATCAGCTTCTCAATTATTTTTTCTTCTCCTTTCACACATTTCTTATCCTGTTTAACACTTTCGGGTGGATTTTCAGGAGGACGAGAAAATGGAATTTGCTTACCCTTTCGCTCACGGCTTTTTCATGGTTCGTTCTCGGTATTTGGTTTGGATGGGGCTATTGTTTTTGTACGGATTGGCATTGGAAGGTGAGAGAGCATCTCGGCTATCATGACATGACCAACTCATACATTCAATTCCTGTTATTGAAATTCACGGGCAAAAATTTTCAGGAATCATTAGTGGATACTGTTACGGCTGCAGTCTTTTTTGCAAGCTATGCGTTGAGCATTTTCGTAAACGTCAATGATTATGCGAAGAAGCGAAAATCATTTTCCTGATGTGAATTCATCGGATGCCGTAATGGGACCTTCCATCCAGGTCCATTCAATTTTTCTATAGGTAAAGAAAACATTATCCACGAAGAAAGGTGTAGCGGAAGAAGCCTGCGTATCACGAAGCACAGAATGAATCTCTGAAATGGATACATCACTTAGCTTAAGGGTATAGATCAATGATTCTTTCCCGTCTGGTTTCTGTTGCCAGAACAGGATGTCACATACTTTAATTATTTCGCTGGTTACAAGCATTTCATAGAGCACCGGTGTTGAAGCATCAACCGGTTTAGTGATCATGAGCGGTTTATGAATTCGCTTGCCGATGGCTTGTCCTGTACCCGCATCCCTTGGTGAATCTATTTCATGATCAAAAGCAATAACCATGATTTGTCCTGCATGTTCTTTCGAAGCCACACTGCCTTTTACCGACCCTTGCTTAGTACCAATGATACGGAGGTAAGCAGATGTGTGGGAAGCTAAACTCATGTTTTACTTTTTTTGTGAAGATAATAATTGCCCTTTCAATGCCTTCGAAAATTCTTTGCAGCGAAAGTTATTTTAATTCAGTGTGCAGGATGGAAGTGCAAAGCACCTAAGAAAGCAAGTTCGGGGCTGAGAACCCCTGTGTAAGTTTTGCTACGTTTGACGTCTGACATTCATTTTTTGATTGCATGAAGGACTTCTATGATGGAAGAAACCGACTTAATAGCAGCGCTTAAGAAGAATGATGAATCAGCATTCAAAACCCTCGTGCTTCATTTTCAGGATCGTGTTTACAGCACCTCGCTGAGTATTCTTCAAAATGAAGGAGATGCAGAAGATCTGTCACAGGAAGTTTTTATTGAAGTATTTCACGGCATAAAAAATTTTAAAGGCGATGCCGCACTTGCCACATGGCTTTATCGCATCACTGTAAACAAGTGCTTTGATTTTTTGAGGAAGAAGAGTCGCAAGAAACGCTTTGCTGTGATCACGAATTTATTTTCGGCCGAAGGAAATGATCCGGTAAGAGATGTTCCTTTCTTTAATCATCCCGGAGTTTTGATGGAGAACAAAGAAAGAGCGGCTATTCTTTTTGGCGCGATCAACCTCCTCCCCGATCAGCAGCGTATCGCATTTACACTTCATAAAGTAGAAGGGTTGAGTCACCAGGAAATCAGCGACATCATGAGCACGACGGTTTCATCCGTTGAGTCACTGGTACATCGTGCGAAACAAAATCTGCGAAAGCAATTGGAAGAATTTTATGAGAAAGAAATTTGAAGTGAATTCAAAAAATAGCCGTCATGCTGAATGCGTTTCAGCATCTCCCCGATTCAGGCGGATTCCGAAATGAATTCGGAATGACGGATCAATCGATACCATGCGCAAGTTTTTTTTCAAAACAACATCTAACAAATCATGAAGAAGGAAAAAACAAGCTGGATTGAAGAAACGCTCAGTAGCATTGAAGGCATCGGGCGCACACCTGCTCCTGAAAATTTTTATTCAGCGCTCATGAGCAGGATTAAAACGAAATCTTTTTCGCCTGTAAGAATTTCTGTAAGAACAATGAGCGGAGTTGCCGCCTCACTCACTTTATTAATTGGGCTGAATATTTTTTCATGGATGAGTTATTGCCGCGCAGTGGATTCTTCAACTTCTCTTGAAACGCTTGCAACAGAATATGGTCTTAATAATAATACGTACACCTATTAATTCCTATCTGCCATGAACAAAACGCAATCAAGGCTGCTAATCGTTGCACTGGTAGTTATGGTGCTTTTGAACATCGGGACGCTTGCCACTTTATGGATGCATCACCCGGAACATGGAGGATTTTCACCTCACGACCACAATATGCATCACGGGCCTCACGGACCACCCGATCCTGGTGATTTTATCGCCGATAAACTTCACTTTAATGAGCAGCAGCAGCAACAATTTGAAAAGCTGCGCGATGCTCATGCAGATTCAGTACACAAGTTTGAAAATGAAAACCGCGAGCTCAGGAAAAAATTTTTCGACCTGTTGAAATCTGACTATGTAAATCCCGCCGAAGCGGATTCACTTGCAACAGCCATCGGCAATCATCAAAAGGAAATTGAGATGGCTACCTTTCAGCATTTTAATTCGCTGAAAAATATTTGTAATGCTGATCAGAAAAAAAAGTTTGATGATTTTCTTGATGATCTCATGCATATGATGAGACCACCTCCACCACCTCATAATTTTTAATTCACAACTTATAACCAGAATCAACCATGAGAAAACATTTCTTCCTGCCATTCCTGATCATCTTCATTTCAAATGCAGATGCACAACTCACACCTGAAATTACTTCGTGGATCATCAACACCACCGGGGAAACAGGATATGACGGAATTCCTTCCAACATCCAGCAAGTGCAATATTCTGACAGCAACGTGTACGTGAGCGCTACTTGCATTCCCGGCTATGACATCGGCCCGTGGGCAGGCAATCCAAACACTCCTGCGAATCAAAATTTCGTTTACAGGATCACACGCTTCCCTCAGCAAAATACGGGAACACTTATTTCTCCTCCGCTTGGTCACATTGGTGTATGGTCAAATGGTGTGAGCATCTTTAATGCACAGGATGCACACTCTTACAATAATCTGGCAATATGGAATCAGAATGCGATTGTGGTTGAGGGCGCAGGGTTCGATAGCTGTCTCGGACATCCGGCTCCTAATGGTGAATATCACCACCATCTTAATCCTCGCTGCCTTTACGATGACGCTGACAGCTTGAACCACTCTCCCATTATCGGTTATGCCTTCGATGGCTATCCGGTTTATGGTGCATATGGTTGTGCAAACACAGACGGCACAGGAGGAATTAAAAGAATGAAATCAAGCTATGAATATCGCAATATCACTCAGCGGCACTCACTTCCCGATGGAACCGTATTAAACGCGCCTCAATACGGACCTGATATTTCAGGTACATATCCTCTCGGATATTACATTGAGGACTTCGAATACATTATTAACTCCGGCGACCTCGATGAGCACAACGGTCGCTGGTGTATCACGCCTGATTATCCGCAAGGCACGTATGCATACTTCATCACCATTGATGCGGCGCTGAATGCAACATATCCATACACACTCGGCCTCACGTACTATGGGATTGTTCCTGCAGGAAATACAGGACCCGGGTCGGGACATAACACCATCAATGAATCTGTGACTACCTATGACCCAACAGGAATTGCTGATCTGAAACAACAAATCGGCTTCGAAGTTTTTCCAAATCCGGTAAGTGATGTGCTTGCATTTTTTGTGAATCCTTTTTCACCGAATAATCTTTCTGCAAAACTTTATAACTCACTTGGTGAATTAATTTCTCAGCAGGAAAACGTTCAGCCGAGTGTTGTGTATTCGGTTGATGTTTCAATGTTGTCATCGGGAATTTATTTTCTGAAGATTCAGGATGAGAAATTGCAGAAGGTGAGAATGGTTGTAGTGAATCACTAATCCGATAGCCGCGTAGCGGCGAAATGTCTATAGCAAACAAGCGACCCGATTTAATGTAGCCGCGTAGCGGCGTGCTGAAACATTTTTCACTATTAAGCCAGGCATTGGAAGCTCTACTCAACCCCTCACATTGATCGGAAAGCAAGACAGATAGCAATTGATGCTTTACTCCCTTACCAACTCGAACATACCGATTTGGTCATCGGTCATTAACCGAAGAAAGAAAATTCCATTCGGCAAGTCATCAAGATTTGAAATCATTGCCTCACTCGTTCTGCCACTTCGAACAACTTGCCCAAGCAAGTTGCAAAGTCTGTATTCATAAGTTGAATGGACGTTATCAACGAAGATCTTTTCTTTAAAAGGATTGGGATACACCTTGAATTTGTTGTGGAGAATTTCAGTAACGGATGTAGCAATCAACGGTGATCCATAACTCCCTATATACTCAACAGAACAGTCATAGTAAATATGGAATTTCCAGTATCGCCTTGCAATGCAGCCTGATGGACAATCGCCCCAACCCAGCGAATAGATCAGTTCAACAAAGTTCGCGTTAACTGAGTCTGTGATATTATTACCATCTCCGAAGTAACTGTTCGGCTCAGAATAGTTAACTCCGGGAATCATTTCAAAACGATTCGACAACGCAACAATATTGTAATTGCTATCAGAATGAAAAACTGCAATATGATATTGAACAAAATCACAGGCGAAGTAGTCAGTTAAATTCAAATGATAGTTGCTGATCAAACTATCAACAGAGGCCTCTCCCGTCGGGATGATGTTGTTGTGAAGCTGGTGCATCCACGCCAAGTTGGAGTCAGCAGCAACAGTGATATGATCCAGGTCAGGGTTGGGAAAAGTATGAATATTAAACATGTTTATAACAGTATCCCTTGCCGGTAAAACCGTAGCGTTATAAACTGCAACGAGTGCATTCAAAACAGTATCACTCCAGGGTTTAGGAATGTGGGTACTATCCATGTAAGAAGAACTGTCACTAAAAATTTTTCTTACTGCGAGGCGGTCTGCATCATCCTTATATTTTGCAATGATACTGTCGGGTGCCTCGCAGGATGAGGGCACTATCTGTCCGTTTACAATTTGCAGCCCGGCAAAAAAGATTAGTGACAGGAGAAATTTTTTCATGGGAGCGCTTTTTAAAACTTACAGCCTGAATTCAATTGTGTGAAACTACAATTTTGGATATAATATGACCTCTCCACGGGGATAATTTTTATGAGGGGAATCTTGATCTTTTTGAAATAATTTTTCAATTGGAACTCCCTTAATCAGCGTTGTAATATCTTTCAATCAGTTTCGCGAGGTACCATAAATTACTGCACCTCTCTTATCGTCCACTTCTCTTTCAGATTAAATTTCCGGGGATGAGCTGCAATATAAAAAAAGATTCCTGAAATTTCTGCACCAACTGCAGTATATCCGAGTATCAATGGAAGCAGGGGTATGCCTGCAAGTTCCAATACCATCGCAGATATAACTCCACCTCCCCAAGTATAGACAACTGAAGCCCAGACAAAATTTCTGATTTTTTCTCCCTTCTTTTTATTCATGAATGGTGAATAAAATAGCCATTTTATTTTATCGGGAGTAAGAGTTATAACCGTATCTCTGTCAAATTTTATATAAGTCCTTATCATATTCTCATCGCAAAGTGTATCGCTTCCGGTTTTAGAAAATGTTTTTGTTTTGAAGGTGATGGAAGAAGTATCAACGGCTATGAGAGAATCAAAACTCCATTGCATGTGCCTGTAGGTTACTAATGAAATAATCCTATCCGCATGAATGGTTTTTTGTTTTGTTCCATGTTTCTTTTGCAAAGCCAGTTCTTGCGCAATGCACAAGGTGCAGACAAGGAGGAGAAAAAAACTTATACTAAGTGTTCTCACGTTCTTAGATTAATTGGGAATTCACGGAACAACGCACATTAATAAATTTAATTGCCGTTTCAGTGTCGAATTTTAAATCCGGATTTTGCATCAGAAGAATCCTTGTCAATGAAGGGTGAAGCAGCAAAAGCTGCAGCAGACTGGTGCGGGAATGAGATGAGGCACAAAGTTGAACTGCACTTTAAGCTCCGCTAAAACTTGCCAGTGATGGGATAAAAGAACAACAACGGCTATCGCAAGCTCACATAGGGTACCTCCCCAGGGTTGAAAAGTACCTATCGCTGAATAAGAATCTTCTTCTCAAAAATTTGATCCCCTTGCTGAAACAGAAATATATAAGAACCCCCGAATGTCAAGTGAACATTTAACTTTTTCTGCACCGCGGAAGCTTCGCCGTATTCTTCATAAACTAATTTACCAACAGCATCATAAAGTTGCACATGATATGGAAGGTTAATTCCTGAATAAAAAGTGACCTCTGCTACATCAGAAGCAGGGTTGGGGAAAATTGTAATGCCAGGGGCTTGATTCGTCTCATCACTGGGTGTCACTCTTTGGTAAACGGGATTTGAAAGATGGCAATTGTTTATATACCCCGGGCTGTGATACTGATAATAATTTTCCCAATACGCAAGTTTGCCCCGATATACTTCTATCAGGGAATCGTATGCTGAATTATTTATAAGATTTGTGTTTTCCTCCGGATCTGTTGTCAAATCAAAAAACTCTTCGGTAACTGAACTGCATCCATACTCAATATATTTATAATCCATGGTCCGAACACCCCGGATGTCGGGGGTGCTATCCTCGTTAAAAAATTCGTAAAAAAATTCATTGCGATGTTCCGTTCCCTCAATCACGTTTTTTAACGAGATGCCATCCATAGATACTGTATTAGCAATTCCGAGATAATCAAGGATTGTTACCGGTAAATCAAAGAGTACTGCCATATCATTCTCTATCACAGTTCCCGCGGCGATCTTTGGAGGACACCTCATATATAAGGGAAGGCGAATAGATTCCTCATAGGCCACGCGTTTTGCATCGAGACCATGCTCACCCAGCAGGTACCCGTTGTCACTTGTAAAAATAATGAGCGTGCTGTCCAGAACATTCATCGCGGTTAATTCATTAAGAAGACGTCCGACACTGTATTCTACTCCGGCCAGCATCTGATAATATCCCCGAATGGCATCTTCTTCATCAGCGGGTCCTTGTTGACTGGGATAAAGAAAACTTGGGTAGTTGACGGAATAGAGATCAGAATTATCAGCCAATGGCATCGTATCATTCAGGTATAAGCTATCATCACCGGCCCGGGGCACATAATGAACGTGAGGAGCCGCATAAGCCACTTCGAGATAAAAACTCTTATTGGCGGGAACTTTATGCAGAAACCCTATTGCACTGTCAGTAGCCACATCGGTTTTGTGTCCGGTTATCGTTTTAACCGTGGTGTTAACGAACCACTGCGCGTCTACATATACCGGTGAATGGTTTTCCATCCAATAATCATAACCCGGCTGTTTCGCGCTTGTGAGGTCATACTTCCCAACCATTCCTACATAATAATTATTATTGTGAAGAATTTGTGCAAGCGTGGTAGCAGTTATAGGCGGAATTATCGTGTTGTTATACACTCCGGTTTTATGGGGATATAATCCGGTATAGATCGAAGCGCGGCTGGGGGCGCATTGCGATTCAGCCGGAAAGCAAAACCTGAAACGAACTCCCTCATCGGCAATGCGCGTGATATTTGGATTGCTGAACCATGAAGGGCCCCCGTCAGGTGCAAACGGATCCTGTCTGGAATCATCAAGAAGTATGAGTAATACATTTAGTCCTTTATGCCCAGATGCAGTCGTAAAGGAAATGATGGGAGAATAAGGTGAATTTGAAGAACCGCAATTTGATTGAACCTGAACATCATAGGTGGCTTGTGCAGTAAGTCCGCTGAAGTTGTAGTAAGGAACCTGAATGTTTGAAACATTAGTCCAGCGGGAAACAGTGTGTAACTTATATTTGAGTTTAAATGTCGAGGTGCCGCACAGGGGCGTCCAGGAAATATGAGCACTACTCATATCAATTCCGGAAACATTCACATTTGAAGGTGTACTGCAAGTGGTTGTTCTTTTCGAAGCTTGTCTGTAAGCACCATTAGTGCCATTACTGCACACTCCTGCCACCCTTGTTTTATACTGCAAGTTTGGGCTTAGTCCGCTTAGGGTATAGGAAGTAATTGTGTACGGCTCATTAGACAATACCGTCCAGGTGGCATCAGTGGAAATTTTATACTGCAGAGAATAAGCAGTGGCTCCGGCTACGCTATCCCAACTAATAGTCATTTGACAGCTTCCAACATTTGTAAAGCTCAGAGATGCAGGGGCAGGTAATGAACATTGAGAAAATGCCGAAATCTTGCAAAGAACAATCAGTAGTAAGAGAAGAACAAAATGTCGTTTCATTCGTGTGGTGTTTATTGATTCGTTATTTGATGTGGGGCCGTCCTAAAATAAATTGCCACAATTTACCAATTTATTCTGATTCGAAAGATTCTGCTTCACCGCTTGCTTGCATGAACGCCGGTGGCAGTGTTTATTGTCTCCTTCACCACTATCGCAAGTCTTTGCACGGTAATTATTCCTTATCTTTAAAATCAGCAATTTTGAGCGTACGAACATCTGCCTTATAAAACCAAGTCTAATTTTTTCCGCAGAAAATTTTAGTGCTGAACCAATAACTGCCTATTCAACTCTTCATTTCCTGCTATTATTATATGAACACTATATACTCCATCAGGGATTGATCTATAGAAAGAAATTTCATCCTTAGCCAGGCCATTTAGAGTTTGACCCTGCGATATATAAATGATTTGGCTGAGAATGTTTTCCACAACCACTCTATATTCTTTTTCAGAATTATCATTGGTCGTTATTTCCATCGAGAATTTATCCTGAGCCGGATTCGGATAAAGGTTCATCGAAGCACCGCCTGATCCTGATCCCATTTCTTTGTTCGCCGGTTGGTTTACAATGATGCTGCTACCTGCAGTACATCCGTTCACGTCCGTAGCTGTCACACTATAGGTTCCGGCCGCCAGATTTGTAATCGTTGATGTGGTGGCCCCATTTGACCAGAGATAGCTATAGCCCGGTATTCCGCCGCTTGCTGTAACTGTGGCTGTTCCATCGCCGCCACCATTGGTGGTCACATCTGTATTCGACATCGAAACAGATACCGCTGATAAGGGCTGGTGAATATACATGGTCTTGTATGCTATGCACCCGGCCCCGTCGGTGGCTGTCACATTATAGGTTCCAGCAGGTAGCCCGGTTCTGATTTTCGTGGTGGCACCGTCATTCCAAATATAAGTGACTTCACCGGTAAACTGGTGGATACCAACGATGAGTGTGCCGTCACTGCCGCCATAGCACGACACGTCTGTATGCTGCTCAGAGCAAAAGAACACACAGGTTGGTTGAAAGATGGTGACGGTGTTGCTGGCTGTGCATCCATGTGAATCGGTTACCGTTATTGTATAAGTTCCTGCCGGGCGCTTGCTGATGGTTGAGGTAGTTGCACCCGTTGACCACAAGTAGGAATAACCAGGAGTTCCGCCGCTCGCCGTCGCTATGGCTGTTCCGTCAAAGCCACCCATGTGGGTTACTTCCGTCTTCACGATCGAAATAGTAACAGGAGCTGAAGGTTGCTGAATTGTTAAGCTTATCGATGCAGAACATCCGCCTTGATCAGTTCCGGTTACTGTATAAATTCCTGCAGAGAGTCCGCTTCTGTTTTGAGTGGTAGCTCCATCATTCCATATATAACTTACCGTTCCTTGTGCACCACTTTTAGTGACGGTGATGGAACTGTTGTTCCCATCAAAGCACGATACATCGTTGTGTATCTGACTCAAGTTCAGGGAGCAATTGAGTTGATTGATAGTTATGCTGATGCTTGCCGTGCATCCATGAGAATCGGTTACTGTGACTGTGTAAGATCCTACGGCGAGTCCCGTAATGGTTTGAGTGGTTGCACCGGTTGACCATTGAAATGTGTATCCGGGAGTTCCACCGGAAGGATTGGCAGTGGCGGTTCCGTCTGACCCGCCGCTTGTTGATACATCAGTCTTCAATATTGAAGCGCTTATCGGGGACGAGGGTTCAATAATCGTTGCGCTTACAGTTGCTATACAGTTGCTTGCATCAGTTGCTGTGACCGTGTATGTGCCGGCCGAAAGTCCGGTGCGATCCTGCGTTGTTGCTCCATCATTCCATACATAACCGACTGTTCCATGTGCACCGCTTTCAGTGATTGTGATGGAACCGTTATTCCCACCGTAGCACAATACATCGTTGTGAATCGGACTTAAATTCAGTGAGCAATTGGCTTGATTAACGACACTGCTGTTGCTTGCCGTGCATCCCTGAAAATCGGTTACTGTTACTGTATAAGTTCCTGCCGTGAGTCCGGTGATGGTTTGAGTGGTTGCACCAGTTGACCATAGAAATGTGTAAGCGGGAGTTCCACCGGAAGGATTTGCAGTGGCAGTTCCGTCTGAACCGTTGCCATTTGATTCATCAGTCGTCGACATTGAAACATTAATAGAGGACGAAGGCTCAGAAATCGTGGTGCTTAGCGTTGCTGTGCAGTTGCCTGCATCGGTTCCTGTGACCGTGTACGTGCCGGCTGCAAGTCCGGTGCGGTCCTGTGTTGTTGCTCCGTCATTCCATAAATATGCTACAGTATTCTGTGCTCCAGTGACTGTAACGTCTATGCTCCCATTGGAATTGCCATGACACAAAACATTGACCTGTGTCGCGCTGATACTAATGTTGCATGTGGCAGGGGGTGAAACGTATACTCCGCTTGTTCCGGATTTCATGTTGAATTTTGTAGTCTTTGAATACCAGCCGCCAACAAAAATTGCGTTGCTTAGTTGATGTGTATCACCATACGGTTGCTCGCCAGCCGGATTATTGGTGGGAGAACCTGTCGTTAACCAATACCCGGTAAAAAATCCACCACCATTCCAATCTGCACCCCCGCCAATCAGGTTACCCGTTCCATTGCTATATCGGGGTCCCTGCGGATACGGTGAAGGAGGATTGCTTCCACCACTGCCGCTGTTTATATTACCAGCCACGTGAATAAAGTTAGATGCTAATAATCCGCCAAGCGGAACAATGGCGCCTCCGCTTTGAAATTTTACGTTCCCCTCATAACCATCGCTGAAGTTCGCATCATTATCCCAGCGAAGAATAAAAACGTCGTTTGCATCGCCTGTGATATTTATTTTTGATGAAACCGTGAAACCAGAAGTGACATTTATCACATAAGTTTCAGCGATTCCATTTTGAGTGTTCAAACCATTTAGTGACGTTGAAGAAACACCGGAATAACCCGCCGTTACTGTTAGACTGTTAATTTGCGTAAACGCATTTTCCAAATCAGTTGTAAGATTAGATATTAACATAGTGTTATTCAGGGAACTAAATGCTTGACCCGGGCTACCATCAACGATATGTTGCCATCCACTTAATGTACTGTCATTTGAATAAATGGTACCTGAATAAGCCACAGTTCCTGCTGATATCTCATGCGCCTGAATACCATCAATGGCAACATTTCCTATATATCCTTTTGATGTGCCTTGCCAATTGGCATCCGCGCGTGCGTCAGAATAAAACATAAAATAGTTTGGTAAATTGCCAAGGTTTACTCCTCCAATGGTTACTTGAGAATCGGCCCAAAACGGTAACAATCCTAAAGCCATTATCATGGCGATGATTGTGCAATTAGAAGTTGTTTTCATGTCGCAGAATTTATGATTAGAATAAAATACAAGAGACAGAAGTACTCTCAGCTTTTCATTCTTTTGTTCAACTTTATTTCAAAACCATGCAACGCCGTTTTGATATTCATATTCTTTGGGATTAAAAAAAGAGATTCGCTTTGACGAAGGAATGGATTTTTCCCGTTTCTTTTTCTACTGAAGTTTCCATAATTCTTACTTGTTGTTTTCTGCGAAATTTGGTTGAGGAAAGTTACCGGTTTCAGTTGTTGGAAAATAAGCCATAATAAGTTTTCCATTCTGCATCGTCCTGAAAAGATTCGGTATTTGGTTCGGGGTCAAAGACGGTTAACTTAGCATTTGCCTCATCATCCGTATAAAAGAAAATTATCAAGTTATCTGAGGTTAGAATTTGCCCGACAAAATGGGCTACTCCCCATTTTTTGAACTCGCTTAATAACTTTTTAGCAATGAGCAGCGAATCTTCGCGTAACTCGTTTTCTACTCTCGACCTTGGTCTTTTGAAGGTCACCTCAATTTTCCTGTGGCAATATTTTTTATACGCATACCTTCTATAAGCTGTATTCAACCAAACAGTTTGTACAAAAAAGTCAGTAGAATCTACAAAAGAAATAATTGAATCCTTTGGATAAACATTTTGCGTCTTTTTAATTTTTTTCCAATTTGAACTCTGCGGATTACAGGAGGTTAGTGCTGAGAAGAAATATGTAATTATCAGGAACCGGAAGTTCATTATTAGTAGCTTGCCTTGCAGCATTTTTCCTCACAAAAGTGTTAGAAGTACAAAGATAATAAGTCAGATAACTGAACAGTATTTAAAGATTCGCGATGTTCCTCACTATCGAACGTACAATAAGAAACCCGAGCAGCGGTTCTACCGAAAGGAATATAGAGCCGTTGGTTGCTGCGAAGACACAAGCTGTTTTCCCGACAATCGACGTTTGTCTACAAAGGAAACAAGAGCGGGTGCAAAATTCAGATGCCATGCCGGCATTGACGAAGAAATATTTTTTCCAATTCTGTCCTGATTGTAAAACCATATTCGTTATTGGAGTGATAATTAATTTTTCACAAACTAAAATCAAAAACAAAATGGAAAAATTCATGTTTTTATTCCGAGGCGGTGAGAATCACGCTGACAATGCTGCCGATTCAAAAGAAGGTATGGAAAATATGCAAGCTTGGATAAATTGGATGGGAGACCTTGCGAAAAAGGGAATTCTTGTTGGAGGTGAACCACTGCAACGCACCGGCAAACAAGTAAACGGAAAAAAGATGGTGGTGACTGACGGACCTTTTATCGAAGGAAAAGAAACTGTGGGAGGTTACCTCATCGTGAATGCGAAGGATATTAATGAGGCAGTGGAAATTTCAAAAGGCTGCCCCATTTTTAATGAGGACGGCAAACTTGAAGTTCGACCCATTCAGAAAATGGAAATGTAAAACATGAAGTGTGCATCATTATTAAAAGCATTAAAATAGACGTCAAAAAAAACAAAACATGAAAAAATTTATTGTGCTCTACTATGCGCCAATGACAGCAGTAAGTCAAACCTCAACCTTATCACCTGAAGCACAAGCCAAAGGAATGGAAGC
Source organism: Chitinophagales bacterium (assembly GCA_035638255.1). GTDB lineage: Bacteria > Bacteroidota > Bacteroidia > Chitinophagales > UBA10324 > DASRAJ01. The sequence goes on from DASRAJ010000056.1 coordinate 29,940, forward strand.
CTGGATGGAATGGGCGAAAAAATGCGGTAACAAGTTGGTTGACCTTGGCTCTCCGCTTATGAACGGTCTTGAGTTGATACCCGGAGGCAAGATTAAAAGCAGTAATAAAAATGTTACAGGTTACTCCATTTTGCAGGCGGAAAATATGGATGAGGCAAAAGCACTTTTGCAAGGGCATCCGCATTTAGGATGGAATGCTGACTGCAGCATAGAAGTGCATGAAACAATGCCTCTGCCGGGTATGTAAAAGTATTGAAGAAGTTATTTGCCAAGATCTTTTCAATCGTCGTCAGTATTTTGGGGTGCAGGATCGGCACATCTTCAGTGCTGAACAGTTATCTTCTTATACGGGCGCAGGGCAAAGTAGCTCCAGCAAATACCTGTGAGTTGAAGCATAATGAAGCCGGCAATGTTGAACCACATATCCTTGTGCACGTCATAATCCTTCATGTCAATTTTTGCCATGATCACCAGGAAAGGAAGGGTGGCGAGCAATCCGAAAATGCGAAGCCACACGGGAAATCCTGAATAGTAGCAAAGCATTAACATGCCGGGAAAAAATACCATGATCCCCGCCGCATACATTGATTCACCTTCTTTAGAGAATGTCGAATTCTGCATGGTATAAATAATTCCCTGGGCAATGGAAAGCAAAATAAATCCTGCCGATGAAATGTGCCATTTATCAGTATGCAACTTAGCTGCGTACAGGGAGGTTCCTGCCATGAACAGCAAGGAACCCCATTGCCATGAAAATAATTGTCCGAATGAACCCATCGAAAATGCCTGTCCGATTCCTCCCAAAATAAAATTTCCTGCAAAGCAAATTGCAATCAAGACCGGCAGGTGTTTTTCTTCGCGTTCTAAACTCATGGTCGAATCTATTCGCAGCGAATGTAGGAAGCTCTATTGATTTGCGTAATGTATTCTCCATCACAATTGTTGGTTTGCCCTTAAGTAACAGTGCCCGAAGGATATGGGCGGATTGGAGAAATAGTATTACCGTTAACTTTTCTGTCAATATCAATGTTGCCTGAACAAACCCGGAACAAGAATCAAGAGTCCGGGGAAGAAAAAAATAAAAAGCTGCCAGTTGGAAAAGGGATGAAGCCATCCGATGAGGGCGAACAGGGTGATTCCCAAACCGAGTAAAAGCTGTTCTAATCTTTTTCGTGAATTTGTCTTTAATGCATGGTAGCCCAGGAATGTTGCCCATATACCGCACAAGAGCATCGTGATGGATGAAAAAATCCAAATATTCTGTACTGAAAACGTAAGGTCAGCATCTGCGTTTTCTTTTCGCAGAAGATCACTTACAGCCGGATAGCCTAGGAAAAAATGCGGGATGAAAAACAGCATTAGCAATATTCCTCCAACCATGGTGCAATATGCTGCAAACTTTGATTTCATCGAAACTGAATTGAAATGCAATTTCTGCAAAACCTAAATCTTCGCCAACTGATTCGTCAAAGGATGATGCGTCAGCCGGTCGTTCATTTCGTAATTTGCTTCTTTATTTTTTTCTTCGCTGCTTTCGCCCTTTTGTTAAACTCGAGTGCAAGCCCGATCCAGTAATCAAAATCTTTTTTCGATTTCATGGCTTCTTCATTCACATACACGTAACCCTTATAGTCCCTGCCTTTCATTATTACTGACCGCACTCCTTTTTTCTTCACTGCTTCTTCGTGAATAGCGGGATCAATGCGGCACATCATTTTATCGTCGCCGGCAGTGATGCACATTTTTCCATCCACCATAAAAACAACTCCGCGAAACATTTTCTTTTCTTCCACCTTTGGAACATCAGCGAGGGCTTCCCTGATTCTCATCGTCATTTTCTCGTTGTACATAGTTTTATTTTTTCTCTCTGCGAAGTTGTGGCATTTTCGAATAGTCGGTCAAGCCGAATTTGTTTCCGAATGGATCATTGAATTCAACACAAAGTCCGGTCATGATTTCAAATGGCTCACTCAAAAACTCAACGCCTTTATGTTTTAACTCCTTGCAGGCGTTGCGCACGTCGTCAACAGTAAAAAGGATGGCAGGCTTTACGTTATCTGCCTTGCGAAGAATAATAGCAGGTTCATTGTCGCCAACTTTGAAGGCAATCATTCCTCGTTCTGAAAAATCAAACTTGAGGTCAAAGCCGAGTTTGTTTTTATAAAATTCTCTTGCCGTTTCTAAATTGTCAGCCGGCAAAAAGAAATTGTCATAATCTTTAATGATGTTCATGATGAAAAGAGATTTGTGTTGCGTTTTTTTAGGATGGACTTCAGTAATCATCGCAAGATAAATCAATGCTGAAAAGAAATTACTTTCGTAAAGCAAAATTTCATTACTGCACCTTATTGCAGTAATCCACTGAATCTCATTTACAATAATATGAAATCAAAATCCTTTTGCTTACTCCTTTTTCCATTGATCAATATATGCGCTAATGCACAAGAAAGCATCACTATTAATTCAGGAATGCAATATCAAACGATTGAAGGTTGGGGACATGGGGGCGGAATCCTTGGAGGATGTGGCGGCCCATTCTACATGCTCGATTCATCCATTGCAAATCCTGTGAATTACCAGATGCTTGATTACCTCATTGATGATCTCGGTCTCACGGGTTCGCGCACGTGGGAAGTGGGTCCGCGCATAGATGGCACGGGCATGGACAATGGTGATTGCGACAGCATTGATTGGTCAAAGTTTCAGTCGAACACATTGGATCCGGGTATGGCGAACTACTTGGTTTATTTCAAAGATCGAATTCTTGCAGAGGGATATCAGCCGTCTTTTTATTCGAGCCCCGGGTATCCGACACATGCAACGGATCAAAAGCCATGGATCATGTTTCATCCCGGCGAGCGTGCGCAACAGATTTGGGCGAGTGCGCTCTACATGAAAAACACTTATGACATTGACATTAACTATGACGTCATTTACAATGAGCCATACGGAAATATTACCTCAACAATTTTGGCTGATGACATCAAGGCATTAGGTCCGCGCGCCACTTCTCAAGGTCTTGCGACGAAGTCACAATATGCTGAAGCGGTTGCCCCGGAGAATGATTGGAACTTTATTACTCCGGTAGAAAATGATTCTGAACTCTGGCAATATGTCGGGCGGCTCTCCTATCACAACTATGGAACTGCAGATCCATACCGCGCTTACATCCGTGACTTTGGAATTTCGAAAGGAATTACCACTGCGCAAACGGAAATGGCCAACCCAACTTTTGATGATTTGTATAATGATCTCACTCTCGGAGGAGTTTCTTATTGGGAAGTGGCTTACAGTTCAAGCAACACACTTGTGCCGAACACCGGACTGACTTCCTTTACGCCGTCAAACACATTCTTCAGATTGCATCAACTATTGCATTATGTAAGGCCGGGAGCAATTCGAATAGATGCTACAACAAATGATGCGATGCTGCACGTCCTTTCATTTTCTTCCAACGGAGAAATAACTACGGTAATTGAAAACACAAATGCATCTTCAACGACAATTCATCTTACAGGCATACCTGCGGGTGATTATGGAATGTCACAATCTCTCCCTGGTGGAACATTATTCACTGAATTCGGAATTCATACTGTCGGTGCGGGTGACACAATAACAATAACTGCAAGCGGAGGTACAGCAGTAACAACTTTGTATCCTTACTCCGGTTCTAATCATGCGCCGGATATCATGACGTTCTCATCCAATCCAGGATATCTTGTGCTTCCCACTTCAAATGCAAGTTTAACCTCTTCTGCAAGCGATGCAGAAATTGATGCGCTAACCTATCTGTGGACTGTGTGGAGTCAACCCGCCGGAGCGAATGCCATAATTGCGTCACCTGCTTCTGCCTCAACAAATGTGAGCGGACTAACTTTCGCAGGAACGTATGTTTTCAACATTGACGTAAGTGATGGAATCAACTCATCATCCAAGAAAGTTTTTCTTGTTGTTTACCCAGTGGACCCTCCTCCTGTTCTTGGCACCACGGGTTTCAGAATTGCTGCTCCTTACGGACTTGTGTTTGGGCTTCCGACAGATACTACACATGCAAACATTGAGTTGCCAACTTCATCAGTGATTTTGCAGGCAGGCATTGCTGATATAACCGGTTTTTCAGGAACAGGCACCTGGAGTTTGTTGAGTGAACCCGGGGGAGCAAATACGCTTATTGATTCCACCATTTACATATTCGTGAGTCTGCGTGCTAATGCAACAAACATGACTGAGCCCGGTGATTATGTTTTTCAAATCAACGTTACTAATCCCGGCTATGCTGATCTTACTGCTGTTATCAAATGCACCGTTCACCCGGCGAGTTCAGCACCAGTGATTAATTCCATCATACCTTCACCCGCAATTCTCACCTTGCCAACCAGCACAACACTATTAACTGCTGTAACCAGCGATCCTGAAAATGATTTGCTGCGACATTGGTGGGTTGTGAAAACAATTCCTGCTGGTGCACATCCGGTCTTCGATCATCAGGGTCGCGGAGTAACGAATGTGAGCGGACTAACAGTTGCAGGAACTTACATCTTCACCTTACGCTGTTTTGATGATCTTCATGAAACAACACAGGATGTGACCGTGCTTGTGAGTGAAGGAACAGGAATCAAAAACATTTCCTCAAATGATGAAGGTGTTGAAATTTATCCTAATCCTGTTTCGGATGAATTGAATGTGCAACTTCTGAATTGCACAGATGAGTTTTCAATACTGACAATTTCAAATTCTTTAGGGCAGGTGGTGATGGGAAAGAAAACTATGTCAGATCAGTCAGGAGCAATTTCAATTTGTACTGAATCGTTACCGGTTGGAATTTATTTTTTGAAGATACAGGTGAATGAGAAAAGTGTTGTTGAGAAGTTCATCAAGGACAACTAAGACATTCTGTTTGCCCTCACTATAGAACCGATACAGTGCCCAATATCGTGATGGACGTCACAACGAAGCCCAAAGGATTAATCGTATCATTGATTTACAAAAGTTCAACATAATGAATCCAAAACTTATCATTCTATCCTGCTTGTTTTTAATTACTTCTCAATTGTTCGCCCAGAATACACAAATGTGGGCCACGGCTGAAATGGGGGGCACTTACGCAGGTGGAACTCTATTCTCAATAAATAGTGATGGAAGTGATTTTAACGTTGCATTTAATTTCGATAGCTGGGCAGGTTACCGGCCGATGGGAAATTTATTTTTTGCCAGTGACAGCAACGTGTATGGAACGTGTTTCTATGGTGGCTATTTGAATAGTTGCGTGATATATCGGTATAGCCCGGAATTTGCCGCTTATACCACTCTTCATGATTTTGATATTGTTCACGGTGATTATCCCACCAGTGGTATGGTCGAGGAAAATGGTATCCTGTACGGAAATACTTCTTCAGGTGGTCCTGATCTTTGTGGAGTGATCTACAGTTGGAATATATCAACAGGTGAGTACTATGATTTGCATGATTTATCATCGCCATTCGGATGTTCTCCATACAGTGCTCCTATCGCTGCTGCTGATGGTAACCTGTATGGCACCACTCAATATGGAGGTGCTTACGACGCAGGAGTAATTTATAGCTTCAATCCTTCCGGCAATGTGTATACTGATATTTATGATTTTGACAGCAGCAACGAATCAGGCAATCCTATTGGATCATTGCTGCAAGCCGATGACGGAATGCTCTATGGAATGTGTCATGATGGAGGTACTTATGGGCAGGGATTTATTTACCGCTATGATCTTGTTAACAGTACTTTTGAAAACCTCCATGATTTTGATGGCACTAATGGCGCTCATCCGAAAGGAGGATTGATACAGGGAAGCGATGGAATCTTTTATGGACTAACAACTGAGGGCGGACAATACAACAGCGGAACAATTTTCAGTTTTGATCCCGACACTTACACTAAATTGTTTGACTTCCAGGTTTCAGATGGGGTGCACCCACAAGGAAATTTGATGCAGGCGGGCCATTTACTCTGTGGCACCGCGTATCTCGGAGGAGATTACAACCACGGCACCCTGTTTAACTTTAATATGCTCACCGATTCTTTCACCAAGATCCTGGATCTCGATATGTTCAATACTGGTGCACAACCCACAGGTGGATTCATCACCTTAGGAAATGACATCGCTTCGCAAATTCATTCACCGGGAATAGATGAGGTTAATATCTTTCCCAATCCGACTTGTGACGTGACAATTTGCAAGACATCATTGTACAATAATGAAAAGATTCGAATCACAGTTTGCGATTTAAGTGGCAACCAAATACTTTCACAACAGCTTGAGATAAGAAATTCACAGGCGAAAATTGATCTCAGTAATGTTATATCAGGAATTTATTTTCTTGAAATCAGCACAGCTAACCAAAGCAAAATTCTTAAATTGGTGAAGCAATAAAATCTACAACTAACCTAAGTCTTCACTTCTTCTCAAGATAATCTTTCAATGAAGTTTTGATAATCTGGTTCCAACCCTCAACAAAATTGTGCCTGGCAAAATCAGGATTGTCGGATGGGAAAGTTTCAAGGCCTTCGTGGGTCAACTTTAGGCTGGTTTGATTTTCTTCAGGAAATAATTCGAATGTTACCAGTGAGTTGCCGGCATAACCATCATACTTCCAGGTGTAAGAAATCTTTTTGTTGGGAATTACTTCGGTGATTATGCAAGAGTGCAAGTACTGCTTTGTTTCTGTTCCTCCGTAAAACTGAAAGCCAAAGCCCACTTCAGGTTTAAATTCTGTCAGCAGAAAATACCATTGCTTCATTTCGTCTTTCCTTGTAATCGCACTCCAAACTTTTTCTACCGGTGCGTTGAAAGTTTGTTCAACGACGATAGGCTCCGATGTTGTTTTGATGTTTTCCATTTTTTTTAAGTTTTTGAAATGAATGATTTTATTGGTTGCAGTTTGGGAAGTTTCATTCAAATTCTCGATGAACGATTTCTTAGCAAATGATCCGCCAGCACAATCGCTGTCATCGCTTCAACAATCGGCACTGCGCGCGGCACCACACATGGATCATGCCTTCCTTTTCCTTTGACTTCAACTGCCCCTCCTTCTGTATTCACAGATTCCTGTGAAGCAACAATCGTCGCCACCGGCTTGAATGCAACGCGGAAATAAATTTCCATCCCATTTGAAATGCCGCCTTGAATTCCCCCGCTGAAGTTGGTGCGGGTTTTTATTTTTCCATCTTCCTCATAAAACGCATCATTGTTTTCAGAGCCGCGCTTTGTTGCACCATCGAAACCACTTCCATATTCAAAACCATGAACAGCGTTGATGGAGAACATTGCTTTGGCAAGGTCAGCTTGCAGTTTACCAAAGAGCGGCTCGCCTAGTCCCGTAGGACAATTTTGAATCATACATGTAATCACGCCGCCAATTGTGTCGCCATCTTTTCTCACTTGCTCGATAAGCGAAATCATTTCATTCGCTTTTGCCTCATCAGGGCAACGGACAATATTTGATTCTGCAACTGCCACAAGTTCTTCAATGCCTTTTGCCAACTGCTCCCGCTGTATTGCGGGGCCAACTGCTACCTGAATGCTTCCAACCTGAGTGACAAACGCACCGATGACCACTGACGACCTGTCCCGATCATTTCGGGAATGACGAATGACCTTCTTTGCAATTGCCCCTGCTGCAACCACAGCAGCCGTCGCACGCGCACTCGACCTTCCGCCACCGCGATGATCACGCATACCATACTTCGCGTAATACGTGAAGTCGGCGTGCGAGGGACGAAATGTTTCTTTCAGGTGATCATAGTCCTTACTCTTCGCATCTTCATTGGGGATGAACAATGCAATCGGAGTTCCCTGTGATTTGTTTTCAAAAACTCCGGAGAGAATTTCTACCGTGTCACTTTCCTTTCGTTGTGTGGTGATGTGCGATTGTCCCGGTCTTCTGCGATCAAGATCCTTCTGAATTTCTTCCACTGAAATTTCCAATCCCGCAGGACAGCCATCAATCACAGCACCAATTCCGGGGCCATGCGACTCGCCAAAGGTTGTAACACGAAAAATTTCTCCAATGCTATTTCCCATTTTTAAATTTTGAAATTTTCAATTTTGAAATTGCCCGCCATTCTGGTTTCGATCGTTCAATATTCAATTGCTTTTTTTGCTTATTGCCTTTTTAGTGAATGGTCAACACGGAAAAGCTTTGAGTCGCGTTACGTGTATCCCGATCAAATCGGGAGAACTCGTGTATTGTTTTTCCCTATTGCCTACCGGCTACTTTTCCCTTGAACACTCTCCCATCCTGTAATGAGTCACTCCTGCTTTCTCTGCCTCACATGGATTAGAATACGTCACACTATCACAACCGCACACGGGATTGTACTCGCGTGTGCATGCGCGTGTTGAATCAATCTTCGATGGATCAATGCAATCCGTTGTCGTGTGACATGTTTGTGAATCAAGCATCATCGTCACTAAAAAAACAGAAACGAGTATCTTCATCGCGATCAATTTACTTTAAACAAACCTCAGAGGTTTTTTTTGAAACCTCAGAGGTTTCCGCAAGACATGAGTATCCTCTTCAAAAATATCAAAAGTCTGGTCGGCGTACGGCCAATGGAAACAAAAGTGCTGAAAGGTGATGAGTTAAAAAATCTTCCGGCAATAAATGATGCATGGCTCTATGCTGAAGACGGAAAAATTTCAGAGTACGGCGCAATGCAAGATTTCAGTTCGCAATTTGTTCCTGACAATCGCGACAATTCGGAATTGGAAGAAGTGGATTGCACCGGAAAATTTATTCTCCCGTGCTTCTGTGATTCCCATACGCATCTTGTATTCGCTGATTGGCGGCAGGAAGAATTTGTCAACAAAATCGGGGGAATGAGCTATGAAGAGATTGCTGCCCGCGGCGGCGGCATTTTGAATTCAGCAAAGAAGCTGAATGAAACTTCAGAAGAGGTTCTGCTGGAAAAGTCACTGCAGCGAATTGAAGAAATAAAAAATCACGGAACGGGCGCAGTTGAAATCAAGAGTGGTTATGGATTGAGCTACGATGGTGAATTGAAGATGTTGCGCGTGATTCAGAAATTGAAGTCGCTCTCCCCTATCCCTGTTAAAGCGACTTTTCTCGGTGCACATGCAATTCCTGCCGAGTACAAAGAGAGAAGAGAAGAATACATCAAACTGCTGATAGACAAACTTCTTCCCAAGATTGCAGAAGAAAATCTCGCTGACTATTGCGATGTGTTTTGTGAGAACGGATTTTTTACTCCTGAAGAAACGGATCTGATTTTGCAGGCCGGATGGAAGTACGGATTGAAACCAAAGATTCATGCAAATCAACTTTCGATCTCCGGCGGTGTGCAGGCAGGAGTTCGTAACAATGCAATTTCAGTTGATCATTTAGAAAATATTGGTGATGAAGAAATAGAGGTACTGAAAAATTCCATTACGATTTCCACGCTGCTTCCTTCAGCAGCATTTTTTCTGCGCATGAATTATCCTCCTGCAAGAAGGATGATTGATGCCGGATTGCCAGTGACATTGGCGAGCGATTACAATCCCGGATCTTCACCAAGCGGAAGAATGAGTTTTGTGATTTCACTAGCGTGCATTCAAATGAAGATGGTGCCGGAAGAAGCGATCAATGCTGCAACATTGAATGGAGCAGCAGCAATAGAATTGCAAAACGAATTGGGAAGCATCACCGTCGGAAAAAAAGCAAATCTTATTCTTACCAAACCCATTAACTCGGTTGCAAATATTCCATACAATTTCGGTGATGATTTGATTGAAAAAGTGTTTTTAGGAAATTAGGATATTGGGATATTCGGTTATTAGTATTTAAGAAATCCCAAGGGTGAAGCCGAAAAACCAATTTCCTAATGAACCAATAACCCAATATATTACCCATGAACGAAGCAACACTCAAAGACATCGGCTACCTAATCCTGCGACTCGGATTGGGAGCCTTAATGGCACGACATGGCTGGCCAAAAATTATCGGGGGTCCTGAAAAATGGGAATCACTTGGTTCAAGTCTCTCGGTGATCGGCATTACCTTTCTTCCGGTCTTCTGGGGTTTTTGTGCTGCTGTTGCCGAATTCGCCGGAGGTATTTGCGTTGCGATAGGGATTTTGTTTCGCCCCGCTTGCGCGCTCGTTGTAATCACCATGCTCATTGCATTCATAGGCAATTTTGGCGGAGATTCAAGTTTCGGTGATTGGTCAGAACCGGCGGAACTCGGGGTGGCTTTTCTTGCCATGCTCATCATGGGACCCGGAAAATATTCCCTGAGTGTCTCACTGAAGAAGTGAAGCCGGCATTGAGTTGAATCTTAAGATGGTGCTGAAATAATTTCCCATTTTTCAACTTCTCCTTTTCTTATCCTGAACAGCGGATGGGTTTTAATCTCATCAACAAGCAGAAACTCTGGAAATTTTTCCGATTTCTTGCCTTCAATTTTTTACTCAGATGCCTCACTTCAAAATCCAATTGTCCTTGCGTGACAGTGAGAAATGATTTCTTGTAAGCCCAATTTATTTTTTGTCTTGAAAAATGATAACCCCTTTTCTCTGCTTCACGGTACACTTCAGCGAGGTATAGATCAATGACATGTAACGGGTCTTTTGATTTCCTGAACCGGATTAGCTGCGGGTGATTTTTGTATCCCTTTGTCCTGTTCTGCAAAACTTTTTTCGCGAGGAGCGCTTCTCTCCAAAGCGCGACCAGTCCTTTTGAATCGAGGTAACAGGGATGCAATGACCAAAGTCTCATAAAATAAATTAATCCCGCAGTACTATTTGATTAAGCATGAAACCGCTAAACTATTCCTCCCGGATAAAAATAAATTTTTGAAAACATTTGGTTTATTAAATAAACCATTTTACGTTTGCGACCGATTTAGCAATTATACGTATGAAGTCCATTGCTTTCTTTCTCCTGATCTTCTTTGTTGCTGCCGGTGCTTTTTCGCAAACCACCATCAGCGGAAAAATAACAGATCAAAAAGGTCAACCGGTTACAGGTGCGAATATTTTTTTGAAGAACACTTATGATGGTACTTCTTCTGATGCGAATGGAAAATTCAGTTTTACCACTTCAGAAACTGATTCACAAACACTCGTTGTGAGTTATGTTGGTTTTGAAACAATGGAGAAAAAGATTTTGTGTGAAGGGAATTCGCTCGAAGAAATTCTGAAGCTAAAAGAGATAGTAAATGAATTGAATGTGGTAGTGGTTAGTGCCGGATCATTTGAAGCAAGTGATGCAAAGCGGGTCACTATTCTTCGTCCGCTTGATATTGTAACTACAGCCGGCGCAGGAGGCGATACTTACGGCGCATTGCAAACATTGCCGGGAACACAACACATGGGAAATGAAACGGGATTATTTGTCCGCGGTGGAGATGCTTCGGAAACAAAAACTTTTATTGATGGCGTTGCCATCGAGAATCCTTATTTCAGCGATGTGCCGGACGTTCCGCAACGGGGGCGCTTCTCTCCTTTTCTTTTCAAAGGAACCATCTTCAGTACGGGTGGATACTCGGCGCAATACGGCGGAGCAATGTCTTCTGCAGTGATTTTGGAGAGTCAGGATTTGCCGGCAAGGACCACGACGAACATTTCATTGATGTCGGTGGGACTCGGTGTAGGTCACGAACAGTTGTTTGCAAAGAAGAAAACTTCCTTGGGTGTGTATGTGAGCTACATCAACCTGCTTCCTTACTTCGAAATAGCAAAGCAGCGCTACGATTACAACACACCACCTGAATCCGCAAGCGGTTCGATCATCTTCCGGCAAAAAACTTCAAAGACGGGGATCGTCAAAGCATTTGTCAATTTCTCGCCCACAAGAATTGAAGTGAGTTATCCGTATACGATTGATTCGGCTGACGATCATTTTATGTTCAGTAATAAGAATAAAAACCTTTTTGCCCAGGCCTCTTACAAAGAATTAATTGCCAAACACTGGACGCTGTTTACTTCCTTCTCATACAGCAACAACAACAATGAGATTCTTCTGAACAAAAAAGATTCAATTACTTCTCTTACTTCGCTGGCCCAGGGAAGAATTACTATTTCACGACCGATCGGAAGTCTTTCTTCTCTTCGTTTTGGTGCAGAAGTTCAGCATCCCCATTATGAAGACACCTTTAATCAATTCACTTCAAAAATTGACGATGATTATTCCGCGCAATATGCTGAAGGAGACTTTTATCTCACGAAAAAATTAGTAGCACGGCTCGGCGCCCGGCTCGAATTTTCTTCGCTGCTCAACACAGGAAATGTTTCTCCCCGCGCGTCAGTTGCCTACAAGACAGGAGAGCTTTCGCAAGTGAGTTTTGCTTACGGACAATTTTACCAGGTGCCTGATCGCATATTTCTTTTTACAAATGATCCCATCTCGTTAGAACACGCTGATCATTACATCATCAACTATCAGTCAGTGAGTGAACGAAGGACTTTCAGAGTGGAAGCATATTACAAAACGTACCACGATCTCATCAGGACAGTTCCGGATACCGCAAGCACGGGTGATGGCTTTGCCCGCGGCTTCGATGTTTTTTTCCGTGATAAAAAAACTATTAAGCACGCTGACTATTGGATTTCTTATTCCTTCCTTGATACAAAACGCAATTACCTCTATTATCCGGAAGCAATCACACCGCCTTTCGCCGCAAAGCATACCTTGAGTGTTGTATACAAGCAATACATCCCGAAGATCAATTCGTCTTTCAGCATAACGTATGTGTTTGCCACGAAAAGAACTTATCTCAATCCATACAATCCGATTTTACCCGGCGACAAACTTCCGGATTACAATAACCTGAGTGTAAGTGCAAGTTATCTCACTACAATCTTTAAAAACTTTGCTGTGTTTGTCGTGGGTGCGCAAAATGTTTTAGGCATTGACAACATCGTTGGCTACAGGTACATTGATGATGGTGCGCCAATAGAGGTGAAGATGCCGGCTCTACGCTCCTACTTTGTTGGTTTGTTTATGACGATTGGGGAGGATAAGGGGCTGGATGAATAAGGCAGTTAGCAGTTGGCAGTTGGCAAAGAAAAAACGATACACGACGCACGTAATACGACTTGATAACTGTTCACGATTGAAGGTTCAACCATTTAGCTATTAAACCATTTAACCATTAAACCAATAAACCAAAACACAATGAAAACTCTCCGATTCTTTTTTGCAATCACTTTCTCGATGATGGTGATCACTTCGTTTGCGCAGGACAAAGAAAAGCGCTATCACGATGCGATGATCCGAAACATCAGCATGCTTGACACTGCACAAAATCCAAACTCTCTTCAATTCATTGCAAACAACTTTGAGCGCATCGCCCTGGCTGAGCAAAACAAATGGCTGCCGTATTACTATGCCTCGTATGCGCTTGCGCGATCCATCTACACAATGAGTGATCAAAGTAAAATTGATGAAGTACTTGACAAAGCGGATCGCTTCATTTCGATCGCGGATTCGTTGCAGCCAAAAAACTCTGAGATCATGACGATAAAAGCTTTTGTTGCTTCCGGTAGAATTATGGTGAACCCGATGGTACGCGGCGCGCAGTACGGTCCTATCTCCGGTGCATTTCTCGATCAGGCCATTCAGCTTGATTCCACGAACCCAAGACCTTATTTGCTGAAAGGCTCCTCTGCATTTTATACTCCTGAACAATGGGGTGGCGGAAAAGATAAAGCAGCTAAGCTGTTACAAACAGCATTAGACAAATACGCGGCGTTCAAGCCGGCTGATGATCTCGCGCCGAATTGGGGAGAAGCACGAACGAAAGATTTGTTGGAACAGTGCAAAGAGTAGCTGTTAGCTATGAGTCATGCACTATTGGCAAATCAATTTGTAGTTGGGGTATCGTGAATCGTCATACGTGAATCGTGAATCGTTTTTTTAATCAATGTAATCACTATAACAATGGAAGAAAAAGAAATCAATGAACAAGAATCACTCGAGATCATTTCCCAAATGATTCAATCTGCAAAAGTTGCATTAAGCAACGATGGCATTTTCTATTTGCTGTGGGGCTTTGCAGTTTTTATTGCAGCCATAGCTCAGTTCATCATGTTGCAGATTGGCATTTCAAATGATGGTCTGGTATGGCCGGTTGTGACGGTTGCTGCGGGCATCGCATCAGCGTTTGTTGGACGAAGGCGCGCCCATAAAATAAGAGTAAAAACATTTGTAGAAGAAGCCATTGATTATACCTGGATGGCATTCGGCATTTCATTGTTTATCGTGCTTGTGTTCGGTTACAGAAATATGAATTGGGAAAGTGTTTACCCGATGATGATGATTTTGTATGGCATCGGCACTTTTATTTCCGGAGGTGCGCTGCGGTTCAGACCTCTCAAAGCCGGAGGACTTTTTTGCTGGGCCTGCGCGGTGGCGGCTTTTTTTGTTCCCTTCCTCTATCAGTTGCTCATCATCTCCGCAGCAGTTTTGTTTGGATTCATTATTCCGGGATTTATGTTGAGAAGTCGCTACAAGCGCGAAGCAGCCTTATCAATAAGTTGAGCCCTTTTCGTAGATAATCTTTTGCGAATGATAAAAAAAACTGCGACAGATTAAGAGGACAAATTTTTTATGAAGAAGAATAATGCTGCAACATCATTCAAGAATCTCGATCCGCTGTTGCATTCACAGTTGCGCTTAGCGGTCATGTCATTGCTGGTGTCAGTGAAGGAGGCAGAGTTTTTATTTTTGAAAGAAAAAACAAATGCCAGTGCAGGAAATCTCTCTGTGCAGATTCAGAAGCTGAAAGATGCCGACTATGTTTCTGTAGAAAAAAAATTCCGCGATAACTATTCGCTTACCATTTGCCGCATCACCAAGAAAGGAATTGCTGCATTTGAAGAGTATGTGGAGAGTTTGAAGCAGTACATTTCGAAATAAGACGTAAGACTTGCGGACGTAAGACTTGTGGACATAAGATGTAAGACTAAAATAGACGCTATCGATGTGAAATCTTGAAGATTGGATCTGCTATAGTGCTTTTACTTTTCCTTCCACAATAAAGAAAACAAGATCACCTTCTGAGGGTGAAATGATGGCGTTGCCTGTGAAGTTTCCGAAGGCGGGAAGAACTCCTGAATTTTTTCCGAACCAAAAACACGGAAGTGTGGCCGATTGTTTGGCTCTTCCCGTAAAATGAATTGCGGGATGGATGTGCCCGCATAGTATGTATGCAGTAGAATGTTTATCGTAGTTATTATGCACGAACAAAAATGGAGGTGCCTCAAATTGTTCGAGATGTAAAATAATTTCTGCTTCATGAATCAATTGTGCGTCGAGAATGTCATGATTGCCTTTGATGAGATGAATTTCGAGAGAAGGAAAGTTTTTTCTCCACGCAAGAAAATGATTCCACTCCCGATTGTGGGTGCTATGAAATAAATCGCCGAGGAGAAAAAGTTTTTGAACCGGGAATTCTGAAATGATTCTTGAGAGGCGATCTATATCATCATGATGGATGGAAGAAGGAAGAGCAATTCCCGCTTTGCGAAAGTGACCGCTTTTGCCGAGATGAAGATCAGAAATTAGCAATGCGTTTTTTCTTTTCCAGAAAATAACGCGCTCGGGCAAGAGTGTCAATTCTTCCTCCCGGATTTTTACATTCAAATGTTTTGATTGTGCTGTATTTATCATTTGTACCTTATGATTGAGTGTCATTCCGACGAAGGAGGAATCTGTGTAGTGTTTGAACTATAGATTCCTCCTTCGCCGGAATGAAAGCCCAATTTATGCAATCATACAAAATCTGAGTTCATTCACTTAACTACTTTCATTTTGGAATTAAACTGCTCTGGTGAAGAAAAAAATGATGCAGAAAAAAATTGCTTCATCCAGCATGCGAAGATTCTCCCTTTGAAAAAATTCTATTGAACAATGATCTTTCTCATTTCCATCTTACTTCCATTTTCAAATTGAAGGAAGTATGTGCCTGCGCTGAGATGCGAGATGTCGAGTATAATTTTATCATCATCGCTGTAATAACGAATGTTTTCTCTTTGCCCGGCAACATTAAACAAGCTAAAGTCGTGGCTGATAGTCAGAGGGAATTGAATGCTAACATTCATGGTTGCAGGATTGGGAAAAATGGTAACAGTAGTTTCCGGAGTGTTCATCTCCACCATTCTCACATCAGAATAAGAAACACTTCCGTCAAGGTCAGTTTGCTTCAGGCGGTAATATGAATTTCCTGCGAGAGGATTTGCATCAACAAATGCGTAACTCAAAAGGTGGAGGCTGTTTCCTGCAGCATTCAACTCAGCTATTGACTCAAACTGCACTGCATCGGAAGAGCGTTCTATGGTGAAATAGTCATTGTTCATTTCAGAGCCCGTTTGCCATGAAAGTTCTACCCTGTTTTCGTCAGCCACGGTAGCATTGAACTGAACAAGTTCAATCGGAAGCATGCTCGCCTGAGTAAAAGATTTGAAATAAAGACAATGCTGCCTTGCAAAAGCTCCTCCATTGGTCGAAGTAGTTCCCGTCCGATAGGTCACTTCATTAATGTTCGTATAATTCAGTTGTATCATGGCCTGCTTCTGGGCGGTATCAATGTCAGTAATGTTCGTCAGGGTAGAAACCGCATTGGTGAAGGGAGCAGTATTTGAAAGGGTCAGGTTGCACGATGCCCAGGTAAAGTATGAAGTAAGATCGCTTGAGGACACCTTTTCTTTGAGAGCCACGCCATTGCCATCAACATCAACTGCCGTGATACTCAAGAGCGGCAGAACGGTATCGGTTGTCGTACCTGCTTTCTTAAAACGTATTTTCCATTCTATATAACAAGTATTATTTTGATTTGACGAATTGACAATTGGTTGCCATGCCTCGCCGTAACCTGCTGAACTCAGATCAATATTACCAAGTGTTGCTCCTCCGTTTAATGCATTAATAGTCACACGTGCATCAATGCCGATAATAACGTTTGCAAATTTGTAGACAGCTCCCTGGTGACCCGCTGTTCCGCTCGTAAGTGTGGGGTTCACAAATTGGAGTACAGGTGCGTTTTGAGCAGAGATAGAAGGATTTATCGCAGCGCAAGAGATGAGTAAAATGGCGAGAGGGAAGTACGTTTGTTTCATAATGAAAATTTTAGAAATCAAAAGTATTCCGCCAATACCCCATTTGTCAATACCGACATTTCGGGACAAAGGCTAAAATTGAAGTGATCATCTTTTAATTCTTCCCTATCTCAATTTCCTGTCTGCAACCGATTTTATTAAGTTTACTGTGGTATGAAAAGCTTATTCAGCGTAATCCTTCTTTCCCTTGTTCCCTTAACTTGTGGTTGCTTGCAACATAGAATGACTGATCATCTATATCTAATTGATGTAATTGAAAACAGCCCTCGGGTGGAAGGGAAGTTCGTAGGATTTACCGGGGACTTATCAGCTACTTATGTTTGTTTTGAAAGGCTTTGCCAAGTCGCCTCAGATACAGAGCTATTCAGACTAACTAAAAGTAAAAGCCCGGTAATGAGGGTCTATGCCGCGCGTGGTCTTGAGATGAAAAATAAAGCGCTCTATAAAGAAGCTTTATCTGAATTAAAAAATGATACGGCAACTGTATGGGAGAATTCCGGTTGCAATTCCGAAAGAATGTCCGTAGCATGGTTCACAGCTAATTTATATCCGGCCATCTATCCACCCACTGACAATTGAAGAAAGTTTCTTTTTTTATCGGCGGGTGTTCTCAGGCTGACCGATAGAGAAAAACTTATAGTTTCACAAGTTTCACACTTAGTTGCTGTTTCCCATTGCTTAGCGTAAGCAAATAGTTTGCGGCAACAAGATTCCCGAAATGCAATTCCTCATCGTGCTGACCCGTTCTTCTGGTTTCATTGGCAAAGAAAGTTTTTACCAATATTCCATTTATGTCATACAAACAGAGAGTTAGTGTTTCATCTTTTGTGAGCGCGTACTTCAGTATTTCAGATTCATGAATGGGGTTAGGATAGACAAACAGTGAAGACGGTTTAATTGCTAAATCAGCGATTCCGATATTTAGCTCGGGAAGAAACCGGACTAATCCAAACTCATCAAGAGCCTCGCCTGCTTCAAGAATTTTGCCATCAGATTGTATAGCAACAGCATTTCCAAAATCAGCGTTCGATGACAAATCAACGGTAATCAATCCATCGCCCCCGAAACTGCTATCTAATGTTCCATCAGTCTTATACCTTGCTATAGCAAAGTCGGCATTCTGAGACGTGCCCAAAGTTCCACCTACGATAATTTTCCAGTCAGATTGAATCGCCATGGAGTAAATAGGAAAGTATACGGTATCGAACGGGATAATCAACTTACCATTGTCAAAAAAAACGCTATCGATTTCTCCATTCATTTTGTATCGTAAAACTGCCACCCCATAATGTGAATCTGTAAAAAAAAGTCCGGACAACTGTATATTGGAGTCCGACAGGACCTTAAGAAAAAATGGGTGGTCATCACTTGAATCAATATCGGTAACTACTATCCCGTTTGTTCCAAAGCTGCTATCAGTCTTACCATCAGAGAAATAGCGTGTGAGGGTGAAATCCCATGAGGAAGTATTAGTTCCTGACATTCCACCGGCAAGAATTCTTCCGTCAGAAAGTACAGAAACGCAGGTTGCCCATGAGTTACTATCTATTTTACTTAAAACTATACCGTTACTTCCGAAGCTGGAGTCAAGTCCTCCGGTATTCTTGAATCTGGTAAGACCAAAGCCATAGTATATCCCATTCTTAATTGCTCCGGCAAGTATCACATTGTCATCATTTGTAGAGGCCATACCATATCCCAGTATAAATTCATTTGGAATCAAGTTGCCATTATCACATAGCCCTTCGGAATTAACTATGCGCAGATAATTTTCAAGGCCTCTCCACTCTTCAACCGCAATTTTCCCATTTTGCAAGAGAGACATTGTGTACATGCCTTCATCTGCAAATCCGACGGTTATTGTTCCGTAACCTCCAAAGCTTGCATCGAGCGAACCATCGGAATTGTATCTTGCAATTCCCCAACCATGATTTAATGGACCTGCTACATCGGCATATCCGCCTAATAAGATTTTTTCATCTGGTTGTATCGCCAAAATGGATCCTGAACATCCGGTTGTAAATGGCAAATAGGTTTGAACAATCCCATCTTCTCCAAATGTGTAATCTATTTGTGTTTGTGCAAAAACTTTAGCGGACAAAAGTGTAAGAAAGAAGAGTGAAAATATTGTTCTCATCGAATCTATATTTCGATGACAATTTTACAACATAATTAGTCAGTTGTTAAACTTCGTCAGGATTTCGCAAAACTCATCTGCATCTTCTTAATCCGTTCTTCTAATTTCTCACTCGACAATTTTTCCCTGAAACGATCAACAATAATCGGAAATGCAAGAGGTGTCGGCAGCTCAGGATATTGAAGCAGGATTTTTTGAGAGCTAATTCGCATCAATGCTTGTCTCAAGCGATATTCCTCCAATTGAAAATCCATTACTTCCTGGTAGCATTGTTTCAACAATAAATTTTTAGGATCGTATTCTGAAAAAACTTTGAAGAGTAATTCTGTTGATGCCTGAAGATGACGTTCCTTTTGCTGCTTACCCGGGAAGCCGGCAAAAACTAATCCTGCCACTCTCGAAATCTCTCTGAATTTTTTCTTCGCCATCTCAGTCGCATTCACGCTCGCATAGATGTCGTCAATTAATTGTTCTGTTGTGAAGAGATCTTTTTCAATTGCTTCTTCGAGAGGAATTTCTTCATCGCTCAGTAATTCAAAACCATAATCATTCATTGCAATAGAAAACGACAATGGCTTGATCATAGCGATACGATGCGCGAGCAATGCCGCCATTCCTTCATGCACTAACCTTCCTTCGAACGGGAAAAAGAAACAGTGGTACCCTTCATTCGTCTCCAGTTTTTCAATAAGAAATTCATTCATGGAGGGAAGCGCCGAGCGTTGCTGCTGCAATTCGAAAAGGGGCTGCAACACTTTTACTTCAATTTCTTTTTCTTCGTGACGCTTCACTTCATCAATCTTCTTACGAATCATTGTAGAAAGCTGTGATGAAAGTGGCATCCGGCTTCCCTGCCACGAGGGGACAGTACCCTTCGTTCCTTTCGAGCGGCGAACGTAGGCCACATTATTTCTGATCTGTACCAGTTCTAATGGCTTTCCTGCAAACCAAAAAACATCTCCCGGATTCAGCCGGGTGATGAAATACTCTTCAATGGTTCCGAGATTTTTTCCGCTCATGTATCTTATCTGCATGCTCAAGTCGCTTACAATGGTCCCGATGGTAAGCCGGTGGCGCAAAGCGATTTTTTGATCGTGAACTTTGAATAGTCCATCTGCTTCATCCACTTTCGAAAACTCCTCATACTGTTCAAGGGCGCTTCCTCCAGTAGTAATAAATTGAAGGCACCACTCCCACTCTGCTTCGCTCAAATCATGCAATACAAAAGTTGATTTTACTTCACGAAAAATTTCCTCTTGTCGGAATCCATCACCGACGGCAAGTGTAACGAGGTATTGAACCAGTACATCCAGCGTATTGATGTAAGGAATTCTGTCTTCAAGAATCATTTTCTCAACCGCTTCTTTTAACGCTGCGCCTTCAATTAACTCGAGCGAATGCGTGGGCACAAAATAAATGGTGCTAAACGCATCGGGCTGATGACCGCTTCGTCCGGCGCGCTGAAGAAAACGTGCAACACCTTTGGGACTTCCAACCTGTATTACGATTTCCACCGGGGTGAAATCAACGCCGAGATCAAGTGATGAAGTACACACAACAAGTTTCAGCTTGTCGTTGTGCAAAGCATTCTCGACCCATGTGCGAACTTCTTTTGAAAGCGAGCCATGATGCAAGGCCATGGTGCCTGCAAGATGTGGTGCGTATTCTAAAATCTTCTGATACCAGATTTCCGCTTGACCGCGTGTGTTTGTGAAGAGAAGTGTTGACCTGCTTTGTTCGATGATGGGAAGAATTTTCGGAATCAGTTTGGTGCCAAGGTGACCTGCCCACGGAAACCTTTCAATCTCATCAGGGATGACGGATTGAATGTTGATCTTCTTTTTGATGTCTGCCTTCACAATAATTTTCTTTCCTGAAAAATTATTCCCGAGCAGCACATCGAGTGATTGATTGAGATTGCCGATGGTTGCGGAAATGCCCCAGATTTTCAGCTCCGCAAAACCTCCGAGGTTTTTTTTCAAACCTCGGAGGTTTTTTATCCTCGACAAGGCCAACTCCACCAACACTCCCCTCTTCGATCCAAACAACTCATGCCATTCATCAATGATGACAGCGCTGAGATTAGAAAAAATTTTCTCTGAATTGCCGAGTGACAGCAGCAAGTGCAAACTTTCCGGAGTAGTGATCAGCGCTTCAGGAAATTTCTCCAGTTGCTTTTTCTTCTTCGCTGATGAAACGTCTCCCGTTCTCAATTCCACTCTCCATGGAACTCCTATCTCTTTCGCTGATGATTGTAATGCTGAGTGAATGTCTTTTGCCAGTGCACGTAACGGAGTAATCCAAAGCACCTGTAATCCGTGAGGTTTTTTTTCTGCTTCGAGATATTGAATGAGTGCAGGAAGCCAGAGTGCGAAAGTTTTTCCGCTTCCGGTTGGCGCGTTCAAAATTCCCGAATAGCCATCGTGGTATTTTTCCCACACTTCATATTGAAATGGAAAAGGATTCCATGCTTTTGATTGAAACCACGATTCAATTATTGATTGCGCTGCAGCCATGATGAGGACATTCAAACATACATTTCAATTTGGCAATTCAATTAGCGAAAGAAAGATTTGAGGAGAATTTTTTTTTAAAATGAGTTTGAAAGTGACTATAACTCGTCACGATTGATGAAAGATTTTTTTGGAGAAATTTTTGAAATTGCTTTGAACACTAACAATCTTTTACAAGTTTTGAGGCTTACTAAATTTTTTTATTATCAAAACAAACATTTACCACACTCTTTGATCATCACGCAGGAAGTTGTTTTCAGGTTTCATTTTTCATCAGAGTAAAAATTTTTTTACCGTTATGAAACAATTAAAAAATGCGAAAGAGGTCTCCAATTTAATCCAATATCTGCTTCTCATTTTTAAGGCCCACCTGAGTTCCGATGAAAAGCTTCGCACCGTTTCGATAACGTTTGACACGGAGCAAAAAACAAAGCCCGGTCAAAGGCCTTCCCGAAAAATTCCCGTGGTATTTTCTAAGGTGTCAACACCGGCTGTTTACAAATCACCGGAATTATTACATCAGTCATTAATTAAAATGGCGGATGAAGAGCATCCTGCAAAACAAGAAACTAACAGAACCCACATTAAAACAATGTATCTGAATGAAAAGGAGTTCAACCACTTTCCTAATAACTCGCCTATAAAATTGAAGCCTCAGCCCGATGCGATTTTATCAATCCGGGAAAAAGAAATAATTGAAATTCTGGCTGAAGGTTACAGTCATAAAATGATTGCAAGCAGGTTAGGGATTAGTGTTAATACGGTGAGAAATCATTTTCGAAGGATTCATTTCAAGCTGCGTGTTCATTCCAATACCGAAGTGCTGCTTAAGGCCCTGCAATCAGGAATTGTTAAAGCAAAGTCGCTGTCAATTCTCATGTATCTGGGGTTCGATTTTTTCAATTCCTGCTTCGACCCTCTGGTCGTGATAGCGTAAGGGTCTCTTGCGGATGTCTCCGAAATGATATGCAATTAGCTTCACGACTATACTAAGGATAGTCTGATTAGTTAGTTTTTGCTATTGACAAAGGGTTACCGCCCATGCTACATTTGTCGCTAACCTAATTGTTAACTAAACACTCATCATTATGAAAACACTACGCTTTTTATCCATCATTTTGTTTATCGCTTGCTTCCATTTTCAAGGATGGGCGCAATGCGACGCCAGCACTTTAACAAATAAATGGTGTCTTGGAGGAAACACCAATACCATTGCGGGAACCAATTTTCTGGGCACAGTAGACGCTGTCGATTTGATTATTAAGACCAACAACACTCAAAGAATGGAAATTCAATCCGGAGGCAACGTGGGTGTTGGCACCTCTTCTCCCAATTGCCGTCTGCATGTTAATGGTGCATCAGGATCAACTGCATTCCGTGTTCAGGTAAATGGATCAACTAAGCTTTTCGTGG
>DASRAJ010000057.1:0-79076 GCA_035638255.1 Chitinophagales bacterium
TTTACTCAACAGTAGAGGATATGTACCTGTGGGACCAGGCGTTGTATACTGAAAAACTTCTTCCTAAAAAGTATATGGATTTGTTGTTTCAGAAATACATCCCTGCTGATGGACCCTACTACTATGGCTACGGCTGGGAAATTGGTAACATGCCTGCCGGCAAAGCCGGAGACCAAATAGAGACAATCAATCATAATGGTTTTATAAATGGCTTTAACACTCAGATCACCCGCGTGCCATCAGACAAGTCATCAATTGTTTTACTAAACAATACCGGGGGTGCTCCTCTTCAGGAGATGACTACTGCTATTTTAGGGATACTGTACAATAAACCATATAGCTTTCCTAAAAAATCTATTGCTTATTCGTTGCTTGATGTGATAGATAAAGACGGCATCACGAAAGCACTTTCATACTATAAAGAAATCAGGGATTCCGGTAATTATTACCTCAACGAAAACGAAATGAACCTTGCAGGATACCAGTTGCTGCAATCTAACAGGGCAAAAGAGGCAGCATCCGTTTTCAAGCTGAATGTTGAAGCATTCCCTAATTCATTCAATACCTATGATAGTTACGGTGAAGCGCTTTTGGCCTTCGGAGACACCACTCAGTCTATTGAAAATTATATGAAGTCAGTAAAATTAAATCCTGGTAACGGAGGCGGTTTGAAAGTCTTGAAAGCATTAGGTGTAAATATGGATACCTTAATCAAAAAAGTTTCTATAGAGAGTTTGAAATTATTGGAGGGTGAATACAAAGCAACCAACCCTCCTGCAGATAAAGAATGGAAGATAGTGTTTACAGTGGTGAATGGAGAATTGACAGGCAACGACAATGGCTACCGGTACAAACTGATTCCGGTCGGGGAGAATGAGTTTATCAATCCGGATGATAACGCATCATTAGTATTCGATACCAAAGACAAGAGTGCAATAACCCTCATGCTTTTCGGGAAGTTCAAGTTCAAAAAAGTGATGTGATTATGAATGATGAACGGGTGGATTTACCTTGCAGCTGGTGTCCGCATCACAACATTCTTGCATAATCTTTTCCCTGGTTCTATGGACGCAAGTCGATAGTGAAGGAGTTGAATAATAAATGGCCCTCTACCAAGAACATAATTGCGGAAACCTGGAATTAGAGTTGTTGCAGATAATCATTTCAAAAATATTTAAATTTAACCACAGCCAGCAAAAAAATCAGCTATGTCAAACAACAGCGTAACATTACACAGAGTGCTTAAAGCAACTCCCGAAAAAGTTTATCGTGCCTTTACCGATTCCAACGCCATGTCAAGTTGCCTTATGGATTTTTATGTGTGGTCCATCAACTGGAGGCGCGAGTAGGAGGTAGCTATAAAATGTCCTTTATCAATTTCTCTACCGGCAACGGACATTCTTTTGGAGGAAAATATTTAGAAATGAAACCGAATGAATTTTTAAAGTACACCGATAAATTCGACGACCCGAATTTGCCCGGAGAAATGATTACTTCGGTTTGGCTCACGAAAGTTTCTGCAGGCACAGAGCTTAAAGTCATTCAGGAAGGAATTCCAGCAGTTATCCCGGCAGATATGTGTTATTTAGGTTGGCAGGAGTCATTAGAAAAACTGGCAAAGCTGGTTGAACCGGAAATTCCGGATGCCTGATTCATTTGTTGTCCGGTGGGCCGGTTGAAAGAAAGGTCTCACTAAGATAAACAACCAACAGATTTTTAATCGGACAAGAAAGAAAGGTCTTAAAAGCATCTGAGACAGTTCTTCAATTTCCAGCTCTAAAAAGATCCAATTATTTTCAGCAAAAAATTTTAGTGCTGAACTACCAACTGCTCATTAAACTCTTTATTTCCGGCTATAATTATACGAACATTATATACCCCATTGGTAATTGGTCTATCGAAAGAAATCTCTTTCTTCACCAGGCCATTAAGAGTTTGACTCTGTGATGAATAAATGATTTGCCCGAGAATATCTTCAACAACCACTATATATTCTTTTTCAGGATCTTCATTGGTCGTTATGTCAATCGAGAATTTATCCTGAGCGGGGTTCGGATAAAGTTTCATTGAGTTACCGTCTAATCCTGGTGCCGCTTCTTTGTTAGGTGGTTGATTTACTATGATGATGCTGCTTAAAGTACATCCTTTCAAGTCGGTGACTGTTACAGTGTAGGTTCCTGCCTGCAGATTTGAAATCGTTGAAGTGGTGGCCCCATTTGACCACAGATAGTCATAGTTCGGTGTCCCACCGCTTGCTGTGGCTGTGGCTGTTCCATTGCTGCCGCCATGCGTTGTCACATCAGTTTTCGACATCGAAACAGATACTGCTGAAGGTTGCTGAATGACTATAGTCTTATATGCTATGCATCCGGCCCCGTCCGTGGCTGTCACAGCGTAGCTTCCTGCCGTTAGTCCGTCTCTGATTTTCGTGGTTGCACCGTCATTCCATATATAAGCGACTGGATCAGTAAACGCGTGGGTACCAACGAAGAGTGTACCGTCACTGCCGCCATAGCATGATACATCATGATGCTCCTCAGAGCAAAAGAACGCACAGGTTGGTTCATTGATGGTGACGCTGTTGCTGCCTGTACATCCGTGTGAATCGGTTACTGTTACTGTATAAGTTCCCGCCGGGCGCTTCATGATGGTTGCCAGAGTTGCACCGGTTGACCACAAGTAGGTGTAGCCAGGAGTTCCGCCGCTCGCTGTAGCTGTTGCTACTCCCTCATCTTTACCTATATGGCTTACATCAACCTTCGATATCGAAACCGTAACAGCAGAGGGCTGCTGAATGGTTATGGTATTTATGGATGCAGAACAGCCCCCTTGATCAGTTCCGGTGACAGTATAAATTCCTGCCGAGAGTCCGCTTCTGTTTTGAGTGGTAGCTCCGTCATTCCATACATAGCTTACCGTTCCTTGTGCACCGCTTTTAGTGATGGTGATGGAGCCGTTGTTACCACCATAGCATGATACATCATTGTGAGTCTGGCTCAAACTCAGGGAGCAATTAGATTGGTTGATAGTTATGTTGTTGCTGGATGTGCACCCATGAGAATCGGTTACTGTGACTGTATAAGTTCCTACTGTGCGTCCGGTAATGGTTTGAGTAGTTGCACCGGTTGACCATTGAAATGTGTAGCCCGGAGTTCCGCCGGAAGGATTGGCAGTGGCAGTTCCATCTGACCCGCCGCTTGTTGATACATCAGTCTTCGACATGGAAACACTTACAGAGGACGATGGCTCAGTAATCGTTGTGCTTAGCGTTGCTGTGCAGTTGCCTGCATCGGTTGCTGTGACCGTGTATGTGCCGGCAGCAAGTCCGGTGCGATCCTGTGTTGTTGCTCCGTTATTCCATAAATAAGTTACAGTGCCCTGTACCCCGGTGGCTGTAACATCTATGCTCCCATTGGCATTGCCATGGCACAAAACATTGACCTGTGTTGCACTGATACTAATGTTGCATGTGGCAGGGGGTGAAACATATACCCCGCTTGTTCCGGTTGTCATGCTGAATTTTGTAGTCTTTGAATACCAGCCACCAACAAAAATTGCGTTGCTGAGTACATGTGTATCTCCATAAGGTTGCTCGCCACCTGGATTATTAGTAGGAGCACCTGTCGTTAACCAATACCCGGTAAAAAATCCGCCTCCATTCCAATCTGCACCCCCGCTAATCAGGTTACCTTTTCCATTGTTGTACCGTGGTCCCTGCGGATATGGTGAAGCAGGATTGCTGCCACCGCCGCTGCTGTTTATATTGCCAGCCACGTGAATAAAGTTGGATGGTAATAATCCTCCAAGCGGAACAATGGCACCTCCGCTTTGAAATTTTACAACCCCATTATAACCATTGCTGAAGTTCGCATCATTATCCCAGCGAAGAATAAAACCGTCGTTTGCATCGCCTGTAATATTTATTTTGGATGAAACCGCGAAACCAGAAGTGACATTGATCACATAAGTTTCAGCAATTCCATTCTGAGTGTTCAAACCATTTAGTGACGTTGAAGAAACACCGGAATAACCCGTAGTTACTGTGAGAGCGTTAATTTGCGTAAACGCATTTTCCAAATCAGTTGTAAGATCAGATATTAATGTAGTCCGGTTGAGGGAACGAATTGCCTGCCCCGTGTTATTATCAATGATCTGTTGCCATGCGCTTAAGGTTGCGTCATTTGAATAAATGGCGCCCGCATAAGGCACAGTTCCTGCTGTTATCTCATGCGCCTGGATACCATCAATGGCAACATTTCCTCTATATCCGTTTGATGTGCCTTGCCAATTGGCATCTCCATGTGCATCAGAAAAAACTAAAAAATAGTTTGGTAAATTACCCAGGTTTACTCCTCCAATTGTTACTTGAGAATTAGACCAAAATGGTAACAATCCTAAAGCCATTATCATGGCGATGATTGCGCAATTTGTAGTTGTTTTCATTGTGTGTGATTTATGTTTAAATAGGATGCAAAAAGATGGAAGGAAATCGATATGATGGGAAGTTGATATTTGACCGTTAGGGGTTTGTGCGTCAAAGATGAATAAGTTCTTCAGATTTTAATATCTTTTTTTATAATTTTCTTACCCACTCTGCATAGCAAGAGTAGAAAAGAGGACTGCCCATAACGGCGTCTCCTTTTTCAGGGATTCGGATAAATCAAGCGGTCACACGTAGGAGAATACAGAACTTTTATTTTGCATCTTCCGGCAACTTACAATGCCACTAACTTCTACCCCTCCTTCTTAACTTTCACTGTCTTGGTCCAATGTCCTTGAGCAGTAATTATACACGGCCTTTGATGCCATAGCTGATACTGCAGGTTTTATTGTGGTGTACCTCCAGGGAATAAACAATTCATGGAACCTCCTTACCACCTATCCTGATGATGTAGATTTTATATCTAACTTTGAGAATTCAGCAGAAAATTTTTAAGAGAGATTTTCAATATTAAGATGATGATGAAAAATTTGTTTGTTGCCTTTGAAGGCATTGACGGTAGCGGAAAAAGCACACAAGTAAAACTTTTGTCCGACATCTTGAAAAAGAACGGTCATAAAGTGTATGCTACTTCTGAACCTACTGACAGCCCTATCGGCGCTATTATCAGGAATATTTTCACGCACAAAATTGAAGCAGACCACAGAACCATTGCAGGACTCTTTGTAGCCGACCGGTTAGACCATTTGCTGAATAAGACAACTGGGATTCTGAAAAAGATGGAAGAAGGTTATACCGTAATCACAGACAGATATTATTTTTCTTCTTATGCCTACCAGGGAACACATGTATCAATGGAATGGGTTATTGAAGCAAATTCATTGAGCGCTGACTTGCTTCGTCCTGATTTAAATATTTACATTGACATTTCTCCGGAAATCAGCATGAAGCGGCTTAACAATAGAAGAAGTTCCATTGAACTTTATGAGACCATTGAAAACCTGAGAAATGTAAGGGACAAATATTCAGAAGCAATTGAACTACTCAGATTCAAAGAGAATATTTTTATAACCGATGGAAATCGTTCACCTGAAGTGATTGCCGCTGATATTTGGAATGAAATTTCCCACATTGCAGTTGCAACTAAATCACACTGATTTTTATCCGGTGAAAGATGTTTTTAAAAATAAGCTATGAAACACAATTACTCTTTCCTTTTTATACTCTTCCTTCTTGCCAAATCATCAAATGCCCAGGTAGATTCGATTTATCACGAGGGAGGATACAGAACTTTTATTTTGCATCTTCCGGCAACTTACAATGCCGCTAACTCCTACCCTCTCATTCTTAACTTTCATGGTCTCAATTCCAATGCTTTGGAACAGGAATTATACACTGGCTTTGATGCCATTGCAGATACTGCCGGGTTTATTGTGGTATATCCGCAGGGACTAAACAATTCATGGAACCTCCTTACAGGTTATCCTGATGATGTAGATTTTACATCCGCTTTAATTGATTCGCTTGAGCAGGATTATTCCATTGACTCTTCATGTATATATTCAACGGGTATGTCGCTCGGCGGATTTATGACCTATCTTTTAGCATGTAAATTGTCAGGCAAACTTGCTGCTGTCGCGCCTGTTGCAGGCAATATGATCGTTACCAAACAGTCCGATTGTTTTCCTGTGAAAGGAATGCCGCTGTTGGAAATTCACGGCGATGCCGACTATGTTGTGAGCTATAACGGAACTTTTGGAATTCCTCCGGTACCTGAAACCATTGCATGGTGGGTATCCACAAACTCGTGTGATACGCCCGGCATCACTACTCCCATCCCTGATATAAATACCGGCGATTCCTGTACTGCAACTAAAACAACTTACAGTAACGGGGAAGAGAACAGCGAAGTGATTCATTATAGAATTATTAATGGCGGGCACACGTGGCCGGGAGCGATTCCTGTGGCGGTGTTAGGCAATACCTGCCAGGATTTTAATGCAAGCGTGGAAATATGGAAGTTCTTTAGAAAATATTGCGCTACCATCTCCTCTGTTGATGATGTTGCAGATAACGGTGTTAAGATTTATCCTAATCCCTTTACTGATGAAATTTCTATCCATATTCAGCAGCAAAATTCAGAGCATGCAACGATTGTTGTAAGGAATATAGTGGGGCAAACTGTTTTTAGTGACTATGAAACTAAGCTGAATACTACTTTCGCAAAGACCATTGATTTAAGTAAGTTTGGGAACGGAGTTTATTTTCTTGATATAACTTTTGAAGGGGAACGGATAGTGAAGAAGATTGTGAAGCAATGAAAGGGTACCAAGAACCAAATTCTAAATCACAAATAAATTCCAAAGAAAAAAAATTCCAAACCGGATTCTTGTTAAGTGAATTTATGTCAAAGGTGATGCGGGTTTTTAATTTTGGTGTTTGAATTTTGATTCTTATTTGAATTTTGGATTTTGAACTTTGATTCTTATTTGAAATTTGGAACTTGGAACCTGGAATTTTGCATTTCGCCGGGCCGCGACACAAGAGAATGGGGAAAAAGTAAATTATTAACCAACGAGATATACAACAATGCTGATCGAAAAAATCAGAGAAAACAAAGACATCATTACCCTGACAATTTCTGTTATTGCATTGTGCTTATCTGTAACTGCTTTTATTCGAAGTTTCCCCGATGAGAGTAAAATTGATTTACGACCAGGGTCGAACCTTTTCTTGTATAACTACATGGAATATCCGGTCGAACCCGGAGCGTATGACGTACAGGGCATACTGAGATTGAGGATGCCTTTAACAGTAATTAATACCGGCGGAAAGTCTGAGGTTATTGACAAGATTTCTATAAAGTTAATGAATAAGAAAGATACCCTTGATCAATTAATTTTAGATTGGCAGGCCTTTATGAAAGCAAAGAGTGAAACATCTTATATGGTTGATGAATTTCCGGCTCCTATTCTTATAACTCCAAAGAGCTCCGTCACTAAATTAATTGTATTTACCGCTGGAAATACCTCAAGAAACTGGAAGCCGTCTTTACGGGAATACTCTTTCCAGATATCCACTCAGCTTGCCTACTCAAATAAAATAGTGAATGCCGTAAATTTTAATTATCAATTCACTGCTGATGATACTCTTAAGTTCGGGGTATTTAGAAAAGAAGGACTCGGGAGAGGCATTTCGATCAGTCCGGATTATTTAAAGGCGATAAAATAGGTATGGACTGGCGAATGCGGGGGAGTCCATGATAGCATCAAGACTTTTTGTTTTGAAAAAATAACATTGCAGTTTAAAAAATCATTACTAACTTTCCCTGATGGGCTCTCGAACGTGTCCTTGTTGAGTGGGATAATTCAAATTTGCTGGTCCAATGAAACAAAAAATATGTAAAAGTTTATTATTTTTCGGAACTCAAAACTTACAACCTATGGAGTTATCAATTGTCCTCAACGTTTCACAGCCCGAAAAAGAAATCACCTACCTGAAAAATTTCATTGACAAACAAGGTATTGAAGGGTTGAACCAAAGTGAAATTGAAAAAGGAACACACCAACCCGGCACTCAGGGAGTTGACATCCTTAATTCCATTCGGGTAATCATTGAAGCAGCCGAAAAGCCGCTGGTCGAATTAGTCGCTTGCATTCAGAAATACGTGGACACCTATCGCTCAGACGTGACACTTACCAATTCGAAGGGAGCAAGTTTGAAAATCAATATGGGAAGAAGCATTGATAAAGAGACACTCAAAGTGATCATTCAAATGTTTCTAACAGAAACTACATAATTCAATTTCATGTTGGGATTAGAAATAGAATCTGCTCACGTTCTCTTAATTGGAGCCGGCAATTATCCTAACTGGCCGCAAATGAACATTCCGAACGTGGCAATTAATATGGAAGAGTTGTCTTCGTTACTTACCAATCCTGATTATTGCGGTATTCCATCCGGGCAAATAAAAATCGTCAAAGACGAAGATTTGGAAAATACCGCTGCTGTCATTTATGATTTCTTCGATGGAATTCAGTCGAATAAGGCTACGGTGATCATTTACTATTCCGGACATGGATTACAGTCCACAAAAGCTATGGATGATCTGTTTCTTGCAACAAAGAATATTCGTGAAAACAAATTTGAATCATCCTGTATTAAAATTTCTGAACTGAGAAAATTGTTTTCTGATTGTCCTGCGGGGCGCAAAATTCTCCTGCTTGATTGCTGCTATGCAGGTAAGATCACCAAGGGTTTTTTAAGCGATGACAAAAGTGATTCATTGGCGAAGCTCAGCGAGTTTGAAGGTACCTATATTATGGCTGCCTCATCAGAGTACGAAAGAGCGCGGTTTGATCCTGACAATCCCCACTCCCCTACAAAATTCACAGGGAAATTTGTTGATGTTGTAAAGAATGGCATTGAGACGGATGAGGAATATTGCACACTCAACTCCATCTATAATCAAATCCGCATATCATTTCTGAGCCAGAAAGATGCACCAAAACCAGTGCAGGTTGGACAGAATACCGTAGCAAATCTTCCCATCTTCAAAAACAAAAAATTTGCTGAACGGAAGACCGCAGACGAAATAGCGTGGGAAGACGCGAAAAAAATAAATACACAAGCTGGATTTTATAGATTTAAAAAAGCATTTCCCATTAGTACTTTTGTCAGGGAAGCAGACCGGCGAATTGATGAAATGGAAGATGAGCAGGCTTGGGACTTGGCGAAAAGAAAGGATACAATAGGTGGCTATAATCTTTACATAAGTCATTATCGTTCAGGGAAATTTCAAGAGCAAGCCCGTTCTAAATTAGAACAACTCATAGGTGATTCGCCTGTTTCAAAAACGGATGCGGAAGAAGAAGTCTGGAAAGCGACTCTCAGTGACAATTCGGTTGAATCATTTAATAACTATATTGAAAAATATCCGAATGGAAAATTTGTCGACAAGGCGCAATTCAAGCTCAATGAAATTGAAGTCAATCTTAATGACGAGAACGAATGGAAAAAAGTGCAAGAGCAGAATAGTCTTGAAAGTTATCAAAAGTATATAAACAGAGAGCCGAAAGGGAGATTTGCGCAACAAGCTATGGATAAAATCAAAGAGATTGAGGATGATAGATGGACAAGCGTTTGTAAAGAGAATTCAATCCAGGCTTATTCTCTTTATTTGCAAGATTTCCCTCAAAGCAATCATAAAAAAAATGCGTATGATAAAATAAAGAAACTAACAAAGCCACCCAAGGGCTCCGCCCTACAGAAGAAATCTTATGATGTTCTTGATTTGAATGATTTATCACGAGACAAGCTTATTAAATTAGCAAATCAATTCTCAATTACTTCTCGACAAAATCACAGTAAACAGGAATTAATTCACAAAATTCTGGATAAGCAAATTGAAGAAACAAAGAAAAAAATACCACATAATCCAGACAAAAAATCGTCAAAAAAAACTGTCAAAAATCTACTCGCTTTTGATGGCATTACTGCAAGAACATGGAAGCAAAAGAGTGGCTGGGGACAATTAGGAGAAGGTAAAATGATAATTAATAGTGATTCAATTGAATTTATTAGTAATAAATTCAATACAACTATTAATCAAGTACAGGAAATTTATTTTCAGAAAGAAGGCGACGGGTTTGCGTGGAATTATATGGTCATAAAATTTATTAAGGACTCCAAGAATGATGTTTTACTCTTCTATAAATATGTTAATTTTTGGGAAGTTGGACAGCCCACTAAAACTATTTATAACGAAATCGCTGCGCTTTGTAATAAGGGTGATTTGGATTTCATAAAAAACATGAAAAAAGAAGTTTAATGACTTGAAGGTGTTTTAATTATTTGCGGGTCGAAGTGTCTTCTCATTTCAGATTTTAGATGAAGGTCTCCGGAAAAATATACGATTAAAGCTTGGTACCCCGGCTCAGAAAAAGATTGTAGCAAAATTTTTAAGGATCAATTTACTATCGTATTTACGCAACTTGTCAATGGAATTTATCTTTACAATATGAGAAATGAAATTGACTATTAAGGAAGATAATATAGTGAGCAAATGAAATCCTTTTCCGCAAAAATATTTAAGATTGGTGTTAATCCTTACGTCCTTCTTCCCGCATCTGTTTTGAATGAATTATTCAGCCAGTCGGGGAAAAATAAAGGTCCTATTCCTGTACGGGGAACATTAAACGGAAAGGAGTTTATCCAAACGCTGGTGAAATATAGTGGTAAGTGGCGCTTATACCTAAACACACCCATGCGCAAAGCAGCAGGAATTGATGTTGGAGATATTGCGAAGGTGAGGATTGAATTTGATTCCATGCCGCGCAACATACCGATGCATCCGAAACTGCAGGAAGCGCTGACACAAAACAAAAAAGCAAAGGAGGCATTCGAAAAACTTACTCCTTCACGACGGAAAGAAATAATACGCTACCTCGTCTCTATGAAAAGTGCTGAGTCGGTGACAAGGAATGTTGAAAAAATATTGCACCATTTATCTGGGAAGGTACGCTTTGCCGGAAGAGATTGAGCCTTAAGGGCACTCGTCCGGACTCCGGATATTGCGCGCGAGGCAAACCCGATCTTACAATTGAATCACCAATCTGCAAAAAGTATAAGCTGATATCCGGTAGAAATATTTCTACCGAACCATTCCTTGTATGAACGCCTTTCCAAAAAGGAATTTAATCTTCAGCAATGAATATATCCTAACATCCAGAACAATAAAATAAAAACGATAACGGTACCGAAGCATCCTCCGCCCCATTTGTAGGCACCATAACCTGCTAATAATGTTCGTAACCAGTTTTGCATAACGTCATGATTTTAAAAGCTCAGTACAACCTTTGCTCCAAGTTTGCAATCAAAAAAAATTAAATTCGCCAAAACCCTGTCCGTACTCATAGGCTCATACCGGTAATAACTCAGTGAAACTATTTCAATATGAAAAAAAATTTCCTCTTTCGACGAAGCTTTTGTGTAGTAGAATTTACCCACCAAAAGTTTAACGTAGTCTGTTTTTTTCGACAAAGTTTCAGCTTGGTCGCACTTGTCTTTTTTGCCCGCATCAGCACCGCGCAAAATCTTGTTCTTAACCCGGGACTGGAAGATGTTATCACTTGTCCGGGCTTTGGGCAGTTTGACAGCATCTACGTTGACCACTGGACAAAACCAACCTGGGGCAGCACGGATTACTATCACGATAGTTGCGCAGGAATAGAGCCGGTAAGTCAGATACCTCATGGTGGCAGTGCCTACTTCGGAATCATCGCTTACAATTACGGCACAGAGTATCGCGAATATGCAACAGGAAAACTTTCATCGCTGCTCGATAGCGGGGCTGTTTATGAAGTGAATTTCTATGTGAGTTTGAATGACGGTTACATTCAGGCAGTGAATGAAGTGGGTGCATATTTCAGTTCTGCGGCACCCGGTCCTTATGCGAACTCCCTGCACATACCCGTGACTCCACAGGTTCAAAACACTTCGGGAGTATTAAACAGCATCACTTCGTGGATGCTTGTTTCAGAAACTTTTGTAGCGGCAGGGGGCGAGCAATACATCACGATCGGTAACTTCAACGACGATGCCTCCACTACCATTACGCAGGTAGGCAATAGCGGAAGCTATGGAGCTTATTATTTTGTTGATGATGTTTCGGTGGTTAAAACGAAAGGCACCGGAATGTCTTCCGATGCATCGCAGCAACTTTCAATAGTTCCCAATCCTTCTAATGGAATATTTCATTTGTTTATGAGGGACGAAACACAAAAAGGTTTTAATACCTGGGAAGTGCTGGATTGTTCCGGAAGAAAAATAATTTCCGGAAGGATTGAAAAGGTCAATGACATTTTTAGCGGAGCAATTGACCTTTCATTATTCAGCGAAGGAATTTATTTTTTACAGATCAAATCGGAACAGGGCATAATCATAAGGAAGATGGCAAAGAATTGATGTAGGGGCAACCTTCACGGTTGCCCAATTCACCGCGCAGGCGTAAATCAACTCAAACAACAAATGAAATACAATCCCCAAATCCATCACCGGCGTTCCATCCGGTTGAAGGTATATGATTATTCGCAGGAAGGTGCGTATCTTATCACCATCGTTTGCCATGATCGAAAACATTTTTTCGGCAATGTGGAAAACGGTTTCATGAAATTAAATTCCTTTGGAAGAATTGCGTATGAAGAATGGCAAAAATTACCCGAACGATTTCCCAACATTGAAGTGGATGTATTTCAAATCATGCCCAATCACATGCATGGAATAATCGTGATCGTAGGGGCGCCCCTTGCGGGCGCCCCTGCTAAGAGTGCAAACAATGTGAATGCCCCCAACACAGATGCACATAATGCGAATAAACAAAAAGCGGATGCCCACGATGCCGAAGCCCGGTCAGCGGACATAGGTAATTCACTGCCAAATAGGGCACCGGCGAGGGGTGCCCCTACGGTGGGCGAAATGATTGGTTCCTATAAATCTATCGTCGCAGACAAATGTTTGGAATTATGGAAATCAAAACGTCCCGATCAAATGATGGGGAAATTGTGGCAACGGAATTTTTATGAACATATCATCCGCAATGAAGAATCATTGAATGATATCCGGGAATACATCATTGACAATCCACGGAATTGGGAAACGGATTCTGAAAATAATAGGTTGGGCACGGTGACATGGGGCACGGGCGAGCCGTGCCCCTACATCAAATTTTTTCAAAATTTCCTTTCTCAATCCAACCAACCTTTCCATCGGCGAGACGTATTTTATTCCATTCACCTACCTGATCGAGAATCTGTATTCGCGTGCCTTCGTGCACCATGAACAGATCGCTGGCACCAGCATCGGGTGCGCTTTTTATATAGGAACTATAAGACATCACGATGGCAGCATCGGAATTTTCCTCTTGCTGATGCTGATGAAAGGCAAGTGCCAAAGAAGAGAAGGACACGAACAGAAAGAGTAACGCAATGACGTTGAAAATTCTTCGTCTTGCAAACAAAAAAGATACAGCGAAGACGAGGATGGAGATCCAAATAAAAATAAGAGCAAGAATTCCCCATCCCATTGAGCTGTTGAAAGTGACAAAATTATTCCACCACGTGACGATGGCAAGCTGAGGAACGGATTGGATGTTATCTACTGCTTTCAACTGTGCAAGCTTAAGGTTGTGGAGAATATCTTCATCGTTCGGTGAAAGCTTCAATGCACGCTCATAGTTAAGAATGCATTTACCCACGCTATCCAGTTTGTAATAACAATTTCCAAGATTATAATAAACTTCAGCGCTCTTATAGCCCTGCTCCACCAGCTTCTCATAATCATTAATTGCCTGGCTAAATTGTTTCGCTTTGTAAAATTGATTTGCCTGGTTGTAAAGTTCTGTTGCTGATTGAGAATAACCAGCGACTGAACAGCAGAATACGAGCGCGAATGCAAGCGCCGTAAGAAACGAGCGATGAATTGATTTCTTTCTAACTCCTGATTTCATCTTCGAGGTCTGCAATTAAATTCAATGCGGTCGTATAATCAATCTTCATTTCTGTATCGTCGGCAGAAGGTGCATACAATGATATTTCGCAAGTGCTGATGAGGTTCTGAAGCTTTGAGATTGTTTCCGGTTTTACATTTCGCACAAACAATTTTTCAGCAACCGTTTCTTTTGAGAGTTCAGCCATGTCAATGTTCAGCTTATCACCGAGGTAACCCCACAGGGCCCGTGATATTTCATCATAGAATTTCTTCTGCTCTCTGTGTGCAAGGTTTTTTTCAGCGACTCGGAGGCGCCTTCTGGCAACTTTTAATGCTCTTCTTCTCTTCATGCCGGTAATATCCGCAGCGAGATCTTCATTTCTTCTTCTAACCGCAATCAACCCGATGAAGGCGAGAAATGGAAATGAAAACAAGGCGATAAATCCTGCCGAAGCGAAAAATGGCTTACTGTTTTTGTCGAATGATGGAACAGAAGTTTTAATATAGCGGATATCTTCACCCAACATTGAAACACCCTGCTGTGTAGTGTAAGATGAGGAATTGGAATTGACATTTTTAGATGGCTCCCCGGTTATTTTCAGAGGGAATTCGGGAGTCGAGATCGTAGTATATTTTCCGGTGGCAGGATCAAAATAAGAAAATGATTGACCTCCTATTTTATAATCGCCGGGTTGTCGCGGAACAATGAGATAATCATATTGCTTAGAACCGCTCATGCCGCTTTCACTGTTGGTGATGTGCTCTTTAACTTTGGGATCATATACTTCAAACCCGGAAGGAAGCTGAACGGAAGGCGCTTCTATCAAGCTCAGGTTACCATCTCCTGAAATTTTTATACTGTAAGTTACGGGATCGTCAGTTTTAGATTCTTTGCCCGAAAGAGATGTTTCAAAATTGAATTTACCCACCGCTCCTGCAAAATCTTTGGGCTTGCCATTTTCAGGCAGATCTTTCACCGTCACTGTTACGACATCAGTTTTCAGCGTAAGTGGTACGTTTTCAGTCTGACCCATATTGAAGAAGTTGTCAAACGGGTCGCGCGACTTAGATTGAACTACTACCTGTGCCGATGTTGATATTTCCGCCGGAGAAACTTGCAGGGTGCCGGATCGCTGAGGGTATAAATTGTATTTCAGAATATCAACGGTATAGTATTGTTTTCCGTTGAAGTTCTCAACCGTTTGTCTTCTTTTCGGATCGAGCTCTATCTCCTTGCTCCAGAAACCGTCAAGTGCCGGTGCTTTGGTGAGACTATAGCCGTTGAGGTTTCGCCGGAAATAAAGCTTATAAGTAGCAGAAAGCATTTCCCCCTTATAAACTGAATTTCTGCTCAGGTTAACTTTAACGAACACATCATCCTTGAGTTGTTTGGCTAAGTCCGCCGTTGAAGTTTCCTGCTCCTCACTCTGATTTTGCCGTGCCTGCGGATTGGAAGAAGGTGCAGTAACCTGAATAGTTAATTCGTTGGATTCAATGACAGAACCGTTTACTTCGATAGTTGCTTTTCCTATTTTAAAAGTACCCTGTTGCTTAGGTCTTAAAGTATAGGTGTAAGTCATGGACTGGGAAACAGCACCATTCATAATCTGCATGCTGGAAGAAGTACTGGGACCAGCAAGCAGCGTGAAATCGTTGAGAGACGGCAACTTCAGGTTGCTCCCACCTGCGTTCTCCAAAGAATAACTCAAATTAAAATTCTGGTTTTCCGCAACTGATTTAGGTGCAGAAGCCGTAAAGTGTATTTGTGCACCGGCGAAATTGCTGTGCCCAATAAACAGCACAATTACAACGACAGAAATCTTAGAGCTTTTCATTTTCAAATTCATTATTGAACTTGTTTATCTATTGACCATTTACAATTGAGCAAGGACTTATGACTAATGACTGTTGACCATTGACTATTTACCAGTCTTTCTTAATCTTAACTCTCACCGCCTTCATTTTTTTCTGTTGCACCTTCTGAGTAGTTTTCTGTTCCTCATTTTCTAACGCTGCAAGCAATTTATCTGATTCCTCCTTTGACAACTTCGACTTCTGACCTTGTTGCTGTTTATCTTTCTGCTCCTGGTTATTAGCCTGTTGCTGCTGGTCCTGTTTCTGATCCTGCTTCTGATCCTTATTCTGATCTTTCTGATCTTTCTGATCTTTCTGATCCTGCTTATCCTGGTTTTGTTGTTGTTTATCCTTTTGGTCTTTTTGCTTTTGATCTTTTTGATCCTGATTTTTATTGTCTTGCCCCCCTCCTCCTTTGTTTTTCTGCAACATTGCATTGGCATAAGCGAGATTATATTTAGTGTCTGCATCATTAGGGTTAATCTTCAACGCGCTTTTATATGCTTTCACCGCTTCCTCCCATTTCTTCTGTTCTAAATACGTATTGCCAAGATTGTGATATGCTTTGGCTTTTACCGCAGGATCAGGATTGGTTTGTGCTGAAAGCTGGAATTGCTTCACAGCATCATCATACCGCTTTTGCTGATATACAGCATCTCCTAAATTGAAAGTTGCTTCAGGCATGTTGTTCTTAATATCGAGTGCCTTTTTATAATTTGCTTCAGCCTCTGAAAAATTCTCGGTCTTGTATTCTTTATTTCCACTGCGGGTTTCTGTTTTTTCCGGTTGAGTGGAAAAAGGAATTTGTGCGTGGGAAAATTGAATACCGGTGAATAGAATTACAAATACTGCCAGTAAGAATACAACAGAAGTGTTGGCTTTCTTCATCAAATTAAAACTCCTAAGTGGATGTTGTTGGTATTTTATTGGAAGCATCTCCGGGGCGGTCATTCCAACGAAGGAGGAATCTGTGTGATTAATTACCGCGACAGATTCCTGCGTCGGAATGATACCAAGTGTGTGAGTGACACAAAAGGTGTGAGTGATACAAAGTGTATTAGGGAAACAACGTGTGCTTAGGAATGTTTTCATTTTCTAAAATTTTAATGACAGTTTACTTTTTCTTTCGCTTAACCACCATTCTATCAATAGCAGCAATGCAGCGATCGTCAGGCACCATTGAAAATGGTCGTCGAAATCAGTGAATACCATTTCCTCAAACTGCTTTGTACTGATCCCTTTCAGGTCTTTTAGCAACGCATCCACTTCTTCATTACCGCTTCCCAAAAGAAAGAATTTTCCGTTGCCTTTTGTTGCAATGTCTCTCAACATTTGCTCATCCAGTTTCGAAAGAACAATATTTCCGCTTTCGTCTCTCTTGAAATCGTTACCCATTGGTATGGGTGAACCATTCGGTGAACCAATTCCGATGGTGAAAATTTTTATCCCCTGCTTCACCGCTTCCTGAATTTTTTCTTCAACGCCGCCTTCATTATCTTCTCCGTCGGTGATAATGATCAGCGCCTTATGAGTGGTCTCTCCTTTTACAAACCCCTGCATTGCAAGATCTATAGCTGCGCCAATATTGGTTCCCTGTGTCGGAATCATGGAAGGATTTATGGTTCTCAAATACATTCTCGCGGCACTGTAATCTACTGTTAAGGGCATTTGCATATAAGCATTGCCTGCAAACACCACCATTCCAAGGCGATCATTATTAAGCTTGTCAATAAAGTTAGAAATAAAATTCTTTGCACGATCAAGGCGACTGGGCTTTACATCTTCGGTCATCATCGAGTTTGAAATATCCAGTGCAATCATCACATCAATTCCCTGGCGTTTTATCTTCTCCTGTTTCGTCCCTATCTGTGGATTTGCAAAGCCGAGGATCACAAAAACATACGCGAATAAGAGTAAAATAAATTTTATAAAAGGCCTGCGATTGGAAAAGTCAGGTATCAACTGTAGCACCAACGTTCTGTTTCCAAACCTGCCAATGGCCCTCCTGCGCCAGATAAAAAAGAAAATAAACAATGCTGCTGCCGGGATTGCCCCCAGCAAAAGCCATAAATATTCTATGTGTTCAAATCGAAACATCAGGGAACACTTTTTAGAAAGAGATACCGAAATAAAATTTCAACAAGTAAAAGCAATGCCGCTAAGAAAGCAAAGACATAAAACTTTTCAGTCTTCCTTTCAAAGGCGCTCATTTCTATTTTTGTTTTTTCCAGCTTGTCAATTTGTGCATATATTTCGCTCAGCCGCTTGTTATCTGTTGCACGGAAATACTGCCCTCCTGTTTTCTTCGCAATGTCTTTAAGAAGCCCTTCGTCTATTTGCACCTCCACATAATCATATACCCAGTCACCATTAGGCGCTATTCCGACAGGTGTCATAGCGCTTCCATTAGTGCCAATACCAATAGTATAAACACGAACATTATATTGCATCGCTATATCACAAGCGGTCAAAGGGTCAATCAACCCCTGGTTATTTACTCCGTCAGTCATCAAAATTACCACCTTGCTTTTTGCCTGGCTTTCCTTTAAGCGTTGAACTGCCGTTGCCAGGCCCATCCCGATAGCAGTTCCGCCCTCAAGCAACCCATATTTAATTTGTGCTAATTGATTCTTAACAATTGCATGGTCAATAGTCACGGGGCATTGCGTGAAGCTTTCACCGGAAAAAATAACAAGGCCAATTCTATCATTTGGCCGGGCGTCCACAAAATTTATCGCTTCTTTCTTAGCTGCTTCTATACGGTTCGGTGAAAAATCTTTTGCAAGCATGGATTCAGAAACGTCAACAGCGAGTACAATATCTATACCTTCAGTAGTCATCTTGGTTTCATCGAAAGAAGTTTGCGGGCGCGCAATGGCAACCAGCAGTGAAACAATTGCCAGAACACGAAAAACGGGCAGTATTTTCTTTAAAGTTGCTCTAAATGGATTTCTAAAGCCTGCAAAAGAATTAGTGGAAGAAAGTTTAAGTTCAGCGTAATTCCTTTTAGCAAGAAAATACCACCACAATCCTGCAATCACAACAACTGCGGGTATGAGCCAAAGCACCCATTTATCAGCGAAGGCAATATGTGAAAGATTACTAAACATACGTTTTCGCCCCTATTACTACTTCCTTTTGTTCTGTCAAGTCAATAAATTTATAGGCGCTCTCCATTACTTTAACATTGACATCCGGCGCAGGCACCATCTTCGCAAACTTCACGAGGTCGGCATTTTTTAGTATCGTCAGCAAAAGGTTCTTTGCCTCATCCGAAACAACATGCGAGTCAATATTCTCCTCTATTTCTTCAGTGGTTGATTCCAGTGCAAACCAGTTGTAACGGTATTCCAGATACAAACGAAGAATGGTAGTAAGGCGGCTGTAGTATAATTTTATTTCGTCCTTTTGCCATACCTTATCTTCTTCCAGCTTTCTCAATTCCTTTCTTGCCCATATATGAGGAGGGTCTTTTGGCTTTGGCCTTTCTACCACTACTGCTTTCCTTCGGGCTCGCCTGCGCCAAATGAAATAAACTCCTGCACTAATTATTGCGAGAACAATCACTCCTCCTGCAATGTATGCGAGAAACTCTTTTAACGTATAAGGCACATCAACCGGTGCTTTAATTATTTTAATAGGCTTGGAAGTATCAACAGCAACAGTAGCAACAGTAACCAAAACAGAATCTGAGATAATGCTATCAATCAAACCGCTTTTATCTTTGTAAAATATTTTTTGCGGACCCGCATGATATTTACCTGAATCATAGGCGGAAACTGTATACGTCTGTGAGAGGGTCTTGAAGTTGCCACTAACTGCTGTGTCAATCTTTGAAGCTTTCACTAATTCCAGGTTGCCAACTGTATCAAGTACTAATGGCATCTTTACAGAGAACTCATTAGGACATTTTACAGTAAGCTTTAGATTCAGGAAGTCTCCTATAAGAATATGATTTGAATCTGCTTTCAGAGTGGCGGTGATCCCTTGAGCAGCAACTTTAGCTGAAAGACAAAAGACGTAAGATATAAGACAAAAAAAGATGACAAATGAGGACTTGAATTTTCTATCCCAACAAAAATTCCTCCGGGTTCTTAGAGGACAGGTGGAATTCGACTTCATCCCAATTTCAATTTTCAATTTTCTATTTTCCATTCTCTTCATCTTCTCATCTCCCGTTGCTTAAACATATTCATCAATGCCACTACATAGCTATCTTCTGTCTTAATGGATTCTAATTGTGCCCCGCTTTTGCCAAATAAATTTTTTATTGCGCGAAGGTTCTCACTAAAATCCTTTGCATATTTTTCCCTTAGCGCTTTTTTTGAAGAATCAATCCAGAGTTCTTTTTGGGTTTCTGAGTCAATGACTCTCATTAATCCAATATTCGGCAAATTTGCTTCGCGTTCATCATAGATGTGCAATCCAATCAAGTCATGCTTTTTGCCAACAATACTCAATGAACTTTTCAAATCCTTCAACCTATTAACTGAAGGATCCGGATTTATAAAATCAGAAATCAAAAAAGCGATACACTTTTTTTTCACTACATTATTCATGTATTTGAGGGCTTCGGCAATGTTGGTACCCGGCTTCTTCGGGTGGAAATCATATATCTCTGAAATAATCCTAAGGATGTGTGTTTTTCCTTTTTTAGGCGGAATAAATTTCTCCACCTCACTGCTGAAAAAAATAACTCCCACCTTATCATTGTTGGTGATAGCAGAGAAGGCAAGCAGGCCGCTTATCTCGGCAATGATATGATTCTTAAATTCAGTTTGTGTACCGAAGAAAGAAGATTGGCTCACATCTATCAGCAACATCATGGTGAGTTCACGCTCTTCTTCAAAAACCTTGACAAAGGGTTTGTTGCTCCGGGCGGTTACATTCCAGTCAATACTCCTCAGGTCATCGCCGAACTGATACTCCCGAACTTCACTAAAAGAAATACCTCTTCCTTTAAATGCAGAATGATAACTACCCGAAAAAATCTGGTTCGATAGTTTCCGGGTTTTGATTTCTATACGTCGCAGCTTTTTGCGCTTCTCTTCTTTAGTATTTGAAATATTTTTTTTCACACCGTTGGCAAATGATCAGTTAAAATTCAGGTTGCTTTACTTTTCCCATTCGTCAATTCTAAAATCACTTACAGTTGAATCTCTACCGAGTTGAATCGAAAGAATAATTGTGTGAACAGGATCAATATCGCGTCCGTAATCTGTCAGTACCGGATAGCAAACTTTGTCACTGTCAGCACTCAGGTTTTTTTGTGGTTCTCCAATCAAATCAATCATCTGTTTGTATGAAAGTCCTTTGAGTTTATAATTTGTTACCAGGTCCTTGAGCATTGCTTTTCTATAAGGAAATTCTTGGAGGTCTCCTTCGTTCATCCATTTCGTTTTGTCAAACTTGATA
The DNA here is from genome assembly GCA_035638255.1 of Chitinophagales bacterium. Taxonomy (GTDB): domain Bacteria; phylum Bacteroidota; class Bacteroidia; order Chitinophagales; family UBA10324; genus DASRAJ01. The sequence goes on from DASRAJ010000057.1 coordinate 21,197, forward strand.
TCATTACTGCAAGCAACAAGTAAAATCAGAAGAAGGTATGTGAATGTTTTTTTCACATGAATATTTGAAAATTATAGCAAGAGCGATTACGGGACTTCTACTGCATTCAAAATCTCACTAATCACTTCTTCCGGTGTAACGTTCTCTGCCTCCGCCTCATAAGTCAATCCGATTCTGTGTCGCATTACATCATAACATATAGCCCGCACATCTTCAGGAATCACATACCCCCGGCGCTTAATAAAAGCATACGCTTTAGCTGCAACGGCAAGGTTAATGCTCGCCCTCGGGGAACCTCCATAACTTATAAGTGGCTTAAGTTTATCAAGCTTGTATTCCTCGGGTTTACGAGTTGCAAAAACGATATGAAGGATATAGCGCTCAATTTTCTCATCCATATAAATCTGTCTCACTGTTTTTCTCGCATTCAGAATGTCTTCTTTGTTCACCACCGGGTTGATGATCTTATCTTCCATCTGCATATTCTGGCGAATGATCAGTTGTTCCTCATCTATTTTCGGATAGTTAATCACTGCCTTGAGCATAAAACGATCTACCTGCGCTTCAGGAAGAGGGTATGTTCCCTCTTGCTCAATGGGATTTTGAGTGGCTAACACTACAAAAGGCTCATCGAGTAAAAAAGTTTTGTCACCGATGGTCACCTGCCTTTCCTGCATGGCCTCCAGCAACGCCGATTGAACTTTGGCAGGAGCGCGGTTGATTTCATCCGCTAACACGAAGTTGGCAAACACAGGTCCTTTCTTAACAGCAAATTCGCTCTCCTTCTGACTGTAGATCATCGTTCCGATCAGATCGGCCGGAAGCAGATCAGGAGTGAATTGTATCCTTGCAAACTTCGCATGAATAGCGGCTGCAAGGGACTTGATGGCTAGGGTCTTTGCCAGTCCGGGAACACCTTCCAAGAGAATGTGTCCGTTAGAAAGCATGGCAAGCATCAATCGCTCAAGCATGTATTTCTGTCCGACGATAGTTTTGCCAAGTTCAATATTTAATAATTCAACAAAGGCGCTTTCCCGGTTAATTCGCTCATTAAGTGAGGCGATGTCAGCGGTGGTATTGGTGGTAGTTTGTGCTATTACGTCCATAGGTTTTTTGTAAGAGGCACAAAATTAATCGCCCGGGTTCTCTTTTAAAAACTTTAGGATTTTTTTAAGAGTTACGGTTGCGATTGGGCTTTAGATAGTTCCAATTTTTGAAATTCGCATGGGGAATTCGGGAAGTGTCCTCCGATTTTTCTTGTTTGTTGATTTCTTTTCTCTCTGTTGATTTATCCGAGGGCTTTTGCCTGGCAGACCAATGTATGATATTAAGGTGCGGTCCCCGTTGATGTTGGTCTGTTTCAACTTGAGTTATATAAATACCTACAATTCCGACAAAATAAAAGAAGCCCCCGTGCGTCTCTCCTTGCACCAGCACCATCAAATAAAATTTGAGGTGACATCTGCAGCAAGCATAAGAAGGGCAAACCCGCGAAGTTGGATTTGATAAAATGGAAACATTCTTAACAACTAAAAATAAATTTTATGCAAAAACAGGAACGCAACAAACGAACCATGGAAGCTTTGTTTAACGAGGCATTGAATGGTGGTGACTTATCGGCTGCCGACAAATACTTAACTCCAGAACGGCCCGATCATGACCCGGCGTTTCCACCGGAAATGCTGCAGGGAAGGGAGGGATTTAAGCTTGCCATTGGCTGGATACGCTCTATGTTTCCGGACATAAAATTCACACCGGAGTTTATGGTAGCCGAAGGTGACTATGTGGTCACCTATGGACAGATGGAAGGCACCAATCATGGCGAAATCATGGGCACACCGGCCACAGGCAAAAAAATCAAACTGGCTAACATTGACATCTGCCGTTTTACTGAAGACGGCCTGATCGCCGAACACTGGGGCACCTTTAACATGATGGAGATGATGAAACAATTGGGAATGATGTCGCAACATGGATAGCCTTTTCAGGAATACCAGGCAAAACTATATTGACAATGGCTTAAACCCTTCAGGCTTCTTCATTGATATAATTTAACAATCGTGTTGAGTAAGCCATGAATACAACTGCATTAAGGATACCTTTCTTCTCTTTCATTTGCTTATTCTACGGGGGAGCAATTTAAGGTTTATCCTCCATTCACTAATGGCACATCTCAAAGGTGGGATCAAAGAAGTGGCTTTTTATATTCTTCATGTTAAAGCAGGTCCTTTTTTGGTCAGGTTGTTTTGTCGTTTAGCAGATAGTCGAAATGGATAACTTTTTCTGCTGTTGCTCCTGTTGAATGATAAAATTTAATAGCGTAGTCATCAACTTCGTCCGCCTCAACCATCACTGCTTCCACGCCAATATCCTTGCAGTAATTGTTATTGCCTGTGATTAGCATTTTACCAATACCTTTTCGCTGAAACTCAGTTTTCACGGCAAGGTCGTAAATATAAACCAAGGGCGATTTGGAGTAATATTGTTGCATTATGTATGAAGTTAATCCGCCTATAACTTTGTTATTCAGCAATGCCACAAATACAAAAAAACTATCCTTTGCTAATAATTGCAGCAGATAAGTTTCGTCAGGTATTTTGAAATTTTTCATTTTAAAAACATCTTCAAAAACGCGGATAAGTTCAATGAACTTTTCAATGTCGTTCCGGTTTAATTTTTCAATTTTAATGTCCATATTGTTCTAAGTTTAGGTCCAGCACTATGCATAACAAAGAAGGGATTAAACAAAAAAAAGGCAGATGCAACAGTTAACTTCCGTTTTTCATTTCCAGAAACTGTAACTATATTCTGTTTCCGAAACCACTTTGTCACCAGCTTTGAGAGTTTCTTTAATTCTGTTTCCATATTTATCGTTCGCATATTCTATCAGTGAATAACCATCGTCTTTTTTTATCAGGAAGCCATTCCTATCATACATATAAGTTACGGTTGGTGCTCCTCCGTAGCCGCCGATATTTTCCTCTTGAATTAAATTTCCATTTTTATCATAATGATATTTCTCCCATAGAAAAATTCTCCCGGAGGTGTCTGTTTCTGATTCCACATAAATCCACTTGTGTTCTACTTTCCGGTTTCGTTCATCATACTTAAAAAACTCACGAATTTTAAAATCACCATCTAACCGAAATAATTCTGTCATATTTCCCCTGTCGTCATATAAATATGTTGTAGGAATTTCCTGGGGTGAGGTATTGTATTTCGCTGCTCTTATTTTGTTCTGCTGATTCTTTCTGATTAATTGCCCCTTGCTATTATAAAAATATTCAGTTGTGAAAAGGGTATCACTTCTTTCTTCAGTAAGTAATTTTCCGTCTTTGTAAGTCAGTAAATATTTTAAGCTGTCTGAACTCCCATCCGGGTGGTTAATTCCTTTTTCTTCAATTTTATTTCCATAGGTGTCGTATTGATACCACAGTTCAAGTCCTGGTTTTTCAAGAGTGTCAAAAATTAAAAGGTAAATCAAGTTTCCATTTGAATCATACTTTTCAAGTTGGACTTTCCCCTCCCATTCTTTCATTCCCGGAAGCAAGTTGGTTTTGTAAATGTGTATTGTGCTGACAACTTCTTTCACTTTGTTTTGCTTGATTAGTTTTTCATCAAGATTGCTTTGCTGCCCCAAAAGGGAGTTTGTTAGAAAAAGTAAGAGGGTAATTATTTGCAAACGGTTCATTTCCGGATAGCTGCAAAAGTTTGGGTATTGCCGAAGGCGGCGATTAAGCACTACAATTGATAAATTTGGGTTAAGGACCAGAAGATCATCGCAAAGTTGAATAAATAATGAAACATTTTACTTAAAACTCATGTACAAGCTTACCATAATCATTACATCATGGATTTCATTTTAGAATTTAAACGCTGGAAACTCTTCTTTCTCTTAGTAGGAATTCCAGGTATTTTCCAATTCATTGTATTGGGTGTTATGATTTCGCGACACAATCCGGGAGCAATGTTGAGTGCCATTTTAATAATGATGATCTTCTCAATTGGAGTTTTCTTCGGATGGTTTTTTTCGCTGGGGACAAATCTTGGCAAAAAACTGTCCCGCCCAATAAGTGTTGAGCTTGAATAAATTTAAATGGTTGGTTTGATCTTACACACACACACACATGATTACTGCCTGCATTGTTATTATCGGTATTTACAAAATGATTCAAAAGACCAAGGCTCCGGCCGACAAATCCGAGAAGCTGCATCCCTTTTTTGTAACTCATTATATCAGGCAATCAATCAGCAAGTTTTTCCCCACTTCAATAAGTAAATAATCCCTCCACTCACATTTAATGTTTCTCCTTTGAGCGAAAGATTAAGTATCTCTCCTCGCTAAAACGTATGGATAAATCTTTGTAATGAAGATGTATGACAAAGGATCAATCCATGAGGCGATTTAATATTTGCATAATATCAATGCTCTTTGCATCCTTCAGTTTTTGCCAAATACCCGATGCAGTTATCAGCTCTTCTCCCATTCCGCGTCCTTCTGATTCCATCCCGAAAGTTTCTCACCCACATCCGTATCATGTGAATTACTGGCTTAGCGGTTCTATTATCGTAGCTGGCAACGTCGGAAATGTGCTGGCGATAAACAGGATTAAAAACAAGCCGGTCATTACAGATGCGGAAATATCATCACTCAACACCACTGACCTCACCGGGCTGGATCGTTGGGCATTAAAGCAAGATCCATTGCTACGGGATCACCATGATCGTATGTCAGACGATGTTATCACCTCAACAATTATTTTACCCTTTGTGCTCGTCCTTAATAAGGACATACGCCATGATTGGGTAAATCTTCTTTTGATGTATGCTGAAGCACACGCTGTGGTCGCAACCATCTACAACTATTCTTTTCTGGGCCCCACGTTTCAAAATAAATTCCGGCCGATTGTTTATTACGACAGCGTTCCAATTGGCATACGCGAAAACGGAAACAACAGAAATTCATTCTACAGCGGGCACGTGGCTACCGCTGCAGTTGCCACGTTTATGATGACAAAAATTTACTGTGATTTTCATCCTGAAATCGGTGCAAAGAAATATTTGTTATACACCGCGGCCACGCTTCCTCCTCTTGCTATTTCCTATTTGAGAGTAAAAGCATTGAAGCATTTTCCGAGTGACAATTTGGTTGGATTGGGCGTAGGAGCTGTTTGCGGCATCGCGATTCCTGCCCTTCATAGGGTCAAAAGTGATCGTGTCGCACTTGGAATGTTTACGACTCAGGATGGTGGAATTGGGTTGAGTTTGAATTGGAGGATTGATGGGGAAGTCGGGAATTAGGAAATTAGGGAATTATGGAATTGGTTGTTAGTCATCGGTTATTGGTTGGACTTTCTTCTCCGATTAACAATTAACTTTTTTGTTCTGCTGCCCGGTATCTTTATTGTCACAATCATTGAAGCGGATTTGATTGCTTAAATTTCTCCCGATTTTAATTATGGATTCATTTATCATTTGTCAAAAATGCGGAACAAAAAATAAGGGCCACGCGGAAGTATGTCAGTCGTGTAATACCTTACTCGGAATTGTCTGTTCGAATTGCAGCAAATTGAATTCTGAATTACTGAACTTTTGTGAGAACTGTGGAACTGCCCTTACGAAAAGTCTTCTCGTACAAGCAACGGAATTTGAAGCAGAACGTCTCCATCTCAACATTATGTTTTGCGACCTGGTTGGATCTACCGCACTTTCTGAAACCCTTGATCCGGAAGTGTTCCTTGATGTTGTGGTTGCATACCAGGAAGTTTGCGCTAAAACTATTGAAGAGCAGGGAGGGTACATTGGGCAGTACCTTGGTGACGGTATTCTCGTTTACTTCGGCTATCCCAAAACTTTTGAAGATAATTCCCTGCGGGCGGTACAAGCGGCGCTGAATATTCTTGAGAATCTAAAAATCCTGAATGAGAAGTTAGTAAAAGAAGAGAAGCCGGCGATTGCTGTGAGGATTGGAATCCATACGGGCCTCGTAGTGATGGGCGAAGTCGGCGGCGGAGACAAACGCGAACGACTGGCCCTGGGTGATACACCAAACATTGCATCGCGCATTCAGGCACTCGCCGAACCGAATGAAATTCTCATAAGCGCGGAAACCTATAAGATTGTCCAGAAAATAATTTACTGCCGGGAAAGAGGAACTCATACGCTTAAGGGCATTTCCACCCCCATGACCGTATATCAGCCGGTCTCCATTGAACTCACCAAGAGTTTTACCACTGAGCAAACGCACTATGACTTTCCGCTCATCGGAAGAGAGGAAGTGATGAAAAAACTTGAGACCTACTGGAAAAAAGTCGCGCAGGGAAAAAGCGAAACCGTAATCATCCGCGGAGAAATAGGAACAGGAAAAACACACGTGATGAATTATTTCACGGCGGCTATCGCCGATAAGAAAGCACAGAAGATTTTTTTTAAGTGCACATCCTATTCTCAAAATAATTCTCTCTTCCCGTTTGTGAATATTTTGAACATGCTCATTGACCTCGATAAGGATGATAGCGATGAATCAAAACTTTCCAAAGTTGAAAAGTTTTTGGAGTCTTCGCATTTCAATCTTGCTGAAACTGTTCCGGTAGTTTGTTCATTTCTTTCCATTCCCCTCTCAGGAACTTATCAACCGATCTCTTCCTCTAACAAAGTTGTTACAGAAAAAAAATTCCGTTTTTTTAAAGACCTTTTTTTTGCACTCAGCGAGACTGCTCCTATCGTACTCATCATTGAAGACGTTCATTATGCTGACAAGTTATCGCTGGAGTTATTCAATAGTTTGCTCCGTCCCTCTAACCACAAAATTTTTTATTTGCTGAGTTGCCGAACAGAATTTAGTATTCCGTTCAATGAGTCTTACCACATTATTGATCTCTATCCGCTTGATAAAAAAGATTCTGAAAAACTTGCATTACAAATTGCAGGAAAGAAATTACCGGATGAAATTCTTCAGCTTATTATAGAAAAAACACAGGGTGTTCCGCTTTTCATAGAAGAACTGATGCATGTAATTCTTGACTCCGATGTTTTGGAAGCCAAAGAAGATCATTATATGATGAAAGGAACGCTTCCCGATACTTTAATTCCCGCAACTCTTCAGGATTTATTGTTTGCGAAGCTGGATCAGTTGGGGAAGGCAAAGGAAGTTGCCCAGCTCGCTGCAGTTTATGGACGTGAGTTTACTGCCGATATGCTGCAGGTGATTTCAGCGATGGATTTTGAAACGCTCTCTGAAAATCTGAAAACGTTAGTGAATGAATCAGTGCTCGGAGTAAAAGGGAAGCTTCCAAACATTCTCTTCAGTTTCAACCAGGCGCTGATGATGGAGAAAGCATATCAACTCTTGCTCATCAGCAAGCGCCAGCAGTATCACCTTATGATTGCTGAAGTGCTCGACAAAAATTATCCCGCCTTCGCAAAAGCAAACCCTGACTTCATTGCACACCATTACACGCTCGGTGAAAAAATCATTCCCGCAGCAGAGTACTGGCATAAAGCCGGGCTTCTCTCTCTGTCAAGATCTGCGTTTGATGAAGCCATCATTTTTTTTCAGAGGGGAATGGATTTGATTCCGCGAATTGAAAATGTGAAGGATAGGACCTCACTGGAATTGCTGCTGCTTTCGGGATTGGTGCCGGCACTTCTTGCAACAAAAGGATACACTGATGAAAGTCTTGCGCCGGCGTTTGAGCGTGCGTATGAGTTGGCGAGCCACATAAGAAACCTTCCTCACTTATCATCAGTGCTCAGCGGATTGTGGGCGCACTACACGGCATTGGGAAAACACAAGACCGCTTTTGTGATTGCCAAACGATTGTATGGGATAGCCCAGCGCACCAAAGATCCCTTCATTGAGTTTGAAGCCGGCAAAGCTATGGGTGCTAATTTTTTCTGGCGCGGAGAATTTGCTCAGGCAAAAAAATACCTGACTAAGACGTTGAATAAATTTAATCCCGAAACGAAATACCAGGCCTCTTATTTATACGCGGAGCATCCGGTGGTGTCCACTCTTTCTTACCATGCGATAAACTCATGGATGCTCGGGGATGCTCAGCAGGCAACTGAATCGTCTGAAGCAGCACTCGTGTATGCAAGAAAATTAAATCATCCCTTCACGCTTACTTATGCCACAGGACTGGCGACCATCCTCAGTCATTTACGCGGCGATTTACCTCAGATGAAAATCTTTGCGAAAGAAACTTTGCAACTCGGAGAACAGTATGTTTTTACATTCTGGATTGAGATTGGAAATATTTTTTACCGGTGGGCTCTTGCGTCAAAGAATCCGGCCAGGGGACTTGATGAAATGGAAGAAGCCTTGGAGCGTATTCGTAATTCAGGCACCTCGTTGTGGATTCCAAGTTTGCTTGGAATGATCGGAAAGCTATGTTTAGAAAATCAGCAAAGAAAAAAAGCACACTCACTCATTGACGAGTCCTTACGTTTGGCAATGAAGCACAATGAAAAATTCTTTTTAGCCGAATTGTATCGCATTAAAGGAGAGTTGCTTCAATCATCGAGAAAGAAAAAAGAGGCTGAGAAATTATTTCAGAAAGCATTTAAGACCGCCGAAAAACAAGAAGCAAAATATTTTGTCCTGCGTGCTGCAATAAGCCAGGCTTCATTATACAAAGGAAATGACGACCGCGGACAACATACACAATTCATTTCTTCTCTGTTAGAGACGTTTCCGGAACAAGAAAAAAGCGGAGATATAATGGATGCGAAGGCATTTTTAAAAAGGGTTAAAGATTAATAATCCGGCTTTAGAGTGAGGAAAGAAATGATTTCCTTGAGAAATGACATTTCTCAAAAGCAAAGGAGATTACTTTTCTTCAATACTATTTCCATTGATATCAAAACGCTCCCATTTTTTGTCGTCAACCTGTACTTCATAATATCTTTTATCGTCTTCACCGTTGGTATAACTCAGGTATGTTCTGCCATACTGTATCCCCGGGTATTTTTTCTTCATGAAATCGCGAATGGTAACCGGGACATCATCTGTCTCTACTTCCCTGCTGCGCGAAATCTGGTTTCCGTTGGTATCATAAACAATTCTGGATTGTAATTTTTTACTAAGATAGTAAACAATGTAACCACCGTCAGTCTGATACCATTCTTCACCATTCACACGGGCATACTCCGTATTCCACGCATCGCGTACTGCCTGCGGAACTTCATCCAACTTTAGCATCGTATGCCCGGGATACATTTGCGTCGCTGTAGTTGCGCCAAGCTGATTATTGGAGGCGAGGGGGTGCTTAGTTGAAAAACATGACTGGAAGATCATGATGCCGGCAAAAGCAATAAATAAAAAATTTTTTTTCATAATCGTTATTTTAGAAGAGTACTTATGTTAATCCGCCAAACTAATTCCATGGCTACATTCACAGAATTGTTCAGCCCAATCAAATTATAGCATCACCCTCATAACAATTAATTTCATATTCACAGGCATTTTTATCTTTCAGCTTTATTCAGCAATGTTTTGTCTTCAATGTTGTTTCCGTTTGCATCAAACCGCTCCCAATCGTCGCCTATTTGTATTTCATAGATGTTCTCTCCTTGTACAGGATAGCTCATGTACATTTTCCCATATTGCACTTCCGGATATTTCTTCCTAATAAAATTAAGAATAGCCACCGGTACACTTCCCGAATCCACCTCACGGCTATGCATCCGTACGTTGCCATCAGCACCGTAAAGAATGCGGGATTGAAAATTTTTATAATCATAATACACCATGTATCCGTCTGCAGTTTTATACCACTGCGCCCCTTTTATTGCCGAGTAATTTTTCTTCCATGAATCACGAACAGGTTGTGGCAAATTAGAGGACTTCAGCCGGGAGTGATCCGAATTAATTTTTTCCTGGTGAGAAGCATTATCACTGCTGACGGAGTTTTGATTTTGCTGCGCAAAAGAATTTTCAATCAGCAGCGCAAAAACAGCAGGTAATAAAAATTTTTTCATAGCAATCATTTTAATATGTGTTGAAATGAATAGCACAAGACTATCAAATTTACTGCCTGACTTAAGCAGAATTGATACTGTTCCGGAAGCATTTGAATATTTCAACCCCTTACCACAACAAAAGAGAAATCCTGGAGCATGTGGATAACTTTTACCGGAGACAAATTAAAAGGTATATCTGAAATCAAAACCTTTTACTTGGCCTGTCATAGGAGCAACTGTTAATCCTGAACCATCTTTGCAGCGATGAAGTTTTGGAATCAGTAATCCATAGGCCGAACCTAAAGCAACGCCTACAGCCAGGTCAGTCGGGAAATGGTAACCACCTTTGTACCTTAGATAGGCAGTGGTTCCGGTAGCGGCCACCGCCACTCCATATAAAACGAATCGAAATGGCGAATGCGGATGGTATGCTGAATACACACTTGCAACGAATAATGTCGCTGCCGCCGGAGCGGAAGGATGTCCTCCATAAAAAGAATTACGTGTGTGAGTACTTGCCCTTATTAACATCGGCACTTCAGGAATTTTCTGCAGATAAGTTGGACTGTTGGGATTTTGGTCAATCAGACTATCCGTGTCATAGGCATACGGTCGCAATTTATCCACGCTCGCAGCGGTCATGGAATAAGAAGCGCCGGTAAGGGACATCGTTTCTAAATAAAGCAGCCCTATCTTTCCTGCGTCATGCCGGATGTCGTGATCAAAAAGAAGGACGAAGCCGTAAGCAAAGCTTCCGTATAAGAAGAAATCACTGATGTCCTTCAGCTTAGGATCGTAATTATGTATGTCCTTGCGATTGAGACTATTTTTAATGTCACGCTGAGGATCTAAGTTGAGAATAACATTCGTGTCGGTTGATGGCTTTTTATTGATAAGATAAAAACCAAGTGGAGCTCCTATTGATCCTATTACGCACAAGGGGACATCAATAATGGGTTTGACATTGTAAAGGCAATTGCGGTTGTCATTTAATTTCGCTCCTCTAAATGCGGTAGTGCCGGGGAGAGGTTTATGTGAAGAAGGAGCAGCCCCCTGTTTACTTATAAGAGAATCATCATTAATCCTGAGAGTATCAATTTTGATTAGGGAAACTGAATCCTCAGGGATTTGTGCGTGAACGATCAGACACATGGTTACCAATACCATCAATGCAAGAAAGAGTTTACTCATAATAAAGTTGGTTTTAGCTGCTAATCTAAACTGGTTCTACCTTGTTTCTCTAAATTTCCCTTTTTAATCAACATACCTTTTTAAAACTTCCGACCTGCTTTTTTTGCATTATCTTTTTGCCACCTTTGATTGAATACACGCTTTTTTCTCTTTAGCAAAGGTTTTATATAAAGCCCCGATATTTGAAGTATCAGCGGTCATTGGAATACAATAGAACTGAAGAATGTTTTCTTTCAATCCGATATTAACATGCGCAAAGCGGTCATGCTTAAGTCTCTTTAGAAGCTGAGAATAAGTTGCATCTGCCAGAGAATATTCACACCTTACTGAAGCAAGACCGGTATCGTAATCACGGTTACTCAGTTTTAATTTTTCATTCTTAAGTTGCGTAAGGGACTCATCATAATGCTGTATGACTGAATCGAAGCAGTCGTTAAATTGCTGTTCTGCCTCGGGCGTTGGCAGACGAAATCGAAGAACGCGCGAAGATCCAATCACTTTAGGCATAACCCGGATAACTCCGGAAATCAAACTTACAAGCAATGGAGTTTTCCCCCATGCCTTTTTATATTCTTTCCTGTTTTTTGTAAACTGAAATTTTTGATCCGTCATTTCAGGATTTAGTTTCTGAATTTCATCTTTTTTATTTACCCACGCGGCCTTAGTAATAGGTGCAAGAAGATTTTGAACAGAGAAGCGGAAAGATGCAATGGATAGATCAAGATTTCCAAAGATGCTCCCCAATTCAATACCATACGTTTTTAAAAAGGCACGCTCCAATAAGGATTTTGACAATTCAAATCCAATGAAGCCGGTATAATTCTCTTTGAGATAATTACCTCTTGCTATCTGCAAAACATCAAAAGCAAGCTCCATTCGCCTGTGGTCTATAGGGTCATTAGCATAAGTAATGTTATCACCATATTTTCGTCTGTCCTTAGGATATACAATACCCACGGAGATATTGACGCCCAAAGGATGACCATAGTTGTCCGCATTATAATGAGCAAGTGCTCCAAGGGCAAATGCATACTGGTTCAGGTCCTGAGATTCATCGAGTAACGACTGAGTAAAATCACCGCTGCGAACATAGTGAACCAAGTTAGTAAAAAAGATAGAACCAAAAGGGAAAAAGCCCATATCAGGCATGATAGCTCCTCCGTAGGTATAGGCTTTTGCTTTTATATAATCACTGTCACTTGAATTGGGGAATCTTTTCCGCAATACGGGAAGAATTGACTTTTCCCAGCTAACATCTATTACCGCCTCATGAGTAAGAATTGCAAAACCCGAGGAGGATTTTGGATAAATTATTAATGCAAACAAGAGAAGTGTGCGGAAAGGCATGTCTAAAAATTTACAAAATTAAACAGGAGGAAAATTCTCTGTTCGCCTGTTGTTATATTCAAAGAAGAGGCATTAGGATAGTGATCATTTCTGTGATACAACAAATACTCATATCCTATATTCAGGCTCTTATACAGTTTAATAGTAACTCTTGGACGCAAAATACTAATGAAATTATCACTCTGCTTTCCCACGTAGGTATGGAGCCAATAGAAATAATATTCGGCTGCAAGTTGTCCCCATTTAAAATTCAGGGCGGTTAAAAATTTCATTTCTCCACCGCCTGAATAGGTATAATTCTTAAAATCCGTATTAAGAGAAGTGTCGGTCCCGGTCAAGATTTTTTTTGCATTGCTTGCACCCAACGGCACTACGGCAATATGGAGCTCATTTTGAAAGTTACCACTTCTAAATACCGGCACTCTTGAAATTATACTGCCGCCGAATCCAATTGTTCCTATTTCAAAGCTGTCAGTATTCCAATAGTCATAGTGTTGAAACCCTCCAATCAGCATTTTCATTTTATAGCTGCTGTCAATATTGCCCCCGAACAGAAACCCGTCACCGATCACATTGTTGGCTACATTGGTTGTAGAATTAAAACCTAAATCGGCACGCAAGCGGAAGTAATCAAACGGTTTCCTGTACCTGATTTCATAAGGATCCCCATAAGTAAAATTGAGATTAAGAAGGGGGATGAAATTTTTGAATTTTTGTGTTCCGAAGTTACTTCCGTTATTTGGCTGATGTGCCCCGACAGTAACCGTGAGAGAAAGTGGTTCCTTCTGATAAATCTCTTTTTGGACAACCCTCGTCATCTTCCCCTGCAAAAGCCGGTTGAATCCTCTTTCAGGATCTATAACTGTTCCTATAATTTCACGCAGTACTCTAGCTCCGCCCGTTTTCCTGTCATCGAGAATGCTCGAACTTAACCGGTAAAGAACTTCACCGAGAAATATCCCGCTCACCGTTGTATTGATCACGTCATTGTACGAAGGTTTAGTGGCTTCCATAAAATACTCCCACATTAAACTTCCACCCAAAACAAATGGTGTTGATTCATAAAACTTATATCCATTAGAGCGTGCAGCGTTGAAGTAAAGACTTCCCGTATATGGATGCAGCGAAAAATTTGTCGGGAAATCATCGGTATCCCATTCCCAGCCATTTTTAAAATTGTCTTTTATTGTCTCTGAGCTTATGTGTGAATAAGGGGAATCTATTACATACCTGTCATAAGACCAGATTATGCCATTCGTCAACACTACTTCACCAATAGGGATTAACGCCGAATATCTTTTGTTGAAAGCCGGATCATCATTTCTTAAATAATTCTTATGAGGAAGCGGTAAAGTGTCTTCGCCGGACTGCGGGAAAGTATCTTTGAATGAAATCCTTTTTGACTGATCGCTAAAATAGTTTAGAGATAATTTTTTTCCGAGCGACTGAGTAGAACCTGCTACTAATTTCCAATCAAGATCAGTTTGACCGGAAGCCGGAATTACAGTGCAAGACAGGAGTCCGGAAAAAATTGCGACGTAGATTGTTTTCATGTAATACTTTGCATCTTTAAAACATGAACTACGCCAAACTGCGATGTACCAGTTGAATGTTCAAAATTCGGGGAGACAGAACAACAGTTGCCTGCTTCGGACGAAAACCGGGAGTTTCTAACACCATGAGTAGAAAATCTCGCTGGGCACTCCTGTAAATATCATAATTAGCATGAAGAAGTTTCCGGTTAACTTTTCAGGTTAATGAGGTGTTGCCTGCTATATCATTCCTTTAAACTTTCCCGGAAGGTGACTAATTCTCACCCTTACCTTTTAATGTTTTTCTTTCTGTGGCAATGAATCCACACTCACCATTGGTTTAAGATTCCCTCTATGACAGGTTACGCAGGTGATTTGCTCAAGGTTTCCATCCTCCATTTTACTCAGGTATTTATGATTGATGGCGGTAACCATTCTGATCATTTGGCGAGCAATAATTTTTTCCTTCTTTGCGTCAGAGGGAAAATCAAAATCGGGATGTTCCGGAGTACCGCTTGACAGGGTAACATGACAGTGATTACATCTAACACCCAATGCTTTTGAAAAACCCTTCATAGTTTGTATGAGTTCTTCATGAGTAATATTTTTAGGAAGCACTTTTAAATTCTTTGGCTTCTCCGGTTCTTCCTGTTTTGTTTGTCCGGAAGTTTGTAATCCGATAATCAATGCGATCACCGCAATTACTGAGATCATTTTTTTTATAGTTGATGTAAGCATGGTGATGAAGTTTATATTGATTTTACAGAGATGTCATTTCTAAAACAAGCGTCCTCCCCGGTAGTGACAATCTAAAAATGCAGGAACTCCGGCTTATGAATCTCAGCAATACCGAAGCCAATCACGGCTCCGGTAATGTATCCAACCACAACATCAATCGGAAAATGTTTTTTCGCCTTCACCCGCAGGTAACCTACCACAGCAGGCATTAAAGCACCCGAGGACCAGATGAGTATCTTATCGAACTTAGTATCTGCCTGCGAAGCCAAAATATCAGCAGTGAGAAAAGAAAAAGCCGCCGTGGAAGAAGTATGTCCTGAGAAAAATGAGCGGTTCACATCACCAAAGCCCTTCTCAGTCCGCAGATCATTAAAGGTAGGATACTGGCTGCGGTAATAACAAAAAGGACGCGCGTGATGAACATAATTCTTAAACAGATCAGTGGCAGCCTGGTTAAGTGCCACAATTTGAATGAGCATCAATGCATTTGTTCCACGCATTGATTCATCATTAGCGGCTGCCGGCAAAATAAGCAGTGATGTTTCCAGTGCTGTCAAAATCGTTCCGATCAGGAGACCATCGCTGAGTTTGTCCGCAACAATGTCTGCTTTCAATGGCGCCGAGGTATCGCCGCAAACTTTGATTCTGTTCAATGATTCAAATTGCACTTCAGTAAGCAGGTGCCTGTCATGGCGCGTATTGGTATACATGCCGATGCCAAGGGAGATTCCGCTGAATGCGGTTAAAGGGATGTCTAACTCAGGGCTTAAAGAAAATGAGTATGCCGGTTGGGATAAAGAAAATTCACTTCGCAAAACCACTACGCAAATGAATAAGAGGAATTTACTTTTCATGCAGCGTTCAGTTTAATTGAATCGCTTTCTCCAGCATAAGATATACCAATCGAATATTGACTATCAACCGAAAATTTGAACTTGAAGCGAGACGGTTCTCCTTCAGAAAGCGCAGCGAGGTTGAATGTCATTGGTCAAAGAACCTGATTTGTTCGCAGGACTCTGTGAGAAAATAGCCCGCACTACCAATGAATGGACTCACTATCCATCAGTAATTCAGGAATCAGATAATTTCTAAAACTTTTATGTTTCTCTCACGTAGAGGTAGGATAATGCGCATATAATGTTGCTTCAATATTGAGAAATAAAAGTTGCCTCACTGCTGCAAGCTCAAATTATTCGACAGGAAACTTATACTTCACCGAAATTAATTTAATAATGAGATCCCCAAAGCTTGTTCAAATAGTAATTACTGACGACCACGATCCCACGAAACATCCGGATCAGCGAATCATCTTCGATGTGTACAGATCGGTCGGTAGAGCCACCGTCTTTTTAAAAGAGTTAGGAATTACACTTAACACACAGGCACTTTATCAGTTGTGGAAACGCGCTAACAGCGCAAAAATCGAAATGAGTTTCGGCATTGAGGCCGACTATCATGAGAAGCTGATGAAGATCTGCCCCGTCAATAAAAGACTTCCGCTTTCTGAGGCATTGGATAATGAGACCGCGCACATTGGCATCTTACCAATGGTCGATTAGCTTTTCTGTTCTATCAGCATCAAAAATTTATCAGTATGGGCAATGATACTTTAAAGCACTGTGAAGATTATTCGCGAAGAAAAAAAATTATCCTTCATCATCGAAGAAGGTCAGAGCGGTATAAGGGTTATGTCACCCTTCGGTTCATTATCAGGATCATTAAAAAGATCTATGGATAAGACAAATACCTTATCACCGTTGTGTCAGGTTCTAAATTCATTTCTTAATAAATTGAAGTTATGTTTTCAAAAATAACCGTATCGTGGTTGAGAATAGTGGGACAAGGGATTGCTTTCTCAGCACTCGTCCTCGTTCTTTTCTTTCTTTTCCGGGAAGGATTTCCGGATACGAGTAAGGGTGAAGGAAAAGAGTTATTGTTTTTTCTGCCCTTTTTTCTGCTTACTGTCCTCGGATATGTCCTTGCATATTTTTTTCCCGCAAGAGGGGCGTCTATGGTGATTGCAGGAGGCGTGCTTATGATGTGCAATCAATTATTTTTTTCCAACTACTCAACAGCGTTGATTTTCGGATTACCGTTTGTTGTTTCCGGAGCACTAACATTATTTGCTACAAGAAAATCGAGTCCAAAAAGCGACAGGCAAAAAATCCCCCGGTGGAACAATGCTGATCAGAATAATCGCGCTACAACATGATCAGTTATTGTGCAGGCGATGCTTACTCGAGCAGCCGTAATATATCACCATAAACTTCCTGACCGGTACTTGGTCGTTTTGCATTCAGGTCAACGATATTTCCTTTTTTATCAATGAGCATATAGCGCGGGATGCTGTTGATCTGGAAAAATGTCGCAATCGGAGAGTTCCAGTTTCCGGGGGAGATGGCCAATTTGCCTTCCATACCAATTTGCTTCACGGCATTTTTCCACGCATCTTCCGACTGATCAATGGAGATGTAGAGAAAAACAATTTGCTTTAGTTGCTGCGGCGTGAACATTTCATGCAACTGCTTTGAATACGGCATTTCATTTCTGCACGGTCCGCACCAGCTTGCCCAATAGTCAACATACACGACCTTGCCTTTCAAATCATCGAAAGTGAAATTATTGCCATCAATATCTTTCAACATCGGATACCCGCCGCTCTTAGATTCATTTGATGTCCGCGAAGATCCCGCCGGAGAAGCATTTGCATTGCTGCCAAGCGGGGAACTTCCAACAACATCTTTCATCGCAAGTCGAGCATCCACCTTGCTCTTTAAAAGCTTAGAGTATGTGCCGTTGTTTTCCTTTAAGCTCAGCACATCATAAATATGCTTGGCGGTATATTGACTTACTTTCTGCAAATCATGGTTGAGGTACCAGGCGATGAACCAAATCGCAGATTGTTCTGAAAAATTTTTATTCGCCGTAGTCACTTTTCCTTCCATCGAGAGACTCATGTCCTTGAATTTATTAAAGCCGTTTGCTGCTGAAGTGAAGTACACATTATAATAATAAAGAAAATCGCGATAGACTTCACAATTGAGGGCATCGTCATTCATGAGCTTTGAGTCAATTCCATCGAGCATCACGGAAGGAAATGCTTTCACCGTAAGTATTTGTGCAGATTGATTTGCCTGTATGATCGGGTATGAGAGCAAACAAGCGTAATAGTTATAGCGAATCATGTTCTCGACATAATTCCTGAACATTGGACTAAAAACATCTTTATCCTTGTACGTGTTGTAAAAGTCACGCTGCTTTTTGCGCTCATCAAATAACTTTATTTCAAAAGCATCCACATCCATACTGAGTATTGAGTTGTTGATGGCGGCCCTGTCAAAATCTTTATTGAAGGTTTGAAAAAAGTTTTTCAGAAACTCGTTGTGTACCGCCCCCTTGCCGGAAAATGAAATGACTTTGTACAATGAATCATTGCCAACATCCACCTGCATCTCATCGCCCGGCTCAACAAACAGGGGGATTGACTGATGGTGGTAAGTGAATTGTGCTGTCGTTGGTTTTGCAACTGCAAAGTTCAAGTCACATTCATTATTGCTGATAGTGGTTTGGTAAGATTTTTCATAGTCATCAATAAAGTATTGAGCGGGAATGACGATAACTGTATCACCTGCAGTTGCAGCGAGTTGCCCGCTCTGAATGGTAAACTTCACCCCGCCACGGGCAAATGTGCAATGAATGTTCACGCTGTTTTGAGCAGCCGCTGCTAAGGGAAAGAGGAATATTAAGAAGGAAAATATTTTTTTGTTCATGGTGAACGAGATTCGAAGTAGGTGTGTAGTTGATGGGTGAAGGTATTTCAAAATTTCAACACGGAGGTGGTTAGTGGTTCTTTTCGATTCTTGCCTTAATGCGAAGAAGTCTTTCACGGATTTCGTAGAACTACCCGTGAGAAGTTTTGAAGATGGTTATCGAAAAGAATCTATGAGAATCACATTTGCTGCGAAACCACATGCGGCATCCCTTTCCCTGTTTCACACAGTGTCTTTAAACTTTTCATAAACAAGCCCCAGTTAAAATTGCACGAGCCATAAAAATCTGTAGCTTCTTTCCAATTCTTTTGTTCAAATTTTACCTTGGTGTTTTTGTCTTTGTCTTCTGAAAGAGTAAAAGACAAATTCGTCCCAATCCATTCCTGGGGGCCATCCACGCAAGTCCATGTGACGAGTTTATTTATTTCTGTTGTCATCACTTTCATTTTGTTGAACATTCCCTCCCCGAAACCAAAGCGCAGTTCACCATTGTTCGCCGGATCGCCCGCCACGTCGGTAGTCCACCAATTGCGCAGGCCGTTCAATTGCGTAATCGCCTCGTACACTATGCTAACAGGTGCTTTCACCTTGAAGTTATGCTGGATGTTTACCATGGTTACGAATTTTGAAATGAAAACTAAAAAGAAAAAACTGAGAGGAGCTATTTGGGGTATTAGGAAATTCGGGTACTTGGGATTGGATTACTATCGTATTCGCGATTTCCCAATTTCCTAATTCCCCAATTTCCAAATAAATTGAGAGGGGCTATTTGAGAATCAGGATATTCGGGTCCCGGGAATTGGATTACCACAGTATTCGTCATTTCCCAATTTCCTAATTCCCCAATTTCCAAATAGGATCATTCTGAATTCACATTTCTTGATTCCCCTGGTTACTTTTCTTTTCAATCATGTCAATGATCTCACGATGACGGTTTTTAAATTCTTCCATCGTTGCGCAGTACTCGATAAAATCATCGTCGAACAGTTCACCGGTTTCAAACTCTTCAACCACTTGTGTTGAAGAATCTTCAAAAAATTCTATGATGAAGGGTCTTACTTCATCTTCGTCCTGAAGGTCACCTTCAAACATAGTTTGAACGGTGTAAATTCTATCCCCGATTTTTTTGGTGTAGTCAGGAAACAGAAATGACTTGGGATTGTTCGTATCCCATTCAGTATACTCTTCCTTTGTCACCTCTTTGAGTTCATCGTTGGTGCAGATGTAATATTTCATTTTAGTTTATTTGATGAAGTGATTTGAAATAATGTGGCGGTGACAAGATATGAAAATTTAGATTCTTGTTGCAGGGTAATTTTTTATCCATATCCGTTGACGATATTCTTTATTCATTCGGAGGAATATCGTGAAAGCTATGAAGTAACTGCCGGAATAAAGCACGCCCTGCAAACTGTACCGGCAATTGGCCGCAATTTTGAGAGACTATACATTGAAAAACAAATTGCCAATTTTCTTTCAACTCAATTTTTAATGAAGCACTTATGCAGAAGCCCCTACAACCAAGTGAACACCTCAAAGGGATGATCGAGTCTTTAGAGGGAAAAATAAAAATACAGGAGGAATATCTGAAGTATGAAGTGCATGACTTGCTTCAAAGCCTGAAACCCGGCACCATAATTAAAACTGCAATTCACCATGTGATCGAGGATCCCCGGGCGCGGCGTAAGGTCCTCGGAGCAGGCATTGGACTGGCTGCCGTTGCACTATCAAAAAATATTGTTTCAAAAGGCCTTAGCACCATTGCGGGGAAAATGATATCAACAGTCTTTCAGTTTATAGGTAACAAAACAAAAAAGAAAAAAAGATGGAACCACTAAGAGAAAAAGGCGGAAGGGCACTCGAATCACTGGTCAGCTATGTCGAGCTAAGAATGCGGCTCCTGGCTTTAAAGAGTGCCGATAAAAGCTCAAGGGTAGCGTCAGGTTTCCTTACTATTGTCATCCTTGTTTTAATATTTATCTTCAGTATGGTTTTATTAAGTATTGGAACTGCCGTATTGATTTCCCGCGGACTTGATAAGGCGTGGGCCGGCTATTTTATTGTAGCCGGAATTTATATCCTCGCGGGAATCGTTCTTGTGAAAATGCGTAAGAGATTCATATTCGAACCCTTGTTAAATTCAATAGTTCATTCTCTCTTGGGCGCTGAATTGGAGGCGGAAGACAAAATCGAAAACATACAGGATAAAATTGAAGATAAGCTTAACCTGGAGAAGCAACCTGATTAATAAAAAGGTCCCCGTCGTCAAATACTCGTAGCTCTCATCATGTCAATTATCCATAAAAACATTGTAGCACAGAAGAAATTCCTGTGCTACAATTAAGATGAATAAGATCCACCAATCAGTAAAATGGTTTACACCCCCGAAACTTCATCACTTATACGGTCTTTCATTTCCGACATTGCCCTCTTGCCTTTTTGCATCCCTTCATTCCAGTAACCTTTTACCTTATTCGCGGCGCTTTTCGCACCCTCAATAAGTTCTTCCTTGTCTTCAGTAGCAAGCAGGTAACCGACGGCAGCTCCAATGGCTAATCCAAAAATTAATGTTTTCATATCTTGAAGTTTTTTTAGTGTTAAAAGATAAGCCGAATATTACAGGTATCATGCCATTCAACTTAAAACTGATTCTACAACTGACATGACTGGGTATGTTTGACTTTAAATGCTCTGCGCGAAATCAAGTACAACTTTCCTTCGATTGACCATGGTCCCTCAACAGCAATCCTTCAAAAATGATAAGCTGCTGTTCGAGAATACTCTTCATTAGCTTTTAATGGTGGGCACCTTTTTAGCATCTGTTCTTCAGCGCTCAATGTGAATATATATATATATATCTGTATATATGGATGTTATTTCCGTTCGCCGGTTGAAACTTACCGGAAAGATAAAAAGGCCCTTTTAAATATGATGAGAAACATCGTCAGTATGATTTTACTGTGGCAATTTATTCCTCAGAAATCCCTGAATATTTATTTGATGATCACTATATAAATAAAGATGGCATGCTTCTATTATAAATCCTAAACTTTATCAACTAAACAAATAAAACCAAATGGAAAATTCACCTGCAACCGGATGTATGGAAGTACCTTTTTCGTAAATCGTGATGCCATTGTTTTCACGGGTTAAAAATGAAACAAAGGCTTTCAAAGTCGGAGGGATCTCGTTCAGCCATTGGTCATCGGACTCTTTAATAAATGCGCGACTCATCCGGATTAGTTTTAATCATTTGAACACCCATCACGCCGGAATAAAAATATTAAACACCGCCCCCGCTCCAGCCCTGCCTTCAGCGGTGATAAAGCCATTATGGTTGTCAACAATTTTTTTGCATATTGCCAACCCGATGCCTGTTCCGGAATATTCGCTTTTACCATGTAGTCGCTGAAAGAGTTCAAAGATTCTTTTTGCATGTTGCTGATCGAAGCCAATACCGTTATCAGCAATTCTTATTCTGCAATAATTTTTATCGGGTTTTGCATTTTCATTTACAATTTGATTGCCTTTCACGAGCGCAGAAGTAATTTTTATTTGTGGTGCAAGATCTTTCTTGCTGTATTTAATAGCGTTCGAAATAATGTTTTCTAAAAGCTGCTGAAACTGAAAACGAATGACGCGCAGGGCAGGTAACGGGGAAGAAATGATCTTCCCGTTTTTTTCCTCTAAAGAATGCTTTAACGAATTCTGAACTTCATCAAGCATACCATTCAAATCTACGGATTCAAAAACTTTTTCGCCTGAAGAGGTGCGGGAGAATGAAAGAAGGTCATCAATCAACGTCTGCATCCGTTCCGCAGAATTTATGATGCGGTTGAAAGAATCCTTTATACCGTCAGGCATATAGGAGGGACTCATATCCATGATCCGGTTAGTGAACATTTTTATTTTCCGCAGCGGTTCCTGCAAATCATGGCTGGCGATATAGTTAAATGACATTAGCTCCTGATTGCTCCGCTCGAGCTCCTGATTTTTTTGTTCCAGGGATTGGTTAAGCTGCGCCAGCCGGTTCCTGTTTTCTTCCAGTTCCATTTCAGCTTTTTTCTCATTCGAAATATCACGGATGAAGAAAACAAATACCGGAATATCCGCCCTCCGTGAACGTGCTATGGTGAGCGCGATATAAAACTCTTGTCCGCTTTTATTTAAAGCCATTATCTCAAGAGTTTTGTTGAGCACGCGTGATTTCCCCGTGGTATGCAGGCGATGCAATCCATCGAGGTGCACCCTTCCGTAGCGCTGTGGAATAATGGTTTCGAGAAGGGATTTTCCAATGGCTTCATCCGCTTTCCATCCAAATATTTCTTCTGCTTTTGGGTTCCAAAGAAGGATCATGCTGTGTTCATCAATTACAACCACAGCATCGGGCGCATTATAAATAAGCTGCCGAAAAGTTTCTTCATTTTCTTTTAGCTGCCCGATTAACTGCTCTTCTTTCGTAACATCCTGGCAGGTACCCACTAATTTATAGGGCTTATCATTTTCATCCAGCATTACCTGGCCCTTACCGTGAAGAACTTTTATAAGGCCCTCTTTTACCACAATTCGCATAACATAATCCTCGGCTATATGAGTATCTATTGCCTGCTGAATTTGCTGTCGTCTTTTGTCACGGTCTTCAGGATGAACAAATGATAAAAACCTTTCAAAAGTTATGACCTCTGATTGCGGTTCTAATCCATATATCCTGTAGAGCTCATCACTCCAATTGACTTTGACCTCGCCTATAAACCAGCTCCAATTGCCAATATGGGTAATTGCCTGTGCCTGATTATGCAATTCCTCACTTCGTTCTAAGCGCTGAAGCATGTGATGCCGTTGTGTAACATCCATCACTGTTCCCTGCATTTTTAAGGGTTTACCATCCTTAAGGGTGACCAGGCCGCGTGCCCAAATAACTTTTTCACTTCCGTTTTTGCGGTAGCGGTATTCGCATTCATAGTCTCCCCCTGCTATTAATGCCTCATCTATTGACGCCTTCACCCTGCTTCGGTCAGAGGGATGTACGTATTCGAGGAAAGTAGTCAGAGTGGTTTTGCTGTCGAGTTCCAGAATCTTTTTAAGCTGAGGAGAATAGACCGACTCATACACTCCTAAATTCCATTCAAAGTGTCCCAATCCCGCAAGTTCCTGTGCCTCGATTAATTGCTGTTCGCTTGATTTCAATCGGAGGGCAATTTCTCTATCATCGGTAATATCGATGGCAATACCGATTATTTCGGAAGGAATGCCGGCATCATTTCTTTTAAAGACAGTTTCATAGCTGCGATGCCAGCGATATATTCCCTGTTTATTTTTAACACGGTATTCAATGGTCCTCGTTTCATCATCAGAAATCATTGAAAATGCAGTCACATATTCTAAAAGTTCGGGCAGATCATCAGGATGTACCAGTTTTACCAGTAGCTGCCCTTCCATTTCTTTCATATCCTCATCGGAATATCCTAAAAGCACCTCACGCTTGTGATTGGAATAAATTTCCTTCTGCTTCTCTACATCAAAGAGGTATAAAATGCCCGGGGTAGTGTTATTTATTTTATCAATCAAATAATGGTCTTCATTTATTTTTTTCTTCTGCAGATCAAACAACGCCTGGTAACAGACCCGTTCCGATTCCATAGCGAACAGATCTACCTCTTCCATTACGTTTGTGCACACCTCGATGTCAGAGCTATATTGAGGTAAGAAATCACGAAATACTTTTCTTCGTACAAAACTGACAATTGAAATATCCTGTATCACTATTTCATCGCGTTGCAGAAACGGCAGGAATTTAGTAATCCATGATTGGAGGGATTTGTCAATATATTCTTTCACTTTATTCTCTGAAAATAAACCAAGCATTTCTTTCGTGCTCCGAATGGCCATCTCCTTTAACTCCGCTTCCGGCATTGTCTTAAAATAATTTAGCAGCGGAACTTGTATTTCGCGTCCTATGCGAAGTTGTGCCAGCGCAAATTCTTCCAATTTATTATCTAAGAGAAATTGAGAGTATGCTGGCAAATAATTAAACTGCAGCGTAATCCCGCCGGCATAAGCATCCTTGTTCTTTTTCATTGCTGCTGTTGACATTGGAATTTAGTAGTGTTGCAAGATAAACAGTTCTCTTTTTTGGTTGTTGAAAATAATCGGGGACGTTAAGGGAAATAACTCGTTCCGGTATTGAGATTCATTTCTGATGTGCAATGAACATTAAAACAGTTATAGTACCAATGTCACATTCCCCTGCAAATAATCAGAGCAGTCGTCGCAATCATACTTAATGTAATAAATATACACGTCCACCGGCATGGGCTTCCCCTTATACCTGCCATCCCATCCTTTGGCGCCCTCATGTGTTTCAAAGACCAATTCTCCCCAGCGATTAAAGATGCTAAAGGTATAATTCAAATTACCTGTACAGTTCAGGTTGGGTTTAAAAAAATCATTCTTTCCGTCTCCATTCGGAGAGAATGCATTTGAAATGCTTATGCCAAAGTTCACCTGGCTTATTGTATCGCTTACGTAAATGGAATCAAGGCATCCGTCCGAAGTGGTGGCTACTAGTAGTATCGTATATATTCCGGCATTGTAGTAGGTATGAAGGGGATTCTGTTCTGAACTAAACGTGCTATCTCCAAAATCCCAATAATAGCCAATCACGCCGGATGAATCGCTGCTAAATTGTACCAACTGTGGCACGCAAAGCTTAGGCGCTTGCATGGTCACGGAGATATCAGGCAATGGATTTATACCAACGGTGACCGTGATTGATTGAGTGCATCCGTTAAAATCTGTCACATCGAGGTTGTAATCACCCGGCGCTAATCCAGCAATATCCGGCGTTGTTTGGCCATTACTCCAATGGTAATTGAAAGGTGAAGTGCCTCCGCTCACATTGACGCTGATACTTCCATTGTTGCTAAGGCAAGTTGCATTGGTGCTATTGGCTGAAAGTGTAATTGGCTGAGAGGAGAGAATGTCAAAAGATTCTGTATGGGTGCAGCCTGCTGAGTCAGACACCGTTACGGTATAAGTGCCTTCGCAAAGACCCGTAATTGTTTCCGAGGTTTCTGAATTACTCCAGAGATAGGTGTAGGGCGCCGTTCCATTATTAGGTATCGCAGTAGCCATGCCGTTGCAGGGACCATTGCATGAAGGAGTGATGAGCAATGTAGTAGATAAGCCACCGACTGAACCGCCAACAGTAACTGAATCTACTATCGTTACGTTGAAGCATGTGGAGGTATCGGATATGGTTACAGTGTATACGCCGGGGCAAAGATCAGTTGCCGTAGCACCGCTTCCCCCTGAGGGTGCCCAAAGAAATGAGAATCCTGTTGAGTCACAATTAATAGCCACGGTCGCGGTTGCACTTCCCGTACAGGTACATGGCGCTGCTGCCACGGAAGTCATTGATACACTTGGCTGAGTACAGGCGTCCATATCAATGGAGGAGATGAAGCCCTCTCCGCAAACCAATATCTCACCCGGAATATTTCCCAAACAAATATCATACACCGCGCCGGAGGTGCTCCCGGTGGTTAGCTGGTTCAGCGTGGCATCATACTTTACCACCTTATTTGAAGTCCCTACATACACGCTGCCGCACTGGTCAACAAATAAACCCCCGTTATATAATTCAGTTCCGCCGACAACATTCACAGTGGTGCCCAATTGTGTACCGGTATTTTTGTCCCACCTTTTTAAAGTGTTGCCCTGAAAAGTATATAAATAACATCCGACGGCGATTCCGTTGAAGCCGCCGTAATCATTGGGGTAATAATCTCCCTGAGTTTCCATCATGGAATATCCATCCTGTACATTAAAAACGGGACCGAGTGAAGAAGTCAATTTGATTATTCTGTTACCTTCAATAGCGGGAGTACCACCGCATTGCAGCGCTAACGCGTAAATATCTCCCGTTGCAGGCGAACAAGCAAGAGATCGCACTTCAACGATAGAAGTATAAAGAGGTAAATAATTGGAGAAGTCTCCCGTGGCCGTATCCACTGAGAAGATGTTTGTAAAATCATAAAGGCTGTAGGAATACCCGAATCCTGCGCCATACAAAGCGCCGGTCTTGCAATTTTGGATGGTGCGCCAACCTTCAAGGTTAGGAAATGCAGCATTGCCAAAAGTATTGTTGAAGACCACGATTCCTGATGGACTGATTTTAGTATAATTGATCCCAATCCATGCGCCATAAGATATATAACTATTACCTGCATTGTCAGTTGCAACATCTCCCGGCCAATCGGTGTAGTTAGGATATGTAAACGTCCAGGTGAGAGCGCCGGTGGGAGTAAATTTCTTAAGGTAGAAAGGAGGACCGCCGCCGGCGCAATAGATATTTCCCGTACCATCTCTGGCGATGTCCCAGCCGGCATTTGTGCCCGAGAAGCTTGGATTTATGGTCCATGGATCAATGATTACCGTTTTGCTCTTGTCATAATTTGAGAGATGAAAATGAACTTCATTTCCCGTTTGAATAAACGATGATTTCAAGGGCACTAAATCGTCGGAGTAGTAGCTGACGGGAGCATGATCAATGATGTCGCCTAACCCCGTAGCAAGATGAATGTTACCATGTTCATCTGTGAAAATATTATCCGCTTCAGTGTATTTCATTTTGATTACTGACGGATCAGCTCCCGGGTGTAGAATGATTGCATACTTTATCCCTTCCTTTTCATGAAAGGTATACACTACGTCAATGCCCGGGTATAGATTTTTATAGATCAGTCTTTGAAATGCATTTGCAACGAAAGTTGACTTGTTGTCCCGGGTATCGAGATAGGTGTAATAGTCCTTCACTTTACTCTCTGCTTCCATGACCATACCAGGATTCTCGCCCACCCACTCCATTTGCACGAATACCGGGGGTGATTTTACTTCTGAATTTCTTTCTTCTGCTTCAGGGGCGGATTTATTTTCAGGCTTGTTGAAGCGATATGTGAGGCCATGAGGAGTAAAAAAAATTCGCGATCCGGGATCATCAATTGCATATTGAATACCGGAACCGGGGAGATTGTTCATATCATCAAACTGTCCTTTATTCTGAATGAAAACCTTTTGCCTGAATGGATCATTGATCGTCCAGTTAACAGAAGGAGTGGTACCGGCATTTGATTTCAGTGAAAAGAGAATTAGGATTATAGGGGCAAATAAGGATAAGATTTTCATCGGGAGAATGTTAACTTTTGAAGGAGTTGCCGCAATGAAATTACGAGTTAATGGGGAATTGCAAAAAGAATTTTCAATTATGAATTTGCTGTTTTGCGGTGACTGATGCTGAGCACCCACAATAATTAAATTTTCTTGGTTCGGTTTTTTAAAAAGTCAATGATCTCTTCATCACTTCTAAAGGTATTGCCAATGTTCACGAAATGCTTTGCAAGTACATCGTAGCGTTTCATCATTAGCAACAGCCAGATGTAGAAATAGTCAATTCCTTCAAAGACCACCGCCCGCTCGTCAGCATACTTATCCTGGTGGGAGAGAAAATCGGCCGGCATTTCCGTCCAGTGCATTCGCGGTGCTAAATGATGACCTATATGATACCCGTCATTGAAACACCGCCGGTTATAAACGGAGTTAACACAGGTGATGCTGTTGCGATAATTGTTGGCGCTATCATGAGCATCAATGAAAGCATGCTGTCCCCAGTTACCGGCCATCATAGCGAAGCGCGCGACAGCAAATGGAATAATAAAAACAAAGATTGTTGCCTGCCAGCTAATGAAAGAGAGCGCAATACATAGCGCAAAAAAAGAAAACTCGCCGCGGATCACTTTGTTCATCAGCTTCTTTCTCTTTTTCCGGCGGAAGTAGTTGACAAGTTCAATTAATCCGATGAAAAAGAATTCAAGATAGTACCGGATGAAATCACGGAAACTGTCACGCTGATATGTCATGGTGCTGCTGCAATCATCTTCCAAATTATTTTCTACATGATGCATTCCAACGTGATGACTGAAGTAGGTTTCAGGCGACTGCCCGAAAAATGGGCCAAGAACCCAGGGGATGATATTATTTGCCCATTCATATTTTCTTTTGAAGAAGGCACAGTGGCTGGTGTTATGCATCATCAATACAAAAGGACCCATGAAATACAAAAGAATGGAAAGAAGATAGATGATTGCCGCAGTATACCACATCCAGCCTTTCAGCAACGGTATATAAAGAAGTGCAGCGGCAGGAATAACAATCAAAATAATTTTAATACTGAGATGAACAAAGGGAAGATCGCGTTCATCGTTGATGAGGGGCAGGAAGAAATTTTCGAGCGTACTCCGATTCTCTTTTCTCACAAACACAGGATCATTAATGCCCGAAAGCACTCTCATTCAATTGGCAATTGTAATGGGTCGAAGGTAAAAAGAAATATTATTTGCAGAAGAGATTCATGCAGCCCTGCGCTGTCCAATTACGAGCATGAGTTCTTTGCCTAAAACTCTTGCAGAGTGAGGAACTCCGGGTGCAATTTCAATAAAGTCACCGCCGCGGTGCTCAGATTTTTTTCCGTTAATGGTCATCTCACATTCGCCATTGCAAACGAAGAGATATTCATGGTGTAGAGGGTGAAATTCTTCATCAACGTAATCGCCATTCTTTCCCCAAACAGCATAGGTGTAATAGTCTTCAGTACCCGGCAATTCGAGAAAGTAAATGCCGTGAAAATTTTCCGGCGGGTTAATTTGCTGCTCTTCTAAATACTGCAGCCACTCATTGGCAGTGGACTCAGCCGTTAACCGGGGAGGAAGTTTTGAATGCGAAGATTCAATGAAGCCGAGAATTTTATTTTTTAAACCGGCCGGAAGCACCGGTGAAACATTTGTAGCAGAATATGCAATGAGTGCATCATTCACAGAAGCAATCTCATGCCGGACGATATCATCTTCTTGAGCGAGCGTTTCCACCAGCACGCACTCGTCATCACCGGCTATGCCCATCACGTATAGCTCTATGATTCCGGAATCAATTAATTCTTTCGCATTCATTTTGATGAAGATTCGTTTTTCAATCCATCTGTTGCCTGGTGCAGTAAAGTCCTTACTTCCGTTGCACTGCAATCAAGCTTCTCAGCAATTTTAGCAACACTCAATCCCTGAAAGAAAATCAATTCAAGAACCATCATCTTTTCTTTCACTCCTGATCGCTTCAATGAATTAAGCAGTTCACTTTCCGCCTTCACGCGTTCCTGGTGCGATAATGAATCGAGACTGAATTTCCGGGCGATACTCATCATCCAAATGCTAATGCTCTGCTGTGTGCCATCATAGTCGTTGTAGTGATTCCAGGCGTGAGTGAATGTTTTAAAAAGAATTTCTTCCGCACGCTTTGTATCCTTTACGACTCTGTGAATCACTCCAAATAACATGCATGCATACCGGTCGTACAGTAACTCAACCGCCTCCACATTGCGCGACCGCAACAACTCCAGCACTTTTTCCTCTGATGTTACTCCGTTGGTGGCAGTTTGCATAGATTACGTGATGCGTCAAAAATATGATATTTGATTCAATGAGTGAAGTAAAGAATTACTTTTTTGCAGGACGGATTTAAGTGATCTCATTGAATAATAATTTTTTTCTTCACAAAATCACTCTCTGTTTTTATTTCAATGAAGTAAACTCCCTGAGCCATATTTTTTAAATTAATTTCCTTCATATAATACGCAGTTCCGATAGACCGGGATTCTTTAGAAGAAAAAACTTTTTGTCCGATCATATTCACGACCTCAATCGAAATTTCACCAACCATCCCGATTTGATCGGAACCATTTAGCAATTCAACCATGAAACTTCCCGAAGAGGGATTGGGTGAAATGAAAATGTTTGCATCACTCACATCAGCGATACCACTGATGAGTACATACAGGCTTGCAGAATTAGCACACCCATTTGAATCACTGACAATGACTGTGTACAACCCGGTTTGCATCACCGCGAACGATTGATCAGTTGCACCGGGAATATCAACGGAGTTGAATTGCCACTGATAAAAATTTGCAGCGCTTGATGTAAGTGTGTAGCCCGCTTGCGTGATGGTTGGAAACGGCGGGGTTGGATAGACGGTGATATAATTGTGCAGGGTGAGCGTATCACTTCCGTTGGCGTTTGTAGTGATGAGTGTCACATCATAAACGCCGGGCACATCATAGCAAATATTTGCCGGGTTTTGTGCAGCTGAAGTATTGGGTGAGCCACCGGGAAACATCCACAGCCATGAGGTTGGGTTGTTAATGGATGCATCAGAAAAACTGATGCAAAATTTTTCACACAGCGAAGTATCGTCGGCTGAAAAATTAATTTGCTGGATTTGAATGAACGGGCAGTTGGGATCAATCACATATTTCCACAGATCATTTCTTTGTGGTGCAGGTCCAATAAATCCTCCATTGAAAAGCCAGAGATTTCCCAATGAATCAGTCCATGCTAATGCTCCCATTTTTTTCGGCGGGTGGGTATAGGGAGTTGATACTCCCTGCGTTCCATACAACCCTGCATTGAAAGTGGTTGTTGAAACGAGGGTCCATGCATTTGAATCGGGAACATATACCCACGTGTCATTAAATTCTGCAGAGTTAGAATAACCACCATAGAGCCAGAAGTTTCCTTTTTGGTCACCCCAGCATGCACGTGTTTCATATCTTGCAGATGGGCGATAGTCAGAAGAGAGCGCACACAATGGCCCTGACAACCCTGCATCACTTAATTGATCAGTGCCGCTCATCCATACCCATTCGTTGGTAGCTATATCGTACTTCCACATATCATTCAGCTCCCCGAAATAACCTGCATTATAACCGAAGCCGCCAAAGAGCCAGAGGTTTTCATGCTCATCAATCCATTTTGCGTAAACGTGTCGTGCTCCGGGAACATTGGCAGGATCAGGAATTCCCTGGGTGCCATAAGTTCCATGCTGATCAGGTTGGTCGCTTCCGCTCATCCAGGTCCATTCATTCGTAGCGATGTTGTATCTCCACAAATCATTCAGGGATGACCCTATCATTCCGCCGAAGAGCCAAAGATTATTGTCTTTGTCAGTCCAGGTCGCACTCGTTTCCCATCTTGATTGCGGATCATTGTTGACAGATGGAATTCCTTTGATGCCATAATTGCCAAATGAATTTCCAAGAGTATCTCCGTGCATCCACGCCCATTCATTCAGCGAAGGATCATATTGCCATAGCAGGTTGTAATGTATAGCACCACCATCTGATCCTCCGAAGAGCCAGAACTTACCGGAAGTGTCTACCCAGCTTGCAGCACACCATTGCTGACTGCCGGGAGTATTCGCCGCTGTAAAAACTCCTTTGATTCCGTACTCAGGATAGATGCCTGCACTTCCTCCTCCGTTCATCCATGTCCATTCGTTGGTTTGAAGATTGTATCGCCACACATCATTATACTCTCCCGCATTCCATCCACCGTAGAACCAAAACATTCCATCTTTTCCTTTCCATTCTGCAGGCTCATAGAAACCCGGAGGATTATTGTTAGCCGATGGAATTCCCTGTGTGCCGAAAGTGCCGCTTGCATTGTTGGTGCTGTCACCTTTAACCCACGTCCATTCACCCTGTTGCGCCATGGCGCCGGAAGTCAGAAGCAAGAAATTAGTAGTTAGAAAAATGAGAAGAAAAGAATTTTTCATCCTGTCAATTTATGATGATGATCCTCTTCAATGAAACACTTCCCGTTCTTATTTCGATAAAGTAAACCCCACTTGCCGGTTTACTCTCCGAATGGAGTCCTTCGGACAAATCAATTTTCGTCTTCCAATTTGCAGTCCCGATGGATCGGGATTCTGTAGCTGAAAAAATATTCTGCCCGAGAGTATTAACAACATCAATCCCAACTTCACCGGTAACAAAACCGTTTAGCAATTCAACCGTGAAACTTCCTGAAGAAGGATTGGGATAAATTGAAAAGCCCGCATCAACGCTCACATCAGCAATTCCGGAAATTAAAACGTAAGTAGTGAAAGAATTTTTACACCCGTTTGAGTCCCCTGCAATCACCGTGTAATATCCTGTTTGCAAAACCGTGTACGACTGATTGGTAGCACCGGGAATATCAGCCGAATTTAATTGCCATTGATACGAACTTGCGGCACTTGACGTGAGGGTATATCCCACTTGCGTGATGGTTGGAAAGGGCGGGGTGGGATACACAGTAATGTAATTGTACAGGGTGAGCGTATCATTCCCGTTTACATTGGTGGTGATGAGCGTGACATCGTACATACCCGCTGTGTTATAACATACATTAGTTGGATTTTGATCAGTAGATGATGAAGGGGTAGCACCGGGAAACGTCCATTGCCAAGCTGTAGGGTAATTGGTTGTCTGGTCAATAAAGTCAATGCAGAATTTTTCACATAGCGTGGTAGCATTACTTTCGAATGCGGTTTGTGGCACGTTGCAAAGGATATAGCCAACCTGAATTGTATCCGTTGAAGAGCAGGCTGCCGAAGTTCCTGTTACAATATAAGTTCCCGGCGAGGTTACTGTTATAAAAGAAGTGGTGTCACCTGTATTCCATGTATAACTATCAAATCCGGAATTGGTTGACAATGACACCGAATCTCCAAAACATAAAACCGTGTCTTCACCAAGGTCAATTTGCCCTGTCGGTTGACAGAAGTTGAGCACTATACCCGATCCGTCATTGGAATGAATGAGAATCCAGTTATCTCCGTTTTGTGCGGCAGATGCAACGAAAGAAAAAGTGTGTGTTTCCCAACTATATCCAACAGGGGTTAATTGGCCCGCAAAGTGAGAAGTGAGATAATCAGAAGAGTTGTTGGTGTTGAAATAAGGAGAAAAATTTCCATAGCTGTAACTGCCATTGCTTGCGTATGTGATGGTGAAATAATAAGTAGTGCCGGTGACGAGTGCCTGATCTATTTTGGCAGCGAATCCTTCACCATTAGTTGTCCAGTATGTTTGATCTCCCATCCAAATTGCGCGAGCGTTGACCTCATCGCACGGCGGAGCAAGATTAACATTTGCATTGGGCCATTGTCCTAACCAGCTTGAGCCATTCCAATTCAACAAATCAGCATCGGGGGAATTACCAAGTGTAGAAGAACTTAAAAATGAAGTGCCATAAGGAGTACTTTGAAAACAACTGTCGAGGATGACTTGGGAATAAGCCCTGAGAGACAGGATGGTGAGTACTGAAAGTATGATTTTTTTCATGGGTTAATTATTTTACAATGATTACTTTATTATCGTCCGGATTCATTCTCCCGCTTATGCAATACACACCTCACACTTCATTGCGCAGCAGAAAATAATATCAAGCAATTTCTTTTTCATCACAACAAAATCAGCAATAAAAAGAAAAGAAATAGTTGCCCAAAGGAAGTACCGCTTTTCTTTGGGATGTTATTCTGCAATCAAAATTTTCTTTCTCACAAATTCATCCTCCGTTTTTATTTCGATGAAGTAAACACCTCGTGCAACATCACTTAACTCAATTTCCTTCTTCAAATTTGGTGAAGAAATTATTTCTGTTGATGAAAAAACATTTTGTCCAAGCGTATTCACCACATCAATTAAAACATTACCAACCATCTGACCATACAGCCATTCAACTATAAAACTTCCTGAAGAAGGATTTGGAAAAATATTCACGAAAGAATTTTCTTCCATGTCCGAAATCCCTACAAGCGAAGCATCCACGCTTGCCTGGGCATTGCACCCATTCGCATCCCCAATGATAACTGTGTACAATCCTGATTGCGTGATCGTATAACTCTGATTGGTGGCGCCGGGAATATTCAATGAATTTAATTGCCATTGGTAGGAAGCTGCTGAAGTAGAAGTGAGTGTGTTCCCATTTTGCGTTATTACGGGGGCAAAAGGATTGGTGTACACAGTGATATAATTGCTGAGTGTGAGTGTATCAAAAATTCCGTTGGCATTGGACGTGACCAGCGTCACATCAAATATTCCGGGATTTTGATAACAGATGTTCGTTGGATTTTGATCAACAGAAGAACCAGGTGTGCCTCCCGGAAAATTCCACAGCCATGATGTTGGATTGTTTTGTGATGAATCATAAAAGTTAATACAGAACTTCTCGCAGATGTCAGTGTCGGATGTAGCGAAAGATGTTTGCGACGCAAGCGAAAAGGAAATGGTGTCAGCGGCTGTGCAACCATTCGCATCAGTAATTACAACAGTATAAAAATCTTCTGCAGGAGGAATATAGAAATTATCAGTCGCACCATTGATTGCATTTCCTCCGGTATACCATTGGTAAAAATTTCCCGGAGAAGAATAAAGAGTGTCGTTACTCTGCGTGATGTTTACAATCGGTATAACGTTCACCGTTATAAAATTCTGCATTACAATCGTATCCGCACCTGAATTGTTCGTTGCAATCAAAATCACATCATAAGTTCCTGCAGCATAATAACAGATGCTCGTGGGATTCTGCAGCGTTGATGAAGAAGGATTTCCTCCGGGGAAACTCCACTCCCATGAGGTTGGCGAATTGACTGAAGCATCAATGAAATCAATGCAGACAGCTTCACACAGGGAAGTATCCGATGAATAAAAAGAAGCAGATGGTATGTTGCTGATACTGCATGCGCTGTCAGGTGTGTATTCCCAAAAGTCAATTGTGTCAGTGCTTCCGCTTATCTGTCCTAATCCAAAATAACCCTTGCTGCCAATGGCAAAGGAAGCTCCATCATCGCGGCCATTTGTTGGAATATCTGCTTTTTGAATCCAACTATTCAATACAGGATCGAATTGCCAGAGATCATTATAGTAAGGTCCTTCACCTCCTGTCATCACATACCCTTTGCCGCATATGGCAAACCCGCGCGCATCGGAGCGTACCCCTCCCGGCATAGTTGCACGCTGGGTCCATGAGTTGGTAACCGGATCATATTCCCATGTTTCTGCAGTAAAGCCAGGGGCAAGTCCGGTTGAAAAATATCCTTTGTCATCAATGGCAAATGCTGCCGCATGTCCCCACCACGAAAATGGAAGATCACTTTTTTGTGTCCACACATCTGTTGACGAGTCATATTCCCAAAGGTCATTGAGGTAGTTTCCACCTCCCACATATCCTTTGGTGCCGATTGCAAATGCTGCAGCAAAATTCCGCGCTATGCTCATGCTTGCTTTCGCTGTCCAGGTATTTGCAGCGGGATCGTACTCATAAAAATCATTCAATGGTCCATCGCCTGTTCCTGCATATCCTTTGTCGTTGATGGAGAACCCTATTCCAGCTCGCCTCGCTGTGGCTCCCGGCACAGTTGCTTCCTGCGTCCATGAGTCGGTTGCCGGATCGTATCTCCAGAAATCATTAGCGTTGGCGCCACATCCTGCATATCCATAATCACCTATGGAAAAAGATATCGGGAGTTCCTTTCCTGCTCCCGGGTAAGCGGCCTTCGGCGTCCAGTAATCTGCTTTGGCATTAAATGCGAAGCCGAGAGATATGAACAGAAAAAGTTTTTTCATCTTCGAAGTAGCTGAATAAAAATTATTTTGCAATGAGAATTTTCCGTTTTACAAAACCATACTCTGATTTTATTTCGATGAAGTAAACACCCGAAGCAATATTCGACAAATCAATTTCTGTGTTGCCCCCGTGAGAATTATTTTGACTGGAAGAAAAAACTTCTTGCCCCACAGCACTCACCAATGATATGGTGAAATCATGACCAGCCAAACCATCACTCCACTCAACCATCAATTCATCTGCTGCAGGGTTAGGATAAAAATTTATGAACGAATTTTCTCCCGCCTCTGAAATTCCTACGAGCGATGCATCTACACTTGCCTGGGCATTGCATCCATTCGCATCCCCAATGATAACAGTGTACAACCCTGATTGCGTGATCGTATAACTCTGATTCGTGGCGCCGGGAATATTCACTGAATTTAATTGCCACTGATAAGAAATCGCTGAAGTAGAAGTGAGCGTGTTTCCATTTTGCGTTATTACGGGCGCAAAAGGATTGGTATACACCGTGATGTAATTGCTGACTGTTAGCGTATCAGAAACTCCGTTGGCATTGCTGGTGATCAGGGTTACATCATACAAACCCGGATTCTGGTAACAGATGTTGATTGGATTTTGTAACGACGATGTTGAAGGATTTCCGCCGGGAAAATTCCACAACCATGACACGGGATTATTTGTTGATGAATCAAAATAGTCAATGCAGAACTTCTCACAGATATCAGTATCCGCAGCAGCGAAGTTGCTTTGCGCAGAGGATGTTATAGCGGTAGTGTCAAAGAAACTCTGGAAAAAATTCGGAAGTCCATATTCACTTGTTCCGCTGGAGAGGGTAACAGCGTTGTCAACAAAGTTGCACGCAACTCCGAGCGCATTAGGATCATTAATCACCCCGAGATAAGAGCTGAAACGGTTCGCGAGATAAATCTTTCCGTCGGGCGCGAGTTGCAATGCTGCATACGCATCGCTGCCTATTCCCGGGCCCACGTCCGTTTGAGACGCAATGATATCGGCAGCGGAGCCGGCATTCACATCCCACTGATAAATGATCTGCGGATTTTCTAATGTCGCATAAAGACGTGAGTCATCAGGAGAGAACTCGAGCCCGTACGCTTCATCAACATTATTTATAGTGACGGGATTAGAAGGAATTCCGGTGGCATTATCGAAATCGAGAAGCTCAACAAGATTTAAGCTGATGGTAATGGCATACGCAATTTTGTGTCCGTGATGCGAGGCCTTCATATATCCTGCAAAACCAAGAGTGCCGCTGTGCACACTTCCGACAGATGTAATTACAGGAGTTAGGTTCACACCAGCAGGGGTTATAAGAAAACTATAAAAGTTATTGCTCAGCCACTCGTGGCCAACCACCCAAATATCAGTTCCGTTTGAATGCCTCACGGCAGTAACCTTTTCTGTCGAGTTATTAAACATAAAAACATTTTTGTCTGTAACATCTCCCAACCCGCTTTGCAAAGTCATATCCACCAACGAATAATTCATTGCGCCGGTGCCCCAGGTAGGCGTGGTAAAAATGTAATACTGATTTGCATTGCCGGGATCAGGAACGATGATCGCAGCTTGTGCAGAGTTATTATCACCCAACAGCCCGAAGCCATTTGGCATCTGAGCATTGTTGCGGTTCCATACTTGCGAACCATTGGTATAAAAAAGTGTATTCCCTGCGGTGTCAGCAATCGAAGCCACTCCTTCAAGCATCGCCATCGCACTCCCTGAAAACGGTACAGGAGAACCACTGAGGAAATCTATACCGGCATAATTTCCGAAATACCATTTAGCGGCCTGTTTCTGTGCTGATGCATAAACAACAATCAAAAACAAAACAAGAGTGATCAGTTGCTTTTTCATGCTTATGGTTTTAGAGATTCGATTCCACCGCGGAGTAACCGGGAATTAGTTTCGGGAAATTAGGATTTTTTGCTGGAAGATGAAATTATTAGCTTTCAGTTGAATGAAATAAATGCCGGCAGTGCGATCACTCAAATTAATTTCTATCCTCTCTGAATGGGTTCCGGCGGAAGAAAAAACTTTTTGTCCAAGAGTATTCACAACATCAATCGAAACTTCACCCGCCATCCCGGCTAAATCGGGACCATTTAACAATTCAACCATAAAATTTCCTCCGGAAGGATTCGGATAAATGGAAATGCCTGCATCACCGACATCCACAACTCCAGAAATCAAAATATAAGTGGTGAAAGAATTTTTACAGCCGTTGGAATCACCCACGATCACGGTATAGTATCCGGTTTGCAGAATAGTATATGATTGATTGGTCGCGCCGGATATATCAACTGAATTGAATTGCCATTGATAAGAAATTGCAGGGCTCGAGGTGAGCGTGTATCCAACCTGTGTGATGGAAGGAAATGGTGGTGTCGCATATACGGTGACGTAGTTGTGTAACGTGAGTGAATCAGTTCCGTTAGCATTGGTGGTGATGAGAGTTACATCATAAACACCCGGCACATCATAGCAGATGTTAGCAGGGTTTTGATCGGTAGAGGTTGATGGCGCACCTCCGGGGAAAATCCAGAACCATGAAGTTGGATTGTTAGCCGATGAATCATAAAAGTTTATACAGAATTTTTCACAGATGGTTTTATCACTGGCATTGAAAGCAACGGGTGATGAGTTCATACAATTTCCAATC
The DNA here is from genome assembly GCA_035638255.1 of Chitinophagales bacterium. Lineage (GTDB taxonomy): Bacteria > Bacteroidota > Bacteroidia > Chitinophagales > UBA10324 > DASRAJ01. The sequence continues at coordinate 59,910 of DASRAJ010000057.1, forward strand.
GCAAGGCAATCAGGATCAGGAATGAACTTCCATACGTCATTGTAAGTATTCACGCCCCAACTCGTTGATCCGCAAAAGAGCCAGACATTTCCCAGTAAATCTATCCACATGACGGAACCCATTCGTGATCCCGGAAAATTATTCGGATCCGGTACACCAAGTGTTCCGTACACACCTGAATTATTGTAAGTCAGTTGTCCGCTCACATACGTCCAGTCGTTCTGTGAAGGACGATAGACCCAAAGATCATTAATGGTCTCGCTATAGCTCGTTTGAAACAGGCCGCCGAAGAGCCAGAAATTGCCGCAGCTATCAACAGCGCAGGAACGGTTTTCAAATCTCGAAGCCGGATAAAATGATGTTGAAGAATCACAAATAGCTCCGGCGTTAGCGGCAGTATTTCCATTTGAGGTTCCTGACATCCACGTAAAATAATTTGTTGAAGGGTCATACATCCATAAGTCATTATAATTTTCATTATATGCATTACCACCTCCAAAGAGCCAGAAGTTTCCAAACTTATCCTGCCACTTGCAATATGCGGCCCGGCCACCCGGAACATTACTTGGGTCGGCAACACCTAATGTTCCGTATATGCCGGGCGCATTAAGGGAAGAGGTTCCGGCCATCCATACCCATTGATTCAGGGATACATCAAATTCCCACATGTCGTTGTAAAAGTTTCCGCCGGGTTGTTGCCCGCCGAACATCCACAAATTGTTAGATGAATCTACCCACGAGGCATTTCCTTCGCGCCGCGCTCCCGGTGTATTTGTTGCGGCAGGAATTCCCTGCGTACCATAGTTGGGAGGTACAGGACCGGCAGATCCTGCTATCCATGCCCATTGATTCAGCAAGGGATCATACTCCCACAAATCGCTCATGGTTCCATTAGTTGCATCTCCTCCGTATAACCAGAATTTCCCATTGTTATCAGTCCATGAGAATGCACTATAAGATCTATAACCTGGAGTGTTTGATGCAGCAAAAACTCCCTGGGTGCCATATACAGGTGGCTGGTTAGGACTGTTAGAGCCCTGCATCCATGTCCATTCGCTTTGCACAGGATCAAACTTCCATAGAGCATTGTAAGAGCCGCTGGTTCCCACACCTCCATAAACCCATAAATTCTTTTGTGCATCAACCCAATAATAAGGAGCATATACACCTTCAGGTGTGTTTGTAGCGGCCGGAATTCCCTGGGTTCCCCAAGTCGCGTTACATCCCGCCATGGTGCATCCCTTCATCCACGCCCACTGACCCGCCTGCGCATGCGCGCTATTAGTGGAAAGAAAAGATGAAGTTAGAAGATAGAGAATAGAAAATAGAAAATAGAATGCAGAGGTTAGAAAAACGCGATGATATGAGTTGAGATTTTTTTCGATTAGTAGATTTTTTTTCATGAGCTTAGTTTGTGAAAAGTTATCGTCAATTGCGAGGAGTGAAGCATGAGCTATTATGTGAAGGACGAAGAAGTAATCGCCATTGCGATGAGTGAAGCGCGAGGTATTGTGTGTAAGACGACGAATCAATCGTCATTGCGAGGAGTGAAGCGCGAGGCATTGTGTGTAAGACGACGAAGCAATCCCTTCGAATTAATTGTTCATTAGCTCCAGACAAATTTCTTCCGGAAAAAATGGGGACAGGTTGAAAAGTCTCTTCCTTCATACAACCACTTTCTCTCGCAATGACAGACATAGTTAGTTTGTGATGATGATTTTATTTCTCAGAAAAATGTTTTGTGATTTTATTTCGATGAAGTACACACCATTAGCAACTACACCTAAGTTTATTTCTTTTTTCTTATTAAAGGAAGTTCCGGGGGATGGGGATTCGTGGGAAGAAAAAATTTTCTGTCCGAGTGTATTCACAACATCAACCACGATGTCGTCACTCATCAAACCACCACGGGCAATCAGGTAGGTAAAATCCAAAATAAAACTTCCGTTCGAAGGATTGGGATAAATGAATTGGCTTCCATCATACAATTCAGCAATGCCGTCAATGAGCACATACTGACTTGATGAATTGACACATCCATTTGAATCGCTTACAATCACGGTGTACAATCCTGATTGTGTCACGGAGTATGATTGATTGGTCGCACCCGAAATATCCGCGGCATTCAATTGCCATTGGTAGAAGCTTGCGGGACTGCATGTGAGCGTGTAGCCCGTTTGTGTGATAGTTGGAAAAGGCGGAGTAGCAAACACAGTCATATAGTTATTCAGTGTTAGTGTATCATTTCCATTTGCGCTGGTAGTGATAAGAGTTACGTCAAACACTCCCGGAGTCTGGTAGCAAATATTAACCGGATTTTGATCTGTAGAAGATGAGGGTGACCCACCCTGGAAAATCCATTGCCAGGCTGTAGGATTGTTTGCTGATGAATCATAAAAGTTAGTGCAGAATTTTTCACAGAGCGAAGTTGCTGATGAAGTAAAGGCAACAACAGAATTCTGTATACAGGATAAAGAACAACTCACGTTAGACGGACAATCCGGGTCAGGAATAAATTTCCATAAGTCATTTAAGAGGTCATTTCCTGAACTGTTCGCTCCTCCCCAGACCCACACCTCGCAGTTATTATCCATCCACGATAAAGCACCCCATCGCGACTGCGGATAATTATTTGGAGAAGCAACTCCCTGGGTTCCATAGAAACCCGGATTGTTGGTTTGTATGGTTCCGTTTACTAAAGACCATTCGAGTGTGTTGCTATTGAACAACCATAAGTCACTGCCTATTCCTCCAGTGCTGGTAAAGGCTCCGAAGGTCCAGAAATGTCCGGCACAATCAGAACAGCATGCGCGGCTTTCATGCCTGCCGGATGGACGATTATTTATTTCCGGATCACAATTAGATGACACCACATTCATGGGGTTTGGCAGATTGCTTCCGCTTTCCCATGTCCATTCATTCGTGTCAGGATCGTATTTCCAAACATCATCGTAGAGTTCAGAATTTGTTGCCTGATATCCTGCGAAGAGCCAGAACTTTCCATATTGATCTTTCCATTTTCCATAAGGTAACCGCGCACCGGGAGTGTTAGCGGGCGCAGCGACGCCAAGAGTACCATAGGTTCCGAACTGGTTGCCGCCATTAAATCCTTTCATCCATGTCCATTCCATCGTTGAGATGTCAAACTTCCATAGATCATTATAGGCATTGCTTCCATCCCACCCTCCAAAGAACCACAGGTTTCCGAGACTGTCAACCCAGGTTGCATTCGTCTCAGCACGGGAGCCTGGTATATTCGTGGGTGATGCCACTCCCTGTGTTCCATAGCTTGGTTGCAGACTTAATGTTTGAGATCCGCCTATCCATGTCCATTCGTTGGTGGCAATATTATATTTCCATAGGTCGGCAAACCACCCTCCCAACGCCAATCCTCCATATAGATATAAGCAACCATCCAAGCCCACCCACGTTGCCACACCCCACGATCGTGCGCCGGGAGTGTTTGAGGGTGAGGGAATACCCAATGTTCCGTACACCGGCGATTGCAAGGGTAGTCCTGAACCTTTTACCCACGTCCACTCATTGGCGGCAATGTCAAATTTCCACAGGTCACCGAATTCAGAGAATGGCGGACCAAGACCACCGTAGAGCCATAGGTTGCCATCAAGATCTTTCCATTCTGCCGCTTCATAAAAACCCGGCGGAGTGTTTTGCGGATCGGCAACGCCTTGCGTTCCGAAAACGCCAACGGAGTTTATAGTGCTGTCACCTTTCATCCAAGTCCACTCGCCGGACTGCGCGTATGCGAGATGAGAAGATAGAAGACAAAAAGAAAAAGTTAGAAGACAGAGGATAGAAGATAGAAGGTAGAGAAGAGAAGTTAGAAAAGCGCGTTGAATTGAACCAAGATTTTTTTCGATCCGTAGATTTTTTTTCATGAGCATGGTTTTCAAAAAGTTAATCGTCATTGCGAGGAGTGAAGGGTGGATATTGTGTGATAGGCGACGAAGCAATCCCTTAGAATTAATTGTTCATTTACCCTATGCAAATTTCTTCCGGAAAAAATGGGGACAGATCGAAAAATCTCTCCATTCATACAACTAGTTTTTCTCACAATGACAGACATAGTTAGTTTGGAATGATAATTTTATCTCTCAGAAAAAAGTTTTGCGTTTATATCATGATGAAGTAACCACCTTGTAAATTGCTTAATCTGATTGCGCCACTCTTATTTCCTCCTCACTCAGAATGGGATACTAAAAAACTATGGATTCGCAGCCGTTTTATCTTCTGCCAACTTTGCATCATCCGGTGTCTTTTCAAGATCGCGATCTAAAGCATACAATGCATCGCCGCTTGCTTTGGCACCACCGGCAACTTTAATTTTATCAAGCAGGTTAAGCGCAAGTGTTTCTTCTTCTGTTTGCTCCTTCACAAACCATTGCATGAAGTGCCAGGTCGCCCAATCTTCTTCTTCAAAACTTTTTTTCACCAGTGCATAAATTCCTTTGGTGTTGTCCACTTCATGTTCAAATATTTTCTCAAAACAATTTTGCATGCCCGTTGGCTTGTGTGATGGTGCAGGTATCGCTTCTATTGTTACACGCGCTCCTCTTTCCAAAATGTATTCGAGAATCTTCATCATGTGGTTGCGCTCTTCCTCAGCATGCCGGAAAAGAAAATTGGCAACACCATCATACCCTTCGGAGGCAGCCCATGCTGCATAAGAAAGATAAATCTGAGATGCGGTTGCCTCTTTCGTCATTTGCGTATTGAGTGCTGCCTGCATATTTTTTGAAAGGCGGTTTGTATCCATGAAAAGTTTTTTTTAAAAGTACACCGATTTGAAATATCGAGCGAATGATGTTGACGTTTCGACCAAACAAATTTTTATGGCGCAGCAAAGGTGTTCGGTAATTTTCCTTTCAAATCAAGAATCCAAAAACCAAGACAACATTAGTCCTGACTCAATGACCAATGACCAATGACTATAGACCAAGGCCATTCACCATTCACTATTCACCATTCACATCCGCTCCCCGCAAAGTAATTTTTTCAAAGAACTCCCTGATGTCATTTGAAAGCAATCCCGGTTGCTCCATGGCTGCGAAGTGACCTCCTTCAGGCATGTTAGTCCAGTGCTGAATGTTGAAACCTCTTTCAATATACATGCGTGGAGGAAAGGGTTCCTCCAATGGAAACCGTGCAATACCTACCGGCACTTTTACGAAGTCATCTTTGGAAAAACGGAATTGCGCTTTCGCATTTTCATTGTATAGCCGAATGGAAGAATGAATGGTTTCCGTTACCCAATACAGTGTGACATTGGCAAGAAGCTGTTCTTTGGTAAATACACTTTCTATATCACCTTTACAATCAGACCATCCATGGAATTTTTCAACGAGCCATGCACACAAGCCGATAGGAGAATCGTTTAGTGCATGCGCGAGAGTCAATGCTTTGGTGGAATGCAGGAGCGCATACGCTCCTTCTCTTGAATACCAATCATCACGGTCTTTTTCAAATTTAATTTCTTCATCCGTTAATTGTTGTTTTCCAACGGGCAGATGCGGAGTGTAAGATCCGGGAATATAATTCAAATGCAATCCAATCAATTGCTGCGGATATTTTAGTGCAAGCACTGTACTTACTCCTGCACCAAAGTCCCCGCCCTGCGCTCCAAATTTTTCGTAGCCCAACTCCATCATTAGCTTCTGCCAGAGATCTGCCATAAAGCGAACATTGCATCCCGGTTCTGTAACGCGCTGTGATAAACCAAAGCCCATCAGGGAAGGAATGACCAGGTCAAAATCAAATTCATTATTGCCTGTTAGCAGAGGAATGAGTTCCATCATTTCTAAAAATGAACCCGGCCATCCGTGAGTGATGATGAGAGGAAATTTTTTTCTTCCTGTCCCTTTGATATGGAGGAAATGAATTTTGTACCCATCAATTTCAGCAATGAAGTTTGGATATGCATTGATTTCGTTTTCGGTTTTTCTCCAGTCAAAAATGTTCTGCCAGTATTGAGCAAGTTCTTTCATGTATGAGAGACTTGCACCGTTCTTCCAGCCCGAATCTTTTATTTCATCCGTCCATCTTGTATGATGTATTCTTGAATTCAAATCATCAAGAATTTTTTGTGGAATGCTTACTTTGAACGAAGTTATCATCTCCTCAACAATTTAGTTTTGCGAAACAAGATAATCTCCAGCACTTTTTAAATAATTTCCACCGGCGACAAGAAAAAGGTTTTTCAAACAGTAATAATTATTGCAGGCCAATAGAATCTCCTGATGAAATGGTTTGCCGAGTGCGAAAAATATAGTGAATGATTGTTAAAACAATTGCTTCAATCCGCAATACAAAGAATGTTTTTTAGGGGCTGATAATTAAATTCTCCATCGGAATTCAAAAGGAACTAAGTAACCTAAAATAAGACACGCACCAGTACAGTTGTTCAAATTTAAATTTGATTCATTTGCAAATAAACTAAACAGTACTATATTTGCAGCGTCAATAATTTCTAACTTAAAACAATTTCAACATGACTTCCAATGAACAAGGCATTATTAAAATGCTTCAGGACAAAATCAATGAGAGTGAAGAAAAAATTAAATCCTTCCGCCAGGCTATAAGTGCTTTAAGTGGCGGAGGAACTACCGGCGCTGCTTCCGCCAAACCGGGGAAGAGAAGGGGAAGGAAACCAGGAAGTAAAAACAAAGCGAAAGCGGCGGCGAAACCTGCAGCAGTGAAAGCAGTGGCTTCAAAACCCAGGAGAAAAAGAAGAAGAAGGTCCAAAGCAGGGAAACCTAAAGCAACTGCCATAAAGGCCGCCTCTAAAACTACAAGAACCAAGGCTTCAAGATCTAAGTCAGCAAAGAAAAGCCGCAAGCCCCGCTCAGGAGAAACAATGGAAGGCTGGGTATTAAAGCAATTTGATGACAATACTCCTAAAACGGCACGCAGCCTGATGGAACGTTATAACAAAGACACCGGCAAAAAACTCGAGATGAATGGCTTCTCTGCCCGCCTCGCCATAATAAAAAAGAAGGGAAGTGTAAAGAGCATGAAAAACGCTGCTGATGGTCTTTCTTATAATGGCAAAGCAGAATGGTTTGATAATGGGAAGTTAAAAAAAGAATATCTTCCTAAAGGATAAGCTTAATTTTTTCAAGCTTATTATTTCATCGCTTGCAATGTCATTAAGTTAAGAGCAAGAATTTCGATTGATCGGAAGCCTTGTCCGATATTCGATAATCAATAAAGTTTCCTAACTTAATGACATTTTCATTGTGGGTAATGCAATAGTGTGGTGAGCATATTCACCCTTTTCACCTCAAAAATATTTCTGGTTAGTTAAGCCAGATTCCTGCTGAATGGCTTCAAATAAAATTTAGTTATTCAGCAGTAATTTTTTGATGTTTGGCAGTGACTGAAGTTCATCTCCGAAAAAAATTTATGGACTTTTTCGCAGTCACCTGTCATTTAAGTTTCCATACTTAAACTCATTTGAAAAATAAACCCGAGCTAAACATAAGTCGTGCTCAACACTTCGACAAATTCAATTGACTTCCCCGGGTGAATCAAGCCTAGAATCCCTACCCTCCCTGTAAAAAACCATGATTGATAACGTCCCAATTCGCCTATGTTACCTCTTCCCTATAAAAGTTAAATCTTAACTGCAGCGAGTTGCACCCCGTTATTATTTTTGTAAACCCCAATCGCTGGTTAAAGTCTAATTCGTCAGAAGGAGTCCGAAGTCCTTTGGACCTGAAGAGGAGCTTTTCTCCAATGTCAAACAGATTCTTAAATTCAATACATCAGTATATTTTTTTTGCAAGAATCGCTCTGATTCTTTTCTCTGCGGTATAATAAGTCCGCCAAATGGGGAAAATAACTGGGGTGAAAACTCCATAATAACTCATCATGAATTGAAATAGTTAATTCTGTTCAGTATTGAATTCTCCTCATTCAGATTCAAAAGAAGCTCTGATTAGCTGGCGGAAGAAGACCAAATTTACTTTTAAAGTGCGATGATCAGATTTTTTTGAGGAAATACACTGAGCTAATTGAGCGATTGAAACTGACGATAAATGGCCGCGCATAAAAATTGCAACCCCATTTTTCTAATTATTTCATTCACACTAAAACTTTGAAAAAATGAAACATCAAAAAAATCGTTTCGATCATCTGATCACTCAGAGATCGGTCAACTTTCGTGCTGCCGGTGCGTCGCTGATTCTTTTCCTTTTATTGGCAGCCACAGCTTGCCAAAAAAGTGAAACCATTGCGCCCTCTGGGTCATCGGACCAAAACAGTTTCGACCTGAAACTTTCTCATGCCAATAATTACGAGCAGGTAAATCTTGTTGCTGATGTTGTTGACGAATACAACCCCCAACACATTGATCCAAACCTCGTGAACGCATGGGGGATGGCTTTTGATGATGAAGGTGAAATATGGGTATCCTCAGCCGACAAAGGTCTGTCTACAATTTATAACGATAATGGTCAAACACTCATGCCTCCTGTCAATATACCTTTTGGCATGAATGCTAATGGAGGGGCACCAACGGGAATTGTTTACAATGCTACATCAGATTTTACGATATTAGGCACGAACGAACCCAGTGAATTCATCTGGGCCACTGAAAATGGAACCATAGCAGCCTGGAACGACCCTGCCGGAAGCAATGCAGTCATAGTAGCCAACAACTCTTCATCTGGTGCGGTATATAAGGGGCTTACAATGGGCAAGAATGGTGGCGCAAACTATCTTTATGCAACCAATTTTAAGCAAGCTAAGATAGATGTATTTGATGCGTCTTTTAATTCCGTCAATATGCCTTTTAATGATCCCAATATGCCGGCAGGCTTTGCTCCTTTCAACATCAAATACCTTGACGGAAAGTTATATGTTACTTATGCCAAGCAATTGGCACCCGATAATGAAGATGATGAGGCAGGCCCGGGAAATGGCTTTGTAGACATTTATAACACGGATGGCTCCTTTGTACAGCGCTTCATTTCGCAGGGTAGACTTAATTCCCCCTGGGGAATTGCTAAAGCAGCAGGTACCAATGTAATTGGGATTGGGAATTTTGGGGATGGCAGGATCAACATATATAATTCGAACGGTACATTCTCGATGACTCTTAAGAAAGATGGGGCACCACTTGAAATCGAAGGTTTGTGGGCCATTGTTTTTCCGGGAAAAAATCTTCCGGATAATGAGCGTAACAGACTTTATTTCACAGCAGGTCCTGATGAGGAATCGCACGGGCTTTTTGGCTATATTAAACCGGCTCAATAAGATGCAGTCTGATAACTAGCTGAGACTTTCTTTAAGGTCGGGAAATCATTCCCGACCTTAGTTTTTTTTGAAGAAATAAAGCGGGAAATATGAATGAGTTATTTTAGGTCATTGAGTTTTTCTTCTTCGATCATTGCCTTGGTTTTTTCCTTTTTGATGTCTGCCCTCAGCAATCCGAATATGCTCATGTAAAGATTAGCGACCCACACTAAAGAAAATCCCGCTATCAGATAGCCCCGCCAATCATTCAGGAGTAACTTATATTCCGTAATGATCAGTATGAAGATGGTGACGTAGTGGCTAAAGCAATACTCGCAAGTTAACAGGTAGAAAAACTTACGTTGGAGAAGTGATTTACTGGTTTCACTACGCTTAGTAAAAAAATCCCTTGGCTCGCGAAATACTTCCTCATGTGTAACCGTCCATGCAATGCAGGCAATGGGAATTGCAAGTATGAAGAGCCAAATAATTTGTGTAGCGAGATCCATTTATTCCTATTATTGGCTTGACGTTCATCTGCTCATTGAAAGAGTTTATTTTTTCCTGGTGCAGTCAAAATATATTTTAACGAAACCGAAATTCCGGATGTCGCTTTGAGATTGTGAACCTGATTTTCACATCCCATGCAATCAGACAATAAATCCGTGCTGAACGCCATACCTCACCATGCCGGCAGTGTTTTTCAGATTTAGTTTGCGAAGGATATTTTTACGGTGAGTGGTAATTGTCATTGGACTGTTATTGAGTTCACGGGCAATCTCTTCATTGGTCATTTCCTGTCCAATCAGACGAATGATCTCATGCTCCCTCTTGGTAATGGATGGATTTCGATCACTGGGTGCTTGCTGAGGCTCGTTTTTAGCCTTCAGCACTAATTCAACGAGCTTCATTGAAACTTCCTGGTTTAAATACCGCTCGCCGGCATAAACTGTTTTGATCGCTTCAATGAGTTCCTGCTTACCGGTGCTTTTTAAAAGGTATCCAAGGGCTCCTGCCTTCAGCATGTCAGAAATGTGCTTTGCGTCCTCCACCATGCTAAGGGCGAGAATTTTAACATTAGGGTACTTCGACTTGACCTTATGTGTTGCTTCGATGCCATCCATTCCGGGCATATATACATCCATTAAAACCACATCTGCTTCTGTTGTTTTTAGAAGTTCTAAGAGCTGTGCGCCATTTCCCGCCTGGCCTACCAATACAAAGCTTTCGATGTCGTTGATTAGTGCCTTGATTCCTTCGATAAAGAGCTGATGATCGTCTACGATGGCAATTCTGATCTTATTCTTGTGAGCGGACATATTCGTAAATTAAAATTAAGAAACTATTTTTCTTCAGTGAGAGCGTGCCGCGTGTTGAGACAAAGATAGTAAAGTAATTGAAACAATTCTTTTATTTGTTATGCTGAAGCTTCCGATTTATGCACATTACCTTCTCAGGAACAGTTTGCGCACCTGATTAGTTCATGAGAAAAAGGAAAAACTCTCTTGTGTTTCTCAGGAATGTTTACGAATGGGGAAGGGTGATGTGACTCATGATTTGATCTTCACCATTAGAATCCTTTTTTTACATTTGATGCATGTCAATAAGATTAAACACAACAATCGGGAGTTCATGGAAAAGTCTGTCAAACCGTAGTTGCCGGCAACTACTTATTGAAAGTTATCTGAAATGAAGGAAAAACCCGAGTCAAAGTAACCGATCATTTTCAAATGAAGAGACTAATAATCATCATTTTTTTGTTGGTTTTATCTTTGAATCTATTTGCACAGCGTGATAGCATCAGGAACCGGCTACCCAGGGTTGACACAGTCCGGATGAGCATTCAATACATTTCTGATATTGATTTTGCAAAAGAAGAATATCAAATAGAATTTTGGTTACGACTTTCTTCTGACTCTTCAGACTCTGAAACCTTAAAGAAAATTGAAAAGCAGATAGCTGTAGAAAATGCAAAGAGTATATCCGTTGATACAATCCCTAATTGGAACAGCAAGAACTATAACCCATACAGGAAAGAATTAAAAATTAAATGTACCATGATTCAGAAATGGGACCTCGATTCATACCCATTCGACAGACAGGAACTGAATATTAAAATCTATAATGCTGCCCGGCCTACTAAATGGTTTGCTTTTCAAATGCACAATGATCAGGTGAACTATACTCCTGCCGGAGCGGATCATGAAGAGATAGAAAAGGGCTGGACCTTCATAAGTAATTCAGCAAAGGCAACGCAGGATTCAATAGTGGATCCTTTCCTCGAAAAATATTCTGCAAGAGATACTACAAAATTCGGTGGTCAGCTCAGGAGATATTCAGCTATTAATTACCACATCGTGATTTTCAGAAAAGAGTCGTGGTTTCTTTTCGCCAAACTACTCTTAGGCATGTACGTAGCTTTTTTTGTTGCGTTCGCCGCTCTGTTTCTTGATATACAGGGAGGTCATTCAAGATTGGAATTGCCGGTAGGCGGATTGTTTGCCGCTATAGCGAACAAGTATATTATAGAAAGTATTCTGCCGCAATCTCCGCAGTTCACTCTCGTAGACAAGCTGCATTCTGTGTCTATTATTTTTATATTTTTAATTCTCGCCTACTCGGTGTGGCTGCTTTTAAAAAGTAAAAAGCATGAAAGAAACGATAAAGAAAGAACCCGGGTTGAAAAAATTAACAGATATTTTCCTCTCGTCTTTTTTATTGTCTATGTGGTGCTGAATGTTGCATTTATATTGGGTGGAGTATTTGAATCGAGGTTATAATTTCATAAATACATTAAGGCCCGCTCTTTCGCACTGAGTTAATTACATTGAACTATCACCATTTCTGTTAAGACAGAAGAAAAGAAAAAACCCTTCATTCGGAAAATTGAAAAAATTTTCTACATTCACATTCGCAACATCAAATCTTCTTCACCATGAAAAACAAGCTCCTCCTCCCAGCGCTCGTTTTCATTGCTGCAAGCGCACCGGCACAAATAGTTACCCTGCATGATTTTGAAGCCATCCCCATGACGCTTGAAAGAATATCACCGCCGCTGACGGAGATCGCGCAGTCACAAGGTCAATATGTTCCGCATGAGAAGCGCATTGAAGTTGACAATCCTTCCCTCGAGCGCCAGATGCCGCAAACCAATCCTCACCCCTTCCCGCATGGTGCTGATCCTGCGCGGCAGCAGCACTACGACACACAGCGTGATGTGAGTGTGAATCTGCTTTCAGTGTGGGACGGACTTACTGATAATATTGATCCTGCCGATGACAACATTACGGTAGGTGCTGCCTACGTGATGCAAATGATCAACCTCACCTACATCAGGATCTGGGACAAGTCTTCAGGAAATGTTTTGGTGTCACAGGTAACTGTGCAATCGGTCACCGGGTTAAATGATATCGGTGATCCCAATTCTGTGTACGACCCTATCGCAGATCGTTATGTATTTGTTGTGATCCCTTCATCGAGCAATAAATTAGTGGCTGCTATTTCACAAACCAATGATCCCACCGGCTCCTACTACGTGTATTCATTTCATACTTCCAATGGCTTTCCTGATTATCCCAAGATAGGAATGTGGGGCAATTCCTATTTTGTGACTACTAATTCCAACAGCCCCACCGTTTTCGCACTCAACAGAGATTCGATGCTCGTGGGTGCACCCATTAGTTCGGCACAGAAATTTACCATCAGCAATATGCCTGCTATCAACATTCAGGATGTTGCACCGGTAACTTTTACAGGTACCCTCATCCCTGATGCCGATGCAGATGCCACGATGGTTCGTGTAGCGGATGATGCATGGGGCAACAACATAGATTCTGATCACCTCGAACTTTTTAAAATACATATTGACTGGAGCAACGCAGCCAACTCATCCATCAGCGGACCCTTTGTTCTTAATACCATTCCCTATAACAGCGACTTGTGCGGCTTCGATGCGTTGTCCACTTGCATACCGCAACCCAATACAAACAGCAAGCTTGAGACCATGAACAGCATCGTTATGGATAAAGTACAATATCGCCGCTTCGCCGATCATGAAGCCATTGTGTGCTCTCACGTATGTAATGCTGACGGGCAAGGACAAGCAGGCGCCCGATGGTATGAATTGAGGAAGGACAGCTTGAGTGACTGGTCCATCTATCAGCAGAGTACTTATGCGCCGCCTGATACCAATTGCCGTTTCATGAGCAGCATCTCCATCAATAGCGCGGGCACCATTGCGCTGGGATATAATATCTCGAGCAAGACTGTATATCCGGGTGCACGCATAACAGGCCGTGCGTGGTGCGATTCACTGAATATGATGACGGCAGCAGAAACCGAAGTGCTCCATGGTACGCATAAAAACAGTGCAACACGCTATGGCGACTACAACAGCATGGTCACCGATCCTACAGATGATTCTTTCTGGTTCACCGCCATGTATAATACCAGTAATAACTGGATCACGGGCGTTGGTCACTTCACCCTTGATGATAATTGCATTGCAGTGGCTGTTCCAAATTCTCCTGCATGGCAGCGTAACCTGCAAGTGATTCCTAATCCTGCAAGCGGCACCGTGAATATTTCCTTTATGAATGAAGGTAAAGAAGAAGCACAGCTTGAAGTATTCGACAGGGCGGGAATTACAGTGCTTAAGAAAACGATTAACGCAAACGCAGGAATGAATAAAACCTTGCTCGATGTACAGGCATTCTCCGATGGATTTTACATCCTGAAACTCCAAACACTGCATGGCATCATGCAACACAAGCTGGTCATTGAGCATTGATGGATCGCCGTTAGCGAAAGGGCAATCTTTATAAAAGAACGTTCATCCGAACGAGCGGCATGATTTTTACCTTCACTACCGTTCTAAAACGTTTTTCCATGAAAAAGTTAGTTGCAGTACTCTTCAGTTTCTGTGCTATCGCATCTTTCCATTCTTGCCAGGGACCTGAGGGTCCTCCCGGCTTAAATGGAGTAGCCAATATTATTACGTACAACATAACTACCAATAGTAGCTCATGGAGTTGGGATGGGACCAATGATCTTTATTATACAGACGTACAAATTCCTGATATAACCCAGTCTGTAATAGATGCCGGAACGGTTCAGGCGTTTTACAGCAATTCTGACTTTTCATATTTTATTGCGCTACCTTCTACAGAAAGCCTGCTGTGGATTGGGTATTCCTATTTCCTTGGTATAGGCGAAATTGATTATGGGCTTACTGATGGAACTCAGCCTGCTAACCCGGGAACGAAGTACTTCAAGATGGTAGTGATTCCTCCGGCAGCTCGCCAAGCCAATCCTGATGTGAACTGGGAAGACTATAATGATATTGCTAAGCATTTCAAGATTACGGAGGTTCCGGTAAATTGAGAGGGTAGCCTTACACATACGTTAATTATGATCAATATTTGTTATTCGGAAATTTTTTATATTTATACGTCGTATCTATTTGAATTTCATGATCCATAATTTTGTCAGGTAAAGTAATCTTCATATCCTCAAGCTTAGGTGAGCCATAGAATCCAATTAATATTTTGTTATCCAGAATATTTACATGCGCAATATTGGTTGAGATGCAAATAGTATCTGATTGAGCTTCTTTCTTAGCAATGAGAAAATCGGGAGATTCAGCGTAAGCAGCAGAAAAAGTAAACCAATCAATTTCAATAGAATCTTTCTCAATTATTTTACGATACATTTTGTCGTTTTCAGTCGCCTTAAAATCAGGAATAAAAAAACGACAGGAGCTTAGAAGAAGTATAAAAAGTAAAGTTTTAGTTCGTGTCATTTTCAATAATGGTTGAACCATCACCGTGCCACCCGGAATTTCAAGCAAATCTAAAAAATAAGTTCTTACCTTGCACCAATGCCGGTCAAGACGCTTCGCAATATCCACAAACACTATTTATTATGCTGGATAGTGTTACTATTTTCCAACAGTTGCGATACAGGTAATTCCTCAGATCCTACAAACAATTTGAGAAAACATAAAACGATATCACGCAATATACAAAACATAAAAAATGATACCGCATTCTATTTTAGCTATAGCCAGCTTTCGAAAGGAATCATTAAAGGAAACGAAATAGATTTACATAACTCAACTGTTAATTATTATAAAATAAAGAAGAATAAAAAAGTGGGGTCAGTTACCGTTGAACGTTTAAAAGACAATAAATTTAATATTGAATTTTATAAATACCTTCATAATGATTTAAATGGTCCATTTTATTTTAGAGATAAAGTGGTTGTCTGGAAAAAACATTTTACAATTGATAGCTTACTTTTTGGCGCAAATCTAAATGACGCCACAGAGCCATTTTCTAGGGTTGTCAATTCAGCGTACGATTTCAAGTACAAGACTAAAGATTTTATTGTTTTTTTTCTGCAAAATACTTTTTATAATGATTCCAATCCCGGGACAGTGATGTTGCTCTTGGATATTACTAATAAAGACGATATTTTTCCGTTTATTTTCGGACCTCAAATGAATGAAGATTTGAGTTCATTTGGTGATTTTAACAATGATAATTTATTGGATATAGCCTACTTAAAAAATGAATTTTTGTATTCAGACACCCTCCGATGTTATTCGTATATTGGAAGTAAGTTCAAAGAAGATAGATATCATTTTCTCATTATAAAAGATAATAATGACGGCAGATACAAGATTGATTTAAAAAATTCTAACTGGTGGAATATTGAATAATGGTTAAATATTAATTTTGCCACTAGCGCAAGGGCCTTGTCGAGGGTTCAATGTGAAAGTCAGACCTTGTGCTTTTGTCTCACTCTTTCACAATCTTAGTCATCCTTCGTTCTCCATCCATATTCACCTCAAGAAAATAAATCCCTCTTGAAAGTAACTGCAGGTCAATGGTCTTTGTGTAATTCGCTGTAGTCTTGTTTTCGTGCATCGTAAAAACTTCCTGACCTAAAACATCATGTACTACTAATGATATATGCCCGGCATTTTGATCATTAAACGCAATAGTAATTTCAGAAGTGAAAGGGTTTGGATATGCTGATAGCTGGTAAGCGAGCTGGAATGATGAATTAAACCCGGTGGCAATAGAAGTGTCGCAGAATTTTACCACCCAAAAATCTTCAAAACTGCCCCACCCCTCCTGAGTTTTATAACCCCCAATTCCTGCATGTGTATTATTAGCCATCAAATAACACCCGCCTTTAGTTTCAATGGCATAGCCACACTCATCTTCCGATGTTGTATAAACTGTTTTATCCCATTGAACGCCGCCAAGCGAATCTGTTTTTACAACCCATATTTGTTCAATGCCAAGATTGTTTTCGGTTTTATTCCCGCTTATAGAGGAATAGGAAATGCCTGAAACGAGGAATCCGCCATCAATGGTTTGCGAAATATTTCCAAATTTAGGTTCGCCTATTGTTCCTCCTAAACCTTTATCCCATTGCTTGGTACCAAGAGAATCAATCTTTACAACCCAGTAATCATTAGTACCATTTGAATTATCCCAATTAGCCTGTGTCTTATCGCCGCTGATGCCCGAAGCAGAAACTCCGGCCAAAACAGCTCCGCCATCCGTTGTAGTTTGCATTGAATAAAGAATGTCATTTAGTGTTCCGCCGAAATCTTTATCCCATTGCACAAGGCCAAGTGAATCAGTTTTTATAACCCAGTAATCAATCTGCCCTTTTGAAGCTTCAGTTTTATTTCCGTCAGCTCCGGAAGATGACAGTCCCGCTAACAAGTATCCTCCATCCGTTGTTTGCTTTACAGACGCTAACAGATCATCCCCTGTTCCTCCTAAATCCTTGTCCCATTGCTTATTTCCAAGTGCGTCAATTTTTACAATCCAATAATCATTCGTAAAACCTAAGTTATCCCAATTCGCTTCTGTTTTATCTCCACTGATTCCCGAAACGGAATTCCCTCCCAATATATATCCTCCATCCATTGTCTGCTGCAGCGAAACAATATAATCATTTGCTGTTCCGCCAAAGTCCTTGTCCCATTGCTTGGTGCCGAGTGAATCAATTTTTACAACCCAAAAATCATGAGAAAAATTTATGCTATCCCAATTTGGTTCTGTTTTATCTCCGCTGATGCCCGAACTCGATGTTCCTCCCAAGATATATCCTCCATCAGTTGTTTGCTGCAATGAATACAGTCGCTCATCTGCTGATCCTCCGAAATCCTTATCCCACTGTTTAGTTCCGAGCGAATCAATTTTTATTATCCAATAATCATAACCTCCCCAGGAATTCTCTGTTTTATCTCCACTGCTGTCTGATAAGCTATATCCGCCAAGAATATATCCCCCGTCAGCCGTTTGTTGAAGGGAGTAAATATACTCCTGAAGTGTCCCGCCAAACCTGTAATCCCATTGCTTTACTAATGGGTTTTGCGCACGAAGTAACTGGATGCATACTATTGAAATCAGGGTAATGATGATTCTTTTCATAGTGCCTTGGTTTGCATTTTTATTTATAGGATTACACCGATTTTTAGCATGATTAAACCGATTAGCGTTATCTCCACAATTTCACCGGTGTCATCATCCTGAAATATCGGTGCCATCATCATTAGACATCGGTGTCATCATTTTCAAAGCGACTTTAAAAATTTTATCAACGCATCACGATCGGCTTTGCTTAGTTGCTTTACATAGTTTACTGATTGAAGTGCCTCGCCATCGTGCCACATAATTGCTTCAATTAATGTGCGCGCTCTCCCATCGTGTAAATAGTATGCAGGGTAATTTACCGTTTCAAACAAGCCGACTCCCCACAAAGGAGCAGTGCGCCATTCATTTCCGTTTGCATCAAAATCAGGCCGGTTGTCTGCAAGCCCGGCACCCATATCGTGCAACAACAGATCGCTGTAAGGATGAATCCGCTGATTGCTTAATGTTGGAAACGCTACATTCACTTCTGTAGTCACGGTCTGCTTGTGGCAACCTTCGCATTTCGCAGCCATAAAAATTTGTTTGCCTTTTATCACCTGAGCATCAGTAACATTTCTTCGTGCGGGCACCTGCAATGTTTGCACATAAAATTTTACCGAGTTTAAAATACTATCCGATAATTCTGCATCATCATTGTAATTATCCATTTGCGTTTGACCATCAATTGTTTCTTTCGGAAAAACGTAGCTTGTAATTCCAATATCATTGTTATATGCAGCAGCGACTTGTGTAAGCAACGAGGCAGTATTGGCTTTCAAGCCAAATCTTCCAAGCGTCATCATTTGTGTTTCAGGATTCCATACGTAATTTGGCTTACCGCTGATACCATCGCCGTTGGCATCATTAACATCGGCATTTGCAACTATATCATATTCAGAAATTGCAGCTAACAATCCTAATCCAAAAACAGGTGGTGCGAGCCGCGGTGACAACAAATAATTTCCGCTGATAGCGGTGTAAAGATTTGTTAGGGTATATGTGGGTGTTCGCAATTCGTAGGTTTCACCATCGGCAAAAGAATACGATTGATAGGTGTATGAAATATTCACATTGCATTCCGGTTGTTGTCCGAATACTGCTTTATCCTGCAACTGTGTTCCATAGCCGGGCACGGGTACCGGCCCGCCATGGGCATCAGCACCCGGCAAGCTTATGCGCATCAGCAAACTTGATTGGACTTCACCGGCAGTAGGCGTACCAATTCCATCGTTGTGATGGCATGAACGGCAAGACACATTATTGTAACAAGGGCCAAGTCCGTTATTTATAGGGGAAGGAGCAGCTACAAACGTATGCTCAAATGCATCATCGCCCAATAAATGAAAGTTTAAATCATATTCACTTAACCCTTCGAATGGAATAGAAAATGCATCTTGTGTGTTATCAAATGTTGTTTGCGAACCTCCGCTTAACCGTTCATCATAATTTTCTTCCGGAAAAAGCTCGGGCTTAC
>DASRAJ010000058.1:0-6821 GCA_035638255.1 Chitinophagales bacterium
ATCACAGGATTTGGATTCGAATGCCATTCAGCAATACATCTACATTGAGAAATATGCAAAGAATGTGGGCTTGATTTACAAGTATGAGGATTCTCTTTCCACTCAGCCCTATCCAACGCCAAAGGACGGTCGTATCGTGACGATGACAGTGAAGGAATATAATTGAACTCACCTTCCCTTTTCAAAATTCCTTTTGATCCACACCACTGCTTTCTTCACGTAATACTCTTCATCATTTTCGAGTGAGTGAATTAATTTTTGAATCCTGGGATGATATTTCTTATCGCGCGTGAAATATTCAACCAGCACAAGTGACAATCGCCGCTGCCAAAAATTGGAAGAGTGATTCAATGATTCAGCGAGAGTAAAAATTTCTTCAGAAAAATTTTTCATCAGTGGCTTCAATGATTGCATGCCGAGGGTATCACACGTTGCCCAGTCAGAAATACCTTTTGAAAATTGCTTCACCAATTTCAATGAGCGCATGGGATCTTTCTTACAAATTCCTCTTAGCAATTTCGCAGCAAGAAGGCGCTCTTCAAAAGCACCGGAGTCCCACAATGCTGCTGCCAATTCAAAGCCTCCTTCTTTGAATCGCTTTGCCATTTCATTAAGCAAAGGATTCTTCACCCCATAAACTTGCTGCGAATGAGGTACAAACTTTTTGATAGAAGCTTTTACTGCTTCGTCACCTGACGCTTTCAACTCCTTTTGTACTTCTTTGAGTAGTGAAGACATGCATTTAAAGTTTTTCAAGAATGCTGTTCCTGATTTTGTATTTCTTGCAAAGCTGACTTACGCGTTGTTGCAATTGTTCCTGGTACCACCAGGGAGGAAAAAATTTCTCACCATAAAGTTGATGATAAGAAGAAATCAGGTGATGAAACTTTCGTTCAATGAATTTGAAGTAAAGTGTTTTGCTGTCAGCAGGATTATTTCCGAACAAAGTCAATCCACCAACCAAAATATAATCTGCATCATGTTGTTTCGCCGAAGAAATTATTTGCTCAAGACCTTCCTCAGTATCTGAAATGAAAGGCAAAACAGGGATGGCATTTACACCGCAAAGAAATCCATGCGTCTTCAATTGCTGAATGAGTTGCAGCCTTTCTATGGGAGAAATGGCACCCGGCTCCAGTGTTTGCGCAATGGTTTCATCCATGGTAGAAACGGAAACTGATAAGATAACACCGCGCTTGAGGTGATCACGAAGATCATCGGGGAGAATGGCAGTGCGATCAATCTCCTTCAGCAAATCAATATCGCGGAGAATCAGGTTACACTTGGTGCTGATGAAAACGGGGAAGCGGTATTTCAGAAGCAGTTTCAAAAATGCTTCCGTCCTGTGCAATTCCTTTTCGTGATGCAGATAAGCATCGGTTGCTGAACCGACCACCACAATGCCGTACTGGTTTTTCTTCGCACGATTTGCTAATTGTTTTTCCAGCACTTCGGGTGCATTCGCTTTCACTGCGAGTTTCTCTTCCATGTTCTCGCCATACTTGCTTCCGCGGATGTAGCAGTATTGGCAATTGCACGAGCATCCCTCATACGGATTTACTGAATAATCATCAAGAAACCACGAGTCGCGCTGCTTGTGCTTGTTGAGGACGGAAGTGACTTGCTTTTGTAGCAACATTTTTAAAGCAGACGTAAGACTCGTGGACGTAAGATTTGCAAACTCGATAGTCGCCGGTGTAAAGCAATGCGATAATGTTTTGAAAAAACTTTTCCCAATGTCATATGTTTCTCTTCGTTCACAGTTTGTTCCTCTCCCCTTTTTGTCCCAACTCCACAAGTCTTACGTCCGCGAGTCTCACGTCTTATTTGAGACGCAGACGTAAGACTTGCAGACTCGATAGTCGCCGGTGTAAAGCAATGCGATAATGTTTTGAAAAAACTTTTCCCAATGTCATATTTTTCTCTTCGTTCACAGTTTGTTCATCTTCCCTTTTGTCCCAAGTCCACAAGTCTTACGTCCGCGAGTCTCACGTCTTATTTGAGACATCATCTTTCCATCTCCACAAATACAAATACGCATACGTTCGATATGGCGACCATGCTGATGCGATTTTTAACATTTTAGCTCTTAGTTTCTTTTTGTCCTTCGTCTTTACTCCATACAATTTTATGATCGCCTGTGCTGCACCGAGATCATCGAGTGGGCAGATATCTTCACGACCAAGCGTGAACATGAGCAGCATTTCCGCCGTCCATCTTCCAACACCTTTGATGGAAGTGAGATACCCGATTACTTCCTCATCATTCATGCGACTTAGTTTTTTGTGATCCATCTTTTGTTCAAGAGTAAACCGCGCGACATTGTGCACGTAGCTCACTTTTGCATTTGACAAACCGATTGACCGTAAAGTTTCCGGGGAGACCTGAAGAATTTGTTCGGGTGTCGGTTCTTTTCCACCGAATAAATTGAGGAAGCGCTTGTAAATCACGTCGGCAACTTTGGTGGACAACTGTTGTGACATAATTGATTCGCACAGCCGCAGGCAAACATTTTTGTACGGCTTCAATTTGAATGAGTCGTATTGATCCACTAATTTTTTCAGAGTAGGATCCCTCGAGAGGTGAGCGACGTAATGCATGAAGACTATTGTTGCGCCAAATTATGATTGTGCGGAAGACTCTGCGAAGAAATTTCTAAAAAAAATCTCTCCTCAAAATTCTGAGAAGAGATTTCCTCGAATAAACTTCCTGGACAATTATTTTTTCATTGCCATTGCCATAACATCGGGAGGTGAAACCGGTGCAGGCACTTTATTGCTGATTGCAGGCAGCGATCTGAGATAAGCAAAAACTGCTTTGAGATCATCATCAGTCATTTGTCCTATGAACTGCCAGGGCATCGGAGGCAAAATCATACGGCCACCATCCATACCCAAGTGTTTTCCCTTGCGCAAAGCATCCATGAAATTTGCTTCCGTCCATGCGCCAATTCCTGTTGCAGAATCAGGAGTAAGATTGGCGGTGTATGAAATGCCCCATGGTCCAAGCCATGCAGTTAGATCAGCACTTCCCAAATATCCGTAACCATTATGCAGGCAGTTAGTATCAATCGCAAGAGGCGGCATTCCTGATGCAGAGCTTCCTGAAAGCAATTTAGTTGTATCAGGCATTGGCCCCATCTGTGTAAAAATTTTGGGTGAATGGCAATCGTTACATGAAGCAATGGTCACAAGGTATTTTCCATGAGCAACCATATCATCATGTGACATCTCTTTTGGCTCGCTGGATTTTTGAGTGTCGGTACATTGAATCATCAGAAAGCAAACAGCAACAACTAATATTGATGCTGCAAAAAATTTGGTGGCTGATTTCATGTGATAAAGTTTTGGTGTGTAGGAAGCTTTGAATTTGGAAAGGTAGAGACGTTTTTTCAAAAAGTGAAAACAGAAATTTTTTTTTGCACACCATTGATGTGAATTACATCCCTCTTTCGCCCTTTTTTTCGAATTTCACTTTTCGTAAAACTTATCTCCCAAAAATGAATCCCTATCTTCTTACCGTCTTCGCCACTGCAGTCGTTTACATTTTTCTTCTTACAGGCATTCTCATTTTCGGCAAGAAAGAATTAACGCAGCTCTCCATCACTGATTTGGTTTTCATTCTGCTCATCAGCAATGCTGTGCAGAATGCCATGGTTAACGGAAATTTACAAAGCTTATGGACGGGAGTAGTAGCTGCATTGACTCTTTTCGGTTTGAATTTTTTGTTGAAGATTTTGATGTTCAAAAGTTCATTCCTGAGTAAGATCATTGAGGGTGAACCAGTGCTACTTGTAAGCGATGGAGAAGTGATTGAAGAAAACATAAGAAAAGAACAAATCACAATGAAGGAATTAGAAGCCGTAGTCAGAGAGCATGGTGTTGAAAAAATTTCAGAAGTGAGTTCAGCAATGCTCGAAGTGGATGGTAACATCAGCATTGTTTCATTTAACAGCGAGAAAAAAACAATCGTAAAAAGGAAGGGAAGAAAGATTCCTGCGAGGCTAAGAAGACAAAATTAAGAGCGTCTAACGTCCATTTTTTTCTAATGACTATTGACCAATGACCGGCCACTTGCTGCTAAAATTTGACCTGCAATTTCAGATTCACTCTTCTACCGGTAAGATAATTGGGAACAGCATACACAATGTTGCTTTGGGTTTTTACCCACGTGTAAGAAATTACATTCGGCACGCCGAGCATATTAAAGATTTCAAGATCCAGCCAGATAGATTCAAAGTGATTCCAGAATTTTTTCTGCTGAATCTTCGGCTTCTTTCCATCCAATAACAATGCAGAGAAACCAATATCCACTCTGCGATATGGAGCGAGTCGCAAAGTGTCACGGGCGCGAATGTAATCAGGCGGTCCGGTGGGCAATCCCGTTCCGAAAATCAAACTGAGATGGACTTTGAAAGTTTCATTGCCGGGAATGTAATCCTGGAAGAACATGGCAAAGTTTAGAAACTGATCTGTTGGTCGGGGAATGTAGCCGGGGAAAAACTTCGTGCTGTCGAGAGTCCACGTTGTGTCTACAGAATGAAAAACTGTGTCAACCGTCCACAAAAAATCGTCGCTCAAATTCTCTCTTGTCTGAAGAAGCGAAAGAGAAATCCATGACTCTGCATCCTGAACAAATTCTCCGTTCAACCTTAAATCAATCCCTCTTGAATATCCCTTTGCATCGTTGGTACCAAAGTAACGGATGCGAACGTTGTCAATCTCATAAGGATTCAAATCGTAAAGCTGCTTGTAATAAACCTCCGTCACAAATTTGAAAGGGCGATCCCATATTTGAAAATCATAATCAACGCCGACCACATAATGTATTGAGCGTTGTGCAAGCACTGAATCATGGAGTACACCGTACAGGTCACGCAGTTCACGATAGAACGGGGGCTGATCGTAGGCACCTGCGGCAACGCGGAAAACAAGATCACGCTTCCAATGCGGCTGATAAGAAAATTGTAACCTCGGACTCACAATGAATTGATTGTTGAAATCCCAATAGCTAACCCGCGCTCCATAAGTAACCGTGAAATTCCGATCAGCATTCAACGCCCATGAATCCTGCAGGTAGCCACTATACCGATTGCTCGAGAAATCATACGTAGTGCGAATGATGTTTTGAATATTGATTACTGAGTCAGAATAGGGAAGCGTGTATCCGGCTGAATCCTGGCGCGTCCATTCGCTGATGTTGTCGCTGATGATTTCGTGATTGTAATCAGCACCCCACTGAATGAAATGATTTTGTTTGAGGAAAGACCCCTTGTGCGAAAATTTGTAAACACTCGCATCGAGAAAATCACGCGCCCACTCATGTGTGGTTCCTACGCCAATGTAATACAAGGTTTGTCCGAAGGTGCTGCTTCCGAAATTTGTTCCTACTTCTCCTAAGAAATATTGGCCGATCTCATCGTATGTTTCATCCTCGCGATCCTGATAGTAGGAGGAAAGGAATTTTAGTTGCAAATTTTTTCGTGGCTTGTATGTGAGCGACAGGCCTCCCATTCCGTTATCGTAGCGATCCACTTCCTGCCCGTCAAAAAATACCGTGAGCCGAAGTGTTTGCTGAATGGTTCCAAACGTGGTAGTGCGGCTTTCGGGAACAAACTGAAACGTGTTGCCTGAATAATTTCCAATGGCTTCGACAGTGACTTTATCGGAGAGATCATATTGCAGGTCACCTTGAATGTCAGTGAATGTAGGCCGGTAATTTCCTGATACATCGAGTGAATTCAAAAGGTACTGATTCGTTTTGTAGCGTGCACCAAAAAGAAAACGGAAGCGGCGATTCTTCGTGGCGCCTTCCAGTCCCAGGCTTCCTCCGAGCAAACTTCCTGATACAATGCCGGCGAATTTTGTCGGACGCTTGTACTCAATATCCAGAACACTCGACATTTTGTCTCCGTACTTCGGCTGAAACCCTCCCGAAGAAAATGCAAGGGAACCGGTAAGATCGGGGTTAATGAAGCTCAATCCTTCCTGTTGCGAATTCCGGACAAGGAACGGACGAAAGATTTCGAAGTCATTTACATAAACCAAATTCTCATCGTAGTTGCCACCGCGAACAGAATACTGCGATGACATTTCATTGTTCGATTGCGCTCCCATCACTTTCAGAATGGCTTCTACTCCCCCACCTGCCGATGGCAGCGATTCAAATTTTTTCGGATCAATCTTTACCATGCTCGGCTCATTGCGAACATCTCTGTCCTCAATGGTAACACTGTCAATCAGATACGGCCTTGAGTTCATCACTACATAAAGGGGAAATCGTTGTCCCGGATGCAATGAAATTTCCTTTATGAAATCATCGAAGCCGAGGTGAGAAAAAATAATTGTAATTTTTTTTTCAGAAGGGATTTCAAAATCAAAATTCCCCATTTGATCAGAGATGACGCCTTTTCCTCCCGGAGAAAGTTTTATTGAAACAGAACCGAGTGGTTGCCCTGTTTCATCGCGGATATTTCCGTACACTGATGCTGATTGAGAAAATGCTGTGCAGGATATTGCAGCGAGAAAAAAAAATAAAATGGAAACCCGAATCATGTGTTTGCTAAACGACTGTTATACCGTCGCAGTATTTTGCTTCACGTTCTTTAACTGGGAAATGGTTTGAGAAGGATTTATAGAGGAGAAAATGGTGTTGCCTGCTACTAAAACATCAGCGCCCGCCCTGACCAGCGCTGCTACATTCTCCAAATCAACCCCGCCGTCAACTTCAATTTTCGCTTTTGAATTTTTAGAAAGAATTAAATTCTTCAACTCGTGGATTTTGTTGTAGGTGTTTGCGATAAATTTTTGTCCGCCGAATCC
>DASRAJ010000059.1:0-27494 GCA_035638255.1 Chitinophagales bacterium
AACAATGCATGTTTTATAAAATTTCATGGAGGTAGCGGCAACTTTGTAAACAACACTCTCACAGCTCACATCGATAACACGTGGAAAATTTCTTTCGATGATTGGATTCCTGCATTCGAATTTGATCCTTCCGGCTTCAACACGCGATGGTTTGGCTACAATGAACACTTCAACATTTATGAGGATGATAATAATTCGCCGTCACCAACATCAGGAGTGATTCACGCTTACACTTACTACCGTATTAAATGGGAATTAGCATGGATAAAAAATCGCTGGCCGAACACGCTCGATAGCACCCGTCAATATTTAATAGGAGCTTCACAGGGCAATGCTGCCGTACTCATCCATTCCATACTTGATCCTTCACTGTATTCTGCAGGAAATTTGAACGATCCAAAATTCAACGTCGCTGCCGGTGATGATACTAATCCTGACTGCAAATACAATAACAACACGGGCTCAGCCCGCAAAGCATCCCGGGTGCTGTGGGGAAACGAAGACGTCACGAATTTATTAACCGATGTTCCGGTAGTTGCAGGAAGCAATCAGTACTTCCGCATTTACGACCTCACAAACATGAACTTCATGCTTCATTACCGGAGAAATACTTCACTCCCTTTCCTGAAAGCAATCAACGGAAAAAATGATATCAACACTTGCTGGGACGAGAAAATATCTTTTTACGACAGTATACAAACCACGCATGCCGGCGGAGTTTATTGCTGGGATCTGCGTGAGCATGGCGGCGGTGCAAACAATGAATGGCCTCCATTTGATATTCCCACGATGCTGCGATACAACAGTTACAAATCATATCCTGCGTTTAGCTTCACTTCACTCGATGGCAATCCCGGCAGCGATAACGAGCACAACCCTCCTTATTATAATGGCGATGATGTGGGAGCGTTACATGCCAGCCTTGATTGGGTAGATTCATCTGTTGTTGACAGCAGTTACTTGTGGCAGATTCAGTTGTTCTCCTATCGCAATCTGCTCAATGATGGCACCTACATTCCAACCGTACTTCCCGAAGTAGTAACAACAGATGTCACAATTCGCAGAGCGCAGCACTTCAGGAATTTTCCGGCGGACACTAAATTGTGCTGGCTGAATTTTTATCATGGGGAGTTGATTCAATCAGGATCAGTGACTCAAAAGTATGATGACACCGATGCCATGCCAATCACCATTCCCAAAGTGAAAATTTTTCAGGATGGAAATATTTTGCGGGTGGTTCTCTGTGATAGTTTGCAACCCACAGGAATGCTTCCGGAATATTTTTATGAGGATAATTTGAACAAATCATTGATCGTGTCAAATGAATCGCTTGCGTTTACCAATCGAAATGAATTCAAAAATGATTTTGTCGAATTCAAAAATTTTTTGGGAGAAGATATCGGGCTGTATCAAAACAAAAGTGCTCCTTATGAAACATTTTCTTCACAATCCAATTTATTGCAGGCAGGAATTTATTTTTTGCGACTGAAGAATTCTGAAAGCAGCGCCGTGTTTAAGCTGGTTAAAATTTAGATCTCTTCATAGGAGAACAAATTTTCCTCTTATGCCATCCGATACATTTTCCCCGGCAATGAAATCACTACACCCTTGAACTCAAGATTCAGCAATGACACTGCTAACTGGCTTCCGTATAATCCAAGAGCCGAGCTTATAGAATCAATGTGCGCCTCATTTTCTGCCCGCAGCAGATCAGCAATTTTCTTTTCTGTTTCATCCAGTTCCACAAACAATTCTTTTTGTTTGAAAGATTCTTTTCCTTTCTGTTCCCATCGCATAATCGCGGCAACGTCCTCCGGGCTGTTGATCAAATTTGCTTTATTGCTTTTGATGAAGCGATTGCAGCCCTCCGAAAATTTATCCCCTACCCTGCCCGGAATGCAGAACACATCCCGGTTGTAGTTGTTCGCGATTTCAGCCGTGATCAGCGCACCGCCGTTAACGGCTGACTCGATCACAATCACAGCGTCCGAGAGGCCTGCTACAATGCGATTTCGCTTTGGAAAATTTTGAGGCTCGAAGGCATCAATGCTTTTGAACTCGGTGACCAGGCCGCCGTGCTCCAGCATTTTTATCGCCGTAGAGCGATGCTGACCAGGATACAGGCGATTCAGTCCATGACCGAGTACAGCAATATTTTGCAGATCATGTTTCAATGCAGCGCGATGTGCTGCTATGTCAATACCGTAGGCTAACCCGCTGATGATAGTAACATCAAATTGTTTCAGTCCCTCGATGAGAGTTTCAGTGATTTGCTTTCCGTAGTCAGTTGCGTGCCGGGTTCCGACAATGGAAATAGTTCTTGCCGCATTCAATTCCATAGCTCCTCTCGCATATAACATTACAGGAGCATCGGTTAGTCCTTTGAGCCGTGCCGGATAGTTATCATCGAGGTAGAAGTATGAATGAATTTTATTTTTTGTGATGAAGGAAATTTCTTCTTCCACTTCTTTCCAGCGATCGAATTCCAAAACTGATTTTGCTCTCACTTCATCAATGCCGGGGACGCGAATGAGGTCTTTCTTTTTCGATTTAAAAACCTTTTCAGGACCGCCGCAGTAGCTCACGAGGTTTTTCGCAAGCACATCGCCGATGTTGGGAATGACACTAAGCGCGACCTGGAATTGTAGCGAAGAATTCATTGCGCAATAAAGATGCTCAATGAAATTTTATTCTTAAAATATCAGGGAGAAAAATTGATTTACTTTTTATTGCGAAGAAGGTGTTCGGGGATGGGGTGCTTCTTTAAAAGATCTTTCATTTCATTTGCCTTCTTCAAGAAGAAGGGATCATCGGCATACGAGGGCATATCGTTGTCAATAATTACCGAAATCTTTTTCTTCCGTTGAAGTTTTTTTCTTCCTGTCCGAAGTGCAGTTTGCATTGAACAAAGATAATTATTTTCTCCTGACAAGAAATGCCTGATATTGGTGGTCCTTGTCGAATTCTTCCCATCTGTCATCTACCAATCCAAAAAGCAAGAAGTCATTTCGAATCAGTTCCAGATTTATTGAAAGTTGAATTTTGTACAAGCGCGTTCTTGATTGAGTCGAGCCCTTTCCGGTTATTGACACGGTAGGGAATCTCTCGAGGAACAATTGAGTTATTGACGCGATCGTCGCAAAAATCTTCTTTTCATCCCGGTTATTACTGACAACCTGGTCGTCAACATAGCCGGTTATTAAATCCTTATCGCCGAACCCCAGGTTGAATAAATCTTTCTCCAGTTCTGTAAAGCGAACAACCTTAAGAATATGACCTTTCGGTCCTTCACTGACGAATTCAAAGTCAATGAATTCGACATTTGCAACAAAAGGATAATGACTGAGATTCATTTAGACGAATGCTGAGTTTGCTTGCGAAAAGTAATAAACAGGGCGTCGCCGTAAAAAATCAGATGTCATAGAAATCTTCAACCATTTTACAACTTCATTACTTTCGACAGGGCAAAATAAAATCGCATGAACAAAATTTTTCTCCTCATTATTTTATTTTTTCTATCTGAACAATCTTTTTCCCAATACAATAACTACGACCCAAATTCTCCGCCGAACGAATACCGCAGTTCGCCGAATCCTTTCTACTGGGAAAACAGAAAACCATACGATGGCTACTGGCAACAGGATGTTTACTACAACATCAAAGCGAACATTGATGAGCGTACTGATATAATTTCCAGCGAAGAAACACTCACCTACTGGAACAACTCACCAGATACGCTCCCGTTCGTTTACTTCCATCTTTATCAGCAGGCATTCGTAAAGGGCGGACACATTGAGAATCTGAATCTCAATAACAACACCAAACAAACTTTCGGCAAGTATGAATCACAAGGGTTAGGTGAAGTGGTTGAAAGTATGATGGCAGGGAACGAAGAATTGAAACACGAGCAGGATTTCTCAGTGATGAAAGTTTACTTAACAAAGCCGCTGCTGCCAAAAGATTCTATCACCTTTCATATCAAATTCAAAACATATTATGACGACGGCTCGCAACGAAGACGTATGAAAAAATTCAACGTGCATGGGTTCACGCATTATGATGGTGTTCACTGGTACCCGCGCATCTGTGTGTATGATGGCAAGATGGGTTGGGATACCGATCAGCATCTTGGTAAAGAATTCTACGGTGACTTCGGAACATTCGATATACAATTGACTTTCGCATCGAACTATGTGATTGCTGCCACCGGAACATTATTGAATGAAGATGATGTGCTGCCGGATTCCCTTCGAAGAAAACTTGACCTCAGAAATTTTGCGAAGAAGCCATGGGAATCTGCACCATCAATAATTACCAGGTATGATTCTTCACAGAGAAAAACATGGCACTTCTACGCTGAGAATGTTCACGACTTTGCATGGACCGCCGATCCCACTTACAGAATTGGTGAAGCGGTCGCTACCATTTATGATCCGTACCTGCATGGCATTCGTAACGTACGCGTTGAATCGTTTGCACAAGAGTCGCATGGTTCGGGGTGGCAGGATGCTGCGATCTTTACATCAAAAGTGATCGAAGTTTACTCACAGGATTTCGGAGCATACTCATGGCCAAAAATAATTGTCGCAGATGCCCAGGATGGAATGGAGTATCCCATGCTAACGCTCGACGGAGGATTTTCCCCCGGCTATTACGATGTGCTATCCCATGAAGTCGGCCATCAATGGTTCTTCGGGCAGGTCGGAAATAATGAAACATATCGCGCGGCACTTGATGAGGGATTCACACAATTTCTTGAGTCATGGTCAATAGAAAAAATCATTGGCGATACGATGCTCAGGGGGAATTATACCGGATGGCAGAAGAAATTCAGAGAGCCGGTATTGCTGAGAGATGCACAGGTTTATCTTGGCTATCTGCGTGATGCTGCCCAGGGAATTGATGAGCCAATCAATCAGCACAGTGATGCATTCAATAGCGCACTCGGGCATGGAGGCGGGTACCGGCATGTATATTACAAGACTGCAACAATGCTTTGGAACCTGCAGTACGTGTTGGGTGATTCACTTTTTCAAAATTCAATGAAGCATTATTTCTCGCAATGGAAAATGTGCCATCCTTATTTCGAAGATTTTCGAAACTCCATCATTCAGTATTCACATGTTGATCTCAATTGGTTTTTTGATGAGTGGATGGAAACGACAAAGACAATAGACTATAGACTTGCTGACGTAAGACATAAGACAAGTGATGAATTTGAGATTGAGTTTGAAAGAAGAGGAAGATCACAAATGCCTCTTGATTTTGAAGTGCTGGCGAAAGATGGAAAGAAGTATGAGTTCTATATTCCGAACACATGGTTTGAAAAGAAAACAGAAGAAACAACTCTTCCTAAGTGGTATGGCTGGGATAAACTGCATCCGATTTACACCTGCTCAGTTTTTATTCCATCCGGAATAAAACAAGTAACGATTGACCCCACGCATCGCCTCGCTGATGTGTACATGCCTGACAACACCTGGAAGTGTGAAAGCGAGTGGCATTTCGATTCGCAAGTTTTCAATATTGCTGACTGGAAAAAATATGAAGTGAACTGGCGACCGGACTTTTGGTACAATGCTGTTGACGGATTCAAAATTGGATTTCATCTCGACGGTGATTACTTCAACATCAAAAATAAATTTTCACTCACAGCATGGTTCAATTCCTCCCTGCTTCAAAATGGAATTCCGGATTATCGTCTTGAGAAAGCAACGTTCGACTCCATCTTTCCTGTGTCTTTCAACTTCACCTATTCAAGCAACACACATCGCTTCATTAAAAATTCTTCGGTTGATTTCTCTCTGAAGTACCTTGATGGCCTCATTGGCGGTAGTGCAAGTTTTTCGATTCAGGCAAATGCAAAGAATACATTTTCACTCGGTGTGAAATCAATGTATCGTCCAACAGCATTTGATTTGAACTACTTGCTATATCCTGATTTGTGGAATGAGAAGATGTGGAACAACTACGCGTTTATGAATCTTCATCACACGTATCAATACTTTAAGGGTAACGGCGACATAAATGTCGTGTTACGTTCTGCTTCGCTCTTCAGTGACTATGAATATGCTGATCTCACCATGACGGTGATTAATAGAAATCATCCCGGCAAATTTGATATCAGCACACGATTCATTGGAGGAATTGGTACCGGTGCCCCGGCACCCGAAAGTGCTCTATATTTAGCAGGCGCCTCACCGGAAGAATTAATGGACAATAAATTTGTTCGCAGCAAAGCATTTGTTCCGGATGATTGGCGTGGCTATGGTGACAATGTGAATCACTTTCAGCAAGCCGGTGGTTTGAATCTGCGCGGCTATGCAGGCTATCTCGCGCCTGAGAAAAATGGAATTGATTCTATTACATACGCGACATACATCGGTAAATCGGGAGTGGCAGCGAATGCAGAATTGGACTTTGACAATCTCATTAAACTGCGCCCGAAACTTTTTCGCAGCTGGCTGCACATTGATTCCTATCTCTTCGCTGATGCAGGCACCATGGGATATCAAGCCATTGATACAAAATTTCATTTCTCTTCCATAAGAGCCGATGCAGGATTGGGATTTGCTTTCACCATAAAAGATTGGGGACCCCTCGATAAAGTTCAGCCCCTTACACTGCGGGCAGATTTTCCTTTGCTCATTAACCGGGCTCCTGCTGCAGAGCCAAACTACTTTGACTTTCGCTGGATAATTGGTGTGGGGAGAGCCTTCTGATTTCGGTCCCGATCCATCGGGACGATTTCGGATTTTAGAAGCAAATGCGAGCACTGGTGACAATGCCTCATTTAAAATTGACTATGAATTTCCCTTTAAAAAAGTCCTCTTCAAAAAAATCAGAGATCGGAATTTTAAAAACCGGTTTATTCAATTCCTGAATTTCATTTTTCAAATCACCTCCCTTCAAAAGAATCCAACCGTTAGAAATTTGATTTTTACTCTCAGAAAAAATCAGGTGCTTCGTCCAGTCACAAATTGTTTTCAAGGGAGCTACTGCCCTGCCTGTAATAAAATCATATTTGCTTCTCAATTCTTCTGCTCTTATTTTTTCCAAAGAAACATTTGTCAATTCAAGCTCTTGAGTAATTGCCTCCACAACCTTTATTTTCTTACCGATAGAATCTACAAGGTGAAACTTCACTTTCGGAAAAAAAATTGCGAGCGGAATTCCCGGGAATCCCCCTCCTGTTCCCGCATCCAATACTGTCGTTCCATCACTGAAGGAAATAAACTTCGCTATCGCTAACGAATGCAGAACATGCCGTTCATACAAGTGATCAATGTCCTTGCGCGAGATCACATTGATCTTTTCATTCCAACTACCATAAAGCTTTTGAAGAGAGGAATATTGCTGAAGCTGCAGGGAAGACAACAGTGGAAAATATTTCCTGAGTATTTCCACGTCTTACGTCTTGAGTCTCACATCTTAAATCTTAACTCA
Source organism: Chitinophagales bacterium (assembly GCA_035638255.1). Lineage (GTDB taxonomy): Bacteria > Bacteroidota > Bacteroidia > Chitinophagales > UBA10324 > DASRAJ01. Next base: position 7,447 of record DASRAJ010000059.1, read on the forward strand.
CATCCGTCCCTGCTGAGGCAGTAAAATCTGGTACAGTAAATTTTTCGCGCGAAACAATTGCGCTTTCACCGTTCCCAACGGAAGTTTTGTTTTCTCTGCTATTTCTTCGTAGGAAAGCTCATCAAAAAAACGAAGTTCGATCAGCGTGCGGTATTTGGGATTGATCTTCTCAATCACATCGCGTAAAATTTTGTTACGTTGCTCCCTCACGTAATTTTCTTCCGGATCAGGATTGGTGCTCTGAATGTCTATGTAATACGATTCCCCCTTTTCATTCTCCACACTATCATGCAGGGACATTGTTTCAAGTTTTTTCTTCCTGATAAAATCAATGCAATTATTCAATGCAATTTTATAGAGCCACGTGCTGAATGCAAAATCCGGAGTGTATTTGACAAGATTACTGAATGCTTTACCGAATGCTTCGATGGTGAGATCATTCGCGTCATCTTCATTATGCACCATCTTGAGCAGCAAAAAATAAATGGAATCCTTATAGCGGCTCATTAGTTTGGCAAAGGCTTTCTGATCACCGCTTAAAGCAGCATTCACGAACTCTATATCTTCTTTAGCTCGCGGCGAAAAATTGGATTGATCAAGAGTGCTGCCTATTTCCATGTGTCAGCTTTCCTTTGAATGATGGCGGGAAGAAGTTTAATGTAGTAGAGCAAAAATAGAACATCCATCAACGGGAAGAGAATAAATAAATCCTGCTCACCAAGCTTCCTCATAGTTGCCCTGAATATCATACCCTGAACAAGAATTCTTGTTCCGAACAGCAGTAAGGTTTCAGGAAGAAGATTGGTATAAAGCAGGCATAAAACCAGAAATACATAAAACAATAAACTGGTGAGGGAGAAAAGTGTCAGCAACAATTTGTGATGCCACTTGTAATAACGCCCTGTGCTCACGTGCCTCTTCTTCTGATGCCAATATTCATCCCACGTTTGTTTCGCTTCTGAAAACATGAACGATGACGGGCTGAGTTGTACTGCAGTGTTCCTCTTGTTGGCCGCGGCATTAATCAGCAAATCATCATCGCCCGATAGAAGTTGCGAATGCTTTGGATATATGTTATGGTCGAAAAAAATTTGCTTGCGGTAAGCAAGATTTCTTCCCACACCCATGTAAGGAATGCCGGCGAGCGCGAAAGAAAAATAGTGCTGCGCTGTGATGAACGTTTCATAGCGAATGAATTTATTGAGGAAGCCGGGGTGCTTCCTGTAAGGGGCATAGCCCAACACAATTTCCTTATTATCATCAAACATTCCTGCCATGTTACGAATCCAGTAATCGCTTGAGGGGGTGCAATCGGCATCAGTAAGCAACAAGTGCTCATGCGATGCAGCGCGAATGCCTATGGTAAGCGGGTATTTTTTTCCGCGCATCTTTTTCGAAGAGTTCCGAATGTCTCTCACGACGAGGTGCGGATACTCTGCCTGCATTCGCAGGAGCATCATCTCTGAATCATCTTCAGAATTGTCATTCACCACCATCACTTCATACTGCGGGTACTTCTGTTCGAGGATGGAAGGAAGGTTTTTTTTCAGCCGGTTCATTTCATCATGAGCGCAAATCACTGTGGTAACTGGAGGAAGGTTTTCACCATTGACCGGAAGCAACTCATGATCTGCAAGACGTGAAAAGAAAATGAGACAGAACAAAAGCTGGATGACAACGGCAATGGAGAAGATCAGCAGCACTTCAAAAAGAATAATTTTGGCAGGCTAATGTAGCAAAGCATCCATCGTTGCTTCGCGCTGAATTTCCACATGCAATTTATCATTCACTCACGGGATAAGAATTCATCTGCGCGCAAGGGCGTACTCATCACTGATCATGGAACCATTGAAACACCGGTATTCATGCCCATCGGAACCACCGGCGGCGTGAAAGCCGTTCACTTTCGGGAGCTGGATGAAACGATTGGAGCTCAAATTATTCTTGGCAACACATATCATCTTTTCATTCGGCCGGGAATGGAAGTGATTCGCGAGGCAGGAGGATTGCACGCTTTCAACGGATGGAAGAAACCCATACTTACTGACAGCGGCGGCTACCAGGTTTTCTCTCTGAGCGACCGGAGAAAAATTTCAGAAGAAGGCGTGAAGTTTCATTCTCACATTGATGGCGCCAAACATCTCTTCACTCCCGAAAATGTAATAGATGTTCAGCGCATCATTGGCGGTGACATCATGATGGCGTTTGATGAATGCGTGGCACATCCCTGTGAACACAAAGAAGCGAAGAAGAGCGTGGAACTGACTCACCGGTGGTTGACTCGTTGCATCAATCGCTTTCAGGAAACTTCTTCCTTGTACCATCATTACCAAACCTTTTTTCCGATTGTGCAGGGAAGTACGTTTAAAGATCTGCGAATTCATTCGGCAGAATTTATTGCAGAGCAAAATGCAGAAGGCAATGCCATCGGGGGATTATCGGTCGGTGAACCCGCTGAAGAAATGTATGGCATGACCGAAGTCGTGTGCTCCATACTTCCCGAAGACAAGCCGCGTTACCTTATGGGAGTTGGAATGCCTCATAATATTTTAGAAAGCATCGCTCTCGGAATTGACATGTTTGATTGTGTGATTCCCACGCGTAACGGAAGAAACGGAATGCTCTTCACCAAAGAAGGAATCATCAACATCAAAAACAAAAAATGGGAAAAAGATTTCTCTCCGCTGGATGATCTCGACAATTTTGCGAGTAAGGATTATTCAAAAGCATTTTTGCGGCACATGTTATTATCGAATGAAATTCTTGGTTGCCAGATTGCAAGCGTTCACAACCTTTGCTTTTATCATTGGATGATGAAGGAGGCGCGAAAGAAAATTGCTGATGGAAATTTTGCAGCGTGGAAGAACATAATGGTGAAGAAGGTGATGACGAGATTGTAAATAGCACGAGCTAATGCTTAAATCTAATTCCCCGTTAATGATCCTCATCATCTACACTTCAAAATATCGTAAAGGCAGTGACAAGTTTGAACGCGCGGCGGCCACTATGAAAAAAGAAATCACGGCGCGATACAACGGGGAAGTAAACTGCACCGGCATCATTCACAAAAAAACACTCGCTCAATTCTTCAACGAAATTTCAGAGGAGCGAAAACAAATTGACGAATTTCATTTCATCGGCCATTCAGGAATGTATGGTCCTATGTTTGGGTCGGTTGAATATCCTGAGCAGTTCAGCCCTTATGAATGGAGACAACTTCACATTCCGTTTTCTGCTGAAGGCAAGGCATATTTTCATTGCTGCCGATCGGCGCGCTGGTTCGCTACCTTCTTCGCTCAAACTTTTCGCGTAGAAACATTCGGCTATTATTGGTACACCACTTTTTCTTCTGACAAAAAGAAATTTCGATTCGTGAATTCGTCATCGAAAGAAATTTATGCTGCCGGTTGCATTGGCAGGAAATCTCACGGGCTTGGCGGCACGCTGAGAAAATATTCCGGCTTTCAGTTACTGGAGCAGATGCGCTCATTTAAACCACAAGAGCACACGGCAGATGCCACTTACAACAAAGTAGCAGCGCTTTACGATCAGGTGTTTCAGGATATTAAGGTGCGCGATGATGAATGGAAATGGCTGACCTCCCATCTGCCTCCTGATAAAAATATTACTGTGCTTGATATTGGCTGCGGCAATGGGGCTTTGCTCAAAGAACTTTCAACGCGAATTTCTCAGGGCATCGGAGTTGATCTTTCTAATGACATCATTGACAGAGCAAAGACTCTGAATGCAGCTTCCGGGAATCTTTCTTTTCATGTAACCAACGGCCCCTTTCTTCCCGTTGCGGATCAATCGGTGGATGTGATTATTTCCCTGTTGTCTTTTCGCTATCTCGATTGGGATCCCATCATGAATGAATGTAAACGAGTATTAAAAGCGGGAGGAAAAATTCTGATCGTTGACATGGTGACCGTTCCCGTGAAATGGAAAGAATATCCTTTGCTTCTCAAATCGAAATTGAAACAATACGGACAAAGAATCATGCGTCGCGCCTTCTATGAAAACCTTAAAAAGTTAGTGCTGCACCCTGATTGGAAAACAATGCTGAAATACAACCCCATTCGAGCCGAGCATGAAGTGAAGTGGTATCTTGAAAGCAGGTTTCCCGGAAGCAAAGTGCAAAAGATCAATGTGGGTTGGAACTCGTGTATTTTGGCTTTCGACTCAGGCAATATTGAAAACATCAATGAAATTTATCTCACGTATCCATAGCAAGCATGACGATCGGAATCTGTGACTGGGGAATTGGCGGCGCCGGGCTTTATCAACTGATCCGGCGCAAAAGCAACGTGGATGTAATTTATTTTTCTGATACAGGCTATGCTCCATACGGAAAAGTGCCGCAGAAAGAATTGAGAGAAAGATTTCTCGCGGTGAGAAAATATTTCAATCAACTGGGAATTCAAAAAATTGTTGTGGCATGTAACGCAGCAAGTACGATCATTGATGATGATGATGCAAACATCACGGGCGTAATCAAACATGGCTTGCGTGTGGTTGAGAGAATTCATCCGGCACGGGTAGGCGTGGTGGGCGGTCAGCGAACGATTGAATCAAATCTCTACAAGAACTTTTTGGAAGCGAAAGGGATTAAAGTAATTCAGAAAAATGCGCAACCACTGTCAGGATTGATAGAATCCGGCAACATTGATTCAAAAAACATGGATGATGAAATTAAAACCATCTTCACACCGCTCAGGCACCTTGAATACATTCTTCTCGCATGCACACACTATCCTTTGATCTCAGGAAAAATTTTGTCAGTAGTAAAAAACACAACGCTTCTCGACCCCGCAGAAGAAATGGCACAGTGGATTTTTGATCATTGGAAAAATCTGAGCGGGACTGCAACCGTTAAATGGCAGACAACGGGCAGCACTGAAAGCATGAAATTTGCATTGCAGCATTTGTATCAACTGGAAATTCATGAAATTGATAAAATAAATTTATGAGCAACCCATTCAGCAGGCATCCGCAAGAAGTTGGAATGACTTACTTACAACATTTCGCATTTGCTTTTTCCGTTACTTTCAAATTACTGATCGCAGTATTCTGTTGTTCAGTGCATGCGTTTCTTCCCTTTCTTTTTACTACAACAACCAGCAGCATTATTCGGGATTTGCATGAAAAGATTGGAGACAGAAGTAATCACCAAAATATCAATTCAAAAATTTAATTGCAGGCATCAGAGGATTGAAAACACAGTCCCTCCGTTATTAATAATTCCTTATTGTGAAAACGCTCGACACCTACATCATAAAAAAATTCCTGGGAACATTCTTCCTAACACTGGCTTTGATCCTCCTCATTGCCATTGTATTTGATATAGTAGAAAAGCTCGAAGATTTTATGAATGATAAAATTCCTGTTTGGGAAATCATCACGGAATACTACATCAATTTCATCCCCTACTTTGCTGCCCTCTTTGGGCCGCTCATCCTCTTCGTCGCCGTTATGTTCTTCACAGCCCGAATGGCGCTACGCTCTGAGATTATTGCCATCCTCAATTCCGGCATCACATTCCATCGCTTGCTTGTTCCGTATTTCATTGCATCACTTTTAATCACGGCGCTCAACATTTACGCCAACCACTGGGTGATTCCGGATGCGAATAAAAAACGATTAGCGTTTACCGATGCTCATGTCGGCTACACCCCTCACAATCCTGACGAGAACATTCACATGCAGGTGGCGCGCAATGAATTTATGTACATGGAAAATTTTAATGTCGGCGATAGTTCCGGATATAAATTCTCCTATGAAAAGTTTAACAATGGCAAGCTCAATTACAAAATCCGCGCTGACCGTGTTCTATGGAATGCGAAAAATAAAAAATGGGACCTGAAAAATTACGCTGAGCGATTCAACGACACGATAAGCGAATCGTTGCGCTTCGGAAAAGACACTATGGTGCAATACAATTTTGTTCCTGATGATCTGAAGCGCGATGAACACGCAATGGAAACACTCAACGCAACAGAGCTGAATGCCCGGATTACCGAGTTGCAGATGCGCGGAGCTGATGATGTTACTTTTTACCAGATAGAAAAATACAAGCGTACCTCATTTCCGTTTGCCATTCCCATTCTCACATTGATCGCCGTGTCATTGGCTTCAAGAAAAGTTCGCGGTGGCATCGGGTTACACATTGGTTTGGGCATCGCGATTTCATTCACTTACATCCTCTTCCTTCAGTTCTCGCAAACATTTGCAACGAATGGAAATCTTCCCGCTGTGATCGGTGTGTGGATTCCGAATCTGATCTTCGCGATTATCGCAGTCTTCCTCTACAGGCTGGCTCCGAAATAGTCAATGGTCATTAGTCATTGGTCAATAGTCATTGGTCAATAGTTTCAGATTAGAAGCGTGTCGGGGTACATTTATCGTGTATCGTGTATCGTAATACGTGTATTGTGATACAATCACCAAGGCGTCGGCTCATCGGGTGAAGCATTATCATCCTCATCTCCCAATTCATTCATTTTCGATTTCAGAATCCTGATCTTGCCTTCTGTGTTCGGAGTGAAGGATTCCATTTCTTCAAACTTCGCGAAGTGACTGATGAATCGAACGGGAACATTTGCAGTGGCTCCGTTGCGATGCTTGGCAATATGAATTTCTGCCATGCCTATGGTGGAGTTGCCTTCTTCATCCTGAGTGATCTTGTAATACTCCGGGCGATAAATGAAAAGCACCATGTCAGCGTCTTGTTCGATAGCGCCCGATTCGCGAAGGTCAGAGAGTTGCGGACGCTTATCACCACCACGGGTTTCAACAGAGCGATTCAGTTGTGAGATAGCCACTACAGGAATGTCGAGTTCCTTGGCAATACTCTTCAGTGCCCGGGAAATGTTGCTGATCTCCTGCTCACGATTTGAATTTTTGTTTTCACTCGTGCCGCTCATTAACTGCAGGTAATCAATCACGATCATCTGAATGTCGTGTTGCATTTTTAACCGCCGTGCTTTCGCCCGTAATTCAAAGATGTTGATCGCAGGTGTATCATCAATAAAAAGTGGTGCTTCTGAAAGGGTATCAACCTTATGAACGAGCTGCGTCCACTCATGCTCCTCAAGATTTCCCCTGCGAATCTTCTCAGCCGGAATTTCTGTTTCAGCAGAGATCAAGCGATTCGTCAATTGCAGCGCCGACATTTCAAGAGAGAAAAATGCAACAGGCTTTTTGAAATCCACTGCGGCGTTGCGTGCCATCGATAACACAAATGCAGTTTTTCCCATGCCGGGCCGCGCTGCAATGATTATAAGATCAGATTTCTGCCAGCCACTTGTCACGCGATCCAAACTCACAAAACCTGACGGAATACCCGTGACAGAATCTTTGTGTTCTTTGATTGTCTGCAGTTGATTCAACGCCTTGCTTACGAGTGCACTGATGGGACTGTAATTGCGCCGAAGGTTCTGATCGGTGATGTCATAGATTCCTTTCTCGGCAAAATCCAGCAGCTCGAAAACATCGGTAGTATCCTCAAAAGCATCTTTTACGATGTCAGATGAAATACGGATCAACTCGCGCTGAATAAATTTTTGAGAAACAATGCGAGCATGATATTCGATGTTTGCAGCGGAAGCAATCCTGTTGGTGAGCTCAGTAACGAAGTATGCGCCGCCAACATTTTCCAACTCCCCGCGCTTACGAAGTTCATCTGTGACGGTGAGGATATCTACCGGCTGCGAGCGTTCGAACAAACTTCTGATCGCAACAAAAATTTTCTGATGCGCTTCTACATAAAAACTTTCCGGCTTCAGAATGTCTACTACCGTTGAAAGCGCATCTTTCTCCAGCATCAATGCCCCAAGCACTGCTTCCTCCAGATCGCGCGCTTGCGGAGGAACTCTTCCGAATAGAAATGTGCTCAGATCACCCTCTGTTTTTCGCCGCAGCAAACGTGAACGATTGCTTAATTTATTCAGCTCTTCTAATGATTCCGCCATGTGATGGTAAAGACTTTTTTTTGGAAGGAGCAGCAAAGAAAATTAAATCGAAAACAGCAACACGCGAAAACAGAATAAAAAGTTTTGCACAAGAATTCTCAACACGTTGTGAGAAAATTTTTCAGCGATGGTTAAGCGGGTTTTAGAATATTTTTCCCGTTGTCGATTTTTTTGACGAAAAAAAACTTTTGATCGAAAAAAAGAAGTCCACATTTTTCGGTGGAGTAATGCGTAACATAATTTATTCAGAAAAACTTTTAAAGGAGATCCCCGGAAAATATTTGAAGGCGGAAGAAATTATTACTCCTAAGAATGCTGAGTCAACCAGTGATTGACATACTGAAATTGGTCGTCAGGAGCATCAGGGTGTGTTAACATGGTGACGTGATCGTAGTCATGGAGATTGCCGTTTAATTTTGCCGCCAGATAAAATTCTGCAGACTGTGAACCAATTTCTTTAATCAATTTCTGAACGTCATCCCGGTGTCCCAGTACTTCATCTTTCCGTCCCGCGATGAAAAGCATCGGAGGTAATTTCAAGTTGCGAAGTGCTGCAGAATAATCAAACCCATCTTCATCTTTCCAATCTTCATGCATGACCCAGTCATACGTTTGCCTGCGTGACTTTTCAGTTTCGTTTTCAGAGCCCATTCCAAAACGCTTCACGTCCACAAATCCCTTCAGTGACACGATCAGCCTGAAAACATGGTTGTAGAAAACGTTGATCATCCAGAATTTTCTTACACCACCAACAGTGATGCGTCTTTTTGTTCCAAAGAAAATCATGGAAGAAACATTCAGGTGTTCAGCTTGCCGCGCGTAATAGGAGAGTAACAGGATGCCTCCCCATGAATGCGCAATCCAATGTTGCACTGCATCACCGCGGATTTTTTTTATCTCGTTGAGAAAAGCAGGGATCTCTTCCTGAATACATTCCGTCAAACCGAATTTTGAATTCCTGTCAATAGAGGGGGTGCTCAACCCTCTTCCTCTTAAGTCAGCGACAAAAACATCGTACCCCTGCCTGGCAAGAAAGGGCGCCAGACCTTTTCTGTTTTTCGAATAAAAAATTCTTCCATTCTCCACAGAGCCGTGCAGCATGAAAATCACAGGACCATTTTGATTTCCGCAGAATCGTTTCAGATGGAGTACATCTTTTTCATTCAATGGAATGAAGAGAGATTCCTCAGTAAACACGCTGTTACTTTTTTTACTTAATACTATATTCTCCATATAATTCATCTTGTAATAGAATCAACAATAGTAAAATCACTTAAATCGTATCGCTTTTACAGGATTCATGCGGGCAGCTATGATGGCAGGAACAATACCCGCAATTAATCCTATAGCTGACGACGTAACGATTCCCCAAAAAATATTTTTCAGGTTCAACACCAAAGAAAAACTGATGGCGGAAGTGAGCGCCTTCAACACCAAAAAAACAAGCAACAGTCCGATGATGCCACCGATAACTGACAAAATCACCGCCTCAATAAGAAATTCAAGCATGATAAAATAATTTTTGGCGCCGAGCGCTTTCTTAATGCCAATGAGATTGGTTCGTTCTCTCACCGATACAAACATGATGTTCGCGATTCCGAAACCACCGACGAGGATTGCAAAGCCTCCAATGAAGATTGCAATAATATCGAAGACGCTGAAGATGGAATTGATCTGCTCGTTGATGATGCTGATCTGGTTAAGTGCAAAATTATCTTCCCGCTTCGGTGGTATTCTTCGCACCGCACGCAAGGTGCTGCGCAGATCATCCTTGAGTTCAGTATTGGAAACATCGGCCTTGGCTGCCACCATAATCGCCGGCTCAACATCAAAGCCATTAATTTTTATTTTAGAAGTCAGATAATGGTAGGGCATCATCACTACATTATCATTGCTCGTCTGCAGCAAGCTTTTCCCCTCTTTGGCAAACACGCCGATCACGGTGAGTGCATCGCCCATGAATTGAATTTGACGGCTTACAGGATCCACTGTGCCCGGGAACAACTCATTCACCACATCTCTGCCTACAATCACCACGTGAGCACCCGAATTATTTTCCTGAGAGGTAAAGTAACGCCCGCTTTCAATGTTAAGCGCCAGCACCCGATCAAAATCCTGCGACACGCCATTGATCGTCGCGTTCTTTACCGTGCGATCACCGTACTTGACAATAGGACCATTCATCCATATCGAGATCGCTACGGCTTCAGCACTGCTCACACGCTCCTGCACCTTCTTCATCTCATCATAAGTAGTGTAAGGACGATTCCAGTATTTCCAGAGGGGGTATTCCGTTTCACCTTCTTCAAGTCCCCATGGAAATTTCTGAATGTAAATGATGTTATTGCCCAGTTTACTGATGCCTGTCTGCAAATTGTTCTGCAATGAATCTACTGAACTGAAAATGGCAATCACGCAAAAGATGCCGATAGAAATTCCAAGCAATGTGAGAAACGTTCGGAGCTTATTCACGCGCAATTCTCGGATGGCAAGCGAGACGGATTCAGAGAATATCTTGAACAGAATACGCATGAAGTGGCAAACCTAAATTAATTTAACCGTACTCAAAAGTATTTTTTGTATTTCAGAACACATGTAGGCATCGCTGATACAGAGTTTTTAATCAGCGGTGACTTTGAAAAATTATTCGGCAATAACCTGATTCATCCTCTTGTTACAAAATTACACCGATGAATTTTTCAATTGTCATTCAACTAATAAGTGCAAAAATTCTGTGGCCTTTGTCCCTGTTCATCTGTGAGATCTGTAATGATATTTATCCAGTTTGCAGAATTGAGATTAAAAGGTGTTGCTCAAATTCTTGTAGTTGCGATTCTCTGGTGCTCCCTTACGCCCGCCGTGCAATGGGGTTAGAAACTTGAGAAGAAATTTGGCGTACCCCTGGATAAAAAACAAATTACCGCCAGAAGTGAAAAAGTATATCTTTGCCCCTCGTTTTTAAAAACCTTCACAATCATTTAACCGGTGTGAAGCGACCTTTTAATAAACCGTAATTTATTAAAAGCCCCTAAATGAAGCTATCTCAATTCCGTTTTGACTTACCCGCATCCCTGATTGCACAAACACCCACCAAGAATCGCGATGATTCGCGTCTGATGATTGTTGAACGCAAGACAGGGAAAATCAAGCACAAGCAGTTCAGAGAAGTACTGAACATCTTTGGCGAGAAAGATTGTTTTGTATTGAATAACACGAAAGTTTTTCCGGCACGCCTTTACGGGCGTAAAGAAAAAACCGGCGCCAAGATCGAGGTGTTCCTGCTGCGCGAGCTGAATCACCAGATGCGCCTTTGGGATGTGCTTGTGGATCCTGCAAGAAAAATTCGTGTTGGAAATAAACTCTACTTCGGTACCGACGGCACGCTGGTAGCAGAAGTAGTAGACAACACCACCTCACGTGGCAGAACCATTCGTTTCCTGTATGACGGAACCGACGATGAACTGAAGGAGACATTGTACTCACTTGGCGAAACTCCCATTCCCAAATACATCAAGCGGAGACCGGAGGCAATTGACAAGGAGCGCTATCAAACGGTTTATGCAAAAGTGGAAGGCGCAGTAGCCGCACCAACCGCCGGTCTGCATTTCAGCCGTGAATTGTTAAAGCGTCTGGAGATCAAAGGCGTTGAGCTTGCGGAACTTACACTGCATACCGGACTAGGAACGTTTCGCCAGATTGAAGTAGAAGATCTTTCGAAGCACAAGATGGACGCAGAGTATTTCAAGATAGATGCAGAGACGTGCAAAATCATCAACCGCGCTATTGACAACAAGGCCCGGGTATGCTCGATAGGAACCACCACCATGCGCGGACTTGAGTCTGCAGTGTCAGCGCATAAGTATGTAAAGCCGGTGGAAGGATGGACCAACCTGTTCATTCATCCACCATACGAATTCAGCATTGCGAATTGCCTGCTCAGTAATTTTCACCTGCCGAAAACAAGCCTGCTCATCATGGTGTGTGCTTTTGGCGGGTATGACCTGATGATGGAAACCTACCGCATTGCCGTAAAAGAGAAATACAAATTCGCGACTTACGGTGATGCCATGCTCATCATGTAAAAAGTTTTAGCTACGATGTAATTTTGACTGATTCTTCTGATATTTAATCATCCCTTCCTTTAATCAAATCGCTTGAACGAAAATAAGTACGTGATTATCGCTGCGGCAGGCTTCGGCACGCGCATGAATTCTCAGGTGCCGAAACAATTTCTATTGCTTGCGGGAGCGCCGGTGATCGTACGCACGATTCAATCATTTCTGAAGGTTTGGAATGATGCACAGTTTATTGTAGCATTATCTGAAGAAGAATTTCCCCGGTGGGAAAAAATCAGGAAAAAGTTTTTGAAGAAAATTCCGATTCGGATTACCAAAGGGGGAGCTACAAGATTCCACTCTGTAAAAAATGGTTTGAAGATGATCAAGGATCACGGAATAGTTGCAGTGCAGGATGCCTGCCGTCCCTTTGTTTCAGAAGAGCTCCTGACGAAATGCTGGGAAGCTGTGCGTGAAAAAGGAAATGCCGTTCCTGCCATTGACCTGAAAGATTCGGTTCGTGAAGTAATGAGGGACGGTACGCGGCATCGGAGCCGGCAGAAGTATAAGGTCATTCAAACTCCTCAATGCTTCACAGTAGAACTGTTGAAAAAAGCATATCAACAGAATTTCAACGAAGACTTTACGGATGATGCTTCAGTGGTGGAATCAGTGGGAACAAAAATCAACCTGGTTGATGGCGATCAAAAGAATTTCAAGATCACGACGCCATTCGATTTAGAACTTGCAGAAAAAATTTTGGCAACAAATACTTAACGAACTTTCGCGCTGAATTTTTTCTCTTCATGAAGATCAGCGGATTCACTTTTATAAGAAACGGTTTCAAACTGCAATACCCGTTTCTCGAATCTATTCAGTCCGTTCTTCCTGTCTGCGATGAAATGATTGTCGCTGTCGGTAACAGTGATGACGGCACACGTGAAGCAATCACAAAGCTTCATCCTGCAAAGATTCACATCATTGACACCGTTTGGGATGACTCACTACGCGAAGGGGGAAAAATTCTTGCGCAGCAAACCAATATCGCACTTGATGCCATCAGTGGTGATTGGGGCTTTTATATTCAGGGGGATGAAGCAGTTCATGAAAATGACTTGCAGAAGGTCGAGGACGCGGCAAAAAAAAATCTCCGAAATCTTTCTGTTGACGGTTTGCTTTTTAGTTGGTATCATTTCTTCGGTAATTACGATTACATCGCAGAGCCACGTGCTCGAGGTATTTATCCCTTCGAAGTAAGGATGATCAGGAATGACAAACTCATTCGCTCCTTCCGGGATGCCCAGGGCTTCAGGAAATTTTCTTCTCCCGAAGCGCTGATGCTGAACAAAATTCCGCAGCGACTAAGAGCGAAGAAAACCGATGCGCACATTTATCACTACGGAAAAGTACGGGGACCTGAAAAAGAATTGGAGCGCGCAAAATCTTTCCACAAGCTCTGGCATGATGACGATTGGCTGAAAAAATTTTCAGGTGACAGAACACAATTCGACTACGGTACAAAATTTCCTCTCATAAAATTTCCGGGAACTCATCCTGCTGTGATGAGAGAACGAATTGAGAAGATGAATTGGAATTTCGTTCCCAACCCTGCTGACATAAAAATCCCCATGAAGTACAAACTTCTGAATTCACTTGACGCACTTACGGGCTTACGCCCATTCGAATTCAGAAACTACGAGGTAGTGAAAAATGGGAAATGAAAAATCAGGAAAGCAAGATGTAGTTGTTATGAAAAGAAAATTTGAAATTCGCTGCGTATCGCGAATCGAGTTACGCGAATCGGGAATCGCGTTTAATACTCGTCTTCGTTGAAGAAGAAATCATCATGAGTAGGGTAATCGGGCCAAATATCTTCAATGCCTTCGTACACTTCAGTTTCATCTTCCAGCTCCTGCAGGTTTTCAATCACCTCTACCGGCGCGCCGGAGCGAATGGCAAAGTCAATTAATTCATCTTTCGTCGCAGGCCACGGAGCATCTTCAAGGTAACTTGCCAATTCTAAAGTCCAATACATTATCTCTCGGAGAGGGGAGTTTAATTTTCCGCAAAAATAGACGAATAACCCAATTGTCAAAATTTATTCGTGCTGCACTTCAGTTGAATGGATACGGCGCTGAAATGCTTTACAGGCGGGGCTTCCAGGGGAGCTCTTCACTCCTCGCATCAAAAGAAATTTTTCTTGCGAGCACAAACAGGTAATCAGAGAGGCGATTCAGATATTTTAAAATCAGAGGTTCCGCTTTTTCCGCTTCACTTAATTGCACCGCTAATCGTTCGCTTCGCCGGCAAACACACCGCGCAATGTGGCACATAGCGTTGACTGCGTTTCCTCCTGGCAGCACAAATGTTTTCAGCTCGGGCAACACTTCCTGCATGGTATCAATTTCCTTCTCCAGTAATTCCACATCGTGTTCATGCAGATCAGGAACTTTCATGCGCGACGATTCCGGATCGCTTGCGAGCAATGAGCCGATGGTAAACAGGCGATCCTGAATTTCTTTCAGTACAAGTTTAGGGTGCTCATCATTGAGGGAGTCACGAAGCAAACCCATCCATGAATTCAGTTCGTCAATGGTACCGTACGCTTCGATGCGCAGATGATGCTTTGGTACGCGCGTTCCGCCAATCAGTTGGGTGGTGCCGTTGTCGCCTTTGCGGGTGTAGATTTTCATGACTTCTGTTTTATGCTGAAAAATTTTATTTGCAAGATCAGAAAAAATGGACTTGCATTTACCAATCGCCCTTACTTTCGTTCAATAAAAATTTTTCGACATGAAAAAATATTTGATCGTCGCTGCAACAATTTCCGGAGCTATGGCTGTGGGACTCGGAGCATTTGCTGCTCATGGCTTAAAGTCTTTCCTGTCAGAGGAGAACCTGCGCATCTTTCATACCGCGGTAGAATATCAATTCTACCATTCACTCGCCTTGATGCTCACCGGAATTTTGACGGAGCGCTTCAACCATTGGCTGGTAAGTTTCGGCGGAATAAATTTCATTGCCGGAATTATTTTATTTTCAGGGAGTCTGTACTTGCTCGCCACACATGACGCTTCAACGTGGCTTGGATATTTCACCCCATTCGGTGGCCTGCTGTTTCTTGCCGGATGGATCAGTTTAGCAATTGGTGTTTTGTCCGCAAGGACTCCTTCGGAGATATCGAAATAAAAAAAATTCCTCCCGAAAAACGAGAGGAATTTTCATTCTTAAAACCACTGTTTTTATTTGGGCTCCGGATTCTCCTTATCCTGCTTGTCCTGATCCTGCTCCTGATCTTGCTGCTGATCTTGATTATTGTCTTGCGGATTTACATCAAAGCCGGGATTGCCCATTTCATAAATCAATTCCTTACCCGGGATAATGCCGATTACTCTGAATTCAGTTCTGCGATTCAACGCGCGTCCTTCGGGATTATCTGTCTTCCCATCCGGCATTGTGTTCGGAGCTATAGGCTTATCAGGGCCGTATCCTTTCGGAACAAGGCGATCCGCAGCAATTCCTCTATCAATCATATAATTAACTACACTTTGCGCACGTGCCTGTGAAAGCCGCATGTTGTAAGCGTGTTTACCTTTGCTATCAGTATGTGAACTAAGCTCAATTTTGATTTGTGGATTCTCAGTTAGAATCTGGTAAATAGAATCAAGACCAACTTTTGATTCTGCTTGCAGCGTTGCACTATCAAATTTGTAATAAATATTTTTTATGCGGATAACCTCGTTCTTAATTGGTTTCATAAACAAATCAACGCGCATTGTGTCATTATCATCTTTTTCCATGACAGCAAAAGTTGCCGATCCTGTGAAATACTTATCCATTGTTGACTTGAGAGAATAAGTATGACCCACTCTTGTATTGAAGAAGTACAATGAGTCCTTTCTTGACGTGGCATTCCCGATCTGCATGTTTTTGTCATCGAGGAACATCACCTTTGCACCGGGAAGCAATTCACGCGTTACCTGGTCATAAACATTTCCGCGAACAGCGTAATAAACTTTCTTCGGATATTCTATTCTCCAGATATCATCGCAACATGTTTCGCTCTTCACTGAAATGGTACCCGGGCGATTGGAAACCAAGTAGCCGGTATAACCATTATCATCGAGTGAGTAATACATGTCATCAACGCTGGAATTCGTTGGGGAACCAAGGTTCGTTGCAGCGTCCCAGCGTTTTTGTGCGCCCTTTGTTTTATAAATGTCTTCACCACCCATGCCGATCATTCCATCGCTGCTGAAGTACAGGGTTCCTGTTTTTGAATCAAAGAACGGAGTCTGCTCGTTACCGGCGGTGTTGACCTTTCGTCCGCAGTTTTGTGCCTGAGTGAAATTGCCCGATTTATCTTTTGCAGCAAACCAAATATCATTACCACCTTCCCATTCGGACGATTGCTTATCCAATACATTACTTCACCCTGCTTGGTTGAGCCGAGGGCGGGCTGCGTATTATTTGAGCCGGGAAAGTTAATCACATCAGGCATCTTCTGTGGATTGCTCCAGGTGCTGTTGCTGTATTCACTCATGTAAATTTCACAGTGCATTCTCATCGTATCATTGTCAAGTGCGCACTTGGTGAAATAGAATCGTTTTTTGTCAGGTGAAAAACAGCCATTGCCCACATGTGTGTTGTTATCATTCCATGGCGCCCAGTTCAGCAATTTCCCCTTCTCGAAAGTCCATCCCACTTTACTGTTGCCATCCACATTCGAAACATAGAACTGTGCGTACTTGTTGTTCTTCTTTATTTCATCAAGCATGATGATGGAATCAGACTTAAGTGATGCATACAGCAAGGCTGAATCGCCAAGAGCTACGGGAGCAAAATCAGAATACGGATTATTGACCGTTGCACCGATGTGTGTTATTTTTACAGAGTCAGGTTTTGCCAATTTCCCCATAGCAAAATCACAACTCTTCGATTCCGTTTTCGCAAACTTCTTGTACTCCTGCGAGCCGGCTCCCTTGAAATCTTTTGAGAACTGATCAAACACTTTCTTGGCATCCTGATACTTGCCGTTGTACATCAGCACCAGACCATACTGGTATGGAGCGAGGGGATATCCCGGATCATTCATGTCCACTAATTTCTTGTACCAGTCTTCCGCCATTTTGTAATCACGAAGCTTGTATTCGCAATCGGCGATCTGGTTGAGGACATAGGCATTCCCCCCCTGCTTATCATTCACTGACATGTAGTATTCAGCGGCATTATAGAAACTGCCGATGCTGTAGAGGTAATCAGCCATCTTCAAGCTTTTTTTGAAGCTCAGTTTCTGAATCGGGAAATCCTGTGCATAAATGTTTCCTGCAAAACCAATTATCAGGAGCACTGCTGCAATTCTGAAATATTTCATCGGTGTTTGTTTTTCTGTTTTTAAATTGATGGTCCTGTTTTCCTGAAAAAAATTTTAGTATCTCGGGCAGAAGAAAATCGGTTTGTCAAGAATGAATCCTCCAAGACAACCTGTATAGGTAAGTGAAACTTCAAACCCGCCTTTTCCACCGCTTGCTGAACTGAGCGAGGAAGTATTTATATCATAACTCAATCCGAGACGGATGTGTTTGTAATCAATTCCAATCATGGCAACCACCGCATCCTGTAACCTGTAATAGCCGCCGGCGAAAAGTTTTACATCAGTATTCAGCTTGTAAGCTACAGAAGCTCCCACATTGACCTCCCTGGCTTTTGTTTGCGTCATGAACAACACCTGAGGAATGATGTCAACGTTTTCCGTTACACCAATTCGAAACCCACCGTGAGCTACAATACGCATCCCAAGTTTATTATCCGGTCCGTTGTTGAGAAACTTTTCTTTCGGAGGAATAATATGAAAAGCTGCACCACCAAGGAACAGGTCAAAATTTTTCGAAGGAGAAAATGACAAATACAACCCGGCATTCAAATCTATGTAGCTGACTTTATCTTTGAGACTTTCCCCTGAATTAATATTCTGGTTAAAACTTTGTCCATCGAATTGTGTCTCCCACGTCAGGTTTTTCCAGTCAAGACTTTTCTGCACATACCCAACCTGTAAACCAAGGGAGGCATTAAGCTTACGGCTTGCATTCAGCGGTCGCTGATATGCCATGGAAGCCATGATGCTGAGGTTTTGAAGATTCCCATCGCCGGCTTTGTCATCCAACAATAACCCTCCAAGAGAGAATGTTCCTTTTTTGATAACACGCTGCAACACGTTATTGATGTCAAAAGAAATTGAGGGCGTTTGATACGGATTATCAGTTACGCTATGCCACTGATTGCGGTACATCGCATTTGCGCGATAGTTGCATTCATTCACGCCTGTGAGGGCAGGATTGAGAGTAAGTGGTGAAGCGTAGAATTGCGAGTAGTGGATATCCTGTGCAAACGAAAAGACCGACCACAGAATAATGATAAGTAACAGTGTAGCTTTCTTCATCAGCGATACATTTTTTTGTTGGTGATTAAAATTTAAAATTGATATTATTAAATTTATTTCAATATGAGGGTTGAAAGATAGAAAATCATTTCAAACACTAATTTCCAATATTTCAAATTTCTACGAAAGAGTTCATTCGGACAACCACTGCATCGCGGGTAAATGTAGAAAATTCTTTACCGCAGCAGCAGGAACGATCCTTTTTTATTTATCACTTTTCCGTTTCCATCTTTTCCTTTGAGCGTGTACACATACGCTCCCATCTCTTCATCTTTACCCATCAGCCTTCCATCCCATCCTTCCATCAATACACTCGAAGAAAAAACTACTGCACCCCAGCGGTCAAAAATTTGAAACGCGTCGAGATCAAACGGGCCGCGAACGATGTAGGTGAATTCATCATTCTTGCCATCATGATTTGGAGTGAATGCAGTGGGCAACGTGACGAGTGTTGTGTAAATTATTTCTACACTTGTAGTATCAAAGTAAATGCAACCACCTGCGGTAGTGATCTTCACCACGTACAACATATCACTATCGGGAGAGCAGAGAGGATTATAAATGTTTGGATCAGAAAGAAAAGTTGAGGGTGTCCACTGATAAGTAGAGCCGACTCCAGCGTGAGCGAAGAGCTGTGCTGTTTCTCCCGTGTAAATTATGTACGGCTGATTCAAAGTGATGGTAGGATCGGGAAACACATCCACAAAAACTGTTTCGGTATCCACACAATCATACACATTCGTAATGATAACCTGATACGTTGTCGGATCAAGCGGGGCAACAGTAGGATTAGCGATGCTTGTATCATTAATGAATGAAGAAGGAGTCCATGAATAATAATCACCTCCATTTGCCCACAGTTGTACCAGGAAGCCGGGACAAACTATTGTATCGCTTCCGGCGAAGCCGACCAGATTTGGTACCACATTAATTCTCACTGTATCGTAATCATGACAAAGTGTGTATGTTCCTGTTACCTCCACAATGTAATCCGTTGTTGAATCAGGAAATGCCAATGGGTCAGCAATGGTTGGGTCACTCAACCCTGAAGCAGGGGTCCATAAATATGCCGTTCCACCGTTTGCAAATATTTGCGTGGTGTCACCGTGACATAAATCCTGATCGAGTCCGGCATCAGGCGTAATGATGTCCACAGCCACTTGAATTGTATCGTAGTTGATGCATGTTCCAAGGCCAACACCTACTATAAACATTGTTGTACTGGATGGAGAGCCGGTAGTTGAACTGCAGGTATTGCAAGCGACAGCATTAGCAGGCTCCCATGAATAGCTGTAGAACGAACTGAAGGTGGCGGAAAGATTCGCCGCGGTGTTTTCACAGATGGTCGTATCATTCGAAACAGTGAAAGGAAAGTCATCAATGATGCTCACTACGATGCTATCTATCGGCAAGCCGCTGCAAGGATCAAGAGTATAGAGAACAATGGTTTCGGTTGGTTCCGTTATTCCATCAGCAAAAGCTCCGATGGTAATGGAAGAAGTTGTGTCGTAAGGAAGAAAAATGATGGTATCACCAAACGTGGTATAGTCTGTTCCAAAGGTCGCAGTTCCTCCAATGACAATC
>DASRAJ010000060.1:0-10500 GCA_035638255.1 Chitinophagales bacterium
CATGTTGTATCATGCGAGGCAACCTGGTGATGTGCGGAATAAGTTTTTTGTTTCAGAAAAACTGTTCCCTCAAAATATTGATGTCCTGAAAACGAGGTCGGCGCCGTTGGGAATTGAATTGGTGATTGGGGATCATCATCAATTTGATTTTGCAGAAAATTTTTTCGGTGCTATCCTTCAATATCCTGATGGCGATGGTAGAGCGGAGGATAACAGCGACTGGATCCGGCAGGCGCATTCGAAAGGAATCAAAGTGATTTTGATTTCTGATTTGCTTGCACTCACCCTTTTAAAGTCTCCGGGCGAGTTAGGTGCGGAAGTGTGTGTCGGCTCTTCGCAACGATTTGGTGTTCCGCTTGGCTATGGCGGACCTCATGCCGCATTCTTCGCAACGAAAGATGATTACAAAAGACAAATGCCGGGAAGAATTATCGGCGTTTCCATTGACGCCCAGGGAAACCAGGCATACCGAATGGCACTGCAAACAAGAGAGCAACACATCAAGCGTGAGAAAGCAACATCGAATATTTGTACAGCACAGGCATTGCTCGCAAACATTTCTGCGATGTATGCAGTCTATCACGGACCAAAGGGATTGAAAGACATTGCATCTGAGATTCACCGGAAGGCGGTTTCTCTCAGCAATCAACTGGAACTGCTCGGATTGAAGCAAGTGAACGACTCCTTTTTCGACACGCTGAAAATTTCTTCTGTTAATGATCCGGATGACTTTCAGAAAAAAATAAAACCACTTGCTGAGGGACAGGGAATTAACTTCCGCTACTTTGATGATGGAAGCGTCGGCATTGCTCTTGATGAAACCGTTTCAGAAAAAGATTTGAATGAGATTGTTTCTGTTTTCAGCGAAACACAGGAAATTTCGCCGGGGCAAAACCATCTTCCTGTCCAAAGGACTCCTTACGAAGAAAAAATTTCTTCTTCATTACAGAGAACCTCTTCCTATCTCACGCATCCTGTCTTCAACACACACCATTCTGAAACGCAGTTGATGCGCTACATGAAATCATTAGAGAACAAAGATCTCGCGCTGAACACATCCATGATTTCGCTTGGGTCGTGCACCATGAAGCTTAATGCCGCAAGTGAAATGATTCCTGTGAGCTTTCCCGAATTTTCGCAATTGCATCCTTTCGTTCCCGTGCAGCAGGCAGCAGGATATCAGCAAGTGATTCATGAACTTGAAGACATGCTCTGTAAGATTACCGGCTTCAGTGCATGTTCATTACAACCGAATTCCGGTGCGCAGGGCGAGTTCGCAGGATTGGTGGTGATTATGGCGTATCATGCTGATCGGGGTGAGCATCACCGTAATGTCGCGCTCATCCCTTCGTCTGCGCACGGTACAAACCCTGCAAGCGCCGTGATGGCAGGAATGAAAGTAGTGGTGGTGAAGAGCGATGAACATGGTAACATTGACTTAAATGATTTGAAGACACAGGCGGAGACACACAAAAAAGATTTAGCGTGTCTCATGGTAACCTATCCTTCAACTCATGGAATTTATGAAGAGCACATTCAGGAAATCTGTGACATCATTCACTCACATGGCGGGATGGTGTACATGGATGGCGCGAACATGAATGCTCAGGTCGGACTAACAAACCCTGCGGTGATCGGCGCCGATGTAAATCATCTCAATCTTCATAAAACATTTGCCATTCCTCACGGCGGTGGCGGCCCGGGCATGGGACCGATTTGTGTAAATGAAAAGCTCGCTCCATATCTTCCTTCTCATCCTGTAATAAAATGCGGAGGAGAAAAAGGAATTCATGCAGTATCTGCGGCGCCATGGGGAAGTTCAAGTATCCTCATCATCTCGTACGGATATTTAATGATGCTGGGTGAAGAAGGATCAACACTTTCAACTGAGATTGCGATACTCAATGCGAACTACATAAAGTCGCGATTGGAAAATCATTTTTCAATTTTGTATGAAGGCAGGAAAGATCGGTGCGCCCATGAAATGATTGTTGATATGCGTGAATTCAAGAAATCAGGAATTGAAGTGGAAGATATTGCGAAGCGCTTGATTGATTATGGTTTTCATGCGCCCACCGTTTCATTCCCTGTGCCCGGCACTATGATGATTGAACCCACGGAAAGTGAAGACAAAGCCGAACTCGACCGTTTCTGCGATGCACTCATTTCTATCCGCAATGAAGTTGATGAAGTTACTGAAGGCACAGCAGACAAAAATGATAATGTGCTGAAAAATTCCCCGCACACTATTTATGAAGTTGTGCGTGATGATTGGAAACATTCTTATTCGAGAGAGAAGGCGGCCTTCCCGATTTCTTACCTCAAACAAAATAAATTCTGGGCCTCAGTAGCGAGAATCAACAACACTTATGGAGATCGTAACCTGGTGTGCACCTGTCCTCCTATAGAAAGTTATGCTGAAGAGCACGCAGCGACGTAAGCGGAAAACATAAATTTCAAGCGTCAATAACAATTTCAACCTGTCCTGATTCAGTCGGGAACTAACTCAAACAACTTTAATCAGCTTCTCCTCAGGAGTCCTTTGGATATACTCTTCTCCACAGGAGTCCTTCGGACAACCTTGACCATGCCGCAAAAATTAAGGGGCTCGATCTCTCAAGCCCCTTAGCAATTTTATACCGGGAAGAACATTATTCGTTCTTCACCACTTTAATTACTTTCTCATTTACACCCTGGTCTACTTTAATGAAATAAACACCCGAGGAGAGATTTTCATTGATCTCGAAAGGAACTGTTGCATCCACCTTGGTATAGGTGTTCAATGTTCTTCCGCTGAAATCCATAAGCTGAATGGTTGCAGGTTCGGTTGACACGCTTGCAATATTTACGCTTACTGATTTGCTAAACGGATTCGGATACGCGTCGGCGTTAAAGGTAACTGTGCCTGCCTCAGCCATCTTACAATTTACTGTTACTGTTTGAACCGCCGAAGTCTTCGTACATCCGGTAGCGGAGATCGTCACTCTAACCTTGTAGTCACCTGTTACAGTTGCAGAGTATGTTTTCTTGGTAGCGCCTGAAATGGCAGTACCGTTTTTAAACCACTTGAAGGTAACCCCGGTAGTCGGTGTTCCGGTTCTTGTGAGGAGAACGGCCCCGCCCGAGCAAGTACCCTGGGTGAAATTTGCTTTCGGCTGTGGATTTACAGTAACGGTTACAGTGGCAGAACAATTTCCGCTGTTGGTAGCAGTATAAGTAGTTGTTGCAGTCGGCTTAGCCACTACTGTTGCACCCGTAGTAACATCCAGCCCTGTTGCAGGAGCCCATGTCCAGGTTCCGCCACCACTTGAAGTGCTAGCAGTAAGAGTAACGGATTTGGATTTGCAAATGGTTGCTGAAGTTGGGGAGATGGTTGCTGTGCAAGCTGTTGTTGTCACAATTGGATAAATCTGATTTCGAATGGCAATACCGTACGAGTACCAGTATGAATGCCAATGTCCATCTCCACCGGCAGTTTTTGACCATAACTCCCAGGCAGTATTTTCTGTTGAGTCGTCGGCACAATCAGTAAGATAGTAGCCATCGAGTGTGATTAGGGAAGTCAGTAAACCCACTGCACGGGTTGAATCATAAGTCAGATGTCCTTGTTGCTTCTTGTAATCTTGTTTCCATCCTGCATAGAAGTTTCCTCCTGAAGGCAGGTTGATCGGTGTAGTAAACCAAACCAGGGTTAAGTTACCTGCGGCAACGTCAGCAGCGATCGATTGTTGAGATACATCCTTAGTAGCAAGTTCAGTACCCGGTGTACCACCCGCACCATCATCATCCCAAATTTTCACATGAATATTCTGAGTTGAAGAAGTGTAAGTTGCAGTACCAAACCATAGCAAGACACCTGCAATCTTGTCGCCTGTAATTCCAACAAATTGTTCAGCTTTAGCACTGTCAATAAAGTAATTGTGTCCCGACAGCCAGCCAAAATCATGATTGGTGGAATCTGTAAAACCATAAAGATTAACGAAGGTGTCACATGGCAGGAAATTTTGCCAGACAGCAGTATCATCTCTCATATTTTGAATACGGGAATTCGGTTTCATCATTTTAGTAATGAGCCGTGTTGCATCAGCGCTTCTTGGGTGGAAGTTGGGTTGCTGCGCAAGAGCTGTAAAACAAATGAACGCAACCAGTGTCAACAAAAGGGAAAATCGTTTCATGTTTTTGTTTAGGTTTTAGTTAAGAAATTATTTGTGTGGCGTCAAATTTATGGTTTTGAACTCAACCACCCGGCAAGATTAGACTTTTTTTTTCTTGACAAAAAAACTTTCCAAACCGACAGGAGAAAAAAAATATTTTGAAGACTTCTTCAACTTATGCTATGAAAAAAAATAACATCTCAATCTTTTTTGATGAAGTAAAAAATCACTCACTTGCTTTTTGTGCCGGTTAGTTGGTGGCAATTATGTTTTACCTTTGAAAAAAATAAACTTATGAAATCATTGAAGGTGGCATTTTTATTTTTGGTTATCATTTTTGCGATTGCATCTGTATCGCATGCACAAGACACGCACAGGAAGACGGACAGCACTGCAACTCAAGCAACACCGCAAACCAAAGAAGAAGCAAACAAAGATTTTGACACTCGCGTCGCGAAGCTTCAGCAGGCATTAACCAAAATGCAGGCGAAAGACGCCAAAGTAAAAGATCCGCAAATGAAGGCCGATCTGGAGGCCATGATGGTAAAAATGAAGCAGATCATTGACGAGTACAATGCAATGAAAAATACTGCCGGCATGAGTGAACAGCAGCAAGAGCAATCAAAGAAAAAAATTAAGGTTGAAATGGATGAGGCCCGCAAGATGCATGAAGATATGAAAGCCAAGTACGGTGATCAGATGGGCGGGAAAGCAAAGAAAGGAACTCCTCCTCCACCACCACCACCACAAGAAGAACCTGCCCCAAAATAATTATTGAAAGTTAAGAAAGGCATTATAATCCGTATCAGGTACCGGTTCAGATTTTTTAATTCAATGTCGCAGCCACTTCTTTCCGCTCTCCTATCTGCTGACGCCACATCGCATAATACAGTCCTTTCTCTTGCAGCAGCTCGAAGTGACGGCCTTCTTCTACAATCGATCCTTTTTCCAAAACATAAATACGGTCGGCGTGCATGATCGTGGAAAGGCGATGAGCAATCATAATAGTAGTGCGATCACGGCTAAGTGAAACATCACGGATCACGGCAGTAATCTCTTCTTCAGTAATGGAATCAAGAGATGAGGTAGCTTCATCAAATACCATCAGTTTAGGACGGCGTAACAGTGCGCGGGCAATGGACAACCGCTGCTTTTCTCCTCCGGAAACTTTTACGCCACCCTCGCCGATCACGGTATCAATTCCCTTATCCGCCCGAGCGAGTAATGTTTGACATGCAGCTTTCTGCAGTACATCCATGATCTCTTCATCAGTGGCAGAAGGGTTCACAAAAAGCAAATTCTCTTTGATGGTTCCTGAGAACAATTGCGTATCCTGTGTAACGAATCCGATTTGTTCCCGCAGCTCATTCATGTCAATGTCGTTGCCGTCAATGGAGTTATAAAGAATTTTTCCTGCCTGTGGACGATATAAGCCCACCAGCAATTTCACCATCGTAGTTTTCCCGGAGCCGCTTGGCCCCACAAGCGCCACGGTTTCTCCGCACTGCACTTTGAGGGCGACATTATTTACTGCATGATTCTTAGAGCTTTGATGCTTGAATGAAACATGATCGAACTCAACCATGCAAATGTCACCGACAGTGCGCGGTTTCTCCGGGCGCGGTTCCACCGGTGTGTTCATGATGTTTTTGAAATTGTTAAGCGAGACTTCTGCTTCACGGTACACATTGATAATGTTTCCCAATTCCTGAAGCGGCCCGAAGATGAAGAAGGAGTAAAAAAGCAGCGTTAGAAATTCACCGACATTGATCTTGTGCTGATAAATCAAATACATCATGATACCCATGATTGTGACGCGTAAAAAATTTACGCAGGTGCCCTGTATGAAGCTCAGGCTGCGGATATAGCGCACCTTTTTCAATTCAAGTCCAAGAATTTTTGTAGTGGTATCATTGAGGTGTTTGATTTCCTGCTGCGCTAGCCCGAGGCTTTTCACCAGCTCGATGTTGCGAAGTGATTCGGTCGTTGCTCCTGCCAGGGCCGTAGTTTCTGCAACAATTATCTTCTGCATCTTTTTTATTTTCCGGCTCAGCACTGAACTAATGATGCCGATGATGGGAATTGCAGAAAAATAAATGAGGGCAATGACCCAATACACCGTGATGCTGTAAATAGTGACGAGGATAATTCCTACGAGTGAGGTAAATAAAATACTCACGAGCGATGTAAGAAGTCGTTCCATGTCCTGCCGTACCTTCTGCAACTTGCCCAGTGTTTCTCCGCTGCGTTGATCTTCAAAAACTTCATAAGGCAACTCGAGTGAGTGTCGAATGCCATCCGTATAAATATCTGCTCCCGTTTTTTGGATGACGACATTGAGAAAATAATCCTGGAAATTTTTTGCTATGCGCGATACCATGGCTACTCCTATCAAGCCGAGCAGAAACAAGCCAATCGTCTTAAAGAATACAGCATACACAGGATTTGCTGTGGCAGTAACATAGTTCACCATTTTACCGAGAATGATGGGATCGAGCATGGAGAATCCCTGGTTGATGGTTGCAAGGAAGAGTGTGAGCGCAACAAGCTTCCAGTATTTTTTAAGATAGGAGAGAAGGATCTTCATGAAAGGAAATGCCTTGTTTGGTTTGACAAAGAAAAGACATGTAACGGATGTGGAGGGAAATCAGTTCAGCCAAAAAGATTTCGGATTTCGGATTGGGGATTTCGGATTTGCTGTTATACTTCTTATTGATAATACTTATACCTTCACATCAACTTAATAGCAACGTCTCTTTTGCCTATTGAATCACCACATGGAATCAACTTCGGGAAATCCCTCAAAAGCCGCCCGCATTAGCTGGGCGGCATTCGCGGCGAGTAGGGATTGTATTGCCTTTATTAGTTCATTCAAAAAATACTAAATCATTTATGTCATGCAAAAGATTTTCGATTTTGTTTTCGTTCTCCTTCTGCCATTCACTTGTTTATCTCAACAGTGGTCGGCAGTAGGAACTGGTTGTAATGACTTAGCAAGAACAATGTGCGTCTGGAATGATCATCTGATTGTTGGCGGCAGTTTTATTTCTGCGGGAGGGTTACCTGTAAATCTTGTAGCAGAATGGGATGGAACTAATTGGTCAGCACTTGGGAATGGAATTACGAACCAAACTACGATACTTAATCTCATTAATTTCAATGGAACCTTGTATGCTGCGGGAGTAGAGGATCTTGATGTATGGGATGGAAGCAATTGGAACAGTGTTCCGGGAAATCCACATACCGATTTTTACGGATTCACAATATTCAACAACAAAATCTATTTCGCTATGCCTGGTGCTGTTTGGCAATTTGATGGCACTACATGGACAAACATAGGAACCGCAAATACCAATATCTATTCAATCACTCACTATAAAGGAGACATATATGCAGGCGGAGATTTTACTTCGATAAATAGCATTCCCCTTTCTAATATTGCTAAATGGGATGGATCCACATGGTCCTCACTGGGCTATGGCATTCTTTCCGGTCAACTTGTAGACGCAGTTGAAACCTACGATAATGAACTATATGTTAGTGGACTTTTTACAGCATCTGCAGGCAATGCAAGTGATTATTTAATGAAGTGGGACGGTTCAAACTGGCTTTCAATAGGTACCGGAGCGTACACTCGCCCTTGGGAATTAGATTCTATTTATGGGAAGCTTTATATTGGTAGTGGAACCTTGGGCGGCGTAAATGGCTTAGCTGTAAATGGGATTGCCTCATTCGATGGAACAAACTGGGATTCACTTGGCAGTGGAATTATAAGCGGTGCAGGGATAGGAATTGATAAAATGATTGGCTTTGATAATTGCGTTTATGCAAGCGGTCAATTTTCCATCGCCGGAGGTTCTATAGCATTGAACATAGCGCGTTACTGTGATTTTACAGGAATAGAAACTATAAGTGATCAGTTTTCGCTTTCTCCAAATCCGGTTGAGAATTTTTTGAACATTGATTTGCAATCACAACCCGACAATGTTTCACTTTTTATTTATGACGCGGTAGGGCGGAGAGTTTTTTTACCTATCGAACAGAATCACCAAAAAATATCTCTGAATGCAGAAAATCTTCCTGATGGGTTATATTTTATAAAAATCAAAAATCGAAATACTTCGATAGAAAAAATTAGTAAGTTCATTAAAGTTCATAGTCTTTAATTTTTTTGCTCGTGGTTGGCGTCCTCGCCAACCACATTTTTACACTCTCATTTTCTTCCCGCCATCATTCCCTTCATCGCACCCGGAGTAGTAAACTTCTTCATCATCTTCCGCATCTCATCAAACTGCTTTACGAATTGATTTACTTCCTGGATCGTGTTGCCGCTTCCTTCAGCCAACCGTTTTCTTCGTGAGCCATTGAGTAATTCGGGATTCTCACGCTCTGTTTTTGTCATGGAAAGAATAATGGCTTCAATCTTTTTGAATTGCTTCTCATCAATGTCAATATCCTTCATCGCTTTACCAACCCCGGGAATCATCGCCATCAGGTCTTTGATGTTTCCCATCTTTTTGATTTGCGCAAGCTGCGTGAGAAAATCATTGAAGTCGAATTTGTTCTTGCGCATCTTCTGCTGCAGGCGCTGCGCTTCCTTCTCATCAAATTGTTCCTGCGCTTTCTCCACCAAGCCCACGATGTCACCCATGCCGAGGATACGTTGTGCCATGCGATCAGGATAGAAGACATCAATCTGATCGAGTTTCTCTCCCATTGAAACAAACTTGATAGGCTTGTGCACTTCATACTTGATCGAGAGCGCTGCACCACCTCTTGTATCGCCATCGAGTTTCGTCAGCACTACTCCATCGAAATTCAATCGCTCATTAAATGCCTTCGAGGTGTTTACGGCGTCCTGACCGGTCATGGAGTCAACGACAAAAAGAATCTCACCGGGCTGAATGGAGTTTTTCACTTTCTCAATTTCATCCATCATCGCTTCATCAATGGCGAGGCGACCAGCTGTATCTACAATCACGGTGTCGAACTCTTTCAGCTTCGCTTCCTTAATGGCATTCGATGCAATCTGTACCGGGTTTTGATTTCCTTCTTCAGAATAAACTGTAACTCCGATTTGCTCACCGAGAATTTTCAGTTGCTCAATAGCGGCAGGACGGTAAACATCGCATGCTACCAATAGCGGCAGTTTGTTCCTTTTTGTCTTGAGAAAGCTTGCAAGCTTGGCAGCGAAGGTTGTTTTACCGGACCCCTGTAATCCCGCGAGAAGAATGACTGCGGGATTCCCTTTCAGGTTGATCTCGCTCATTTCAGTCCCCATCAATTCAGTAAGTTCATCGAACACAATCTTAACCATCAATTGACCGGGAGAAACAGCAGTCAATACTTTTTCTCCCATCGCCTTGTCTTTTATTTTGTCAGTGAATTCCTTTGCGATCTTGTAATTCACATCGGCGTCAACAAGTGCGCGGCGAATTTCTTTAACTGTTGATGCGATATTGATCTCAGAAATTCTTCCCTGACCTTTCAGCGTTTTTATCGCGCCGTCAATTTTGTCACTTAATGATTCGAACATGAGTGAATAGTGAATGGTGAATGGTGAATAGTGAATTTGTGAATTTGTCAATCATTCCTGAAAGAGTTTTAAGCAAAGAATCATTAACTCTCCACATTTTTAAAATCTTCTTTCCTAATATTAACCAAGCTCTGATGGTAAATCTGTATGCCGCATCAATTTTAATCACGGATTTCAACTGCTGCGAAATTCTTTCTTCCTTCTTAAAATTCAAAACCCCGCTCAGGAAATGAACAGGGTTTTGAGATTTTTTCTAACCTCTATCTTCTTCTATCTTCTTATTGACCAAGATAGGTTTTCAATAACCGGCTACGCGATGTCGAGCGAAGCTTGTTGATAGCTTTGTCTTTGATCTGGCGAACGCGCTCGCGAGTGAGTGCGAATTTTTCTCCGATGTCTTCAAGCGACATGGGATGCTCTATGCCGATTCCGAAATACAACTTGATCACATCCTTTTGACGTTCTGTAAGAGTGCTGAGTGAGCGCTCAATTTCTTTGCGCAATGATTCATTGTAATTAATCGCGCTGTCAGTAGCAATGGAATTTGGATTTTCCAATACGTCGAGCAGAGAGTTGTCTTCGCCTTCAACAAAGGGGGCATCAACAGAAACGTGGCGCGCAGCAATACCGAGCGTGGTTTCCACTTCTTCTGTGTTAATCTCCAGCACCGTTGCCAATTCATCGGGTGATGGCTCGCGTTCGAATTCCTGCTCGAGTGCGGAGAATGCCTTGTTGATCTTGTTGAGTGAACCGACTTTGTTCAACGGTAAGCGAACAATACGGCTTTGCTCTGCGAGAGCTTGTAAGATG
>DASRAJ010000061.1:0-31650 GCA_035638255.1 Chitinophagales bacterium
GAGATGAGTTCAAGCACAGCATGGAGAGCGGAGGATGGGATTTGAGCAAAGTGGACATGGAAGAACTTGCAAAATCACAGGCGACCCTTGTGTTTGGCCAAATGAATGAGCCACCCGGAGCCCGCGCACGCGTGATCTTAAGCGGACTTACCGTGGCCGAATATTTCCGCGACGGCAATCCCAATGAAGCAAAAGGCCGTGACATTCTTTTCTTCATTGACAATATTTTCCGGTTCACGCAAGCCGGCTCTGAAGTTTCTGCACTGCTGGGCCGAATGCCTTCTGCCGTAGGGTATCAGCCCACGCTTGCAACTGAAATGGGTTTCATGCAGGAGCGAATCACTTCCACCAAACGAGGTTCCATCACTTCGGTACAGGCAGTATATGTTCCTGCTGATGACCTGACGGATCCTGCACCTGCAACCACCTTCGCGCACCTTGATGCAACGACGGTATTGAACAGAAAAATTTCTGAGTTGGGGATTTACCCTGCTGTTGATCCGCTCGATTCTACTTCCAGGATTCTCACTGCTGAAGTGGTTGGTGATGCTCACTACAATTGTGCAAACAGGGTGAAGCTTACGTTGCAGCGTTACAAAGAATTGCAGGACATCATCGCCATCCTCGGTATGGATGAGTTGAGTGAAGAAGACAAACTCACGGTGTCGCGCGCGCGTCGTGTTCAGCGTTTCCTGTCACAGCCTTTCCATGTGGCAGAAGCATTTACAGGATTGCCGGGTGTTCTTGTTCCCATTGATGAAACCATCCGCGGCTTTAACATGATCATGGACGGTGAAGCAGATGAATATCCTGAAGCAGCATTCAATCTTGTAGGTACTATTGATGATGCGATTGATAAAGGAAAGAAATTGATGGAAGCGGCTAAGAATTAGGAGGCAGTAGTCGGTAACTCGAATCGCGATACGCGTATCGCGATTCGCGACACAGGGAGGCAGTCCCGAAAAAATCGGGATCTCCGCTTTGCTTCGATAGGCAATAAGCAGTAGGCAAAAAAATCAGTTTGCAGTTGGCAGTTTACAAAAAGAGAAAATGCAGTTAGATATTTTAACTCCGGAGAAAAAAGTTTTTAGTGGCGAGGCATCGTCTGTTACGCTGCCCGGTACTGAAGGATGGTTCCAGGTGCTGAACAATCATGCTCCGCTTATTTCTTCTCTTAAAGCCGGCATCATAAGATTTAAAACTTCAGAAGGCGAAACGCGCGTGAATGCTAAAGAAGGTTTTGTGGAAGTGCTGAAGAATAAAGTTACTGTGCTCGTTGAAGGGGCGGAGTAATTTGCAATTCGAAAAATAAACTACTTGCGACTAAGTACTATAAGGACTTCCAACTTCATGCTACTCACCCAATCAATTTAAATCCCGTTCCATGAATATTCTGAAGTTCTACAGAGTCATCTGCTCTCAATAATTTCCGCAGCTTCGCAATGTACACATCCATGGAGCGTCCAGTGAAGTAATCATCATTGCCCCAGATATTTTTTAACGCAAGATCACGCCGCACAATTTTGTTTTTGTTTTCGCAGAGTAATTTCAACAAGTCGGATTCCTTCGTGCTGAGGCGAAATGTTTTGTCTTTGAATTGAAGCCTGCGCTCGTGAGAGTAAAAAATGAAGGCACCGATTTGAAACACCATGCTTCCGTCTTCATCAAACGCAGAAGAAGTTCTTTTCAAAATTGCTTTGAGCCGCAATACCAATTCCTCTGAGCTGAAGGGTTTGGTGATGTAGTCATCAGCGCCGAGCTTGAATCCTTTCAGCTTATCGTCCTGCATGGTTCGGGCAGTTAGAAAAATTATCGGGGTGAAATGATCGCTCTTGCGGATTTCTTTTGCCACGGTGAAGCCATCTTTCAGCGGCATCATCACATCGAGAATGCAGGCGTGAAAATTATTTTCTCTGAAGTGTGTGAGCCCCTCTTCCCCGTTTTTACTGTGAGTCACCGCAAATCCTTTTATCTCCAATGCTTCTTTGAGAATGTAACCGAGGTTACAATCATCTTCCATCAGCAGGATGTTCGGTTTTTCTTTCAGCATACAATTTAAACAGGATTCACCTCAAAATATTCTTGCCACTCCCGATCCATCGGGACCACAGATTACACAGAGTTTCAATTCGCGCTTGGAAACTGAATGGTGAATTTGCTTCCTACGCCGGGTTCGCTCTCTGCTTTGATTTTTCCCTTGTGCAATGCAACAATTGTTTTCACATAACTCAATCCCAATCCAAATCCTTTTATGTTGTGAACGTCCCCTGTAGGAATGCGGTAAAACTTGTCGAACACTTTTTTCAGCTCTTTATGATGCATGCCGATGCCGTTGTCAGCTACGGTGATCGTGACGTGTGAATTGACCTGCTTCGAGCTGATGGTAATGAGAGGATCTCTTCCGTTGGAATATTTCAGGGCGTTGTCAATGAGATTTGAGAACATGTTTTTGATGTGATCTTCATCACCGAGGATAACAGGTTGATGCCCGTCATACACCATGTTGATGGAGGCGTTTTTGATTTTCGAATAGAGCTCGAAATTTTTCATCGTGCACAGGATCGTCTCATTGATATTCACCGGCTGAAGGTTCATCCTCAATTCATTTTTCTCCAAAGCAGAAATTTGAAGTACGCGCTCTACCTGTGTTTCGAGGCGGCTGCTTTCATCCTTCATCACCGTGAGAAAATTGCCCAGCTTGGTTTTATCGTTGATGATCTCCGGCGAGTTGATCGTCTCCATCGCAAGAGCAATGGTTGATACGGGAGTTTTGAATTCATGTGTCATGTTGTTGATGAATTCATTTTTCATTTCCGTCAATTTCTTTTCTTTCAAGACGGTGCTTACGGCAAACCAGAAAATTAAAATGAGCATCAGGATAATCACGAAGGAAACGATGAGCACCGGTGTGATGGTGGAAAGAATGTAACCGGTCTTGTTTCCGAAGTCAATTCGCAATTCATACGGAGGATTGAAATGATCATTTGCAAACATGGCCGCTTTTAAATCACTCTTCAAAAGAGCAAGGTCCGGATCAGAGGGTTTTGAAAATAAAATGGAATCAGACCCCTGCTCAGTGATGGCGTAAGTGAAAGCGATGTTGATCCCCTTTGCCTGCAGTTCATGATGCAGCAGCGAATCGAGCAGCACGGTGTCAATTTTTTCTTTGAGTGGCTTGTGATCGTAAGTAAGTTGTTGGAATTGTGAGGCGGTATACTTTTTCATTCCGCCTGAATCAACAAGCTCGTGATTGATGAGCGGCGCTTTCTTCTTTTCATCATACACAAACTTCATCGAGATTTCCGCTGTGGCGGGATGTGTAAATTTCAAATCGTTGAACGGAAACAGTGTATCAGTTTTCCCTTCATAATAAAAATAGTTGGTGACGGTATCGAGATTTTTGATGAGATGATTTTCAAAAACAGCAGGAATAAAACGCTCTTGATTCCCGACGCTGTCCCACTTCTGCTTGATGAGGTAAATACCATCGCCATGTCCGAAGTGAACTTTTGAAAACAGTTCGAAGCACACAAGATTGTTCTCTACGTTATTCGATACATCGAGCAGAATGCGATTCACGTTCGCATCGAATTGATCTTCGCGAAGCTTTACCACGCTTCTGATCCAATACACCTGCAACGCAACAAGCGCCACGAATGCGATTGAGAGTAAAAAGATGACGAAGCCGAGATTCTTCTTAAACATTCTTCAAAGTTAGAAGAAGCAAAAGGCGCAGACAAACTTTGGATCGCATTTAACTTTTTTTATGAATAATTGGGATACCCTTAACGCAAAGGGGCGAAGGATGAAAATAGTTTTGTCCGATTCGAAGGATTCTATGGATAAGACTCCTTCGAAGAGACAAAAAAATTTCACTTTAAAACATCTATGTCATGAAAACAACATTTACGTTTCTCGCAGTGCTTCTCATTTCCGCCAGTGCATTTCGCAGTTCCGCGCAATGGTGTACTCCTGTTGTGCAACCTTATGGACCTACTACGCCGGGCATAACCAATTTCTCAATGAACGATATCAATCGCAGTTCGGAAGCGATTGAAAACCCTGACGATGGATATGTGCTTACCGGCCTGAGCACCACGCTCCATCGCGGACAGACGTACACCATTTCAATTACCCATACTGTGGATGCTTATATCTGTCCCGATATGAACCTGCGCGTGTGGATTGATTTTAACATTAACGGAACTCTGAATGACGCAGGTGAAACCGTATTAACACTTGATCACCACACAGCCGGTATGTATACTGCAACCTTTACTGTGCCTGCAACAGCATCGGTAGGGACAACACGCTTGCGTGCCACTGCGAAGATGTCGAATTTGGGTGGTCATACTCCCCCGACTCCGTGCAACTTTCCTTTTGATCCGCTCGGCTATCATGGAGAAGTGGAGGATTACACCATCAACATTGCAGCCAACACCGGAACTAATGATGAAACTTCAGCGACCTCTTACATTTCTGTTTTCCCCAACCCTGCAACCGAATCTGCAATATTCGCATATTCATTATTGGAAAATCAAAATGTAAAAATTGAATTGTGCAACGCGATTGGACAAACAGAAAAAGTTTTGGCGGATGAAAATCAGGCTGCAGGCGATCATCAATATGATTTGGATTTGAAAAATGTTGATGCAGGATTTTACTTCATTTGTCTGATTGCAAATGGTCACGCTTATTCTTCGCCGATGATTGTTCAGGGTCAATGAAGAAATTTTTTCTGCCGCTGATAGTGGCAATGTCCTCTTTCTGTTCCTGTGAAAACAAAAAAGCTTGGCCAACTCCTGCTGACCAATGCGATTTCATTTCTTACTCGGTACATGTTGTACCGATCATCAGCAGGCATTGCGCCATTGCAGGTTGCCACGTAGCCGGATTTCCTCCGGGGAATTTTACAACGTACGAAGGAGTGCATGCTCAAATTGAAAATGGATTTTTTCAATTGAAGGTGCTTGAGCAAAGGAGCATGCCTCCTTCAGATTCGTTGAATGAAGAGGAGTTGGAAACGCTGCAATGCTGGGTAGATCAGGGTGCCAAGGATAATTGAAAGGAATTGAAAATTAATTAAGGAATTAATCGAAGTAATTCTTAAAAACTAAAGCCATGAAAAAAATAACATCTCTTCTTACGGTTTTATTCATTGAGTCATCAATTGCATTTGGTCAGGCCGGGACGCTCGACATCAGTTTCGATGGTGATGGCATTGTTACCACCCCCATCGGAATATTCTATGAGGATGCTTATGCTTTGTGTGTTCAACAGGATGAAAAAATTATTGCAGCAGGATACTCGAACAGCAGCACCAATTATTTTTTCGATTACGATTTTGCACTCGTGCGATACAATGCTGATGGTTCACTCGATCCATCATTCGGTATTGGCGGGAAAGTAACCACTGATTTCGGAAGTATCGGCGATTTTGGTTTGAGCGCCGTGCTTCAGCCGGATGGAAAAATTATAGTGACCGGGGAAACATACATCAATGGAAACTATAATGACGGGTTCGCAGTGGCGAGGTATAATGAGGATGGAACGCTGGACAATTCGTTCAGCACAGATGGAAAAGTGACTGTTGATTTCGGAAGCGGTGATGATGTCTCCTTCAAAGTTGTGGTGCAGCCGGACGGCAAAATACTGGTAGCCGGATATGCATTTTCAGGAACACAAACAATGTTTGCATTACTCCGTCTCGATTCAACCGGCATCCCGGACAATACCTTCGGCAACTCCGGAAAAGTGATGCAAGCCATTGGAAGCTACAATGACCGCGCTTATGATTTGGCTTTGCTTCCCGATGGGAAAATAATTGCTGCAGGCAGATCTGACAATGGCACTACCTATGATTTTGCGCTGGTGCGTTTTAATTCAAACGGTTCGATTGACAATAGTTTCGGAACGAATGGCACGGTAACCACTGATATTGCCAATGCTGATGACTATGGGAATGCAATGAGCCTTCAGCCCGACGGAAAAATAATAGTATCCGGTTATACCGGGGACATTTTAAGCATTACAAAATTTGCCATGATACGCTATGATTCTCTGGGCACCATTGACAATACATTCGGATCCAATGGAAGAGTAACCACCGCATTGACAAACCATGATGAAAGCTATGCCATCACACTTCAGCCCGATCAGAAAATTCTTCTTGCAGGTCGCTCCTACAACGGATCAAATAATGATTTTGGAATCGCGCGCTACGATTCCAATGGATCACCCGATACTTCATTTGACTCCGATGGAAATCTAACGCTCCCAATTTCAAACGGGCATGATGAGGCATTTGCAATGGCGATGCAGCAGGATGGTAAAATCCTCATCGCAGGAAGAGCGGAATACAGCACAGATGATTTTGCACTGATCCGGATTTTTTCAGACGTTGCCACAGAAATGATTAATCCTGAACAATCATCTGAGCCTCCTTTCATTTATCCGAATCCATCAAGCGGGGTTGCAACACTTTCATACACGCTCCTGCAAAATCAAAACATTGCTATAGAGCTGTACAATCTCATGGGAAAAAGAGAATTAGTTTTAGTGAATGGAAAACAAAGCGCCGGTGAGCACACCAGTCAATTGAATCTGAAAAATCTATTTCCGGGAATGTACATGATCAGGATGGTGACTGAAGAAGGAATTTTCTCAAAACAATTATTAGTGAGCGGTGAATGAAGAAAATTATCCTGCTGATTTTGGTTATTGGATAAGAAGCTCTCGCATGAGGGCTTTTTGCTTTCAAAGATTTTTCTCTCTCTCTCTCTCTCTCTCTCTCTCTCTCTCTCCGTAAAAGATTTATGCTGAACTTTCATGCTCAGAAAATATATATTCTATTAAGGAATGTTCCTCACTGAAGAAAAAGCTTGCAGCATACTCAGGTAAGGCGGCTACTTTTCTTTTATCAAATCATCGGGACACAGATACACAGGTGATTTATCATGATATAGTTCCGGATATACTATTCAAAACTCTGACTCCCTCGACTGGACAACGACGGCATTTTTGATTACAGGTTTTACGCCCATGACCACGGGGGATATTGTCCCGATACTTCCTTCTTTGTTGATCTATTAAACAATAACCCGGCAATCATATCTGCCACTTCCACTTCGAGCTTCATATCAATATCAGCATTGGCTCTCAGTGAGTCAGTTATTATTTCTGCAAATCCGGGTAATTATTCCCGGGCTCATGCAAAAGCATTGACAAGGTCACCGATTTTGGCAGAATACCCGTTCCCAAAATTGCTCCTCCCAAAATTTTTACTTTAGCCACCACCCTCAATTCAGAATCTGATGCATGTAAGAAAATTACTCTTCTTCATTCTCTCCCTTGTCACTGCATTAGCGTTCAGCCTGACTTCTTTAAAAAGAAATGAGGCGAAGCCGTTTCATACGTCACAGGAAATTGCTTTCTTCAAACATCATCCGGAAGGACCCACGCGCAATCCCATTGATTCCGGTCAGTATTTTCTTACTTCAATAAGTTGCAAGGGATGTCATGGTTATGACACCATGCATCACGCCAATGTTGCTGAAGGCGGAGTTGACATCAACCTGTATGATGACTGGGAATCTTCAATGATGGCGAATTCGGCGAAGGATCCATTGTGGCGCGCAAAGGTGAGTCATGAAATTTTGGTGGATCCCGGTCATTCGCCCGAGTTGCAAACGCAATGCACTTCGTGCCATGCACCGATGGGACATTTCACTGCCATGTATCACGGGGCGGCATCGTACACGCTCAATGATTTGTACAATGACACCCTGGGATTGAACGGTGTTGCCTGCGGCGGTTGCCATGAAATAGGAACTCAAAATCTCGGTACCGTTTTCTCCGGCGATATACCGTATGATACCTCGAAAAAAGAGTATGGTCCGTTTCTGAATCCGTTTACCGGCCCCATGCAATTGTACGAAGGGCTTATTCCAACTTACAGCGCACACATGAATACTTCGGCAGTTTGCTCTTCATGTCACACGCTCATCTCTAAAACTGCCGACCTGAATGGAAATTACAACGGCCACACGTTTATTGAACAGGCAACCTATCATGAATGGCTCAACTCTTCTTTTCCCCAGGACAGCATACCTTGCCAGCATTGTCACATGCCTCAGATCACTGACTCGGTGGTGATTGCAAACAATATTCTTTCTCTTTCGCCGCGATCGCCATTCAATCAGCACCAGTTTGTCGGCGGAAATTATTTTATGGTAAATTTGATCAAACAAAATAAAACGTCGCTGAATGCAACTGCACCCGATGTTGATTTTGATTCCACGCTGGCCGAGACTTATCGGATGCTGACGCAGCAGGCACTCACTGTTCATCTATACCTTGACAGTATCTCAGTTGACACGGCATTCTTCCGTTTTCAAATCACCAATAAGGCTGGTCATAAATTTCCATCGGGATATCCCAGCCGGAGAGCGGTGGTGCAGTTTGTGATTGTCAATGGAAACCAGGATACTGTTTTTCAGTCCGGGGTTTTTGATGGAACTTATGAAGTGAAAAATATTGATGACGTCTTCGAACCGCATTACAACATGATCAATCAGGCATCACAGGTCCAGATTTATGAAATGATCATGGGCGATGTGAATGGAGATTTTACATCAGTGCTTGAGCGCGCTGATACTTTTCTTAAAGACAATCGCATTCCGCCGGACGGATTTGTTTCCACCTTTCCATCTTATGACACCACAAAAATTGTTGGCGATGCGTTGAATGATCCTGACTTCAATAAGGCCGGCATCAATGAAGGCACCGGTCGTGATATCGTGCACTACCACATTCCGCTGAGTGGAATTACGGGGCCGGTGAATGTGTATGCAAAAGTGTTCTATCAATCTGTTCCGCCGCGATGGGTGAAGGAGATGTTCACATATAGCAGTGCTGAGATTGATACGTTCAAGAGCATGTATTATGCTGCCGATCAAACTCCCATTATGGTGGCACATGACTCGATACCGGATATCGTGCTGCCAACAGGTATTTCCAATTTCACTTCAGAAAAATCTTTGCGCATATTGAATTCACTCACTTCTCATTCGGTGATGATAGAAAACAAAGGCAAGCTCATGATTTATGCTGTGAAAGTTTTTGAATCGAATGGCACACTTCGTTACAATCTTTCAATCAATTCTGAAGCTTCAGCAGTTCCGTTGCAACTGCCGCAGAAGACAGGAATCTATTTGATAGAAATCAAAACCAACGAAGGCAATTTTGTTTTTAAAGTTGTAAGGCCTTAAAAGCGGTTTGTGCGAAGGAATCTATGAGAAAATTATCGTGAAAATTTACTTATGCAACTCTCATCCTAAGCACAAACTATTTTAAATGGAGTCTTTGGCAATCACATTTGTCCCTTCAAATCTTTCCGTCATTCATCCTGACAAATCGGGATTACAATATCAGGCAGAGATCTATCAGGGTGTAAAGAATTTTCCTTACAATATCGTTCATACACTTCGTGTCATTCTGATCCCGATTGATCGGGAGAAGAATCTATTCTTTAGTCTCGGTAGATTCCTCCTGCGTCGGAATGACAGCCTCGCTGGTGTAAGGTCATTTCTATTTTTTCCTTTTCGAAAATGGTCGGTACTCTGAATGACGGATTGAGGAGCATGCCATTAGCGAAGTCGAAGTACTGCGCATAACGCCCCAATCGAAAGATTTCCAAACTACTTCCCAAAGAAATTTATTCTATATGAAGATTGATTACTGCAACAAAAAAATTTCTCTACTTTTAGTTTCTCATTCTAATCGCTTCTTCTAAACAAAACCGTTTCTCTTATGAAATTCATTACAAAAATTTCCTGCTTTGCAATTCTGTCAATGCTGTTAGCATTTTTTTACACAGAAGCGCAAGTAAGTTTCACCAATTCTAATTCACAGTTTCAAGGTGCCACTCACAGCGGCTGTTCGGTAACTGTGGTGGATGTAAACGGCGACGGACTCGATGACATCGTTCGGCTCGACCAGGGACACAATGTATACATTGACTACCAGCAGCCGGGTCAGCAGTTCACCCACAATCACATTGGAGATTTTGGCGGCGGGTCCGGATGGGCATGGGGCATGTGCGTTGCCGATGTTGATCACAATGGATTTAAGGATGTGGTAGCCGGCGGCTATGGTCCCGCGGTAGAGCTTTTGCTGATTGACAATACAGGACTGAGTGGCACCATCGTTGATCTTCCGAACTCCGATTTTTTCGTGCAGAATATAAATTTCATGGACGTAAATAATGATGGGTGGGAAGATCTTTTTATGTGCGATGACAATGCTCCGAGCCACATTTTTCTGAATGATGGATCAGGAAATCTTAATGAAAGTACAACCATGATAAATTTGACAGTTCATCCTGGAACATCCAACTCATGCGGATTTTCTGATCCTCTGGATGCAGGAAATTATGGAAGTGTTTGGACCGATTTTGATAACGATGGCGATGTAGATCTCTACATTGCCAAGTGCCGTCAATGCGTAGGAACACCTGATGATTCCCGGCGCTGGGATGTTCTGTTTGTAAATGATGGCAGTAGCAACTACTCTGAAGATGCACTTAGTTACAGTTTGCGGGACAGTGGTCAAACCTGGACAACCAACTTCGCTGATATTGATAATGACGGCGACCTCGATGTGATTCAAACGGATTATGACGTTTCGGCCAGGTTGCTTGAAAATGATGGCACAGGTCACATGACAAATATTTCTGCCGGTTCAGGGTTTGACATCAGCGATATTTATCCTATCGAATCACAAATGGAAGATTTTGATAACGATGGTTTCGTAGATATTCTTGTCACCGGAGATCATGCCGATTTTTTCCATAATAACGGTGACCACACCTTCACCAAGCTTCTCGGGCTGTTCGACGGCAATAACATGAAATCATTTGCGAGCGGAGATTTGAATCACGATGGAAAGATTGATATCTATTCAAGCTATGCAACGGGTTATACCACTCCCAGCAATGTTGATGATGTTTATTGGCTGAACAATACGAGCAATGGAAATCACTTTATCACCTTCAATCTCATTGGCACTACAAGTACGGAAGGCGCGTTAGGTGCGCGCGTAACGCTGTATGGTCCCTGGGGAAAACAAGTTCGTGAAGTGCATGCCGGGGAAAGCTATGGAACCTGCAACAGCACGAATCTTCATTTTGGGCTTGGCGCTGCAACTACCATTGATTCTGCGGTTGTTCATTGGCCATCAGGCACTGTGACCTCCATTATAAGTCCATCCGCAGATCAGTTTATTACAATGAAAGAAGGTGGCTGCGTTTCGCCCGATTTTACGATCACTGCAAATGGCCCATTCATTCTCTGCCCGGGGCAAACACTCACACTTACCGCTGAATCACTTCCTATCGGGTATACTTATTTGTGGTCTGATAATTCCACCTCACAATCAATAACCGTTTCTGACGGCGGCACTTATTATGTAACTGCCGTTTCAGCAAACGATGTCTGCTCGGTTACCAATGCTGTGAATGTAGAAGTAAGCCCTGATCAAACACCTGTAATAACGGCCGCAGGTGATTTAATTTTTTGCGAAGGCGGAAGCGTGACGCTGACGTGCTCGGGTGCATCTTCTTACTTATGGTCGAACGGTGATACCACCCAGTCAACCTCTGTAAGTGAACCAGGATCTTATTGGGTCACCATTGAAGGGACTTGCCAGGAGTGGACTTCCGCTTCTGTTAATGTGAGTGTTCTTGCGTCAACAGCTCCAGTAACTACGGGTGCGACCATCACTCAACCGGGAAATGCTACTGTTACAGCCACCGGCAATAACATTTCGTGGTACGATGTGCCCACCGGCGGAGTGGCGGTGGCTACAGGAAATTCATACACT
This sequence comes from Chitinophagales bacterium, assembly GCA_035638255.1. Taxonomy (GTDB): domain Bacteria; phylum Bacteroidota; class Bacteroidia; order Chitinophagales; family UBA10324; genus DASRAJ01. The sequence continues at coordinate 11,881 of DASRAJ010000061.1, forward strand.
ATGTACATCACAGCTACTGACACTTTTTACGCAGAAGACCAGGTGCTGTATGCTGATACTTTTTACACCGGACAAAAATATCACCATGGCAGTTCATATAGCGGGAGTGGATCCACCAACGCCATCACTTTTTTCGATGTGCTTGGTCCCTGCACACTCAAATCGGCTAAAGTTTATACTGATTTTCCCGGTAATCGCCTCGTTGAATTGAGAGATGCCGGAGGCAATACCATTCAAAGCACTATGGTAAATGTGCCGGTTGATACAAACCGGGTTACTCTTAATTTCAACCTCACTCCCGGAAGCTACCAGTTAGGAACCAATGCCGCACAAAACCAGATTCTTCTCAATACGGACGGACCTCACCTCGAGCGCAGCAGTCAGGGTGTAGATTATCCTTATGTGCTGAATGATCTTGTCTCCATTAATAATTCTGATCAGGGTCCTTTCTACTATTATTATTTCTACGATTGGGAAGTGCTTCCTGCTGCAACTGTCTGTGTGAGTGCGCGCACGCCTGCAATAGTTCTCCTTACGACGGGAGTTGAAAGCACGATTTCCTCTTCGCAGTTTGAATTGTTCCCCAACCCTTCGCCGGGATTGGTGACGATTGCTTCTGATGCAGCTATGAGCGGCAAAGTAAAAATGGAAGTAGCAGATATTGAAGGAAAAATATTGCTTTCAAGAACTGAAGACGGAATGAAGAGTGGCGAACAAATTCATCTTGACCTCAGCCAATTTCCGAAAGGAATTTATTTCCTGAATATTGAAAGCGGCGCGAACACGATGCAGCATAAGATTGTGATTCAGTAATTGAAATTTTTTTAGAAGAAACAAAAGGACTTGCGAGGGTAAGTCCTTTTGTTTATCTGTTGGCGACCGAAACTTAAAAGCAATTTCAGTGGGTTAGGATACCCGCCGGTATTTAACAAGAAAATGTATGTATATAAAAAATATTCTTTTATCAATTCTCGTAGTGCTGATTTCAATTGGATTTGCATCTTCTCAAATTGTTTTTCAAAAAACTTATGGCGGTCCGAGTTATGATATAGGATATGCCGTTCAGCAGAATTTTGATGGAGGATACATCCTTGCAGGCGCTCAACATTCCTTTAGTCTGGGCACTTATGATGACTATGTTATCCGAACTAATGAGTACGGAGACACGCTCTGGACGCGGACCTATGGTGATAGTCTTGATGAATTCGCATATTCGGTGAAGCAAACTCCGGATGGTGGATTTATTATCTGCGGTTACACTGCAAGTTTCGGAGCCGGGAATAATGATGTCTATTTAATTCGTATTAATTCATCGGGAGATACGCTTTGGACGCGGACTTATGGTGGTGTAAATGATGATGAAGGAAATGCTGTTGCTGTCACAAACGATGGTGGATTTATGATCATAGGAAACACCAAAAGCTATGGTGCAGGCAATGATGATGTTTACATGATCCGCACCAATTCTGCCGGAGATACTTTATGGACAAAAATTTTTGGAGGAAGCGGTGAAGACCAGGCGCGGTCAATGAATAAGACAGATGATGGAGGTTATATCATCACAGGATTTACGAACAGTTATGGTCAGGGAAATGGTGATGTTTTATTGATTAAGACAGATTCATCAGGGAATATTTTATTTACCAAAACTTATGGCTGGATTGATATCGAAGAGGGCAAGTGGGGAGAGCAAACCGGAGATGGCGGATATGCACTTATTGGTGTATCCGGCATCGGTGTTACCAATGTTTATTTCATCAAAACAAATGCGCAGGGAGATACTGTTTTTACCCGCATGTTTGGTGGTATCTCCGCTACTCTTGATTTAGGATATTCTTTGCATCAAACCAATGATGGTGGGTATATACTGGCAGGCTCGACACGCGATATAAATTTAGGGGATTATAATATTTACATGGTTCGGTTAGACAATAATTATGATACTCTGTGGACACGATTATTCAGCGGAACGCTTAATGAAGAACCGTACGCACTAATTCCAACTTCGGATGGTGGGTTCGCAATTGCCGGCTATACAGAAAGCACCGGCGCCGGGCATAATGATATGTATCTTATCAAATTTGATTCGCTGGGAAATGGAGGATGCAATCAAAGTAATCCATTTTCAATTGTCTCGAATATACCGATCTATACGAATTCGCCCACACCCTTGGTTTCATCCGGTGGAGTGGTTGGTTCCACCGAAACAATGGTGGGAAGCAATGCAATTGTAACTACTCTTTGTTCTGCTGTAGGGACTAAAAATATTAGGACAAATAATTTGATAAATATCTATCCAAATCCTGCGAATGATGCGGTAACTATTCACTTCGAATCAGGAATTACGAATTACGAATTACGAATTAAAGATGTTATGGGTAATGAAATTTACAGTCATCTTTTTGCAGGCAATGATGCAATTATAAATGTCTCCAAATGGAGTGAAGGGGTTTATTTTTATGAAGTGAAAGGCGAGAAGGAAACAGCGGGTGGAAAGCTTGTTATTCAGAAGTAAATCGTAATCCTTAAATTTTATCCGCGCTATGTCCTTTGCGTATGTCGGGGACATGGAATAATCGTGCTATATTTGAGTGGCTAAAAAAGGTTGGTGGGACACCAACCATAGGCAAAGAACTAAGTGTATACATTATTGATTTACAAAAACAGATTGATGCGCTTAAAATCGTTAAGCAATGAAAAAAATCCTTTTCTTAGGCAAAGTTATTTTTCTACTAACCTGCTTCAGCTCCTGTATGAAGTACGATGATGGACCCTGCATCAGCTTCAGGGGTGAAGAAAAAAGATTAGAAGGTGAATGGCTTTTAAAGTATTGGACGGTTGATGGTATTGATTCGCTTCAATATTGGAATGAATATTTTAATGGCGAGTGTAATTTTACATTTGGTACTTGGGCCGGCGAGGGAATGACTGGATTTACAATCAAATGGGGAGATAGCAGTAGTCATTATCAAGTGGCAGGCTCATATGGAGGGTTTCTTAAAGAATTTTTGCCAATTATTGGGTTCTTAGTGGATAGCTCAAGTTCAGCGTTCCCCTTATCATTCCTAAGGTATCCTAATCCAAATAATTTTGAAGTTGAGTGGACAACCACCCGTTTAAAATATAAGGAAGTATGGTTTAAAATGGATGTAAATAATAAACATTACGAAATACACTTAGAAAATATAAAAAAACCCTAAATGAAAAATTTTATTTTTTTCTGTATCTGTTTCTTTTGTTTATCTATCCTCTTCCTGTATTCTTCAGCGACTACTTTCACCACAAGTCAGGACGGTGAGTGGGAAGATTCATCTTCATGGAATAACATAGCAGTAGCGGATACGCTCGACGGAGATACAATAATCATTCGTAATCACATTGACTTCAACAACAACATTGTCCTTTCCAATTGTTATTTGCGAATAGATTCATCTGCATCTATATGTGGTCACGATTCAATTTGGTTTTTCCATTCAACAATGCTGCTTTACGGGGGATTCTATGCTGATTATGTTTATGGTGATGATTCAAAGTGGGCTGCCTATAATGCCAGTTGGCTGGTAACTTACTTAGTTCATTGGGGCGGTTATGGTGCTGGCTTTCTCGTGTCCAATTGCACATTGGCGAAAGTCGGTGGTTGCTTTATCTGTAATGTTCCCGTGGAACTTTGTCCTGATACCACTCAAATCGACACAACGCAAACCGATACCACTATCATCCCATCACCCAAACCACCACTTTCCATTTCAGTTTACCCCAACCCCTCCCTCGATCACTTCACAATTGACTCAGAAGTTCCCGATAGCAATTCACACATCACTGCCAATATCTACGACCTCATCGGCAGAAAAATGAAAACCATTTCTATACCCAATGGCAAATCTTCTCTCACCATATTTACAAATAGCTGGGCTGCGGGAATGTATCTCTTAAGATTTCAGCAAGGAGAAACAATAATTCAAACGGATAAAATAATCAGAGTTCAGTAATTGTTAGCAATCGTTTTATTTTTCTTCTTCAATTTTCGAAATCAACTCTAATATAGAATGATTGATTTTATTTAATTCTATAGTTTCTTCATTATTACTAATTGTGCGTCTAATCCCGCTTACCCGTAAATTTTCATAACGACTACTCAACATCACCACATCATTATCGTAATTGGATTTCGTTTCACTTAAAAATGAAATAGCTTTTTTCGTATTTCCATTTGAAATTTCAGTTCTTATCCTCGAGCAATATTCTTTTGTTCCACCGTCAATGAAAGCCTTATTTCCAATTTGAAAGTTTCTGTCTTTTAATTCCCCTGTTCCATTTCTAATGATTGATTTTGTCGGGGTTTTGTCTTTTAATGAATTGAAGAAGTCAAATAGATTTTCACCTTTTCTGATTCTGCTCTGAATCGAAAAGAAAAGCTGTGGTATTGAATCTTTGTCTTCAGAATAATCATTGATCCAAATGATTCCCCAGTTGTTCGTTTGAGGATTAAAGGTTGCGAAATCTGTATTGATCAGTAATAAAAATGGTTCTTGCTCAGATCGAATTCTTTCGTTCAATTCTCCCCAATCTTTATCCACTATTTGTTTTGCAGTCGCCCATTTATCTTTATCATAGGCCTGCACAATCAAGCCGGCAGTTCCTATATTCTCTCCAAATTTTTCAGAGTTTTTATCCATCTGCTCTTTTACCGTGGTTTCATAGTCATCCCAGGCAACAAGGAAGAACAGATAATCATAATCGCCGAGCTTGACTTTTTCAAACGATGAAACTCTTGCCGACATTATTTTCTTTTTTATGAATGAATGTCCAACATCTTGTATCTGCCGTAGAGATGGATTTTAATCATTGAATTCCTGCGAAGAACTTGCAGCTCAAATATAGCACTTCACTGCAAATATTGGCTGGTGTGAATCACTCACCGGCGCAAGTCACAGGGAGGTTAATTGTGAGGGCAGGACTTTGCGCCCGGTAAAACCTGCTACCGATTCTTCGAAACCAAATATTGAAACATGGCAATAATCGTTTCTTCAAGAGAATACTTCTGCTTCCAGCCCGTATCTCTTTTCAGCTTTGAAGAGTCACCATAGATAATTGGCTCATCACTCGGGCGTAAAAGCGCAGCATCCACCTGGATATTCAATTGGATACCAATGGCTTTTTCAATGAGCGGAATAATGTCTTTCACCTGGTACACTTTATCGCCGCTAACATTGTACACGTCACCGGGATTTCCTTTTTCTGAAAGCAAAACCATCGCGTTCACGAGGTCGCGCACGTCGGTGATGGCTCTTTTTGTTTCAAGGTTTCCAACGCGAAAAATATTCTCCGCTCCTTTTGAAATTTCATAGGCGCGATGCACAAAATCACTCGTCACATCATTGGTCTTGCGCGCACCTGTCGTATTAAAAATGCGTACGCGAACGCACCGGATCTTAAAATTCATCCAGTACTGAAATGCAAGTAAGTCCTGACCCACTTTGCTCACGCCATAAGGATGCAGCGGAAGCAGGGGAGTATCATCTTTCACCGGTGTATTTTCAGGCGTAAGGGATGCACCATATTCTGCACTGGAGCATGCCACAACCACCATAGGATCATAATCAGGATTGTTTTTGCGAATCTGCTTCACTGCTTCAAAAACGTTCACGGTTCCGTGAAGATTAGTATCAAGCGTTTCAATCGGTTTCTCCCATGAAACAGTCGGAAGACTCTGTGCGGCCAGATGAAAAATCTTTGTGGGGCGATACCGATTGATAAACTCAAAAACTTTCCTTGTATTTGTCACATCCAGCTTGCGGGCTGAGCATTCCCCCAAAATATCATGCACATCAATCGTAGGGTTGAACCAGGAGCCGATGATGTTTTCTTTAGGAAGGATCTTTTTGTAATAGTCAATCAAGTGCGCGCCAACCATACCCGCGGCACCGGTTATAAAAATAACTTCATTTTGTTGAGCCATTCAGTGCGAGTTTATATACTTCGTTTACTTTGGTACCGATCAGTTGCCATGAAAATTTTTCATCAGCAGTTTTTTTTGCGTTGAGGCGAAAGCGCCTGAGCTTCTCTTCATCGCCTATAAGTGATAGAATTTTTTCAGCAAGATCCTTCTCATCACCATTCTTAAATATCATTCCGTTCTCGCCGTCAACAATAATTTTTCTGAAGGCATCAAGATCCGAAGCGATGATGGCAGCACCGTAATCGAGTGAGCGAATCATCACACCGCTGGAATAAATTTCCCTGTAAGGAAGCACCACCGTATCCGCCGCGGCGAAGTAAGCAGGAATCACTTCATTGGGCACGTAGGAATAGTTGAAAATGCAATCGGGATCGAGATTTTTTTCTTTTACAATTTTATCAAACAGCTCCTGCTCCACTTTCCAGGGTCTTCCGACTACGAGCAGCTTCGCTCCTTTCATTTTATCGCGAACAATTGCCCATGCTTTTAGCAGCACGTCGAGTCCCTTTACTGCTTTTATTTGCCCGAAGAAGAGAACAAGTTTCTGATCCATCGGAAGATTCAGTTGCTTTCTCGCTTCACGGCGATCAATTGTTTTGTTGAAAAGAAAATCAGAATCGCCATGCGGAACGATATGAATTTTTTCTTTGGGGAAATCAGGGAAATATTTTTGCACGGATTGCTTTGCATATTCACTGTGAACAATGATTCGATCCATCATCTTCCCGAACTTCACATACTTCGACGCATTCACTTCCTCACCGAATTTATCGAACGACTCCACATCATGAATAGTGGCAACGATCTTGAAGCCCTTCCTCTTAAAAAATAAAAAATTGAGATATTCTCTTCCCGCGAAATGATAGATATGAAAGTGCGCCACTTTTAATCCGGCTTTGGCGGCATGATTCGATGCTTTGAACGAACCAATCGCATAGCGAACTCCGCGCAACAAAATCGGGTCGCTGCCATAAATTTTTTTGAAGGGTTTTTCAGTTTTGAAAGGAAAAGAAAATTGTGTATCGAGATTCGTTTCATCACAAGTATAGAAAACCAGGTTAGTACCTTGCTCTGCAACGGCCTTACACAAGCCGAAATCATAAAAATCATTACCACTGTGCCCTCCTATGGGCTCCACCATTGCTACTTGCAGTATTCCGTTTTTATTCATACCACGAGCTTAAATTCCGGTTAAGAAGCTTTTCCAGTTCTTTGATGTCAGGGGTATAAATGCGTTTCAATTCTTTTACAATAGCAATGTCCTTGTCTTCTTTTTTATCGCGGGTGAGAAAAATACTTTTCACCGCTTCCACTTTTGCAGCCGGCACTAATTTCTTTGCAAGCGCCCGCAATGACTTCTGTGAATAAAGTTTTCTGAAAAAAGAATTGCGCGGAATGGAGTACGTATTGAAGCGACTTTCCAAACCTGGGAGGTGTGTTTTATCCAATCCGAGAAAATCAAAAACTGAAAGGACCATGCTCTCCAATTTATCATTCAAATCATCGTGTATAAAAATCTTCACCTGTTCTGGTCCAAAGGCATCGAGATAGCGCTTTACCTGCTCATGGTAAAGTCCCAGTTCGACATACTGCTGGTAATACAAATGAGCATTTCGGTGCTTTGATTTTTTAAATACGATGTCCTCAAATGATTCACTCACGTACCCAAGCTTGTGCTCCATGTAGTAATGCGAATAGGCCCGTTCTACGGGATTGCGCAGTGACATGATGATACGCGCCTGAGGCACCATCTTCTTGATTCTTTCGGCTACGGAAGGGTAGAACAAATAAGAAACACTCGCTTCACCAATTGCTTTGTGATGACCGTTGACCGTGGCAAAAAGCTTTTTGTATTCATTCAGGGTGCCGACACCTTTTTCTTTGTGATAAAGATTTTGCTTTACGGTTTCATCATAAGAAAAAAAGTTGGGCTCTTTAATGTGGCTCATGAATACTTCAGGATGCCGCTTCAGATAATAGTATAGCGACGTGGTTCCTGCCTTAGGAGCGCCAACAATAAAAAAATTAGGTAGTTTTTCCATCACATCAACCATTCAGGCAGTCGCATAATCCCTTTTTCATTGAGAAATTCAGCTAACCTTTTATTATATGAGCTATAAATTTTATCCAGGTAAGTTCTATCATCTTCACTCATGCGTTCACGATTTTTGTCCTCTGCATTGACACCTTTGTATAAAGAGCGCAAAATTCGCTTTAATCGGATGTTTTTTCTCCAGAACGCTTCAAACTTCTTATTAATAAATAGTAACGATTTGTGTAGCCATTTGTTACGATAGGCGATGGTTTGGTTTTCTACTCGGAAATCAGCGGGCGAATATATACTAAAGTCAAGATTAAGCCACTGACATAAATCGTGCATGAAAACAGATGAGTCTTTCTTCAGATCCTCAAAAAATAAGATTTTTAAGCGTTCCCCAAATTTTTCAAACCAGGGTGGGAGGTAGTCAATGTAAAATCCTTCCCGAATGCCACGAAGGAAAAGTGCTTCTTCATCATCACGATGGTTATCAAGCTCTGTTTCAGACATAGTCATAGATTTCTCGATGAAATCCCTGAAGCTGACGTTTTTGCCAAGGTAAGTATTTGCCTTCTTTCTTTCATAAAACGAAAACAATCTGTCCGCCGGATTTCGAAAAATGAAAATCATCTTCACTTCACTACCCAATTCTTTCTGAATTCTTTCTGCAATAATTTCTTTTCCATATATGTAGCTTGGGCTGGCTTCAAGAAGGTATTTTTTTCTTCCTTCACAATGCTCCCAATATTTCGAATACTCCTCAACCGGAGCAATTTCTTTTCCGTATTTCAAGGGCATAAAGAAGCCGATCTCCTTGGTAGATGATCCGCAAACATCAGGATGCATGGAGAGGTACGTGAATACTGAAGTTGTTCCTGCTTTGTGCACGCCGCCAATGATTAAGTTGGGAAGTTTAAATCGCTCCTCATTTTTGTTTTCGCTGATCACGGCGTAAAATGATTATAACGGATTGCGATATCCTTTTTCAGGATGTAATTCTACATAGTAAAAAAAGTAGTGAATGGCAACAAAGACTGAAGCAATAGCGATTCCCGGGTCAAACCAACTTCCTCCGGTAGGGATACCGCGAACAAGAAAAAAGATGAGGAAATAGAGAATGGCCTGGTAAAAAGAATTCTTCCTGAAAAATTTAATGAGGCGATGATGCCGGAATACGAGATAGTACTGATACAATCCCAATAACAAGCCGAGAGCGCCAAACTGCCATATAATACCAAGGATTCCAATGTCGGATGGATAATAGTGATCAAGATCAGGCGGTTGTCCGGCCCAGTCATTGTCTGTTTTTCCATTCCCAAAAATCCAGCTCAAATCATTCTTAGCGAAGTATTTGAATGCAATCGCAGATTCGCGCACTCGTGCCTGTGCCGATGCTTCAGCCACATGATGCCCGGTTAGCACCTGGTACACATCATAGTATTGAAGAATGAGGCGGTCAAGAATATTAGGGAGAAAGAAATAAAGAGTAAGGATGGCTGAGATAAAAAATATCACAACTCCGATCGTGTACACGATGATCTTATCCCACTTAAGATTCAAAAGAAAATAGAGACCTAAAGTTCCCAACAGCGCAAGTGATGTTCCCCGCTTCTGATTAATGAAGAAAATATAGCCGAAAAAAATTGCAGCAAAAAGGCCATACCACAATTTGTTGGTTCGTACGAAGCGAATGAAATAGTAAATAGAGGCGAAGGCAAACACAAAAATGTCAAACTCAAACTGGCACCCACCCTTTACTGTGTTGCAATACACGAACAAGGTACCTGCATAATGATTGGGATTGAGTGTGGTAAGGAGTATTAAAAAAATCGGCAACTGCAGCCATGCGCCAAAAAGTAATGCATCCTTAATGATTTTGAGATCAATGGCTTTGGTCTTGAGCAGATAGAAGAAGATAAATCCGATCAATATAGCAAGCCATGATTTTTCTGATTTCATACCTATGAAAACAGGTTGCTCATAATAGAAGTTGGCCATTAATCCTGACACCAGCAAAATATAAGTCAGCATTATGACGACCCATATTTCATAGCGGGTGAATTTGCCGCCTTTATTAAAGAGAGAATCACCGAAGAAAATGAGAAAGAAAAATAAATCAACGAATAGCATCGGGTATCCGCCAAAGACCAGGTAGATCAATGAGATCGGGCTCTTAATCAGCACTCCAAAAACATTGACGAAAAGAAGATAAACTCCGAAAACCTTGAGGGCGCGTTTCAGCGTGATACGCGACGTAGTGTCAGGCATCAATGCCGGTGCAGTCAATTCTAATCCCGTGTACACGTTCGCTTGCCCAAAATAATTTTAAATATGAGAAGAGATTCCCTTGAATTTCCTTCCGTGATATTTTTCAAGGCTTTCAGCAGAAGGCGAATTACGGGTGCGAAGATAAGGTAAGGGTAGTAAAGTTGATAGAACAACATCCAGCCGCGATACTTGCAGCACATGAAAAATAGCGGGCGGCTTTTGGCTTTAATCTCTTTTCCGGTGGTGACACCTTGCTTATGATAAATCACGCTCTTGTAGGCATACCCATGATTCCAATTCTTCTTTTTGCCGCGAACTTCCCAGTCCATTTCTTCGAAATAGGCATAATACACGTCATTCATCAAGCCAACGTCTTCCAGAAATTCTTTGCGGATAAATAGTGAAGCGCCGTACACGTAATCAAACTTCACATCATCCCGATCATATTGTCCGTGATCTTCTTCTTTCAAACCAAGATGATAGCTCCACGTTGTCCATTTGTTAAACATGCCGCCGATGGCATTGATCTTATCAGGCCAGCGATACCATCGCAGCTTCGAACCAATGATTCCTACTTTTTCATTTCTTGACTTGTACTCCGCATCTTTCTCAATGAGAAACTTTAGTGCTTCGAAATCGAGTGTAGTGTCATTGTTGAGAAGCCATACATATTCTCCGTCACCTTTTGCAAGCGCATAGCGTGAGCCAGCATTGTTTCCTCCGGCAAAGCCGATATCGCTTCTTGCCTGGATGAGGATGAGGGGAAAGGTGAATGGTGAATGGTGAATGGTGAATGGTGTGAGTGAATCGGATTTTTCCTTTTCTGAATTTCCACCGCTTTCTGCTTCAGCAATTTCATACTCGATATAAGGAATTGGTTTTGGGCAGGATGGGAACGTGAATTGTTTTATTTCATCAGGGGGAGAAAATTCAGGAAGTGTTTTTCCATCTGCCCAGTCCTTAATGATTTGAATCGAAGCAGGGGTGTTGTTGTCAACAATTATGATTTGAAAATTCTGATAGGATTGCTTCGCCAAACTCTCGATGGTTTCAATGGTGTTGTTATGACCGTTGAAATTGACGAGGACGATGTAGACCTTTGGAATTTCGGATTGCATGCTGCTTCAAGAATTGCTACATGGCTGAATGGTTAAATAGTTGCCTGAACTGCGACGGCAAGCCATTTAACCATTCAGCAATTCAGTCATTTATTTTTTTTCATTTAACCACAGTGATAAGTCACGATTCAGTAATTGAGAAAGCTTCATCACATCATCCCGAAAAATCTCCTGCAAAAACTTTCTCTCTTCGGGTTTAATCTTCGGCAAATCTTTATCCGTGTAAAATGTTGTCTTGAATTTGCTCTTCACTGATTTCGGCAATACACTCTTGAGCCAATCCTTCACACGCTTCTGTGTGTTAAGTTTTGAAATGATTTTGTTTTTGGGGATGAAAGAAGGATTGTATTTCTTGCTGAAGTCAATATCGGTTTGCTCACTTACACCGAGAAAGCGAAATAAATCTTTCATCGTCGCCTCAGGGTTCTTCACGAAGTCATCGAAGAAATAAATGCGCCGCTGTGATTCAGGAAAAGTTTCGAGATAGCGGTTCACCTGCTCACTGTACATTCCAACTTCAACATACAAATTGCTGATGCCCCACCCTTTCGGGTTGCGGGCAATATCCTTCTTCAATGCCGTCATGAAATCATCAGTCTCGTAGCCGATACGCAAGTCCATCAGGTAATGACTGAAGGCGCGATCAACAGGATTGCGCAGCATCATCACAATTTTTGCTTTTGGAAATTTTGCAATGATGTTCTTCGCCGCTTCATCAGAATACAGATATGAGTTGGTGACTTCGCCGATCGCTTTTTCGTCTTTCACTTTTTTGAAGAGTTGCACATACTCATTCCAATCCTTTACAAAGGCATGAAAGATTCCTTCATTCATATCACTTTCCAAAAATTTCGAAAGGTCTTTGTTGAGGGAGCGCGCGTAGTTAGGTCGGAACTTCGTGTTATCAATGTCAGTGCTGAAGTGATGCGTTTCTTTAATCGGTGCCATATACACTTCAGGATGCAGCTTCAGATATTCATAGAGGGAAGTGGTGCCGCTCTTTGCTGCGCCCACGATAAAGAAGTTGGGAAGGTTTTCTGACATTCACTTTGAAAAGTGCTGCGAAGATAACTTAATGAATATTTCGGCAGAAGAGATTTACAAGATCATCACTCGATAACTAATTTACCCTTAGAAATAGTTTCACTTTCAGATTTGATATTGTAGAAATAAACACCATTGGGCAAGACGCCTCTGTCAATTGTGAATTGGTTTGAATTACCCTTCAGATTCATTACATCCTTACCGAAGATATCATAGAGTGAAAAATTAAATTCTATTTGCTTGTCGAAATTAATCATAGTGGATTTGGAGAAGGGATTGGGAGCAACCTTACACAGTGCGTTCTGCGCATTCGGATCAATCACGCTTGTCAACGCACCATAACTGGAAACTCTTATTGCGTAAACATCTTCGTACTGCATCCCATTTCCACCCACATCGCAATAACCTATTACGATGTATCCATCATTTAATTTTTCAACTGAATAACTTCCATCATCCCATAATCCTCCAAATGTTTTTGACCAGGTAACATTTCCAAAATCATCCGTCTTAATTAAATAGGCATCGCTGTAACCAGATAATGAATCAACTTTTGCCCCGGCCAAAATGTAACCATCATTACACCCGAGATCGAGAGAGTAATGTTCGCAGTAAACATTGCCGGAATACTTTTTTGTCCAGAGAGTGTCTCCATTTGAATTTGTCTTTATCAGAAAGAGGTCGATTACCCAATGGTTTTGAACAATCTTGTCAGATTCTCCAAGAATAGCATATCCCCCATCCGTGGTCTGTTTAACTGAGTAAGCTATATCTCCTGCAGAATCACCATAATGCTTTTCCCAAATTAAATTTCCAGATGCGTCAGTTTTAACCATGTAGAAATCCCAATCTCCTGCGCCAAAACTTTGACTGCCGCCGACGATTACAAATCCTCCATCGGAGGTTTGACTTACATCGTAACCAATTTCTCTATTCGCTCCACCATAAGTTTTTGCCCACTGTTGAGTGCCATTTGCATCTGTCTTAACAAGAAAGATTTGGGATGTGGTAGAAAAAATAGTTTCCTTGATTCCGCAAACAACGTAACCACCATCATTTGTTTGCTGAACCGAATAACCGCAGGTGTAGTCAACACCTGAACTTATTCTTTTTGTCCACATGGTATCACCTGATTCATTCGCTTTCACCAAATATAAATACCCATTTCCACTGTAAGGTTGTGCGTACCCGGCAATGATAAAACCTCCATCGTTTGTTAGTTGCACCGCGTTAGCCATGCTCTGATCATATTGAGTACCATAACTCCTTGTCCAAATAGTATCACCTAATGAATTCAATCTTATCGCATAATCGTGACCAAGACCGCAGAGATAATTGACAGTGTATCCAACAATGATGTATCCTCCATCCAATGTTTGTTTAACTGAGTGTCCTTCATCAAGCGAATCGTATCCAAACGATTTTTCAAAAGTGTTTTGAGCATTCAAAGTTTGTACAGTTCCACTAATCTGAACTAGTGCAAAAAATAAGGTCACACAGAACTTCAAACACATTGCTCTCATCAAAATAAATTTTGGAAGCGTTTTATCAAACATCAATACTACCTTGATAAGTTGGCAAGTACTAATAATAAATACGGGAATCTTACCTGTTCAAATGAACCATGAACTCAAATCTCTTCCGATCAAATCCTGCAACTTCAACACATCTTCACGAAAAACCTTTTTTAGTTTCTCCCGTGTATCAGGATTCATCTCTTTCTTTTCCAAATTGTATTTGTAAACGGTGCTTTGAACTTTCAGTCGCGCCTTCCTTCTCAACTCCTGCGGCAATAGTTTTCCAAGAAAACTTTTCAAAGGGTTTTTCTTCTTCAAAAATTTATTGAGCGCTTCCACTTTTGGTTCACCGCTCACATTGAGTTCATCTCCGAAATCAAGAGGCGCGCGATCAACATCGAGAAAATCTTCGAGCGAATTCACAACGCCTGCAGAATCACCTCTCAAATCTTCACTCAAATAAATTTTTACTGAAGGAAAATTTTCTATATATGCCTTGGCCTGGTTGTAGTACATGCCACGCTCCACATATTGATAATCGAAGTGCCAGTTGTTTTCCTTGCGCCACTGTTCTTTCTCTAATGCTTCTTCAAATGAAAGTGACTCGGCACCGTCACGCAGCTTATGCATGTATTGAGAGAATGCGCGGTCAACAGGGTTTCGCAGTGCAATCATAATCTTCACTTCTTCAGGATTCGGATGAATGCGCTTGATGTTTGCAATTGCTTTTTCATAGAAGAAAAGATATGTGGTTGAAGACTCACCACGGATTTTTTTATCTCTTCCATCTTTAAACAGGGGGAGATATTCTTCGAGATGATTGACAAGAAATCTTGGCTGTGTAATAAGCTTGCCGTTATTGATGAACTCTAAATCTTCTTCCGCCCACACAAAATAGCCGGGCTCTTTTTTCTTACTCATGTACACCTGCGGATGCTGGTCGAGCGCATAATGAAGTGCCGTGGTACCGCCCTTTGCAGCACCAACGATGAGCAGGTTTGGAAAAAGATTCTTGTCCATCATTCTCAACTGTACCATGTGCTTAGATTCCGGTCAATCATTTTTTCCAGCCGGTGAATGTCTTCGATAAAGTATTGTTCAATCAATTCCTTCTCCCTTTTGGGATCAAGCTTGGGGTTTTGGATGGTCT
The DNA here is from genome assembly GCA_035638255.1 of Chitinophagales bacterium. Lineage (GTDB taxonomy): Bacteria > Bacteroidota > Bacteroidia > Chitinophagales > UBA10324 > DASRAJ01. The sequence goes on from DASRAJ010000061.1 coordinate 26,975, forward strand.
CCGTGTTTTTTCCACTTAAAAATTGCTGCATGCTTCTGCGAGCAGATTTCGGAAGTAATTTTCCGAGAGCGCTTCGAAAGAAATTTTTCTTTCGTGTTAAATCATGAATGGCTTTGCTCTTGGTTGCACCTGCTTCATTGCTGCGAATGTCAAGATCCAATTCTGCTCTTTTCACCCCGAGGAAATCCTGGATCTTATCGAAGGTTGCTTTCCTGTTTTTTATGAAATCATCTTCGAAAACAAGGAAGAGAAAATTTCCCCGCGGAAATAATTTTATGAAACGCTCCAACTGCTGCGAGTATAATCCTCTGGAAAAGTAGCTGAAGTTGAATTTTTTTCCGGGATCATTTTTCAATCTCCCGCTTTCTTTTTCAATCGCTTCATCAAATGACAGCTCTTCAAATCCTTTTCGCTGACTCATCAGGTAATGCGAATAGGCGCGTGCGACAGGATTTCTGAAAATGAAAATCAGCTTCACATTTTTCCCCAGCGTATCAAAAATCCGTTGCGCAGATTTTTCTTCGTACATCATCGCAGGATCAACTTCACCGATTGCTTCCTGGTTTTTCCATTCACTGAAAAATTCTTTCTCATACCATTGAGCTCCTTTGGCATACTTTTCTTCGTACACAAAGAACTTGGTCTCCTTTATTTTTTGCGGAAGAAAAATATCAGGATGCTGCCTGAGAATTTCATAGAGCGTAGTGGTTCCTGCTTTTTGAGTACCGACACATAAGAAATTGGGAAGAGCCATGAACAGTACAAAGGTACGGCGGCAGACCTTCTACTCTGTATTATTAATCATATCGTCAACAACGGCTTCATCCCCTTGAGTTTTCTTTTTCTTTTCCTTCTTCATCAATTGCTTCGCCTGCTTTAAAAATTCTTTGGGCTTCACGTTGAAGAGGTCTTTAAAATCAAGCGTGTAAAAGCCATAATATTTTTTGATGAGGAAGAACGGAATCATGTTCATCAGGATCACGCCGAAGGTGTTCACACATGCAGCGCCGAGAGCTCCGTACCTCGGAATCAAAATGAAATCCAGGATGATGGCAAGAACAGTAGTGCCGACCATCATGTTGCGATTTAGCTTTTGCCTTCCTGTCATCATCAAAATGTTGCTCACGGGACCCGTAGCAGCATTGATAAATTGACCCACAGCAAGAATGATCAACGCATCCGAACCCTTCACAAATTCTTTTCCGAAAACTCCCATAATAAACGGTGCGAGGAGAATCACACCGGCCAGAATAGGTGCGGAGCACCAGAAAATAATTTTGGTGACGAACTGCGCGCTTCTGGCGAGTTCACTGATTTTCCCCTGTGAAAACAACTCGGCAAACTTTGGTGCTGCAGGAACAAGAAAGGCCGTGAGTACGATGCGGGTAACGATTGCCACTTTAAATGCATTTCGGTAAACACCAACATCACCAAGATCGGCAGCATAGCGCCCGAGAATCAAGGTATCAGCATAGCCACGGATGAGTGAGGCAAGTGAAGCCACGAAGAGCGAGATACCGATCCAGAATTTTTCATTGAAGTTTAGTCCCTGCTCAACTTTTGTTTTCGTGTAGTTGGAATATTTGAGGAAGAAAAAAAGTGCGAGGGCGGCAGTGATGGTGATGAATGCCGTATAGGTGATCACTGGTACATACAGATCGCGCGTGAAGAACCAGAGAATGACGATGATGATGCATCCAAAAAAAAAGTTGCTGACGTTCTGCAGCAGGGCATACGTGCGAATTTTTTTCAACCCGCGAATGCCGCCGTTGGAGATATTAAAAATGGTGACAGGAAGCAATGAGAATGCAGCGATCCGAAATGCTGTGACCACGTCAGGATCATCCCTCAGAAAACCTTTTTGGGCGATCCAGGGAGCAAGAAAGTAAAGCAATGCTGTAAAGAATATTGCAAGAGGCACCGAAACAAGCAGGGATTTGTTGAATAGGTCTTTGATCCAACCGTATTTTTTCTGGGCATTGTATTGAGCACCGTAACGGGTCATCAACGTATCGCTGCCGAGCTTGGTGATGCTCGCCATGATATTCATCAGTGTCTGAGATAAATTGTACAAGCCGGAACCTGCCGCTCCAAATCCCCGTGCTACAAGAATGGCAAACACCCAACTAAAACCCATGCCGATGAGGCGTGTGGTAAAGGCGGAAATGCCACCTTTCATGATCTCATGATGGTGACCTTCTTTTGGTTCGGTGATTTCTGTTTGCATTTTTTTATTGCAGCCATGAGGTTAAATCCCTCCCTGTAATCTGCTGCAGTTTGAGAATGTCGCTGCGAAAATATTCAATAAGCATCTTGCGAGTGTCAGGATTCATCGGCTCGGTTTTCTCCATGAAGTTTTTGGTAAAGAATTCATTGGTGCGAACGCCTTTGCGCTTGCGGAAGAAAACTTTATAAGTATTCTTGAAAACATTATCGCTCATGAACAGCCATCGTAGTAAAGGGTTCTTCCATTTCTTTCCTCCTTTATTCCATTGCCGTGTGTAATCAATCTCAACATCAGAAGTAATTCCAAGAAAATCGAATACTCCTTTCAAGACAGTTGCAGGATCTTTTCTTAGCTCATCATACCACATGATGTGCACCTGCTTGAAATTATCCTGGTATGCCTTCACCGCATCAGCATACAATCCCATTCGCTTGTACTGCATGAACAGTGTCGCCCGGTTTTTCCATCGCTCATCTTCTTTTTCCAATGCCTCCTCGAAAGAAAATTTTTCATCGGGGTTATTTACGTGGACAAAATTGTAGGCGGAATAAGCCCTATCCACCGGGTTGCGAAGAATGAGCATGATCTTCACTTCATCTCCCAAATATTTTTTGATGTTCTTAATTGCTTCCTGATAAAAAAATAAATACATCACACTCGCTTCACCAATTGCTTTCTTTCCATGTGCTGTCGCAAAGAGTTTTTTATAGTGATCGAAATCTTCCACCCATTTTTGAATTCTTCCTTTCACTTCATTCGCTACAAAGAATTGTGGCTCTTTCAGCTTGGGCATGAAAACATCGGGATGCTGTATCATATAGTTGTACAGCGATCGCGTTGCGCTTTTTCCTGCTCCTACTAAAAGAAAGTTGGGTAATTGCATTTCGGATTTCGAATTGTCGGTTTCGGGTTTTTTGTCTTAAGTCTTACGTCTTACCTCTTAAGTCACTTGCTAAATGTATTAGGAAAAAATTCCCGTTTGATATCACCGGCCAAATTTGAAGAGAACATATTAGCTCCGTCTTTATTCAGGTGGTTGTCGAAGAAGTATTGCAGATGAAGATAAACAGAATCCTGACTGTAATCTTTGAACGGGATATTGTATCTCCTGCATACCGCTTGAACGGAATCATACGATGGTTCTCTGCCAAATGGCGCAAGTGCGGGGGACATGCTGATCATGACGAGGGAGCCATGTGCCTGCAAGAGTTCAATTCCATTCTCAAGTGCCTTCAATTTATTCGCATCAACTTTCTTTCCCTTTTCATTTCGCAGGGCGGCGTTCTCTTTTATCAAATCATCAGCTTTCTTCTGTGTGATGATTCCTTTTAGCGGCTTGAATCCCATTTCTGATTTTCTATTCTTGAAAATGCCTGAGAGTATGTCGAGGATATTGGAATTGTCAGGATAAGTTGCGGAAAGCATCTTCACTCTTTCATTATTGAATGGAAGAAGTAATGGCTCGAAAGCGTTATGCTTATTCCAGAAGCCGTTCCAGCCATCGGTTCCTTCTATCTGCGGCTTCACGAAAAAGCAGTTAGGATCGCCCATGCGATCATGCAAACCTTTCAGCAAATAAATATCCCTGATATCAGGAAAATCGTTATAGTACGGTGCAAGAACATTCAGCCGGTCATAGTGCAGGTCCCGGAAATACATTTCTTCAGGATTCAAATCAATGATTACAAGCTTGGGAGTAAAACGCGCGAGCACTCTGCGAATCACAGCTTGCTCGTAGAAAACCGTTTGCCCGTCGTGCCCGGCATTGTACATTTTGATGCCGAGTGAATCAGCCAGAATATTGGGGTTGTAATTTCTTCTTCCGCGTGATGAGCCGAGAATGATGCCATCAGCCTGCATCTTCGTGAAGGTAAAAGTGGTTTCAGCATTCGGTCCCGTCTTCTGCCTGAAATACATCCAATGCAAAATGCCACCGCCGATTTGATCAAACACGATCACCAGTGCGAGCAGGATGAGTGCGTTTCGAAAAAATTTTAAGACGCCTTTTGATTTTGTTTCCATTTTCAAAAAATTAGTTCACCACAGAGTCGCAGTGGCACAGAGAAAAATTTCTCTTCCGTAATCTCTCCAACTTGATGTCACAATTTGCGATATCAAGATCTAATTGAATTTATCATCGTTGTTTAAAATTGGAGGTCGCAAATTGCGTCCTCCATTTTTATGATTCTTTAATTGGAGGTCACAAATTGTGATTTCCAATTTCTGATTTAACAAATTAGTCATCATTGTTCAACCTGTATCCAATTTTCTTTCTAGGCGGTTGCGGAGGGTTCATCAATTCCTTCAGTGCCTCAAAAATCATTTGGATGTCCTCGTCGTACTTTCCGACTTTTCCCTCAACTTTTATCATTCTTTTTTCAACTTTCTCCATGCGGAGAAGAACATCTTTATTTGAAAGCAACTTCTCCCGCATTTGAGCGAACACGCG
>DASRAJ010000062.1:0-28041 GCA_035638255.1 Chitinophagales bacterium
GCGGGAATGGATGATGCGTGCCTTTAGATCGGCAGGAGCACTAAATCCCAACAATAAGGAATTTCAATTCTGGCAACAGCACAATCAGCCGATTGAATTGACATCTAATCTAATGATCGAGCAAAAGGTTGAGTATATACACCTCAATCCGGTAGAAGCAGGAATAGTTTTTAATGCTGAAGATTATCTTTATAGTAGCGCGGAAGATTATGCGGGCGGGAAGGGGCTGCTGAAAATTGAATTACTGTGGTAGAAGTTGAATAGTAATGGGAACAGACAAGGCACAAGTCTGGCTCTCGCATTAAACCTGCGCTAAGACTTGCGCCAGTGGGTGATAATCGGTGCCGCCATCAACGTGTAATCTGTTTTGAGGCGATGATAATCCAATGCCTAAAAGCCCGCCGGTTGTATTGCTGCTACCACCGGTAAGGGTCATTCGCAGATTGGAATTTGTACCAAAGTCTGTGTAGAAATCAATTGGATTGTCATTGGTAGTTTTTAGCTTTAACGAATAACCTACCGAGTTATCCCATCCTACATAATCGGTAGATGGGCTTCCTCCATTATTATTAAGTGTCCAACTCACCTGAGCTTCGATTTTAAGAAAGCATAAAATGAATGCGATTACCGAAAGTATTCGGTATTTGAAATTGTGTTTCATGATTATTGATTTTACTGTTGAATAATAATTGACTGTGAAAACATTTTTTCACCTTCTTCAACTGATAACAAATAAATTCCTTCCGGGAATTTGCTAACATCTAAATCAAGAGTCTTTGTCCCTTGGAAATCTTTTTTCTGAAAAACTAATTTTCCGAATGAGTTTCTAAGATAAATTATTTTTTGTTGTGCAGCCATATCTGTGACAATCAACCTATCACTTGAAGGATTGGGAAATACCTTTATTACTGTAGCATTTGATAAGCCATTTATCGCAGTTGCTTCGATGCCGCATGAATCGCTGTTCAGGACTAAACACACATCATCTATATAACAGTAAGCATGGCTTGACCCAATTCCTACCTGAACAAGCGTAGTATTCTGATCGTCAAAAAAATTTCCAATCAAAATATACTCATAAGCTGAATCAGCAATGAAACTTCCCTGAAACGGTATCCAATTCAAAGTATCGTAGAGTACCGAATCAGTATACAAATGCGCCCAATTATTTATTGGAACTGGATTAATCGTGCTGAATGGAATTGTTGAAAAACGGATACCCATCTTATTTGTGGCAACATTAAAGTTGATATCAAAAGTTGCAACCATAAACATAGTAGCGTAGTACTCACTTCCTACCTGCATAGGTGAAATTAAATGTGCCTGAATAATTTCCCTATAATTACTGCAAGATGCTACCCACGGTATCACACCGGAATAACCATTGCCAGAATGTGGATATTGATACCCTGCAAAATTAGAAGGGATAGTAACAAGATAGCTTGTTGCACATGTATTGAAATAATCAGGGGAAGTAGGATATCCTCCACAAAAGGCAACCGATTCCCATCCAACACAATTCTCTATCTGTCCAGCATTTGAAGGACAATCAATATAGCTTTCAAAGTCCCCGTTGAGTACTAACGATTGAGCAATGGCTGCTTTCATAAAAAGAATCATTAAAAAAACCGGAAGAAATTTTTTCATTTGGTTGAAGAAGTTTTCCCGCCATTTGATACCTCGACGAGAAGAAGCTACCCACAGTGTTATGCTCCACTTCATCAAGCGAGATTTGAAGAATGGTTGTCGGGTGCTTTGCAAATCAAGTTACTGAGTGCGTGAGGCAGGCAAGTATTCCCAACTCAATCCTTGCCCTTTATTGCCGAGCTCTCCAATCCGGCTCGTGCAAAACACCAAATGTTTTCGATGTTGCTGTGCTTGCATAGAGTCGGAGAGTAATTTGGTTGAGGAAAGATAGAAAAAGTTTTTAAAAAAAGACTTTGAACGAAAAAACCACTCAGTGAATCTTCTGCAACAATTGCTCTCAGGCAATAGAAGCAAAGCAGTGTTGCCGGAAGAAGCTGAATGAACCATGTTGCTGAAAGTTGAGTCATCTTCATTTTGAGTTTTCTTTTTTTCAATGAGGAATATCCGGTGTTGCATAAACTCCGTAACCCTCAAGTGGGTGCGGATAATTTTCACCCGGCATCGGTGGAGCATTGGGAATGGGTATTATGAACGGAGCAACGGGCTCTCTTAATTGATGTAGGTGTTCAAGGGAATCGAGTAAGAGTACAAGGTCACCCACGTCAGGGTCAATGAAATTCCAATTGTGATGAACGCTTTGATAAATCAAGTAACATGATCCCTCACCGGTATGCAGTAATGTCGGGCTATCCAGGCTGCACGGACTTTCGCTTGCAAGGCTATTCAGCAATTCGTCTATTGTAGTACTGCCCTGTGCGCAAGCGAACGAAGCATGCAGCCAAAGAATTGCAGTGCAAAATATTTTGCTGAGAGGTGAAAATGCAGGGTGTAAAATTTTGCTGCGCATGACTTGAATGAGTGAGGCACAAAATTGTGCTCATCATTAACCCGTATGCAAGCCATTAATAGAATTCTTCTGCGCCATTTTTGGCGGGATGCTCGCCATTTATGGTTTTCATTTCAACCATTTATAGCGACCCTTTCTGGCGAGCGCGCTAAAGAAAGCAACTCAATCAATCCAGCCACGCTTCAATCCTAACTTTACTGCTTCGGAGGAATTCTTCACGTTCAGCTTCCTGTAAATTAGTTTTCGGTGCGCATTAACGGCATCTTCAGTCATGCCAAAGATGGGTCCGATCACCTTAGAAGATAATCCATCGGACATGCACTGCAGAATTTTTTTTTCAAGCTCGGTAATTTCTTTCGGCTCTTTGAGCGCGTCACTTTTGCTCATGGTCATGAGCACGTCAACAATTTGCTGGCAGTAATAAGTTTTGCCATCGGCAATAGTTGTAATAGCTATCAGCAACTCTTCTTTCTCCACTTTGGTAAGCACGCATCCCGATGCGTAAGAGAAGTTCATGCGCTTGACATTCTCAGGTGTTGCCTGATCCAATGTAAGCAGCACTTTTGTTTTGGGATACTCCGCTTTAATGATCTTAGCAGTTTCAACTCCATCGAGAACGGGAATGTTGAAATGAATGATTACTAAATCAGCACTGATTGTTTTCAGAAGCTCGAGTACTTCTTTTCCTGTTGCCGCAGTTCCGGCAATAGCAATAGATTTTTCATGGCTTAGGGCAGATTTGATACCGTCACGATTTTGTTCCCGCTCATCGGCGATAATGATGTTTATCATAGCAGGATGGATTTAGCTTTTGTTCAATTAAAATTATTGCATAGACATTTATCAACTGATCGAATAAAATTATCTGCAACACTCACTAATGTTTAAGCGTAGCAGAAAGAGAACGCTTATTGGATATGAATGCTAAAGCGCTTGTACGAGCACTGATATTAAAGGTTTCCTATATTCTTAATGAATTATGTGGACGCTGCTGACTCGAATGTGATTGGATGAGGATGCGGATATTTATTCGTTTATGTTTGGCAAATGGGCGTGAAGAAACTGAAAGGTTAGTTTTTAAAATTTTATCCCTGCAAATAATATCACTGTTCTTCAACAAAGAAGTATTCAGAATCTTCTAAGTAAATTTCATTGGACACTTCTACCTTTACTCCCTTGCTCAACTTTATAATTCCTTAATTCGCATCATGAAAGTCGTCATCTTCGCGGGAGGCATTGGTTCCCGCATCTCTGAAGAATCATTCCTCAAGCCAAAGCCCCTGATCGAGATCGGGGACAAACCGATGCTGTGGCACATCATGAAAATTTTTTCCGCCCAGGGATTCAATGAATTCGTGATCTGCCTCGGTTACAAAGGGCATTTGATCAAAGAATATTTCGCGAACTACTTCATCAACAATTCTGATCTCACCGTGGATGTAGCGAAGAATAAAATCCAGATCCATCAATCATCCTCAGAACAATTCATCGTCACGCTCGCTCAAACCGGGATGGAAACAAAAACGGCGGGACGACTGAAACGCGTGCAGGAATATCTTGGCAATGAAAAATTTTTCCTCACTTACGGCGACGGTCTTGCTGATCTTGATCTGCACGCCCTCATTGCATTTCATGACCAGCATAAAAAAACGGCCACCGTTACGGCAGTGCAGCCCGAAGGAAGATTCGGGGGTATTGAAATGAATGAAGAGGGAAAAGTCCTGAGCTTCAAAGAAAAACCTGTTGGTGATGGTCACTGGATCAACGGCGGATTTTTTGTGTTGAATCCCGACGTGTTCAGCTACTTAGATGAAAAGGCCGATGAGCAGATGTGGGAAGAAGAGCCTATACTGAAGCTCGAACATGCGCAACAACTCATGGCGTTTAAACATCACGGATTCTGGCGCTGCATGGATGCCATGCGCGATAAAGTGGTGCTTGAAGAAATGTGGAACTCAGGAGCGGCAAAATGGAAGATGTGGTGATGGACAGCATGCTGAACAATTTTTATCGCGGAAAGAAGGTCCTGATTACCGGTCACACGGGTTTCAAGGGATCATGGCTGCTGAGTTGGTTGATCCAGGCAGGTGCAGATGTTTGCGGATTCTCTCTTCCGCCTTTCACACAACCCAATCATTTTGACCTGCTGAAATTTTCTTTCCTGAATCATTCCGGAGATATCAATAATGAGCAGGAGTTCACAGCGGTTTTGCAAAAATTTCAGCCGGAGATTGTTTTTCATCTCGCGGCGCAGTCGCTTGTCCGTTATTCATTCGACCATCCTGCAGAAACTTTCAACACCAATGTCGTAGGTACTATGAAGGTGCTGGAAGCAAGCCGGAGTTGTGATTCGGTGAAGGCAATCGTTTGCATAACCTCTGATAAAGTCTATAAGATTTCCGATCTGCCGAAAAGTTATGTGGAAGGTGATGAGTTGGGAGGAACAGATATTTACAGCGCTTCGAAAAGCTGCGCGGAGATTTTGGTAGCAGCGTACAGAAAATCATTTCTTCAAAACACTTCTCTTTTGCTCGCTACCGCTCGTGCCGGAAATGTAATTGGTGGTGGCGATTGGTCACCCGACAGATTGATCCCGGACATGATGATTGCCACGTCACAGGATCAAAAGGTAGTGATCAGAAATCCGGATTTCGTTCGTCCATGGCAACATGTGCTTGATGCGCTCTCTGGCTATCTCATACTTGGCAAAAAACTTCTTGAAGAAAACGATGAAGCCGCAGATGCCTGGAACTTTGGGCCGGTGAATGAAAGGGAATTCACAGTGAGATCAATAGTGGAATCAGCCACTTCAATCTGGGAAAAAATAAATCCTGTTTATGGAAGCGAAGTGCAACCATTCCCTGAGTCGCGATCACTTTTCATCAATTCCGCTAAAGCGGTTGAGCGATTACAATGGCTTCCTGTCTGGAATACTCAGGGGGCATTGCAAAAAACAATTGAATGGTATCAGGAATTTTATGAAACAGGAAACGTAATTACGCTGCGGCAATTGAATGAATACGTTACTGCGGCAAAGCAAAAGGAATTAGCATGGGCGCAAGATTAATTTTCCAAGCAACACAAATTGAAGGATGTCATTTGGCGGAAGCTGAAAGAGCCTCGGATGATCGAGGATGGTTTCAGCGCTTGTTCGATGAAGAAGCATTTCGCGAAGTTGGATTCACAGGAAAAATTGTTCAGATCAACCAATCCAATAACCACAAGCGTGGTACGCTTCGCGGGTTGCATTACCAGCGTCCTCCGCATGCCGAAACAAAAATTATTTGTTGTCTCTCAGGAAAACTTTGGGACGTTGCTGTAGATCTCCGGAAAAATTCTTCCACCTTTTTGAAATGGACTTCAGTGGAATTGAACAGTGATGAGCCAAAAATTTTTCTGATCGCAGAAGGATGTGCTCATGGTTATGTCACGTTGCAGGATAACACCACGATACTTTATTTTCATTCTGAAATTTATTCTCCCGGGCATGAGGGCGGCATAAATTATCTCGATCCCATTCTCAACATTACCTGGAAAGAGGCGATTACGCTCATCTCGGATCGCGACAAGAGTTTACCTTTCCTGGAAAAAGATTTTGAGGGAATATCTCTATGAACGAATGCCGTTTTTGCGGAAAACCTTTGACACACGTCTTTGTTGATTTGGGCGAGGCGCCTCCTTCCAATTCGTTTCTTACGAAAGAACAACTGAATCGTCCCGAAGAAAAATTATCGCTGAAAGTTTTTGTTTGCGACAATTGTTTTCTCGTGCAGCTTCCTGAACACAAAAGCGCGGTAGAAATTTTCAATGAGGAATACGCTTACCTCTCATCCATTTCAACTTCGTGGCTTCAGCATTGCAGCGACTACACAGATGAAATGATCCGGCGTTTCAGATTCAATGAGCATCAGCGGGTGATCGAGATCGCTTCGAACGATGGATATCTGCTTCAGTTCTTTCAGAAAAAAAATATCCCCGTACTCGGGATTGAACCTGCGGCGAATACTGCTGCCAAAGCAACTGAGAAAGGTATCAATACAATGGTTGCTTATTTCGATTCGGCAGTTGCGCAAAAACTGAAAGAAGAAAATCTAACTGCTGATCTTTTGATCGGAAACAATGTATTGGCTCACGTTCCCTCACTCAATGATTTTGTCAGAGGAATGAAAATAATTCTGAAACCTTCCGGCATCATCACCATGGAGTTTCCGCATCTCTATCACCTCGTAAAGGAGCATCAGTTTGATACCATCTATCATGAACACTATTCTTATTTTTCTTTTTACACCGTGAAAGAAATTTTTGAAAAACATGGACTGAAACTGTTTGATGTAGAAGAACTGCCAACTCATGGCGGCTCGCTTCGCATTTATGCCGCGCACGAAGAGAACGGTAACAGGATCGCCTCAAACAGAGTTGAACAATTACTGGAGAAAGAAAGCAAAGCGGGCATGCAGGGTCTTGAATATTACCAGCAGTTTCAGCCGAGCATTGATTCCATAAAAGATAAGCTCCTGGAATTTCTTCGCGGGCAAAAGATGAACGGAAAAAAAGTAGCGGCTTATGGAGCGGCTGCAAAAGGAAATACCCTGCTGAACTATTGCGGCATTCATGATGATCTCATTGCTTTTGTCGCCGATCGCTCCCCGTTCAAGCAAGGAAAATTTTTGCCGGGCTCGCACATTCCCGTTACGAGTGAACAGGAATTTTTTTCTTACAAGCCTGATTACATTTTGATTCTGCCCTGGAATATTCAGGAAGAAATTACCACACAACTTAAATACGCACACGGCTGGGGATGCAGGTTTGTTATTGCAATACCTGAACTTCGCATCTTGTAATTCCACAGAAGAAGCTCCCACACCATCATAGTATGTTCACCATTCTCGGAAGCAAAGGATTTATCGGCTCGAATTTGCTGCGGTATCTTGAAGAATCAAATCAGGAATGTTTTGCAGCACCGCGTGATTTTGTACCCGGGAAAGAAAAAAACCTTGGACATGTTTTTTATTGCATTGGGCTCACAGCAGATTTTCGAACCAGGACATTTGAAGCCGTGGATGCGCATGTGACCCAAGTAGCAAATTTTCTGAAGCAAGCGACCTTTGAATCTTTTCTCTATTTGTCAACTACTCGTGTTTATGTTCACGCTGCTTCCACACAAGAAGACGGTCCGGTGATTGTTAATTCTTCCGAACCGGATGATCTCTATAATATTTCAAAGCTGTTGGGAGAAGCAATTTGTCTTGGAGTGAAAAATAAAAATGTAAAAGTGGTACGGCTATCGAACGTGACCGGAAATAATTTTGAGTCAAATACTTTTCTTACTGACTTAATCAGAAGCGCTGTTGACACTCATCACATCGAATTGCAGGCGCATCCGTTTTCAGAGAAAGATTACATTGACATTCATTCAGTCGTTGAGCTGCTTCCAAAAATTTTGCTTCACGGATCGCATCGCCTTTACAATGTTGGAAGCGGGAACAATACCACACATGAACAATTGGTTGAAAAGATTAAAAGCGAAACGAGCTGTACGGTGAACATGAATTTGTCAGGTCCCAAATTTTCTTTTCCATCAATTTCTATTGATCGTTTGAAGAGTGAATTCGATCTTCGCCCCATCAATGTTCTTGATACGATTCCTCAAATGATTCGTGACTTTAAAAACCAGAGAGCACATGATTAAGATTGATACCGCAAAAGGAGTTTTGATTATTGAAGAAGGAAGCATTGAGCGAACGGTTGATCTTGGAAGCGCGGATGGTTTTCGCATTGTGTCTGACATCTGGCTGCGAAGCGGCTGGGATGCGAAGTACGTTTATTCATTTTCCTGGTTAGGGAGACCAATCATCCAATTACCTGATGATCTCCTTCGCATTCAGGAAGTGATCTTCAATGTAAAACCCGATGTGATTATTGAAACGGGTGTTGCCCACGGTGGCTCCTTAATTTTTTACGCAACCTTGTGCAAGGCGATGGATCATGGAAGAGTGATCGGGATTGATATTGAAATTCGTCCGCACAACCGAAAGGCAATCGAAGAGCATTTCCTGTTTCCTTTCATCACATTAATTGAAGGCAGTTCCGTAGATGAAAAAATCGTGAGCTCCGTACAACAACAGGTGAAACCGGATGAAAAAGTATTGGTCCTTCTCGATTCCAATCACACAAAGCAACACGTGCTTGATGAACTGAATGTTTATTCACCTCTTGTCACGCTCAACTCTTACATTGTTGCAACCGATGGAATCATGGAAAAATTAGAGGGAGCTCCGCGCAGCGCGGCAGACTGGAATTGGAATAATCCAAAGAAAGCCGCAGAGGAATTTGCAAGAGAAAATAAAAACTTCATTATCGAAGAACCTGCATTTCTCTTTAACGAAGGAATCATTACTGAGCGTGTTACCTATTGGCCTTCTGCATTTATCAAACGAATCGGGTGAGTACGATGCACGATTCACGTAATACGATACACGATTCACATAGTACGATACACGATTCACGTAACACGATACACGATTCCCTGAATGAAAGCACAAATACAAGTTTAGAATTTTCAATAGGATTCAACTCGAACCTTTAGCATTTAAAGTTTAAAGATTGAAATTTGTCACATCGTGAATCCCGATCAAATCGGGAGAACTTGGGTTACGTGAATCGTGTATCGTTAATCGATCGTAAATCCTATGCAGCCGTTTTTCTCAGTCGTTATTCCCACCAAAAATCGCCCGTACTACTTGCGGCAAGCGATACAGAGCGTGCTGTGGCAAGACTTTGATGATTTTGAATTAATAGTCAGCGACAATTACAACAATGAAGAAACTCAACAGGTTATTGACGAATTTTCTGCTCATCCGAATTTTAAATCTTTCCGGACCGATCAAGAGTTGAACATGCTCAACCATTGGGAATGGGCGACAAGAAAAGCAGAGGGTAAATATGTGCTGGTACTTACTGATCGAAAATTATTTTTTCAGCACTCTTTAAAAAAATTAAATAACATCGTCAGGGTAAATCATGAAGCATTCAATCTCTATTCTTTCGGTGTCCGTCTCTTTGACGAGGATCGGAATCGAATTGGCTATTCAGTTCCCAAGAGGAAATCACGTGTTTTCACTTCGAAGGAATTAATTGAAAATTTCCTTCACGAAAATCTATATCTGCCGGGATCCTATGATTTCTTTTTTCCAAAAACACTCAATAGCTGTTACCGCAATGAATACGCTGCTAAACTTCGTTCGCAGTTTGGAATTTATTTCAACACGCCGGGAGTGATTACTCCCGATTTCTCTTCGTTCTTTATTAACATGGCATTGAATGAAGCCATCTTTTATTATGCTGAATATTTGGTTCTCACCCAGGGTGAAAAATTGAGCACCGGACGACTTCTGTCCAAAGGGAAATATGAGCCATTTCTTCGCTCCCTGCACACCAATGATCCGTTTGAGTTACTTCCTTTAAAAATTCCTTCTTCCTATAACATGGTTGTAAATGATTTTCTGTACATAAAAGAACTTTTCGGAAACCGGTTGTCATCATTGCAATTGGATTGGGAAAATTATTTCGTTACCAATTATACTGATTTGCTTTTCAAAAAATTTGCCGGTGTGGAAGATACTTTCATTCATAATTTTGAGGAAGATTTTAAGAATGCATTAACGCAACTGGATCCTGCCCTTCAAAGAAAAATCACTGAACGAACGGGGCAAATAGAATTGTACATCGGTCAGCGTAAAAAGCGCGTATGGAAAAAAGAAACATTGATTCTTCATGCAAAAGATTTTTTTTATGAACGTTTGAAAGGAGATCAGCGTCTGACCAATTTGTTGCGACTTACTTATGCTAACCCTTTGAAAGCTGCCGGGTTTCGTTCTAACCTATAATACTATGAAATTCACATCTTTCATTTATCAATCGTTGATTAAAATTTATGTTCGGCTTCCTTTCAAAAAATATATTTGTTTAGTGTTTAGGAGTTTACCGGTTAACAATGAAAAAATTTACCGTGATCTCACATTCAAAGGTCCCTTCACAGTAAAATTGCCTCAAAAAAAATTTAAGCTCATTCATTTTGGCAGCACTCTCGAGAATGAAATTTTCTGGAAAGGAATAGAAGGCGGATGGGAAAAGGTTTCTCTTTCGATCTGGATGAAGCTATGTGAGAACAGTAAGGTGATCCTCGATATTGGGGCCAATAAGGGAATTTACTCATTGGTTGCCTCAGCACTAAATCCCGGGGCAACTATTTATGCCTTTGAACCTTCAAAAAATGTATTTGAAAGATTTCAGGATAACATAAAGCTGAATCACTTTACGAATATTCAAACTTTCGACTTCGCAATTTCAAATCGCTCCGGCAAAGCCATTTTTTATGATTTTGAAAGCGATCATCAATACAGTGCTTCCCTGAATAAAAACATGATTACTAATGATCCCTCCAAAAAAGAAGTTACGGTGAACGTAAAAACACTCGATGATTTTGTTGAAGAAAACAGGAATTTAAAAGTTGACTTACTTAAAATAGATGTGGAGATGCACGAGACGGAAGTACTGGAAGGATTCAAAGTTCACCTCCGGCAATTCAAGCCAACAATGATTATTGAAATACTATCTGACGCAATGGCGGCAAGAATTGAAGAACAATTAGCCGGCTTAGATTATTTATATTTCAATATTGATGAAATCAATTCGCCTAAACGAGTGGATCATCTTTCAAAAAGCGATCTTTATAATTTTCTTATTTGCCGGGAAGATGTAGCGAAAGAGTTGCAATTGATTTAATCACTTCCCGAATATTTTATTTCCTGCATTACTCTTCAACTTGATTTTTATTTGTCTCTATCCTGACTTCACTATAGTAAACTTTCTCGCTTTCCAATTTAGAAATGGTGTTTCAAAGAAATGATACGAAATGGAAGCAATTCCGGCGGTGACCGCAAGCGATACAATGAATAGAAGTACAGATTTTTCTCCTGTAGAGGGAAAGATGCTGAGAACAATAAGAAGGGCAAGATGAAAAGTGAAATATTGATACACATATAACCCGTAAGATATTTTGCCCAGGTAGTTAAGGATTTTATTTTCTAAACTGAGAATAGTGCGGGGGTTAGCCGCTAAATTAACGATGATTAATCCAAACATGGTGGCATACATTTGATCGGTTGCGTAAGGTGGCTGAACGTTAAGAACCCAGCAAAAAATCAACAAGGCATAAGTGATCAGTTGAACTGACTTGAGAAAAATAAAATGCAGATAGCGCTGATAATATTTTACAGCGTAGGCGAGGATGGCACCCGTGGCCATACTGTTGAAGCTCAGGTAATAAATGATGGAGGAAATGAGCCGGAGTTTCACGCTGCCCGGAAAAACAAAATGATAGGTGGCAAAGTCGAGCAGATTCGGAACCACGATAAAAAAAACGAAGATGAACCCCATGATAACAAGAAATCTTTTTTTGAAGAACTTTAACAAGAGTGGCCACAGGAAATAAAATTGTTCTTCTGCCCCTATCGACCATAGAATATTAATGGTAGGAATGCCTATACCAAGAGCGAATGCTACGTTTGGAATAAAGAAGAGAAAATAGGGAAGAGCTTTAAAAAAATTTCCATCATTCATGGCTGCACCGAGCGGGGTGAAGAGAAAAATGAAGCTGAGCAGAATAGACAAATAATATAACGGCCATATCCGCAGAATTCTTCTCATGTAAAACTGCCGGAGTGAGACGGTGCCATACCGATCGTGCTCTTCAAGCAGCAAATAGGTGATCAGGAAACCACTCAAGACAAAAAACAGGATTACACCATAGTGACCGTTTAGCACTTCAAAACCATAGAAATGATAGATCAACACACTCAGGGCGGCAAAAAAGCGAAGCCCCGTCAGGTTGCGGAAGTGCACTTTTTTTCTCGCCGGTGCAGAATTTGGAAGAGTCATAGAATGGAGGAGTTCAGCCCATCAAATCATTTGAGCTGCGCAAGGTAATTGAAACATCCTTGTCAGTGGATAAGTATTTTTAATTCGAAAAAATTCGCGCACTTTGCAATAACGGAAGGCCCTTCGTGCAACAAATACACTTATTATATAGTTTAATCTTTTTCAATAATGACGTCAATATAGCATTCGTAAAAACCCGGATGAATATTTTTGGGGCCATACTCAGATAGTAGCTTTTTGTACTTATATTCAGAAGACCTCCTGTAACTTATCCATTGGACAACACTATATCTTCTAAGAAATATTGGAAGACTTCCAACCACTTTTAGTTTTGACGCTTCTTTGTTTATACCCACTTCTATTTCGTGAAAACTTACTCCCCGACCCCACCGATACAATTCGTTATATGCAGTATTAATATTGTTCTTATTCATCTTAGCAAACTCTGGTCTTGGACTAAACAGGGAATAATCTAATGCGATTTCATCTTGCAACCACAAATAAAACGGTAATTCAGATGTATGTGAATCATAAGGCCACAATCTATTGGGTGATCCGAAAATACATAAATGCCCTCCATTTTTTAGTAATGCATAAGCATCTTTCAATGATTTTTTTCTTTCTCCGGGAGTCATGTGCTCCAATGATGCAAAAAAGATAACCATATCCCATTCTTTATTTCCATATTCCTCTTTAATATTAACAGCGTTTATATTTTGAAGGGATGGATTTAGCCCATGTAGTTCTAATCTTTTTCTTGCAATACTCAATGCGTGCTCATCAATATCAATACCGGTTACCACTGCTCCTTGTTCAGACAGAGCAACAGTAGAAGAACCTGTGCCGCATCCTATCTCTAAAATTTGCTTGTTTTTTAAACCAATCGTTTCGAATAAAAAGGGGATATGAAATTTTCTAAAATTAATTAGTCTTACCGTAAGAAGAACCTCAATATCAATTAATCTTTTTTCATTTGATGAATAATTTTCGGGCTTGCAATAGTCAGATATAATAGTATTTAAAAGAGATAGTTTTACAGGATCCAATTCTGTATAGTTTTGAGTTACCCTCTTAGGCACTTCATAAGTTTTATAAAGACCTATTATTTTTAAAAATTTTATGATTCTATTTTTCATGTATGAACGATCGTAACCAATTAAGCACTGAGGCCTTTATCCATTTACTTTCACGAAAAAAATAAATGATTATTTCAGGAGCTTGTGTGATGTAGAAAGTAAATTTCATTTTCCACCTTGAAAAATTTCCGGTGCTGGATTTTCTGTACTGCTTTTTCAACCGCTTGGCCTGAACCCGGTTTGAAACGATCGTGGAGTTCAACGATCAAACAATGTACATGAGGCAGCCAACTATCGAAATCGCCGGAAAAGATTTCTTTTTCAGACCCTTCAACATCCATTTTCAGGATGGCGATCTCCTTTAACTTTTCTAATCTCATTATTTCATCAATGGTCAAGGCTTCAATACCTTCTTGTTCATTGTCTGTTTCCTCAACCTGGAATCCCCAAAATGAGGATTCCTTGTTCATGATGACAACAGTAGTATTTCGATTCCAAACGGCACCGTGATATGCTTTTACATTCTTATACTTCTGAGTATTTTTTATGAGCATAGAAAAATTTTCTCTGTCCGGTTCTATAGCAATAATTTTCTTGTCTGGAAATCTGTTAGCAAAAAAAATGGTTGATAGTCCCGTATAAGCTCCCGCATCCATAATATCTCCTGACAGGTTTGGATAATTGATATCGTAACCGCCTCTTGCAAAAATTTGTTCGAAGGCAGCAATATCAGAAGTTTTGCGCCTGATGAAAATGGGATGGGGATAATGCTTGAGTCGCACTTCAATCACGTCTTTTCCTTTTCCCCGTAAACAGAACCAAATAATCAATCCCCGGGGGAGCCCAAAATTTCTTAAATATCCCACAATCATAAGATAACGGTAATAACCAAGCCGAAGCCCATCGAATTGCTTCAGCTTATTCTTTAGAGTGGAAATCAGATTGGTTCTCATCGTTACTCAGTGAAAGCAAGTCTTATGTCATCAGTATGAAATCGATCCTGATCCGGGACAAAAGAAAGATCTTCCGTTGTAGGCAGGTAATTTTTCATTTTCTCATCCCGCAAATCTTTTACAAGCCATGGCTTTTGATCTTTGTAAATTACCTCAAATATTCTTCCCAAATCCTGTTTCAGGAAATTTAGCATTTCGGGTACCTGATCAGGATTCAATTGCCGGAGCATGCTTGCAATCAATCGACCACTGCGGAAAGCTACGGCTTGCTCATCTGTTGTTCCAAAATTATGCAGCAACCAATCATGCCGGAATGTAATGAATGATGTATACCGTGATCGTACTTCTTCACCGGCTGTATTTAATGTTTGCCGCCAATCCAGGTAGCAATGCCGGTACATGATGCGTGTGGGGGGGCGAACATTGCTGAGGTGAATACTGAATAATACCTGTTCTTTTTTATGACGGTAGTAAATCGGGATGCGCGCATGTTCAAGCCGTCCGAATTCTTCACGAAAGAGAAAACGATTATTGAATGTACGGAGGAATGGCTCACCCGCATCAATGGGTGGCGCAAAACGGATCACGTGTTTATAATCACCTGCAAGATTCAAGCGAGGAAGCACATAAGCTGTAGGCCGAAAAGTCTTGCGCAATTTTTTCTTGAAGTTTAGAAATGAATCACGAATCGCAATCATGTCGCCATCCCACTTGAGAACCCATCGATGCTTCACACGACTCAGTGCAAATTGTACTTCTTCCACTAAGAGTGCCTGGCTCATGGAGTGAACTTCAATCTCTGCCTCTCCCTTGTGTCCCTCAGCAAATTGTTGCATCAATTCCAAAGTGCGGTCAGCCGAGCCGTTGTCTATGAGGATAAATTGATCGGCAATGCCGAGTAAACTCTCAAGACATAAGATCAAATGAGTTTCTTCATCCTTACAGGGAACATATACTGAAATGCCTTCGGTCAACAATTCTCCATCGTTGGTCTTCTCCCACTTCCTGAATATGAAAATATAAAACGCATAGAAAGAAATAATTGAAAGAACAGGTCTAAGCAACCGGTACTTGATAAAATTGTAACTCCTGACGATGGTCAGGAAAAATTTAGACTTCCCGTATGTAACGTGAATGAACAAAGAGCAGAATTGAGGCGATGTAAAAGTGGAAAGAATTTAGTTGAGCGATATTTCATTCATCAATGAATATTTTCGCCGCGTGAGATTACGGATTCTTCATATCATAAACGGTTTAGCGAAAGGTGGAGCCGAGCGCCTTGCGATTGACATCTGCAGAGAGTTAGACCGGAGAAACGAGCATGATTATTTATTGGTGAGTTTATCCCCGCTGAACGAGTATCCCGAACTTACTTCTTCATTAAAATTAACAGTGGAGAATGCTCAAATAGATCTCAAGCTGACAGGAATAAAGAGTGCAGCAATATCATTTCAAAAACTGATTCGCAATTTTCAACCTCACGTTGTACATACGCATTTGTTTTACGCTGATCATGCGGCGCATCTTGAACCTTTGAAGGGTATTGCATATTTCTCTCACATTCATGGCCCAACGTCGCAATACGAGCAGTTCAAGCTTTCTGCACTCTTTGATAAACAGAAATTAGTATTTGCACTAACAAGGAATCACATCCTTAAAAAGTATCGCGGCTGTAATCACCATTTTATTGCTAATTCATTGGAGACGCAAACATACTTGCAGCGACATCTTCCTTTTGAAAAGGAAAATATCATCAGGCTGGACAATGCTATTGATTTAAAAATTTTCCCGTTCATCACCCGAAATTTTCCATCGCGGGAGTTGCGATTGATCTCAACCGGAAGTTTCGTTGCAAGAAAAAATCACCTTTTTCTTCTTCACCTGGTTAAAGATTTATCAGAACAGGATATTCCGGTTCACCTGACTCTTTTGGGAGACGGTCCTCTTCGGACAAGCCTCCGGCAGCAAGCCAGCTCCCTCGGGGTAACATCACAAGTAGCTTTTGCGGGCAATGTGGATGATGTTGCAGCGCAACTTGCAAAAGCGCATGTGTACGTACACAGCGCAACGTATGAGCCGTTTGGTCTTGCAATTGTTGAAGCCATGGCAACAGGATTGCCGGTTATATGCCTTGATGCAAAAGGAAATCGCGGCATCGTGGACGAAGGCATTAGCGGATTCATGATTGAAAGTGCAGATACAAAATTGTTCGCCGAAAGGATAAAAGCGATAGTAAAAGATGAACAGACTTATCACTCATTTTCAATCAGCGCGCGGCGTAAAGCGGAACAATATGATATCGCGAATTATGTTGACAATCTCGTGGGTATTTACCTTCGGAATCTTTCAGCGCGATGAAGCATCCTGAGAAAACGAACCATTGACACGGAGGAACATTTGTTTATCATTGTAGTAATGTCAGACGCCAAAAAAATTTACCGTCAGTTAGCGTGGCCGGATGCGCCTTTGTTTCATCAGCCATGGTGGCTTGATGCAGTAGCAGGTGATGCATGGGATGTGTGCATGGTGAAGGACGGAGAAGAAATGAAGGCGTATTTTCTCTATGCTATCAAAAATGATCTTCAGGGTTTTCAAATCATCATGCCGATGCTCACGCAATTTCTTGGACCTAATTACAAATTGAAAGCGCAATCGGCACGCAAGCGACTTAACGAAGAAACTGAAATGCTCGAGGCATTGCTTCATCAGCTTCCCGCTGCTGCATTCTTTGAATCACGATGGCATTTTCATTTTCAGAACTGGTTGCCATTTTATTGGAAAGGATTTTTGCAAACCACACGCTACACTTATTTTCTACCTGACATTTCAAATCCGGAATTGCTCCGTGAAAATTTCAGTGAGAAGATCAATCGTGAAATAAACAAAGCAGAAAAACAATTCAGCATTGAGCAGGCAAGTGATGTTGCGGCTTTTTACAGCTTGCTCGTGAAGAATTTCAGCGGCAAGCGAATGAAAATCCCTTTTGAAAAAAAATTACTTCAAAAAATTTTTGATGCCTGTTGCCTCCGCGAAGCCGGGAAAATTTGGCTTGCAAAAGATGCTGCGGGAAAAATTGCTGCCGGAATTTTTATTGTGAAGGATGCCGCTACTGCTTATTATCTTATTGGCGGAAAAGATGACGACTTTGGCAACAGCGGTGCCATGAGTTTTTTATTTTGGAATTGCTTTCGTGAATTGTCGCGGGAGTCCTCCGCGGAGAAAGAAGGTGCTCGCAGTTTTGACTTTGAGGGATCAATGATCAAAGGTGTTGAAAATTACTTCCGGTCTTTTGGCGCTGAGCAAAAAGGATTCTTCGAGATCACAAAAATCAAATCGGCCTTGCTGAAGATGAAGTCATCGGTAAAATCATTTTTGAATCGTGGTTGAGCTCAGTGACAATATCTTTTGTGCAAATTCGGGATAATTGATTTCGGCATTGAATTTTTCCTTCCACGTATTGAAAGCATTTAACCGGACTTTTTCCCTTTCAGATATAGTTTTCAGTAAAAAATTTCTAATTGCATTTGCCAAATCAGTTTCGGTTAAAAAAGCAGGTAATAATATTCCATTGTTATCATTTACTATTTCGGGATTGCCGCCGACAATCGTGGCAATAGCAGGGATGCCGAACGAAAATGCTTCCATAATGGATACCGGTATTCCTTCCGTGGTGCTTACATTGATGAAGAGATCAACGAAATTATCTTCATAAAAAGAGATTATTTCTCTATTCGTAACTCCTCCCTTGAACATCACGGTGATATTCGGATTTTCTTTCAGCAATTCATTTACATTCTTCCTGAACGCGTTAAATGCATCAGTCCTTTCGTGCATGTCACCGAAATGAATCCATTCGATTCGAAGGTTGACATCTCTGAGTGCTTCAGCAATCAAGTCAATGCGTTTCAGTGGTTGAATGTGCGCATTACTTACTATTCTGAAGAATGATTTCTCACCTTGTTCTTTAAGCTGCGGGGATTTTGCTGCAAACAATCCCAGTCGTGATACTCTCAATTTGCCTGCTGAAGTTTTCCTGATTCGATGAAACGATTGAAAATAATTTCGTCCGTTTTCTGAAATAAAAAATATTGCGTCCGCATCTTCAAAGATTAACTTTTTTAATGGCAGGTAACCAATCGGACTCCGGTCAAAATAAAGATCGGAGCCATGAGCGCGAACAACGATCTTCATTCCCGGAAAGCGACGTTTTATTAAGCCGGCTGCGTGAGCATGTTCTAACATCCAATGACTGTAAACTGTAATATTGTTCGCTGAAATATTTTCATCGCTCATCAGCTTAGAAAGAAATTTCTTATAGCGATCACTTTTTTCCAGCGAAGAAAGTGCGTACCAGACTGCGTGTACAAGATTTTTTGTTGCAACGGTTTTGCTGATGTGCCACATTTCCTTCACAAAATCTATTCTGAACAAATGACGGAGCAAAAACAGTTTCCTTCGTTGTTGCGTACTGGGAGCAAAGCGATATATCCTTGTGTTAGCGGGAGTTGGCTGTTGAATTGTTGAATCAGGATCACCGGAAATCAAAAATACCCGATCGTAATACTTTGACAATTCAAAAAGTTCGCGTTCAAAATATACGTCGTAATAGGTGTAAGGATAAAACTGAGTAAAAATGATGATGTCCCTGATAGCCACTTCTTTTGTCGCTGTAAATATATTTACATTCGGCAGTGATGAAAAATTTCAAATAATACCTCCATGAATCAAAATACTTTACGGCATGCGCTTCGAAAGGTTTCTTTGGTGGTTTTAAATAATTTTTTAATCAACCGCCTTTTTATTTTGTTAGAAAAAGAAGACTGGATTCAACGGCTTGCTGTTAACTGGAGCGAGGCGAGGTATGACACTTCAAAATCTCTCGGTGAAAATGTCGGTTTTTCAGACATTCCTGAGATCAAGGAATCAAGGGATAAAATGCATGTACTGCTTGAGAAGGCGTCCCGACAGTACTTAAAACCGGGAGACAACATCCTTGAAGTTGGATGTGGTACGGGAATATTTTTAGCTCCATTAGGACATGATTATGCTGTTACGGGAATTGATCTCAGCAAAAACTTTTTATCCAGAGCCAGGCAACACGTTCCGAATGGAAAATTCATAGAAGGAGATTATTTGTCAGTCAAACTCAGTGACCGTTTCAACTTAATCTATCTCGAAAGCTCACTGCAATATTTTACGCCGGGTAAACTCCCGTCATTGTTTAAAAAATTTTATGATGATCTGCTTCCGGGCGGGATATTGTTAATTCATTACTCTCATGCCTTAACATTGAACGACGCCCTCTATGGCAACCTGACCTACATTCGCTATAGTCCGCATGTGATTGAAGAAATGGCAATGGAATATTTTACCATTATCAGGCATCACCATTATACTGACGACCGGGTTGTGAAATGGTATGATTCTCATCATTATTATTTCCCCGGGCAAATGGGAAAACGAACTGATACCAATCTTAATACCTATCTGTTCATCGCACAACGATTGCAATGAGTAGATTTGGGCGCTGCATCAAGTTCATTATGATCCTGCTTCAACATCATCAAACCCGTCATCAGGTTCTCCAAGGCATTGATGATACGTATCCATTTACATTCCTGCGATGCTATCACGAGTTCGAAAGATCAATGGGAGGGAATACAGGAATACTGTGGGAGGAGAAAACAGACATCATGATACCGGTAAAATTTTATCGCAAAAATTTTTTTTCGTTTGCACAATTTCTTTTTCATCCGATCAAAAAAAATCAACCCGTTTCTGAAGCAGAAGAAAAATATTTCTTGCAAATAGCAACCGGCTTCCTGAAGGATTCATATCATGTGCAGCGTATACTTCACTCACCGCCTTTTGTTAATTTTCATACTGCACCGGATAAAAGCAATTTTTGTCCCTTCGGAATTTATTACACAGACCTGGAGCAAGACGAAGCTGCGATATTTCAAAATATTCAATCGCGCACAAGGAGATACATTCAAAAGGCAGGAGACAAAAACGGACTGCAAATAAAAACGGGAGAAAGCAACCTCAGAGATTTTTATAGCTTGCATGTTTCTACCATGAAGAGAGAAGCGGCGTCTTATGAATCATTTGAAAAGTTAGAACAATTTATGAAGTTTCTTTCGCCGGGAAATATGTTGTGCATGGTGGCTTATCGCAATGAAATACCCGAAGCCGGTTTACTCATCCCCTATTCATACTATGCAGGAGTGTTGTATTTTGGTGGTGAAAGTGAAAACCCTACCGGTGCAATCACCAACAAGTGGCTTCACTGGGAAGCTATGAGAAAACTTAAAGAGAGGAATGTAAAAAAAATGATATTCGGCGGCGTGAGAATGGGAGATATTAAGGGTACCAAATATGAAGGAATTCAATTTTTTAAAGAGCGATTTGGACCTAAGCTTGAGAACGGAGTTTTATGGAAAATGGATTTGCAACCGGGATATGCCCGGCTTTACGATGGGCTAATGAATGTGCGGAATATTTTTTCAGGAAAAAAATCAAGACCGGACATTATTGATTTTTATCACCTGCGAAATCCTGCCTCTTGATTACCGGTGAAAATAAAAGATACATTTTGCTCACCTTCGATTACGAACTCTTTCTGGGTGATCGCAGCGGGACGGTTGAAAACTGCATGATCAAGCCTACCGACCAGTTGCTTAAAATACTCGCAAAACATCAGGTAAAATCCATCTTCTTCATTGATACCCTTTATCTCTTTCGCCTCCGGCAAGAGGGATTGATTCATTCTTTAGCAAAGCAGGATTACGATTACATAAGTGCCCAGCTCCTGAAGCTGTCAGCCGATGGTCATTATCTTTTTCACCACATTCATCCACACTGGCTGAACGCCACCTATCTTCCTGATACCAACGAATGGGATGAGCATGATTATTCGCACTTCGCAATCTCAACACTGGATAAAGAAGAGCGAAGCCGTGTCTTCCAAATTTCAAAAAATGAACTGGAACAAATTATTCCCGGAGCGGGATCAATGGCGACAGGATTTCGTGCCGGCGGATTGTATGTGCAGCCCATGACAGCTTTCATAGATGGATTCAATCAGGCAGGAATCAGGTATGATTTTTCAATACTTCCGGGTTTCAAGAGCGAGGAAGCATTTTACAATTTTGATTTTACTGAGGTAAAAGAAAAAAAACCTTATCCGTTTAATAACGATATCTTGCCTGATGCGAATGGTTCATTCATCGAATTTCCGATCTCTACTTATGAAGTCAAGGGCGCCTTGAAGATCGTTAATTCTCTTTGGCATCGTCTGATTGTCAAAAATTTTCTTACGCCCAAATGGGGTGATGGCATCGGTTCGAAAAACAAAATTTTTCCGGCCAAGAAAAACCCCTTCTTCAGAGCAACGGAAGCTTGTTCAGTGGAGAATCTCAATCCTTTCCGGAGAATAAAGTATCAGAATTATCTCAGGCAGCATGCTTATTTGCATATCATTTCGCATCCCAAGCTTATTTCGAAATCACAGTTATGTGTACTCGATAAATTCCTTGACATAATTTGCAAGCGATACAGTATTGAATTTGATTTCATGAAATTTGCAACCCACACATAAATTTCCTGTCGGATGAGTAAAAAATGGTTGAGCCCTTTGTATGATATTATTCCCGGAAAGAAGCTCTTGTTTTCAGCGTGGAAATTTCTGGGGTCGCCACCGGAAAAAATTTTTCGTCACCTCCATTTCCCCGGTGCTTTTCGCGTGAAGGTTGATGAAACACACTCTTTTAAAATTGAAAACAATGACTTGCAATTAGAGAATGAGATTTTCTGGCGCGGCCTTTACTATCGCTATGAAAAAACTTCATTGCGCCTGTGGATGCAACTTTGTCAAAACGCCTCCGTGATTATTGACGTTGGTGCCAATACCGGATTGTATTCGTTAGTGGCAAAGGCAATGAACAGTGCCGCATCAGTTCACGCATTCGAGCCGGTAGAGAGGGTGTTCAACAAATTGGAACGAAATGTAAAGCTCAATAACTATGACGTTGCCACAATAAAAAAAGCTCTTTCCAATACGAATGGCACTTCGTTTATTTTTGATTCTCTTGCTGATCATGAATATGCAGCATCGTTATTAAAAAATGTATATGGCAGTAACGTACGTAAAGAGTTAATTGAAACGGTGACGCTGATGGATTACATGAATGAGAATAATGTAAGGCATGTTGATTTGATGAAGATAGATGTGGAAGGATTCGAGCCGGAAGTACTAATGGGAATGGGTGACTATTTAAGAAAGATGAAGCCCACTTTGCTGATCGAAATCGTGGAGGAAGAAAATTCAAAAAGAATTGAGTCAATAATTGCCGGAATAGATTATTTATTCTACGAGGTAGATGAAACAGATGGGTGCCGGTTAAAATCGCACATTTATAAAACTCCGAATAATAATTGGTTGCTTTGTTCGAAGGAAACAGCAAGGCAACTGAATTTGCCCGTGTGAAATGGTTCATCAATATTATCATGAAACAATGCAATTAAATTCGAAACATAAATCGCCCTTCGTGGAACACACACAACCGCGTTTCCTTTTTCTCATAGTGTTGTGATGAATATCCTTATTCTTGCCCATGACTTTCCTCCGCTCAATACCATAGGTGCGCGGCGTCCTTTTAGCTGGTACAATTATTTTCCCGGGCATGGTATTCGTCCGGTGGTGATCACGAAATCGTGGGAAGATGCTTCCGCTACCATTGATGAAATTGCAAGGCAAAAAGGATTGACTGAAACCATTATCGAAGAATATGAAGACCGCACGCTCATTAAAGTTCCAATTAACAGATCGCTGTCTGAAAAATTATTGAACCGTTATCGTCACTCGCGATTCAGTCTGTTGCGGAAGATGTTCACATTTCTAAATCTTTTCTTCTCATATCCATTTTCGTTCTTCGACAGAAATGTAAGCATGTATTATGCTGCCAAACATTATCTCCAACACCACCGTGTAGATTTTATCATTGCTACCGGTGAGCCCTTTATTCTTTTCAAACATGCGCATTTGTTGAGCAAAAAATTTTCCGTTCCATGGATTGCGGATTTTCGTGACGGCTGGATCGTAAATCACGTGACGGCCCAGCGGAAAGGAATTGCAATCCGTTTGCTTCGCTCGTGGGAATTTATTTTCGAGAAGAAATATATTGCATCCTGCAAATTCATGGTTACGGTTGATCCGCTCTTAGCTGAAAAACTTTCAGCACTGCATCACAAAACCTGCCACGTGATCTACAATGGCATGGATGAACCCCTCCCTGACGTACGAAGCCAGCCGGTGAACGGCCTTCCTTTGATTCTTTGCCACACAGGAACAATGTATCCCGGCCACCAGACCGAAGTGCTGCTTCAGGCGATCCATGATTTGGATGTGTCAGGAAAAATTTCTCCGGCAGTTTTGAAAGTTCAGTTTCTTGGAGTAGAATTTTATCCGCAGCAAACTCAGCGCATCATGCGATATTCTCCCAACGCTGCCAGGTATTTGCAAACAACAAAACGACTTCCCCGTGAGGAAGCGAGACGAATGAATACTGAGGCTGACTTTCTAATCGTGTTCAACGACCTGTTACAGCCGGTGATTCCTGCCAAAACTTATGAATATCTTTCATCGCGCCGTCCGATTCTTCTCATTCTGAATGATCATTCCATTCTTGGGAACCTGATTACGGAATTGAACGCAGGACTTCTGCTGAACTCTCTCCATGAACTCGAACAATTCCTGCTGGAAAAAATTGAAGCAAAAAAAAGTCATAAGCCCGTTTTCAAATTGCAGCTGAATGAAGAAAAAGCTTTGTTCTACCTGCGTGAAACACAGGCAGCACGATTGGTAGCATTGCTCAAATGAAATTTCTTTGGCCTATTGATTCCAGCGATCAAAATTCTGGCCGGTCATTTTTTCCAACTCTTTATTATAAGGTCTGAAGAAATCGGATAGCAGCTTTTGCAACTCAGGGTCCATAGATTGCGGCTGATGAGGGATGCTCACGGTTCTCGTCACCCACTGTCCGAAATGTATGAATGTTGAAGAAGGAAGAATGAATTTGAAAAACCGCTTCACCGGGTTATGATTGAACCGAAGCCAATGGACCATTTTCGATAAGCCTTTCGCACGCGGGCGATTGGCCGGATTGTACCGTTGCGAAGTGTCGGGGACAAACGTGTCATCAATTCCCAGTTTAGTGAAAATTGTTTTGCAAATAGATAATGCATCACTGCTTAAATCTTCGAAGTGAAAAATCAATACCCGCTCTTTGGGAAAGCAGCGATAAATTTTCTTCAGTTGCTCCGCATACATTCCCATCTCAATAAACAATCGGAACATCTGATCTTTCTCACCTTTCTCAAATTTTTGCAACGAGGTTTTGATGGCTGACCATGGCTCATCAAACCAGCCGCTGTTTATCTCCATGAGGTATGATGAATAGGCACGCTCTACCGGGTTTCGCATCAGCAACACCACCAGGCAATCCGGGTTAGATGCTTTTAGTCGCTGGAGAGCTTCTTCGTTCACATACATGCCTGCACTCTTAGCAATAATTTTTTTAGAACGATCCTGCAACGCATCCGAAAAGTTTTTTTTGAAGATGTTGTCAAGTCCATTAGCGAATTCTTTCTCATGGAGGAAGTAGGAAAATTCCGTTTGCAAATGAGTGGCAATTTGAGGGTGCTTCCCCAAATAATTTTTTAAAGAAGTGGTGCCTGATTTTTGAGCGCCCACAATCATCAAATCAATTTTGCGATCTGAATACATTCCCGGTATTAAGCGAAATAAGAGGTGTAAGTAAGTGAAAAGTTATTTTCGCAGCAAATCTAAGAAGCATGTGCGGTATTGCCGGATTCTTTGCGCTAAATAATTCTTTATCCCCGGAAGTGATTCAGCGAATGACGCGTTGCATTGCTCATCGGGGGCCGGATGCCGAAGGATTTTTTTCTGATCAAACGGTTTCCTTCGGTCATCGCCGCCTCAGTATTATTGATTTATCAGAATCAGCCAACCAGCCGATGGTTTCGCACGATGGAAGATGGGTGATGATGTTCAACGGTGAAGTATTCAACTTTCGCGAACTCTCTTCATTATTAAAAGTTCCGCTGAGAACACACTCTGATACGGAAGTGATGCTGGAATCATTTGCAGCCTTAGGTGCAGAAGCTGTGAATCAATTCAACGGAATGTTTGCAATTGCTTTGTATGATCAGCATGAAAAATCACTCTATCTCTTTCGCGACCGCATCGGTGTGAAGCCCTTGTTTTATTATCGCAACGACAGCAAATGTTTCTTTTCTTCAGAGATAAGCTCTTTACTTTCGGTTGAGGAAATTAAAAAGGAACTCACTGTTAACCATGAAGCGGTTTCGCTTTTCCTTCAGCTTGGATACATTCCCGAACCCCTCACCATTTGGAATGAGATCAGAAAATTTCCGGCAGCACACTATGCAAAAATTTCCGGTAGCAATTTTGATTTTCACTGCTATTGGAAAGCTGAAGAAAAAATTTCAGCCACAGTAATTTCAGATCTCAAAACCGCCAAAAAGGAATTGCGTGAGTTGCTGGAAAGCTCCGTTCTCTACCGCATGATCAGCGATGTGCCATTTGGTGTTTTTCTGAGCGGCGGAATTGATTCATCATTGGTGGCAGCTATTGCGCAACAGGAAAATTCGTTACCCGTAAAAACTTTTACCATTGGTTTTAAGGAAGAGAAATACAATGAAGCGGAACATGCAAAAGAAATTGCATCGTATTTGAAAACCGACCATCACGAGTTCACCCTGAGTTATGATGATGCATTACAATTGTGTGATCAGGCAATGGATGCGTATGATGAGCCGTTTGCTGATTCTTCTGCCATTCCAACCATGCTCGTTTCAAAGCAGGCGCGCATGCAGGTAAAGATGGTGTTAAGCGGCGATGGAGGCGATGAGTTGTTCATGGGGTATGGCATGTATCGCTGGGCAAGGCGATTGCGGCATCCGTTGATCAAAGCATTCCGCGCTCCCATCGCGGCATCGCTTTCACTGATGGGCAACCGCTATCGCAGGGCTGCCACCTTGTTTCAGTATGATGATGAAGATAATCTGCCACAGCATATTTTTTCACAGGAGCAATATTTTTTTTCAATGAAGCAAGCGAAGAAATTATTGAAGGAAAAATTTGTGATTGGAAAAAATATTTTCCCCGATTCGGCGAGCCGGAAACTTTCTGCGGCCGAAAAGCAGGCACTCTATGATCTTAAAAATTATCTGAAAGACGATCTGCTTGTGAAAGTTGATCGCGCCACTATGAATTACGCGCTGGAATGCCGAACTCCTTTTCTTGATTACAGAGTGGTTGAGTTCGCTTTGAACGTGACCGAAAATTTGAAGATGAGCAATGGCGAGCTGAAAATTTTACCGCGCATGCTGCTTGCGGATTTTCTTCCGAAAAAGTTATTCGAGCGCCCGAAGCAGGGATTTGCCATTCCGCTGAAGTATTGGTTGCAAAAAGAATTGCGCCATTTGGTGGATCACTATCTCTCTGAAAACATGATCCGGCAATTTTCACTCATTAATTATGAAGAGGTCAATTCGCTTAAGGAGAAATTTTTCGGAGGGCACGATTACCTTTATAACCGGCTGTGGAATTTGATTGTATTGCAGCGCTGGCTTGAAAAGAATTTGTCTCACTTATGAGCGACTCAATGCATGAAGTCTGTTTGCTTTGCGGCGGCAAAAACCTAAAGCCAATGAAGCGCTACTCAGCTTTTCATCTGGTGAAATGCGCGTCATGCGGTTTTGTTTTTTCACAAAAGATTCCGACGGAACAAGAACTGATTGATTTGTACAATCACTACGGTCGTGATGATTATCTTTCACCAGTTACGGTAAAACGTTTTCACCAAATACTCGATGCGCTTGAAAAATTCCGCCAGACAAACAACCTCATTGACGTGGGCTGTGGCATCGGATACTTTTTGGAGGTAGCTAAAGAGCGTGGATGGAATGTGTATGGAACGGAATTTACCGATGACGCTGTCCGCATTTGCCGTGACAAGGGGATCATGATGCACCAGGGCAAACTCGATCCTGAAAATTATGAACCTCATTCATTCGACGTGGTCATTTCCATTGAAGTGATTGAGCACATCAACAATCCGTTAGAAGAGACCCGAAATTTTAAATCAATACTCAGAACCGGTGGTTGCATCTATCTCACGACGCCGAATTTCAATGCTCTGTCAAGAATAATTTTAAAAGAGAAGTGGAACGTACTCGCTTATCCGGAGCATTTATGCTATTACTCTCCCAAAACAATTAGACGACTATTCAAAACTCAAAATTTTTCGAAAGCAAAAATTGAGACTACAGGCATTAGTATCACGCGCATGAAATCAAGCATGTCACAATCGCATCAAACAGGGATCGCTGCCAATTCTGAAGATGAAAAACTGCGAAGCGCAATTGAATCTAATCGTGCCTTGCGATTGATCAAAGCGGTGATCAATCGCACATTAACGTTCATGCATTCAGGCGATAATCTGAAAGCGACCTTCATCAGTAAGTAGCGGCG
>DASRAJ010000063.1:0-143577 GCA_035638255.1 Chitinophagales bacterium
GTATGCGTGCCTGCAAGATTGAAGTGAAGAACTCCGGGTGTGCATCCTTCTACAATGGTAAGTGCAGAATCAAAAGGATTGATGAAGTTGGTAGAGTCTGAAAGAATGTTCAGATGGTATTGGACAAGGAAACTTGCGTCAACAAAAACACCGGAATCATATATGCCATCGCCTGCATCAGCGATAGCAAACTCAAGGTGGTAGGTCTGTCCTGTTTGCACATAATGCTTTGCTTCCAGCACGGTAGTTAAGCCATCGTATTGCAGCGTGGTTTGACCCTGATTTGTAGGGCAGTTATAGGATGCATTGCACAAATAATTTGCAGGATCGTTGCAGATGTAGTACAGTCCGTTTCCGATTGTGCAATTCACATTGCTGATGGTAACAGGGTATGGAGTTCCGGGAACAACTGCAAGATTTTGATTGCCGATAATGCCGGGCCCGCTCAGCCACAGTGCGAAGACGTCATTGTATGAAGTACCTACCCATTCAGCATATTCATCAGAACCAAAAACATAGTTGAAGCGCAACGTGTCCGTGTTCAGTGTGACATCAAAATCAAGTATGCAGGCGTTGAAAGTATTTTGCCCGCAGAGTGATTGAAGCAATGCGTTGCCCGGGTTTCCATTGTCAAGTCCCTGGCAGCAACTGTTGTTAGGTCCAATAGCATTCGTAGCCAGACCAGAGGTGAAAATGATTCCGCTGTCAAGTCCGAGATTTGTGTTGAGTGCTGTAAAATAACCTGAAGCCCCATTGTAACAATTCATCGAAATATTGGATGCAACACTGTTGCAACCCAGAAGATGTGTGACGATATCCTGGGCCGTCATACTTGTAATTACGAGCTGGGCCTTTGCTTCAACGCAACAAAAGATAAGCGCACCCAAAATAATTTTTCGAAAAAGAGAAATTCTCGAAACGGCAAAATATCCGGAGTACTTTTTTTTCATAGTGGCTCAGTTAACTTGTAAGAATTTTTTACATATTTAAATCCGACTTGAAATTACGAGTTTTTATTGATTCCGCATTATGATTTTTGTCACATCATAAAATTTCATCGAACCAGCGTCACATTTCCCTCCCGCTGAATCGAATTTCCGCTATGATCTGTGCCCATTACAAGATAAACATAGACACCCACAGGTTCTTCAGTTCCTTTGTATTTTCCATCCCAACCAGTATTTTCCGCAAAGGTCAAATCACTCGTATGAAAGACTATTTCACCCCAGCGGTTGTAAATATAAAAATGATCGAGAGAGAAAATTCCTCTTACCAGCAAACGTGAAAAATCATTGTGCCCATCATTGTTTGGCGAAAAACCGGAAGGCACCAACACCAGTGCATCCCATCTTACATTAACAACTACTGAATCTATCGTCTTGCAACCTTCGGGCGAGGTAACTATAACGTAATAGACTATGGTGTCCTGCGGCTGATTACAATATGGATTTGAAATATTCGGAT
Source organism: Chitinophagales bacterium (assembly GCA_035638255.1). Taxonomy (GTDB): domain Bacteria; phylum Bacteroidota; class Bacteroidia; order Chitinophagales; family UBA10324; genus DASRAJ01. The sequence goes on from DASRAJ010000063.1 coordinate 1,465, forward strand.
CAGTTAAGTAGGTGGATGGAAACCATAAATAAGATCCTCCGCCAGTTGCGGTAAGGGTTAGGCTGTTGCCCAGATAGATGGTTGTGTCATTAATATTCGGAGTGGTCGCATCAGTAGGACTTACTGTAACCTCCGGAATATCGTAAACATTTATGGTCACACTCGCTGTATCGCTGCAGCCAAATTGATTTCCGACAAGTACGGTGTAAGTAGTGGTTGTATAATCTATAGCATAAGGATTTTGACTCTCAGGATCACTCAACCCATCAGCGGGTGACCATGAATATGTTGTACCACCCGACGCAGATAGTTGGACGGTATCACCCGGGCAAACTGTAGTGCTTCCAAATGCAGCGGCATCTACACTCGGGCTCACAGTGATTGTGATTGTATCTTTTGTAGTGAAGCAACCATTTGTTCCCGTTACAATGTACGTAGTAGTAGAATTTGGCGAAGCCCATGGATTACCACAAGTATTACAACTCAGTCCTGTTGAAGGGGTCCACGAATACGTGTTGCCATTTAGCGCATTCAACTGAACGGAATCTCCCAGGCAAATTGAAAGATCGGGACCGACTGAAACCGGCAGGGGATTATCCACCACTATCGTCACCACATCATAAGCATTGCATCCACCGACCGTAATTGTAAGAGTGTATGTAGTTGTGACGTTGGGTGTAGCAATAGGATTCTGACAATTGGTGCAACTTAAACCAGAACCCGGATTCCAACTCCAACTGTCAGCGCCATTGGAACTGAGTTGAACACTATTACCAATGCAGATGGTTGTATCAGGACCTGCTTTGGCAACCAACGTATCTAAAATTACAATGGTAGCACTGTCAAAAGGAATGGAAGAGCAAGGAAGGTAGAGATAGAGTGTTACGGTTTCAGATCCCTCTGCAATTAAATCATTAAACGAATGAATGATGATGGATGCACTTGTATCGCCGGGAAGGATTTGCAGGCTGTCAGGAATCTCGGTGTAGTCAGTACCATTAGTAGCAGTTCCTCCGATGGTATAGTGAATATACATTGTATCAACCGGTGAATTTGTAATCACAAAATTAAATGCTCCATCAAAGCAACCTTCTACAATGGCCGGTGTGCTTGAGTTGGGATCAATGTAACTACTTACTACAGTGACACTGGTGCCGGAAGAGGTAAGCGAACCTGCCTGAAGAAAAACTCCTGAGTCAAGTACTCCATCGCCTGCATCAGAAATAGCAAGTTTCAAATGATAGGTCTCACATGGCTGCACAGCATGAATAGCAGTAAGCACATACGTAAATCCATCATATTCGATTGTAGTAGTGGCAGGATCTGTCGGGCAATTGTACGCAGCGGAACATTGCTGATAATAAGGGTTCGGATCGTTGCAGAAATAATAAGGAGAATTATTCAGGCAATTCACATTATTGATCGAAACGGGGATTAAAGTCTGAGGGACCAATGCAATATTTTCCGGCACAGGTATTCCGGGGCCTGAAATCAAAAAAGCAAATACATCGTTGAACACGGAGTTCACCCACTCAGTGTATTCATCGGAACCGAAGACGTAATTAAATTTTACAGAGTCGCCGGTCGTTACTAAATCAAATTCCAAAACACAGGCATCAAATGTTGGGGATCCACAGATGGCGGTAAGATCGTTATCTCCAGGCGCATTGTAAGCAGTGGTGATGCCGGTAGACATGTTTGGTCCAATCGCATTTGTGTTGGCACCCGAGGAGAGAATAATTCCACTATCTAACCCTATGTCAGAATTAGTACCATTGAAAGATCCCCATGCACCATCCGAACAATTTAGAGTGATGTTTGAAATCGTTACCCCGCTTCCTACCATTGACTGCGCAAGTTCCTCGGCTGTGGCAACAGTTCCAACTATTAATTGAGCATGAGCAGATTTTATCAGAAGAGAAAATGCCAAAATTGAAAAAATAGAGATTGTAGAGTGTTTCATTGATTCCGAATTATGATTTTTATCGCACGATAAAATTTCATCGTACTAACGTTACATTTCCATTCCTCTGAATTGTATTTCCATCATGATCCGAGCCAATTACAAGGTAAACATAGACAGCCACAGGCTCCTCCGCCCCCTTATAATTTCCATCCCAACCATTATTTTCAGCATAATTCAGATCATTGGTTTGAAAGACAATTTCACCCCAACGATTGTAAATGTAAAAATTCTCTAGGGAGAAAATTCCCCTGACAAGCAAGCGACACACATCATTATGCCCATCTTTGTTTGGAGAAAAAGCGGAAGGCACTAACACGAGGGAATTCCAATTGACACACACTGTGACCGAATCAATATTCTTGCATCCTTCGGCCGAAGTAACAGTTACATAATAAGTAATAAAAGAGTCTTGAGGCAGAATTGAAACAGGGGTAGCACTGAACTGATCATCAAGGTAAGTAGACGGTGTCCATAAATAACTCACTCCTCCTGTGGCGCTCAGATTAACACTATTACCCAAATAAATTGAAGTATCGCAATGACCATTCGGATTTGGATCCTGGGGTGTTACAACTACATCAGGAATGTCATAAACATTTATAGTCACACTCGCTGTATCACTGCAGCCAAATTGATTTGCAACAAGAACATTGTAAGTAATACTCGAAAAGTTTACAGCAAAAGGATTTTGACTATCAGGATCACTCAATCCATCAGGCGGCGACCATGAATATGTTGTGCCACCTGAAGCGGACAACTGCACAGTATCACCGGGACAAACGGTTGCACTTCCAAATGCTGAAGCATTCACACCCGGGCTAACTGTTACAGTTACAGTATCACTTGTAGTAAAACAACTGTTGACACCTGTAACAATATAAGTAGTGGTAGATGTGGGTGTAGCCCATGGATTAGAGCAGGTGTTACAACTCAACCCTGTGGCAGGATTCCATAAATAGCTGTTGGCATTTATTGCATTCAATTGGGTAGAGTCATCCGAGCAGATTGATACGTCAGGACCTGCATTGACGGGTAAAGGATTATCAACCTGAATTGTTACTTCGTCTGTTGCGGTACACCCACCAAGAGTAATGGTAACTGTATAAGTAACACTTACAGCGGCTGTCAATAGCGGGTTTTGACAAGTGGTACAACTCAAACCCGTGAGTGGCGTCCACAGCCAGCTCTCTGCATCACTAACTGAAAGTTGCACCTGGTTGCCGATACAGACAATAGTATCAGGTCCGGCTTCAGCAGCAAGCGTATCAAGGATTTCAATGACAGCACTGTCAAAAGGTGTAGCTGAGCAAGGGAGATAGAGATAGAGGGTTATGGTTTCAATTCCTTCTGTAATTCCATCATTAAACGAATGAATCACTAAAGATTCGCTGGTGTCGCCCGGAAGTACTTGCAAGCTGTCAGGAATTTGAGTGTAATCAACTCCGTTAGTAGCAGTTCCTCCGATAATATAATAAATGTACGTAGTATCACCCGGTGGATTCGTGATTATAAAATTAAATGCACCATCAAAGCACCCTTCTATAATAGCAGGTGTACCTGAATTTGGATCAACATAACTGCTTTGAACGTTTACACCCGTGCTTGATGAAGAAAGTGATCCGGCTTTAAGAAAAACACCAGAGTCATAGATACCGTCAATCGCATCAGCTATGGCAAGTCTCAAATGATAGGTTTCACATGGCTGAACAGCGGCCACTGCAGTGAGAGGCACAGTAAAACCATCATACTCCAGTGTGGTGTTGCCAGGGTTGGTTGGGCATTGATTTGTGCAATATCCACCCGTAGGATCCCATGGATCATTGCACACATAGTACTGAGAATTGGTTCCGCAATTGACATTGCCGATGGAAGTAGGATTCGTTGTGCCCGGCACCAGCGCAATATTTGTAGGAACTGCATAACCAGGACCGCTGATAAAAAAAGCGAAAATGTCATTGTAAAGAGTGATAACAAAATCATTGTATTCATCAGATCCAAAAACGTAATTAAATTTCAAAGTATCTGAAGTAACGGTTAGATCGAACTCGAGGATGCAAGCATTGTGCGTCGTAGATCCCGAAAGGTTGTCAAGGTCAGCATCACCGGGACCAAAATTATCTACACCGGAACTCGGCCCAACGTTAGGACCCACTGCGTAAATCACATCACCCGATGTTAAGAGCACCCCGGAATCAAGACCCAGGTTCGTGTTAGTTTGAGAAAACTTGCCGGCAGCATTACCGAAAGAGGTTAGCGTGGCATTAAATACCGTGACGCCACTGCCAACCAGGGACTGTGCAAGCGCATTAGCATCTGCACTTGGGTAAACTACTAGTTGTCCGCTTGCAGATTTAATGAAAGCAGACATGATACAAATTGAAAGAATCCGGATTGTAAAATTTTTCATGCGATTAATTGTCTTAAAAATAGAAAACCCGAAAGTAATTCATCAGGACAGGACTTACAAACTTGCTTGCTTTAAATCATCAACAGCAAATGTAATAAGCTTAGCGCGTATTGTTTCGATCTTTGAAAATAAATAAACGACCTGTCTTATATGCTGAATTTATCTCAGGAGAAATATTAAAAATCAAAAGAGGAAAAACAAAAATCACTGAGAGAATAATGGAGCGATAAATTCCATCAAGCCAGATACTTTTTGTGGACGGAAGAAAATAATAAACCCCAAAACAAACCAGCAACAATGCAATTGCTTTGAGTGTATTTGCATTGAATGGCTGAAGCCGGTATTCGTAAAACAGAAAAACCATCCTGATGATATTGTACAGAAACAATGAAAGCACCGTTGCCGCCGCAGCACCATACACATCATAAGCACGAATGAGAAAATAATTTGAAACGGTGGCGATGATGATGAGAAAAAGATTTGTGACCAACCCTACCTTCACATGCTTTGAAACAAAAATAATTTCTGCGTTGATGCCGGTTGCCATGTCAAAAAGTTTTCCAATGCCGACAATAAAAATCACCCATTTCGCCTGCGCGTATACGGGAGGAAGAATACTCAGCAGCCCGTCCACGTTCACCCACACAAGCAGAAAAATAAATCCGCCAATGAGGAGTTGGTTGAGTGACGTTTGCGTATAGAGTTCCTGTATTTTTTTCCGGTCATCATTTTTCCATGCTTCAGCTACCATGGAAGCAGCGATCACATTCATCGAACGCCCGGGAATCTGAATAATAGTTCCAATGAAAAATGCAATTGAATAAACAGCTACGCTGTCGAGAGCGAACATACCAAGTAACACTGTATCAATGTTTGCAGTATAAATAGCTGCACTCGATGCCGCGAATGAGAACAAACTGAATCGAAGAATTTGCCGGAATGAAACTTTTTCTTCAATACGAATCTTGGTGAAGAAGAAAAATTGTTTCAGGAAGAAAACATACCCAATCATGAGCAGCATGTGCAAAAAGTAAGTGCCGATGAACAGAAAAATAAATCCCTTAAAATTCACAAGGTGAAGGATGAAGAATATGATTGCGACACTTTGAAAAATACGCAGCATTACTTCTCTGATAAAAGTCGGAATCGGAAACTTCAGTAGTGCGCGGCAATAGTTGAAAGCAAGCTCAGCGATGGTGAGGAAAAGCGCAATCGGGAAAACAAAAAGATAGTACTGCGAGAAGAGAGGTGATTTTGACAGATACAACTCCTGAATTTCATTTTTCAAAATCAAAAACAATACGCTCACCAAGATAAATCCCACGAGCGCAATCCGAAACATGAGCGCCACAAATCCATGATGCTGTTGTTGCTTGTTGTTGAAGTAGGGGAAAAAGCGAATCATGGCTGCCGGCGTTCCTATCAATGAAATCTGAGAGAAGATAACTGCGACAGCAATCATCACCCGTGTCAATCCCAACTGTTCCGGCAAAAGGAATTTCGGAAACAGGTACATGAAATTGAAAGTGCCAATGGCAACGCCGATGTAAGTGGCAATCGAAGATTTGATGCTTTGGCGCTGTAGAATTCCCATCGGGCAGCAAGTTATTTATTGCTGCATCAACGATGGAATTGTTTCCAATAAGATAATCAACACGAAATAAAAAAGGAGTCGTTTTTTACGACAACTCCCTGAGAAATTAGCTGATAAAAATTATTTCTGCACTTCAATTTTCTCTGCTCGCCAACCCAATGTCGTAAATGCTTCAATCAAATACATTCCATTATTTAATTCAGAAACATCAATGGAAATCATTTTTGATCTCCCTATTCCGTCGAACTCTTTCAAAACTTTGCCGGCCATATCGGCAATGCGAATGAATTCAAAAGATTCATCTTCGGAAAAGGATAATGTAATCTTTTCACTTGCCGGATTGGGAGAAATCAAAAACGAATGATTCACACTTAAATCATCAATGCCTTCAATAAGCACCCAAACCGTAGTTGAATTTTGGCAGCCATTAGCATCAGTGATTAACACGGTGTAAAAACCAGACTGCATGACTGTGTATGATTGAAAAACAGCTCCCGGAATATCTACCGAGTTAAATTGCCATTGATAAGAAGGAGCTGAACTTGAAGTAAGCGTGTATCCGACCTGATTGATTGTAGGAAATGGTGGTGTACTGAAAACGGTCATATACCCTGTTAGCGTAAGCGTGTCTGAACCGCCTGGGCCGGTAGTAATCAATGTTACATCGTAGACACCGGGAATATCGTAACACACGCTGGCAGGATTTTGATCGGAAGACGTGGAAGGATCACCACCCGGAAACATCCAGTACCATTGGGTTGGATTATTTGCTGAGAGATCTTGAAATGCCGTACAAAATTTTTCACAAATGAAATTATTTGCAGCGGCAAAAAGAATCTGCTGATTTTGGTATGCAACGTTAAGAATATATTCACCTCTGTTGCTTTCATTATTCTTTGCAACACTATTGCTCACTGTATCCAATGTTGCATTCGCATTACTCCATGTTGTGACTGAACCATCATCTCTTCTGAATAATGAGGCGGAGAATTCATCAGAAGAATTAATGACACCGTTAGCAGAATTGTAATTGTACACCAAATCGTAATTTGGAATACTCGTTTGCTGAGCACAAAAAACTCCGAAGTAAAAGGATGGTATTGTGTCAAGTCCTGCAGTATCGTAAGGGAATGATTTCACCTCATACACATGCACGCCATACGGGCTGCCTGAGATATTTTCTGCCATTATCTCATCACCGGTCAAATCTTGTTCGTATACTGTAACACCACTCCAATTGGAAGTATAGGTATATGAACTTTCATCACCAATGGGAGCACCCGAAGTAAGTTTTGTCACCGTCCCGATTATCGTTCCGTCCTCGGTGGGAATGGTTTGATCGTCAAGGCTACTACCACTATATGATTCATCTATTGTCCAATAACCTATCAGACCCGAAGTAGCCGGATCAACTTTCTTACACATGTAATCGCGAATGTCTGTTTGACTTCGCTGTGTTGACCAGAGTCGCACTTCATCAAGTATTCCATTCAAGTCGAATTCAAAAGCATTATCAATCGTTCGTCCAATACTCATGTGTGCTGATGAGTGTATAATCCCTGTGTAAGTGGAAGTTCCGCTTGACTGAACTTTCGGCTGTTCCACGCCATTGAAATAAAAATGCATATCGGTGACCGAGCTACTTGTGGCTGCAAGATGAACCCATCTGTTCAATGGCAATGAAGTCGTAGTCTGGTATCCTCTTCTGTTTCCACTGCCTGATCCACTTCCGTCGCCAAACTCCATAATCACGACTCCGCCCGGATTGATGCTTAAGTAAATTCCATAGTAGGCAGTTAGATCATTATCAATGCCCATGATTCCCGCTGCCTGCCCGGGATATGCCTGAAGGTTGATCCACATTTCAATGGTAAACGGAAATGTAAGTGTATTGTACACATCACCGACATCAATGCCGTTTCCATAGTTGCCATTGAACTGCATGGCAATGCCCGGACCGATGTAGTTGGATTGAGCCCTTACGTTACAAACAGAAATTAAGAGAAGAAATGAGAGTGAACTAAAATGTTTTTTCATAGTTAAAATTTAAAAGGTGCAAAATTATCCTGACTATCTTGCCTGACAAGCGCTCGATAATAAGTTGTAAATATTAGTCTTTGCTGATTACAAGTTGTTTCCGGTACTCCTTCCCTTTTATTGTTATTACCACGAAGTAAAGTCCGTCAGTAATTTCGTTGTCAAGCGAAACCTCTCTTGTGATGTTTCCCCCTGATAAATATCCTTTATCACTCATGATAACTTGTCCAAAAATATTTTGCACTTCCATTGAGTACGATTCATTCGTAGAATACCCCGCATTAAAGTTTATCCAGAAAATGTCATTGGCTGGATTTGGATATACTACCATTGAACTTTCTAACTCACCAAGCAAAAACTGACGTTCGGATAACGTAGTGAAGTTCTGAAAATCAGAATAGGGTCCCCAATTCTTATGATCACAATACGTGCAACGTGCTTTCACCTTCCACTTGTAAGAAGCATGTGGCTGCAACCCTGAAATAGTCACTGAAGTATTGCTTGTCGTGAGCGTATTAATAACGCCTGCATGTCTGTACAACACCTTGTACTTACTGGCATCAGGATTAGCAGCCCACGAGAGTATTGCCGACGATGATGTAAAGTTTGTAGCGGTTAATCCGGTCGGCGCATCACAAACTAAATAGCCGGTGTAGGTGTATACATCAGAAAAATCGGAAGTGTCTCCACTCTCGCATACAGACGCAAGCTGAATTTGATTAGTCTGTCCATACTTGCTGGTGAACTGCATGCAGGTATCCGGAGCAGTAATCGTCTCATATATCCAGGTGAGAGCAGGAAGTGTATTCCATCTAATGATATATTCTGTTGCACATTCAACGGGTGACCAACAGATTGACGCGATATTGCCGCAGATACTATCGATTGAAGTAATTACAGGAGATGAGCAAATACAGGGCGCTTCAGTAACGTCGAGGATATATTCCGCTCTTGTGCTTTCACTATTTTTCGAAATTGAATTTGTACCTGTATCAAGCATTCCCGAAGCATTGGTCCATGTGGTTACAGAACCATCCCCTCTCTTAAATAAGGAAGCTGTCGATTCATTGTTTGAACTTATCGTGCCATCTCCAAAATCATAATTGTACGTAACATCATATTGCGGAATCGTGCTCGTGTAAGCACAAAAAACTCCGAAGTAAAATGAAGGAGTGATGTCTAATCCACCTATATCATAAGGCAATGATTTCACAAGATACGTCTGTACCCCGAGTGGATTGCCGGTAATGTTACTTACTGTGAATTGATCGCCTGAAAGATCAGTTTCAGAAATTGTAACCCCACTCCATGTGGATGTATAATTGTATTGGCTTTCATCGCCGATTGGTGCACCTGAAGTAATCTTCCCGACGGTACCAACAATAGTCCCATGCTCGGCAGGTAGAGTATTGTCATTCAAAGTCGAACTCGTATATGATTCGTCGGCCGTCCAATAACCGATGAGGCCTGTCGTACCCGGATCTAACTTTTTGCACATGAAATCACGAATGTCCGTTTGACTTCGCTGTGTAGTCCAAAGCCGGACTTCGTCAAGAATTCCATGCAAATCGAATTCGAATGCGTTATCAATTGTGCGTCCAATACTGGCATGGGCTGCTGAATGTGTAATAGTTGTAGACGTTGAAGTTCCGCTCGATGGCACTTTTGTTTGCTCAACACCATTAAAATAAAAATGCATGTCCGTGACCGAACTGCTGGTTGCAGCAAGATGAATCCATCTGTTCAGAGGTAATGCTGTGGTTGTTTGAAATCCTCTTCTGTTTTGCTGCCCCGACCCACCTCCATTACCAAATTCCATAATCACTACTCCGCCGGGATTAATGCTTAAGTAAATTCCATAGTAAGCTGTCAAATCGTTATCAATACCCGTCAGCCCTGCTGCATGACTTGGGTAAGCCTGAAGATTAATCCACATTTCAATAGTGAATGGAAAGGTGAGAGTATTATACACATCACCTAAGTCAATACCGTTACCGCCGTTGCCATTGAATTGCAGGGCAATACCTGAGCCGACAAAATTTGATTGGGCTTTAGTGAATGAAATCGAAAAGCTAATCAGGAACAATAAAATTGTGAATTGCTTTTTCATTGCCAAAAGTTTAGGTTAAAGAAAAATCAGGAAGCAAATCTATTTTGGATGACAAGCAATGACAATACTCAAAAAGGATGATTTTAACGACGGAAAAAATTCTTCCCTGCCTTATTGATTGCTTCAGTACGTGATTGGACCCGGAGCTTCTCATAAATATTGCGAATATGGGTACGTACGGTATTGATGGAAATGAAAAGTTGGTCAGCGATTTCCTTAATGCGTTTTCCATCGGCGAGAAGCTCCAAAATTTCATGTTCGCGTCTGGACAATGACTCAGAAGAGTTTTGACTTGAGGGAGGGCTGAAAGATGAAACAACTTTGCGCGCAATACTTGGGCTCATGGGGGAACCCCCGTTTACCAAATCGAATATAGCAAATCGAATTTCCTCAATGGGTGAACGCTTGAGCAAATAACCGGAAGCCCCTGCTTTGAGTGCGGCAAAAATCTTTTCATCATCTTCAAAGACTGTATTCATCAAGATCAAAGCAGAGGGATAACGCTCTTTTACTTGTCGCGTACACTCCAATCCTGATATACCAGGCAAATTGATGTCCATTATAATTACATGCGGAATTTCATGCTCTAAATATTTCATGATATCTTCTGCTTTAGAAAAAGCAATAACAGAGAATCGGGATTCTTCACTAAGCATTTTATGAAGTGTATTTCGAAAATCAGTATGATCTTCCACTATGAAAATTTTTATTGATTCATTCTGTAGAGCACTCATACTATCAAATGTATTTCGATCAATAGACTTCTTAAGTGAACAGCTTATGCATTTTCAAGAGGAACCTGAAGCTGCATTTTCACTCCTGCTTCCGGTATGATTTCAAAAGCGCCATTGAGCTCTTTTATTCTCCTCTCCATGTTGAACATTCCATTCCCCCTCGTTTCTTTTTCTGAGCCGATGATTCCAATTCCGTTATCGTGAATTGAAACAATAAGGTAATTATTTTCCAAACCTATTTTGACCTCAACTTTTGTTGCTTGAGAATGTTGAATAATGTTATTCATTGCCTCTTTGAACACCAGCACAATATTCCGCCTGAATCTCGACGACAGTTTTTTCTCAGGGATAAGTTCCGGGCTCTTCAGTGAAAAGTCAATCTTACTTCTTTCCTTAAAAACATAAATATATTCTTTCAGAAATCTCACAAGATCACTAAGAGAATCATTTGAAGGATTGAGTGCCCAAATAATTTCATCCACTTTTGAAATGGTATTTGATATTGAAGTTTCCATTGTTTCTAAATGTCTTTGCTCTTCATTACCGAATTGCTTGCTTCTCTTTGTCATTCTGGCAAGCATGAGAAGATTGCTTAAATCTGCACCGAGATCATCGTGCATATCTGAAGCGATTCGATTTCGCTCATCAGCAAGAATTCGCTCTTGCTTAAGAAGGATTAATTGCTTTTGATACCGTCGGTTTAAATAAATTCTTGACAGCAAAAAAATTGACACAGCAATTGTCAATGCGACTAAAACTCTAAACCACCATTGCTGATAGAACAGCGGAGTGACTTTAATTGCCAGGTCAACGGGCATTGACCAATCAGAATTTATCTTACGCGCCCGCACTTGAAAATGATAGGATGAAGGTAACAGGGAGGATAGAAAAATGGAGCTATTATTTGTGCTAATCCAATTTTGCTGTGGATTCAAACGGTACTCATAAGATATTTTTTCTGGCTGCTGATAAGTAAGAGCAATCCAATTTATTTCCAGTTTTGAATTATATGCAAGAGTAATATCTTTTAAACTTTTGAGAATAGAATCTCCTATTTGGACATGGGTAATGTAAATAGGGGGCGGATTACTTTTTACCTCAGTTATTTTCTTGTTAACTACACAGACACCTTCAGACGTGGCAAGAAAAATATTACTTTCATTTACAGAAATATCGTTGATGTCATTTGACAAAATGCCATCGTCAGTAGTGATTGAATGAAGACCGGAAATTTGCTGATAGCTGCATTGAAAAATACTGAAGCCATTTCTTGTTGCTGCGTATATTGTGTCATTCTGAATGAAGATGCGAGTGCACAAATCGCTTACAAGACCATTCGATGAATTGAGTCGTCCGGTGATTTTTGCATTCTTAAGAAAAATTATTCCATTGCCATAAGTGCCGATCACTATAGTTGAATCGGGTAATTGATTGATGTCTGTGACCTCAGGTTTAAATTCAGGCGCGAACTGCTTAAAATTATTTACATGTTGGCCGTCAAAATTGAAAAGGTAATTGAAATTTTCAAACCAGATATTGTTATCGAAATCAAGATAAAGACAATAAGATCGCGATGTGTTGTCGGGAATGAGTCGTGATATTTTTTCTCCTGCTTTTCCAAAGTCAGAAATTCTAAATATTCCTATCCCCGTTGCAAGAAGCAGATCGCCATTGTAATCAAATTTAATGGCTGTAAAATTTTCAATAGGCCTTCCTTTATATGCCTCCAAAGGATGTAACACAAAAGTGTTAATATCAAGATTTTTTTTGCGCACAAAGAGTCCGCGCTGCGTGGCAGCGAAACAATCATCTTCCTCATTGAAAATAAGGCTTCTAATTTCTAAAGGAAATGGTTGCAAAGAGTATTTCTCTGTTGAATCATCACGAAGATAATAGACATTACCCCGTGAATTTCCGTAACAAAGATTTCCGGCTCTATTCAATTTTATGCAGCTTATTCGATTTGCTGATGCATAGGAATCGCGGTAAACTCGAGTGAGAACGCTGTTCGCAGAAATTTTGAACACACCGTCCCCAATGCTGCAGAACCAATAATTATTTTCGTTATCGAGTGCCACTGTTCCAATGTGTGTGCCTTGGAAAAACGAACCTGAATATTCGTATCCATGCTTTGTCTTTTTCCAATAGAAAGTTTCATGCCCTTTAGTAAACAACCAAACGCCATGATTTATATCTACACCTAAACCCTCCAACTCATTATAGTGAGGAATTTTTTCTCGAGGTATTAATAAAGAAAGATGATCGTCATTAAGACAACAAATTCCATTGTGATTATTGAAAAAAGATTCCTTCGGAGTCACACATTTCATAAAAAAGAAGTGAATAGAATCAGTCCTAAAATCCGGAAGCACGAGTGAATCTTTGATTCCATTTACGAACTTGCTGCAATTGTACCGGTTAAATATCCAGTATTCGTGATCGCTTACTTCATGAACAAAAGACCAGTTGTCATAACCTTTATATCTATAACCCATTTTTATTTCATTATGCTCGCCTGCTAAGGAAATTTCAAGGATTGTACCTGAGTTGTAAGAAATCCAAAAATTACCGTTAGTCCTTGGCGTTACATTTTCTATTGCACCGGCAGGCGAAACTGACCGAAGCAATGGATCATTTGACTCATTGAAGATTGAATCATTGCGATAGTAACTCAATCGTCCATTGAAAGAAAGGAACCAAAGCCGACTAACTTTATCTTCATACAAGCCAATAATATTATTGTCCGCTAACCCATCTTTCACCGTAAAGTTTCTGAAATGTATACCATCGAATCTGCTAACTCCTGCATCAGTAGCAAACCACATAAATCCTTTGTTATCCTGTAACGCGTAATAAACAACTTCGCTTGGTAGTCCCTCCTTCACTCCATAGTTTTGGTATACGGGATTCTGTGCAGATTCGGAAAGAGGAATTAGAAAAATAATTGTCGCAAGTGATACTATTATCCGATATTTTTTGACACGCATCAAGAGGACTTTTACTGAAACATTTGATACGCCAAATTAGATATTCAGAAATATAGTCCAACCACAAATTTATTTCTGCACTTCAAACTTGCTGTAAAACTTTCGGGAAGCAGTGATCGCCTCAACAAAATAAATTCCTGCTGCAAAATTTGAAACATCAATTTTCACTTTCTGATTTTCATTTTCTTCGCAAGGAGTCCTGCGGACAATTTTCCTTTCCATCACAACTTTCCCGGCATCATCTGTAATGCGTAAGAAAGAAACCGGTTCCTTGATTCCTGAAAGATCAATATTGATTCGATTGGCGGCGGGATTGGGGAATATGGAGGTACCCTCAATAGCAATCTCATCAACTCCTGAAATGAGAACATACACTGTAAAGGAATTCACACAGCCATTTTCATTAGAGACAATCACTGTATAATAACCCGATTGCAAAACAGTGTATGATTGATCGGTTGCACCGGGAATGTCAACTGCATTCAATTGCCATTGATAAGAAGATGAATAGCTTGACGTAAGTGTGTATCCGGTTTGAGTGATGGTGGGAGCAGAAGGAGTTGCAAGCACGGTGATGTAATTATGGAGCGTGAGTGTATCAATTCCATTTGCTCCGGATGTGATCAGCGTTACGTCATAAAGACCCGGCAAATTGTAACAAATCTGTGCAGGGTTTTGCTGAGTGGACGTCGAAGGATTTCCTCCATTAAAAATCCAATACCACGAAGTTGGATTATTCACTGACTGATCAAAGAAGTCAATGCAAAATTTTTCACAGATAGAAGTGTCAGTCGCTGAAAAGGGATTACATTGAATAACATTAATCGTATCCGATGAAATGCCACAGCCATCAAATACACGAACCCAATACTGTCCCAGTTGATTAATAATCAGTGTTGAGTCTGTTGATCCGTCCGACCATAAATAATTTTGAACAGTCCCGGTGACCGTAGGATTCAAGACCATAGTCCCTGAACAAAGTGTCGTATCATTTCCCAGAGATACCGTTGCGGGAGCAATTCCATAGGGGATTGGGGTATAGTAAAGCATTTCAAGATCTGTTTGTGTCAATTCCCGATGGTAAAATCGAAGATCATCTATTACTCCTTTGTAGTAGTAATTGCTTCCTATCTCATCGCGCATTCCGAGTCTACCATCATTATTAGTGTAGTCCATTGATCCACCGGAACCATCGTAATAACCGGGATCATAAGCGCAGTCAATATAAAGATCCATGTCAGTAGCTCCCCGTATAACTGCGGCAACAAAATGCCATTGATTATCATTGATGAAAACTGTTCCCAGTTTTGTTCTTCTTGATGTCGAAGTAGTAGGTCCTCCATCGCCGTAGCTAATCGCTAAAACACCTCCATTACCGGGATTAACTTCGAAGATAATTCCGGTGTACACATCGGGTGTAAAATCATTGAGGAATATACCTGTTGTGTAATCAATAGAATTTGATTTTATCCAGCAACAAACACTAATAGGAAATGAAGTTGGATGAAACTGATTACCTCCAACCACTGAAATGTAATCTCCGTTCCCGTTGAAGTCATAAGCCGAAGCTGGATTGCTAAAACGATCATTAACTAAAGTAGCCCCTGATATCGTTCCATCATGTCCATTGCCGCTTTCATCAACAGCATTGCCATCGAATGGATAATATGCAATCAAGCTATCAGTAAGATTTTGGGCAATGCAAATTTTGCACAAACCAATTAACACGATAATGAGAATTTTTTTTGAATGGAGGAAAGCCATTTACAAGAGTTTGCTATGAAAGATAAACAGATTGAAAGACGAGTTTTTTAGCTTTTCACTTTTATAAGTACTAAACCTAATAATTGAAGTTAAAGAATCCACTTCCATTTGTTCTACTCATATTTCGAATTAGCTTTTCACTGCTTCAGCAGGCTCCGAAAGTTTCCAACGAAAAAATTCATTTCTGCACTTCAAACTTGGTGTAAAACTTTCGGGAAGCAGTGATCGCCTCAACAAAATAAATTCCTGCGGCAAAATTTGAAACATCAATTTTCACTTGATGATTTTCATTTTCTCCGTAAGGAGTCCTGCGAACAATTTTCCTTTCCATCAAAATTTTTCCTGCGTCATCAGTAATTCGTAAGGAATAAATTGGTTCCCTGACTTTTGAAAGATCAATATTAATTTGATTGGCGGTGGGGTTGGGGAATATGGAGGTACCCTCAATAGCAATTTCATCAACTCCTGAAATGAGAACATACACTGTAAAGAAATTCACGCAGCCATTTTCATTAGAAATAACCACTGTATAATAACCCGATTGCAAAACGGTGTATGATTGATCGGTTGCTCCTGGAATGTCAACCGCATTTAACTGCCATTGATAAGAGGATGAATAGCTTGATGTAAGCGTGTATCCGGTTTGAGTGATGGTGGGAGCAGAAGGAGTCGCAAGTACGGTGATGTAGTTATGAAGTGTAAGTGTATCAGTTCCGCCAGGGCCCGATGTGATGAGTGTAACATCATAAACGCCAGGCAAATTATAGCAAATCTGCGGAGGGTTTTGCTGAGTGGAAGTTGAAGGATTTCCACCACTAAAAGTCCAAAGCCAAGAAGTGGGGTTGTTCACAGACTGATCAAAAAAGTTAATGCAATACTTTTCACAGATGGTAGTGTCGGCTGCAGAAAAGGCAATACCCGAAAAAACTTTTACATCCAGAATATATTCCGCACGAATGGCTTCATTGCTCTTTGAAATATTGTCACTGATCATATCCAGTGTGCCATTTGCATTATTCCAGGATGTAACGGAGCCATCGCCTCTTTTGAACAGCGCTGCCGTTGATTCATTATTTGAATTAATTACTCCGTCATTAAAATCGTAATGGTACACCACATCGTAACCTGCTGAACTTCCCGCCTGGGCACAAAAAACTCCAAAGTAAAATTGGGGAACCGTGTCTAATCCAATAGTATCATGCGGCAATGAATCAACAAGATAAACGTGAACTCCGTAGGGATTGCCCGTTACATTGCTTGCGATCAAAGAGTCACCGCAAGATTCGCTTACTGAAACTGTTACTCCGTTCCAGCTTGAAGTGTAGTCGTATGCGCTTGCGTCACCTATGGGAGCGCCCGAAGTTATTTTCGTGACATTGCCGTTGATGGTTCCATTCTCAGAAGGAGAAGTTTGATCATTCACAGTCGAGCTCGTGTATGATTCATCAGCAGTCCAGTAACCGATGAGTCCTGATGTTGCCGGATCAATTTTCCTGCACATGTTGTCACGGATGTCGGTTTGCGACCGTGCCACATTCCATAGCCGGATTTCATCCATTTGTCCTATGAACATTTGATTTCCAAACACGTTAAACTGGCCACCGAATGATGCTGATGCAGATGAATGAGTAAGGATGGTCACTGCTGAATATCCATCCGTTGGTGTTTTACTTTGTTCAACACCATTAAAATAAAAATGAATATCCGTTACTGAAGAGCAGACAACGGCAATGTGCGTCCATTCATTTAAATTAATCGAAGTGGTGGTGATGTATCCCCTTCTGAATTGATAGCCTGATCCGATGCCATCACCAAATTCAATTTCAATTGTGCCCGATGAGAATGTCCTGATCCAAAAGCCATAGTATGCTGACCCATCGTTATCAGAGCCCATAAGGCCACCCCAGATAGGCGGATTGGCACTTGGATTTATCCATGCTTCAAAGGAAAAAGGAAATGCTAAAGTATTAAACACATCACCTGCATTAATATAATCCCCCACGCTTCCGTTAAACTTCATGCTAATTCCTGAACCGATGAAATTCGATTGTGCCAGGGTCATTGAAACCGAAGTGCAAAAAGATATCAAAAGGAGAACCGAATATTTTTTCATCCTAAAGTTTTGAGAGGTTAAAAAATACGGGATGCAGCAGCATATCATGAAATTCAAAACTTAATTATTTTATTCAGCTTAAACATAATGAAAAAAATTTTACCGAATAAGGGTCAAATTTCCTTTTAATAATTTTTTCTCGCCGCAATCAATATCGGCGGCATAAACATACACCCCTAACGGACATGGTAACTGCTTATATTCGCCATCCCACTTTTTATGAAGATCATTTGTTTGAAAAAGCAATTCGCCCCAGCGGCTGAATATCCTGAATGAATTCAAAGTGATACCACCGAGAGTAATGATTCCGAATTGGTCATTCATGCCGTCACCATTGGGAGTGAACGCATCAGGAATGAACACACCATCGCATGCTGAGATCACCCTGATAGTTACTGAATCTGTAGCAATACATCCCTCGGCTGTTATACCTGTCAGGTAATACGTAATGTCCTGGTCAGGGCAGGCAGTAGGGTTTGCAATGGAAGAATCACTCAGGTAAGTAGAAGGAAACCACACATAAGTCTGTGCGCCGCTTCCGTTCAAAACCACACATTGTCCTGCCACTATCAGTGTATCATTACCGGCATCCACAACGGCAGTTCCAACAATTATCGTTAAAGAATCATAATCAGAACAACCGTTCGAATCAATTCCTGTAACGAAGTAAATAGTGGTAACGATTGGTGAAGCCGTTGGTGATGGACAATTGGTACAACTCAACCCGGTTGCCGGTGACCAGAAATAATTTTCCGCTCCCGTTGCATTCAGTATTACCTCCTGACCTACACAAATCGAATCTGAACTTAGAGCTGCTACAATCGGCAGCGAATCAATCACAAGATTAGTGGTGACGACACTGTCACATCCTGCAATTGACAGCAGCGTATCAATGTATGTACCCTGCTGCGTATAGACTGAAGTTCCAACAACAAGGCTATCTCCCAGACAAATGGCCGCATCATGAACAGAAGAGGAAGGTTGCCCGACAATAACCTGAACAGTATCTCTAAGGATGCAGCAGTTCACCAACACTACTACTGAATAAATTCCTGGCGCAGCAACCTGAAGCGTAGAATCGCTGCTTCCATCCTGCCAGGTATATTGAGTGGCACCGGGAGTTGTAGCATCCAGAATTAGTGATCCGCTGCACAAAGAGGTATCATTGCCAAGGTTAAGATTGTAAGCAGAGCAGGGATCGGCAATAGCAGGATGAAAAAAAGAAAGTACGGGAGCAAAGTTTACCGGATCAGGAGTAGAAGCGATAATTCTTGTTCCCGTAAAAACCGGATTAATAGTGGTAACAACATTAAGATCGGTATTCGTGATGCAATTGATCACTCCATCGGGGCCAGCTTTGGCAATAACAAGATTTGTCGTGTTTCCCCCAACTGTTTGAATCCCGGTAAGGTATGTAGTATCATTACTAATTACTGAAGGCAGCGAGCCAAAAGAATTGAAATTGTATTCATCCAGGGTGGTACTTCCGTAACTCTTGCACCACAGAACATTTCCATTGATGTCAGTAGCAAGAATCATTAAATCCTCTGTAGTGCCGGTTACAAATCCAACCATTTCATAACCGAAACTTGTTTTGAAAATCCGAAAGCATCTGTCGAATGTGGAAGATGGTATCGCATAATGTTTTGACCACACCATGTTCCCTGATGAATCCACTTTAACCATTCCTAATTCGAAATTGGAAGAGATGCCACTATTATCGCCAAAATATCCGATCACGATTGAATCATTATCGTAGATGAGACATTCACCATACATTCTTGCGGCGGATGAAGTAGGGAATACAAAATAGTTGGTCCAAACATGATTGCCCAAAGTGTCAAACCTTGTTAAGAAGACCCGCATCTGATCCATGGCAGCACCTGAAATATATAGCCGACCTGTTGAATAGATGAATTTTTTATCGGGACTTAAAATGGATTCAGCAATGTCATCAATGTAGTTGTTCTGATAATCATATTCAGGGGATTGAAAAACCACACCTCCCGTATTACCGTCGATTTTTAGCGCTATCGGATCAGCCCAGTTTCCTGAAAATGGCTCATGCGCAGCAATACTGATGTATGACGAGGATGTAAGGGGAAACATTTTGCGCATTGTAAAGTTGTGCGAGAGACCAGTGATTACGTTGCAGTATTGAACAACACCATTCAAATCCATTTTGAAAAAAAAGCCCTCATCCGGGATAAAGGTTCCCGGATCTGCACTGGTGCCGGTGCCGATGAGATAATTGTCAGGAGTAATTTCAAATGATGTAACATGAAAATTATTCACAGAAGCAGTCGGCTTAAAAGAAACCGTCCAAAAAATATTTCCGTCCGGGTCAATCTTCATCACCATCGCGCTATCGCTTTTATTCCCTCCTACAAAATAATTTCCATCGGGTGATTTGATCATGGCGGTGCCCCCGAGATTAGCCCCTGTGTAGGTTTGAAAAAAAGTTTGAGCAGGTGAAAATATCGGTGAGAAGAAAGCACAGAGAATTATAAGCGAAAAATTCTTCATAATTCAAGAGCAATAATACTCCATCAACGCTGAATCAATCAGGTAAGTTAAAGTGATTTCTTACACTAATACACTCGTCTCACGACCCTCGATCAATTCAAGGCTCATCAGGAAATAAAAAAAGAATTGGATGATGAGAATAACACCACCAAATTTTTTTTCAGTTAAAATTTATTTCTGCACTGTGAACTTCCCGTAAAATTTTTGAGAAACACTGATGGCTTCAATAAAATAAATTCCTGGCGCAAACCCCGAAACATCAACATTCACTTGCTGATTTTTATTTTCTCCGTAAGGAGTCCTGCGGACAACTTTCCTTTCTATCAAAACTCTTCCCGCATCATCACTAATACGCAAATAAGAAATTGGCACCCTGATTTTCGAAAGATCAATATTGATTTGATTGTCTGCAGGATTGGGAAACACGGAGGTGCTCTCAATAACAATTTCATCAGTTCCTGAAATGAGAACATACACCGTAAAGGAATTCTTGCAACCATTTTCGTTGGAGATAATCACCGTATAATATCCTGATTGCAAAACGGTATAGGATTGGTCAGTTGCACCGGGAATGTCAACCGCATTTAATTGCCATTGATAGGAAGAGGAATAGCTTGAGGTAAGTGTAAATCCAATTTGAGTGATGGTGGGAGCGGAAGGAGTTGCAAGTACGGTGATGTAATTGTGGAGCGTGAGTGTATCAATTCCATTTGCACCGGATGTGATTAGCGTGACATCATAAACGCCGGGCAAGTTGTAGCAAATCTGAGCAGGGTTTTGCTGATTGGAAGTGGATGGATTTCCACCGCTGAAAATCCATTGCCACGAAGTTGGATTATTTGTGGACTGATCAAAGAAGTCAATGCAGTACTTTTCACAGATAGAGGTATCCGCTGCTGAAAAGGAGATACTCAAAAAACCTTTTACGTTAAGAATGTATTCATCTCTTATGGTTTCATTGCTCTTCGAAATATTGTCGCTGATCATGTCAAGTGTAGCTGCTATATTGTTCCACGTTGTTACAGAGCCATCATCTCTTCTATACAGAGCCGCCGTTGATTCATTGCCTGCATTAATCGCTCCGTCATTAAAATCATAATTGTATTTCACATCATACCCTGCAGTACTTGCTGACTCGGCACAAAAAACTCCGAAGTAGAATTTGGGAACCGTATCTAACCCTATGGTATCATGTGGCAAAGAATCAACAAGATAAACGTGAACACCATAAGGACTGCCTATCACATTGCTTGCAATGAATGAATCACCGGAAGATTCGCTCACTGAAACCGTTACTCCATTCCAGTTTGATGTGTAGCTGTATGCACTTGCATCGCCTATAGGAGCACCTGAGGTAATTTTTGCAACTGTGCCATTGACGACTCCATTCTCAGAAGGAACTGTTTGATCGATCACAGTTGAGCTGATGTACGATTCATCGGCAATCCAATAACCAATAAGTCCTGAGGTTGCCGGATCAATTTTCCTGCACATGTTGTCACGAATTTCGGTTTGAGTTCTTGCAACATCCCATAGTCGAACTTCGTCGAGTTGGCCATCCAGGTAATGGTCCCCGAAATAATTCAGGTATCTACCAATTCCTGCGGAAGTGCTGGTGTGAGTAATTACCGTTGCCGTAGATGTTCCATCGGTTGCAATCAATGTTTTTTCTACCCCATTAAAATACATGTGAATGTCGGTGATAGAGTTGCAGACCACTGCAATATGCGTCCATATATTTAAGGGTAGTGATTCAGTTGTTAAAAATCCTCTTCTAAACTGGTAGCCTGACCCTTGACCATTTCCAAATTCAATCCTCAAAACATCAGGAGAAGAATAGGTGTAATACCAACGATAAAGCCAGGCGCCATTGTAGGCACTCGCATCATTTTCGGAAGAAAAAATTCCATCTTGCTGGACAGGATTGCTCGCGGGATTGATCCATGCCTCTATGGTGAAGGGAAAATCAAGAGTATTGAAAACATCACCAAGATCAACATAGTTGCCAACACCACCATCAAATTTCAAAGCAATGCCTGAACCGATCTTGTTGGATTGAGCTTCCGCTATCGAGATTGAAACGCAAAGCGAGAGAAGAAAAGCAAATTGTTTTTTCATGCTGAAAAGTTTGTAGTTAAGCGTGCCATTGATTTTCCTGCACCAAATATTTTAAATGCCATCACTCAATTTTACTTAAAAATATTTTAGCGCAGAAGAGTTACATTTCCTTTTATTAATTTTTTCTCCCCGCAATCAATATCCGCTACATAAACATAAACCCCTAATGGGCAAAGCAACTCTTTGAAGTCGCCAGCCCATTTTTTATTAAGGTCATTCGTTTGAAAAATCAATTCACCCCATCGGCTAAATACTCTGAATGAATTTAAGGTGATGCCACCAAAAGTGATGATTCCGAATTCATCATTCACGCCATCACCGTTAGGAGTGAAGGCATCAGGAATAAAAACACCATCGCATGCTGAGATCACCCGAATGGTCACTGAATCCGTTGCAATGCAGCCTTCAGCGGTTATCCCTGTCAGGTAGTATGTAATGTCCTGGTCAGGGCAGGCAGTTGGATTTGCGATGGAAGAATCATTCAGGTAAGTAGAAGGAGACCACACATAACTCTGTGCCCCGGTTCCATTCAAAACAACACATTGCCCCGCAACGATCAGCGTATCATTACCCGCATCAATTACAGCGCTTCCAACAATTATCGTTAAAGAATCATACGCAGAGCAACCATTCGAATCAACTCCGACCACAAAATAAATGGTGGTAACGATTGGTGAAGCTGTAGGTGATTGGCAGTTAGTACAACTCAATTCCGTTGACGGCGACCAGAAGTAATTTTGTGCTCCTGTCGCATTCAGTATCACCTGCTGACCTATACAAATTGAATCTGAATTTTGCGCCCCTACAACCGGCAATGAGTCAACCTGAAGAGTTATTGTAACAATGCTATCGCATCCTGCTGCTGAAAGTAAGGTATCAGTGTATATACCGGGCTGGGAATAAACCGATGTGCCTACAACTAAACTATCACCGAAACAAATAGCGAGGTCGAATACAGAAGATGAGGGTTGACCAACAATAACTTGAATGGTATCTCTTAAAATGCAGCAGTTCAGTAATACTTCAACTGAATAAGTGCCCGGCGCAGAAACCTGAAGTGTAGAATCGCTGCTTCCATCCTGCCATGTATATTGAGTGGCACCTGCAGTTGTAGCATCAAGTATCAGGGAACCAGTGCATAAAAAAGTATCAGCACCAAGAGAAAGACTATCATTACTACAAGGAATTGGAATAATTGGATACTGAAAGCCGGTAACATCCACAAAACTTACCGGTTCTGATACAGAACTTATAATTCGTGTTCCTGTGAAAACCGGGTTATCAGTTTGAACGATAACAAGGTCAGCGCTGGTGACACAGCTGCTATTTCCTGCTGAATCAGTTTTGCCAATGATAAGGTTTGTAATATTTCCTGCTACAATTTGAACACCTGTGAAATAAATTGAATTATTGCTGATAACGGCGGGCAACGCTCCGAATATGGAGGGAAGATAATCGTCTAAAGTTATACTGCCATAAGACTTACACCACAATTCATTTCCATTAATATCAGTGCCGATCATCATCATGTCTTCAGTGATCCCGGTTTCAAATCCTACCATTGCATAGCCATAGTTAGTGCGCAATATCCGAAACGGCCGCTCATACGTTGAGGAAGGAATGTCAAAGTGTTTCGACCATGCCATGTTTCCGGTTGTATCAACTTTTATGATCCCCATTTCAAAGTTGGGTGAGGTTCCTATATTATCACCCACATAGCCTATCACAAGTGAATCGTCATCGTAGATCAGGCAATCGCCATACATGCGCGCAGCAGATGATGAAGGAAAAACATAGTAGTTGGTCCATAAATTATTTCCCATCGTGTCAAACTTTGCAATAAAGACGCGCATCTGATCGGGACCGGCACCGGACACATATAGTCTGCCTGTAGAGTAAATAAATCTTTTATCCGGACTAAGTATTGATTCCGAAATGTCGTCAATGTAGTTATTCTGATAATCGTACCGAGGGGATTGTGAGGTAACACTTCCGGTGGTGCCATTGATCTTAATGATCATCGGATCGGAATAATTTCCCGAAAATGGCTCATGGGCTGCAACAATTATGTATGAGGATGATGAGAGTGGTAACATCTTGTGCGTTGTAAAATCATGACCCACTCCGGTTATCTCTTTACAATATTGAACATTACCATTCAAATCCATCTTGAAATAAAATGCTTCGTCCGGATATAGAAGCCCCGGCACCAGGCTTTCCCCAGTGCCAATCAGAAAGTTATCAGGAGTTATCTCCATTGAGATCACGTAAAAATTATTCCCGGAATTGGTAGGATTAAAAGATACTGTCCAAATGGTATTTCCATCGGGGTCAATCTTCATCACCATCGCGCTATCACTCTTCTTCCCTCCCACAAAATAATTTCCATCGGGAGATTTAATCATTGCAGTTCCACCAAGATTAGCGCCTGTATAGGTTTGAAAAAAAGTTTGAGCATCCGAAATGAATGGCAGCAACAAAAAGCAGCAGACAACAATTATTAGTCTTCTTTTATTCATTGGAATAATAAGTGGATAGTTCAAACCTAACGAGAATGAAACAAAGATAATTTTACTCAGTGATGAACTTCTAAAGGTCACCTATTTTTTTTCATTTTAGGTTTTCCACTTTAATCATCAATTCTTCGGCTCTTTGGGGAGAAAATATTGCCGCCACTCTGCTTTGGTTGCTGCTTTTTTGTTCGGAAGAAAGCAGCATTGAAAATTCAGCAAATGATTGTTTTGTAAAATTCCGGGGCGAATAAATATGAATGCTGTTGCTGTTCAAAAACTTATTTAAAGCATTTTCATCGGGCATGAACACTTTCTTGCCCATTGCAAGCAGCATCACGGTGTTGGCACCACCTTCGCTGCGCCGGTGGTTCATCACTCCTATGTCTATACACTGCAGCAGACTGAGGTAATCTTCTTTCGGCAAATAGGTGGTGACAGGAATAAATTTATCTCCGAATAATTTGCTTCCGATTTCAATCACGTATTGAGCATACTTTCGATCACCATAGGAAAGCGGACACACTATTTGAAAATCTTCATTTGCAAATCGTGACAATGCCTTCAACGCACCCAGATGATTGTTGCTCAGCGATGCTGAATTGCCCAGTTGAATAATAAGTGGTGCACGAAGAGAGAAGCGTTGACGAAAATCTTTCACGGCCTCCGACGATGTATCGGGTGGGGAGGCGTAATCAAACTCATAGTAGAAGAAATAGTGAAAAGCCGCGTTAGTGGGGAAAAATTTTTTTACCACTTCAAAATCAAACGGGTTGTAGTGCAGAAAATAGTTAATTCTGTCAATAGCTTTTCTTCTTCGCTCTACCCGCCTTTGATAAATGAAGGGCTGAATGAAAATTCGCTTTGCACGCTTCAATGCATCTACTAATCTATTGTTGGTGGATGCAAAGGTTCCGTGCCGGCGATAATAGGTCATTGAATCTTCATCAAAAATTTCCGCTGCAAAGAATTCAAGAGGGGTATAAAAATCTGCGCCCCAAAAAATCCAGAAAAACTTCGCATGGCTTTCTGAATTTCTGTTCACGAAATCACATAGCTGGTCTGACAAGAAGTGAATAAAAATTTTTTCATAGCGATTTATGTCCCCGATTAAATCATAGAACGATTTACTTCCGTAGTGAGCAATCTTCACATCATCACGCAACAATTTTTTTTTCCCGGGCACCGAAAATGGATGAGGAGTACTGCAGATGAGGTAGTTGTTTTGCACAGCAGAAATTCTGTTAGTGATATCAATAAACCGGTTAAGGAATCCATTATCCGGAATCAGGTGTAAGTTCATACCTATTTGATAAGGGGCTTAGCGGGAATGCCAACCACTGTTGCATTGTCAGGAATATCTTTTACCACCACCGCGCCTGCACCCACAGTTACGTTGTTGCCGATTATTATTTTGGGAAGAACCACACAACCGGTTCCCAAACTGCAATAGGCTCCGAGTTTTGAATTGCCGGAAATGTGAACACCGGGGTTGATGTCGCAATATTCACCGATCACACAATCATGACCGATCGTGCAATTCAAATTAAGGAGGCAACCTTCGTGAATGGTGATGTCATTGGTGATAACAGCTCCCGTCATCAAACTCAATCCATCATGCAGCACATTGCCGTAATGCCCGATTGATGCATTCGGAGAAATTACAGATCGCAATCTCCCTCCCCGTTCTTTCATTTTTTGCGATAGACTTGCGCGTAAGGAAGTACCTCCAACTCCCAAACAAAAATCAGGAGAAAGTTTCCCAAATATTTCTTCCGCGTGTTCAAATGATCGAACCACTTTAAACTTTCCGTATAGCACATCAGGAACATCGGTTGAAACATTGTCAAAGAACATCATAGGTTCAGGAAGTCCGCTTTGATGAAGCACTTCAAGCACCTCTTTGGCAAATCCTTTTGCTCCGACTATCAGCATGATTACAAGCAGCTTTTGATAATGTCACAAATTTTGTGAATCACATTTGGATCAAGATCATGAAAAAGCGGAAGCGATAGTACACGCTCGCTCACGTTTTCAGAAACAGGGCAATGAGTTCCATTCACAAAGGAAAGTGTATTCAGCGAGGGGTAAAAATATCTTCTCCCGGCAATTTCCTGTTTCGCCAATGTATCTATCACCCGCATCAAAATTTCATGTGTCGGAAATACAACAGGATAGTAAGCGTAGTTGTATTTCACATGATCAGATAACAAAGGCACTTGAAGTTTAAGAGGTTTCAGTAATTCATTATACAGATCAGACAATCTTTTTCTGGAAGCAATAATTTCATTCAAATGCGTAAACACGCAATGCCCCATCGCAGCATGTAACTCTGAATTCTTTGCATTAATCCCTACGCTGAAATACTCATCACCATAATGGCCAAATTGCCTGAAGTGGAAAAATCTTTTCGCCAACGCATCATCATTCGTAATAATCGCGCCCCCTTCCACCGTATGAAACACTTTGGTTGCATGAAAACTACAAGTTGAAATATCACCAAATGATAAAACTGACTTGTCATTGTACACACAGGCAAATGCGTGCGCTCCGTCGTAAATCACCTTTAGCTTGTGCTTGAGTGCAATCGCTTCAATTTGTTCAATGTCGCAGGGATTACCGTAAACGTGTGTTGCTAAAATCGCTTCAGTATTCTCTGTTATGGCTGCTTCAATTTTGTTTGCATCAATGTTAAAGTCATTGTTGCTTATGTCAACAAATACGGGTTGACATCCTTCCCACAGTATTGAATTAACAGTAGCGACATAAGAATAAGGGGTGGTGATGATTTCTTTAGACAGTCCGAGGGCTTTAATGGCCATCTGAAGAACCACCGTTCCATTCGTACAAAAAAACAAGTGCTTCACCCCGAGAAATTCCTTCAACTTTTGTTCTAACTCCTGTACCAGTTGACCGTTGTTTGTGATCCATCCTCTCTCCCATATTCCTTTCAAATATTTCTCATACTCTTGGAGAGGGGGTAAAAATGTTTTCGTGACATTGATCATAACTAATAAAGGTAACCCGGTTGCAAAGTAAAAAGAAGATTCATCGCAAGTTTAGCGAAAACTTTAACTGGTGAATATCAAGTTCAAATTATCGCAATTGCAATTGTGACATGCAACTTATTTCGCAAGAATAGCAACAACCCGCTTAGTAAGATACTTATTAAAGAAAGGAATGTATTTGAATAACCGGACATTGAAGATCACGTGGAAATCAAATTTTACAACCTTAAAATTCAATTGCCTGAACATTTCTTTCGCCTCTTTAATCGTGATCCGGTTTAACTCCAGGAAATGCTCAACATAAGACAGCTTGCCAATGATCGGTGCTTTGGTATTTAAGCGATTCATGACATTCACCAGAGTTTCTGTAGAAAAAAATACCTGGCACCAGGGAATGTAAATGAAATCATAAAGATGCGATGCATCAAAGCTGGTCCACGGTGGAAACTCAAGGCATATTTTACCATCCGGTTTTATCACGCGCTTACATTCTTCCAAAGCACTTATTAAAAGCGGCCTGCTGATGTGTTCGACTACATCATTCAGAAATATCAGGTCGAAGGAGTTCGATTCAAAAGGCAATTGCGAAAGACTTCCAACTACAAACTCAACATTCATTGCTTTTCTTTTTGCCGCAAATTCTTTTGCCAGTTTAAGCCGGGTTTCATCAATGTCAATACCGGTAATTGATTTGCACCCCTGCTCTGAATAAAAAACCGTCTTGCCACCCGGACCGCAACCTGCATCCAAAATAATTTTGTCTTTTAAATCAACCAGTCCCTCATAAAGTTTAAGACTGTATTTTGCCCATTCGTACTGAGCTTCCGAGTAAGATTGAGGAGACTCTCTTCCGGCGACTTTTCTTGCAGGAAAGAAGCGATTTAAAAACAAGCAGAGGTCTTCACTGAACTTCATTGATTTGTTTGAATTTAACTTATGTAAGTTTTCACTTCACGATTCCGTTCAGCAGGTCCGCAATTTTACCTGCGATCTTTTTTCTTGAATACTGCTCCACTCCTTTTGCATCCACTTTCAAATTTCCTTCCTTCCAGAGCGCAAACATTTTTGAAATCTCATTCTTGATTTTTGTTTTGTCATCGATGCCGCACACAACACCTGCCTTTGCCTCACGAACAATTCGCGCAGAGTCTCCATCCTCTGTGCCAACTATTAAAATTGGCCTTCTCGCAGCGAGGTATTCAAATAATTTTCCCGGCACTATGCCGAGCGCATTGGGCGTATTGTTGATTGGAAGGTAAAGTACCGATGCTCTTCGCTGATAGGCACCGACTTCATTGTGCGGCAGGTAATCAATGCGCTGAAGATTTTGTGTGAGTTGATTCTTCTCGATGAGCTGATAAACTGAAAAATCATTTTTACCGATAAGCTGAATCACCAGCTTCTCTCGAAATTCTTTTTGCTCTTCACACAATTCTTTCAAGGCCTCCCATAATGAAGAATGATTTCTGTCTTTGTTCAGCGAACCAACGTGTGCTATCACGAATTTTTGTGATGTCATGCTGAGCGGAGTCGAAGCATACGCGCTCGCAAACCCTTCGACTTCGCTCAGGGTGACAGGGCTCTTCGACATTTCCGAATTTCCCAATTGACCCGTCCCGCTTGCCCCGATTTTTTCGGGGGTCTTTTCGGGAAAATCCTCCTCATCAAACCCATTAGTCACCACTTCAATTTTTCTTCCGCTCAACTTTTGAAAGTCTTCCGCCCAATGCCAGCTCACGGTATCAATTGCATCCGCACTCATGAGAACTTGCTTCTCCATGTGCTTGTGTTTTGCATCTGCCCACCGGGTAAGCATGAGCTGATCATAGAAATCAATGTTCGTCCAAGGATCCCGGAAATCGGCGAGCCAGGGAATATTCAGTTTCCTTTTGACACCCAGGGCAATCATGTGTGTCGTGTGCGGTGGACCACTGCTGATCATCGCATCCACCGGATTTTTCTTTAACTCATCCACGAAAAATTTTACAGAAGGTTTTATCCAGAAGCATCGCGCATCGGGAATAAAAAAGTTACCCCGAATCCAGATGGAAAGTTTTTGAGTGGGAGAAATTTTTTTGTTTTCAGAAATGAAACCCGAGTAAACTGTCTCTTCTTTTTTCTGACCGGTAAATTTCTTGTACCACTCATACGGTTCCCAAATTTTGTGGCGATAAATTTTTATTCCCTCCGGAATATCCTTCTCAAGCGTGGGATCAAGAATAGGGTATGCTGCACCCTCCGCCGTGTACACTACTGGCTCCCATCCGAACTCTCGCATGTACTTTACGAATTTGAGTACGCGCTGCACTCCGGCACCACCGCTTGGGGGAAAATAGTATGTGATGATGAGCACCCTCTTCATTTCGGATTTTCGATTGCGGATTTACTTCGCGGCAAAAGTAGAACTCCGCTTTTGCTATTCTGCGGGATTCAATGAATGAATTCAATACTTTTGTTTTCGCATGAAGAATTTGAATTACCAGAAATCAAAATTGAAGGAATAGTATTCCCGAGAACAAAATCGAAAGATTAGTGCACCTCTTTCAAGGAAATTGCAAGATGGATATAAACAGGAGAGGAAAGAAGCTCTCCAGGTTTGTAAAGATTTTGAAAATTGGGAATGAGTCACATTTTTCAAAAATTAGAAATCAAAAATCCGAAATTGAAGAAAATCCTCACCGTCATCGGCACACGGCCGAATTACATTAAGGTCACGCAATTCGAAAAAGAATTTGCGAAGCATCCTGATCTCTTCGAGCATCGCCTGCTGCACACCGGGCAGCATTTCGACAAGGTGATGAAGGATATTTTCTTTGAACAACTGCAACTGAAGAAAATTGATTACGCGCTTGATGTCACACACGGAACGCCCGGGACACAGATCGGTGAAATAATTCTGAAGATGGATGAGGTGTTAAGGAAATGGCAACCCGATTTGGTGATCGTTGTGGGCGATGTGAATTCCACTCTTGCTGCTTCGCTTGCGGCGAACAAGGCAAACATCAAACTCGCCCATGTTGAAAGCGGCCTGCGCAGTTTTGATCTGCAGATGCCTGAAGAATACAACCGTACGATCACAGATTTTCTCGCCGATATTTTGTTTGTGACCGAGAAAAACGGTGAGAAAAATTTATTGCGAGAAGGAAAAAAACCGGACCAGATCTTCTTTGTGGGCAACACCATGATTGATACGCTCCTCGCTTTCGATTCTCAATTTGATTCCTGGCCGATCATGAAATCACTCGACGTGAATGAAGGCGAATACGTATTGATGACGATGCACCGTCCATCGAATGTGGACGATGAACAGCAGTTGAAAAAAGTTTGGGAAGTCATTCAGCTCATTGCAGAAAAATTCAAAGTAGTGTTTCCCATTCACCCGCGCACGAGAAAAAATATTTCGAAATTCAATCTTGAGCAGAAATTTTCTTCCATAAAAAATCTCATGCTGACCGGTCCCCACGATTATTTTTCATTCCAGAAACTTATCAAGCACGCTTCATTTGTGCTTACAGATAGCGGCGGCATCCAGGAAGAAACAACCTTCAGAAAGGTGCCGTGTCTCACACTCCGTGAAAACACGGAGCGCCCAAGCACAGTTGAACTCGGAACGAATGAACTCATCCCGTTTGATCTCTCCGTCATCGGTGAAAAAATTTCTTCGATTGAGAATGGAACTTTTAAAAAAGGAGCAATTCCTCCCATGTGGGATGGGCATGCGACGGAAAGAATTGTAGAGGTGCTGAAAGAAGTTTTGTGAGTAATTTGATTCTGCATTTACAACAGGATCACTTCACCTTGAATGCCACCTGGTAAAAATTATTTACCGCGCCGAGCAACTCGAATCTCATATAAAAGCTTTCGATGAAAATTTTAAAAGCGAAAAACTCATGATTGGGGACATTGAACTCATCGAAGAAAATAATGTCGTCTTTTTTGAGATGTTTTGCGAGCGTAGTGAGAACAAAAAGTGTAGAGGAAAACAGGTCTGCGTCCATGTGAATTACGCGACGATTATGGTCAATATCATGAGTGGCGAGAAAGTTGAACAGCGTTTCCTGAAATAACCCTTTCACAAATTCATGACGCGAATCATCAACATCGGGTAACAAAGCTGACATATCTCCTTTACCATAAGTACCCCACGCTTCAGGCAGTCCTTCAAAGGTGTCGAAGCCATAAAACTTCGAGGAGGAACTTTTATTTGCGTTCATCCACCACTTGAAAGATGCGCCTCCAAAAACGCCGAATTCTAAATAGTCAATTGATTCAAGTTCCAGTTTTTCTTTTTGAAGAACATAGTTGTAAAGTTCATACCGCTTGTTATGATTCCTGAAGGGCGTGTAAAAGTCATTGAGGATTTCTGATTTCGGCTGCATTGAAACCCACCTGGTGAGTCGAAACGTGTTCGCAACAAAAAGCAGCGGGGAGCTTAAAAAATTCAGAAACAATCCCGGTCGCAGAAAGAGTATAAGCCCTTTCAAAAATGCTATGGTCCTTAGTTTGAATTGTCGCATTGCTATTGCTTCAGAATGATCAATAGCTCACAAGGTTTTTTTTCTCCGATTGAAAATTTCCAATCCTACAACTCCAAGCAGTAACAACACCAAAATTCCTGAGCTCGCATACGCTACCTTCTCTCCCATGAAATACGACTGCGGCTCAAATTTGAATTCAATCGTGTGATCACCCGCAGGCACACGCATGCCCCGAAGGATGTAATTGCATCTGAAATGATCTGCTTTTTTTCCGTCAATCAATACATCCCATCCGGGCTGATAATAAATTTCAGAAAAGACCACCACATTTTCTTTCGAGGATTTCGACTTGTATACTAAATCATTCGGTTCATAACTTTCGAGGGTGATGGATGCAGTAGAGTCACGCGATGCCGTCAGACCATTAATCTGGGCGGAGAAACGCTTATCAATAATCACACTAGTGGAAGGATTGAAAGTATTGAGTGCCGCCATTTCTTCATCAGCGCTATTCACCATGCGAATGGATTCTACAAACCATGCATTGCTCATTGCCTGTGGATTGGGAGCTACTTGTTCGCCTTGTTGCTTATTGGACACAATAATGTATTTGGTATTGAGCATGTCCACCACAGACTTGTTAAAAGGATATGGTGAATGCCTTGTTGAATCATTTGATAGCTGGTGTTCGATGATCTCCTGGTAGCGGCGCAACTTCGCAGCATGATATCCGCCGACTGATTTATGGAAGTATGAGGTTTTGGCATCGTTGAATGTATTCGCAGCGAGATTGAGCACGCGATAGTCTTTTGACTGATCCTTGGAAATCAAATCATCTACCTGAGATGGTAAGTAGTATTGATCGTAATCGCTCTTATTCACAAAGGCATCGCTGTTTAAATATCTTTCGCCAACGAAAAATAAATCGGCAAACATCAGTACGATTATTCCGCCGAGGAAAATATTCTGCTTCACACGATCAGTTACATACATCCATATTAAACCCGCAGCAACCAAAATAAAAGCGAGAGAGCGGAATGAATCCATACGAAGCAAAGATTTTCTGTCAGCAATGATCGCATCGAGGACCGGCTGTTGTGAGGCAAGCTGTGCATCACTTGCTCCTTTGAAACTCACGAACAGGGAACCGAACAATGCAAACAACAAACACACTCCCCCTGTGATGAACAAGCTGTATTTCAGTTTGGTGATCAATTCCTTTTTGTCATACTCATGATTTAAAATTTTATTCAGAAGAAGAATGCCGAGCAGCGGAAATGCAAACTGCACCAGCACGAGTATCATATATACCGTGCGAAATTTATTGTAACCGGGAAAATGATAAAAGAAGATATCGGAGAACCATTGAAAATTTCTCCCCCATGCAAGAAAGATGGCAAGAACAGAAATGGAAAGCAGCCACCAGCGTGTCCGGTCTTTCACCATCATTAACCCGAATACAAACAAAAAACATACGATGGCACCGGCATACACCGGCCCGCCCGTAAATGGCTGATCACCGAAATACATGGGTGCACGGCTCAAATACTGTTTCTTTTGTGCCGGAGACGCCTGATACTGATCGAGTAATTTTCCAAGGTTGGAATTCTCACTCAGCTTTGCATCAGATGCACCGCCATAAAAATTCGGAATGAGGAGCGTGAATGTTTCCATCTTTCCGTAACTCCATTGAAAAGCATAGTCATGATCAAGACCGCCGCTCGATTGCTTGTTCGAGGTAAGTTCTGAAGGACCACGAATGGTGGAAGGAACATAGGAATATGTTGACCAAAGCAAAGAAAGGTTCGTAAGCACCGAAAAAATTGCCGCAGCCACTCCTACTCCCCCGATAATGAAAAGATTTTTCAGGTTCTTTTCACGAAAAGCATAGACCGCTTCTACAATTCCATATACCACCATCAGCAGCATAAGATAAAAGGTGATTTGCAAATGATTCGCAGCGACCTGCAGTGACAGCCCAATTGCGGTGAGAATTATTCCCCTCCAATAATTTTTACTGCGAAGAAGTATTATTCCCGCAACAAATAATGGAATCAACGCTATGGCGTGCTCTTTTGAATTGTGTCCTGCTACAAGACTAAAGAGATTATATGTACCGAGAGAGTAAGCAATGCCACCTGCTATGGCAAGCCAAGGTGAAACACCCATTACAATGAGCAGAATGTAAAAACAGATCATGGCCTGGAAAGGCAACTGAGAGGGATGCGGGAATCCAAGAGAAAGAATTTTATCAATATACAGAAGAAGGTTGCCATGATAGAATACAGAAATCTGGAATGCCGGCATTCCACCAAACATGGAGTTTGTCCAAAGCGCCTCGTGTCCATGCGTCTTTTCGCGATAGTCAACAAGCTCTTTACTCATCCCCTTTCCCTGCAGAATATCTCCCTGCTCGATCACTTTATTATCGAGAATCATCGGGGAGAAGTAAGCGATAGTGATTACTGCAAAGACAACAACAGCGATGATGTGTGGTAATAACTTTTGCAAGAGTGAATTGTTCGGGGAAGAAATTTTTTCAGGAGCGGCAACCTTCTTCTGTTTTTCTTTTTCTTTCATGATGGAAAAAATGTAGCGGCTAAAAGTAGTAAATGGAACGGCTAAATGGCTGAATGGCTTTATGGCTGAATGGTCAAATGGCTTTTACGGCAGACGGTGACCATTTAACCATTCAGCCATTTAACCATTAAACAATGTAACCATCAAAAATTAGCTTTGCCGTCTTCCCCTTAATCATGAACAACGAAACCATTCTCATCATTGGCGCCTGCGGACAAATTGGTTCTGAACTCACTCTTGCATTGCGAAAAACTTATTCAAACGTTATCGCCGCTGATCTCAATGAACCCAAGCTCGCCGAAATAAAAGAAAGCGGAACATTCCAGAGGCTCGATGTATTAAACAGGCCGGCCCTGGTTGATTGCATCAAGAGAAACAAGGTCACGCAGATTTATCATCTCGCGGCAATTCTCTCGGCCACCGGGGAAAAAAATCCTGAGCTTGCCTGGCGGGTAAACATGAAGGGCTTGCGCAACGTACTTGATGCTTGTGTTGAGAATGATGTGAAGAAATTATTCTGGCCATCAACGATTGCAGTGTTTGGTCCTACAACACCACGACAAAATACACCGCAGTGGACGGTAATGGAGCCAAACACCATCTATGGCATCAGCAAGCAGGCAGGTGAGCGCTGGTGCGATTATTATTTTCAGAAAAAAAATCTCGATGTGCGAAGTGTTCGCTATCCGGGTTTGATCAGTTACAAAACTCCCGGCGGCGGTGGCACCACTGACTATGCGATTGACATTTATTTCGAAGCAAAGAAGAACAAACACTTCACTTGTTTTCTCTCTGAAGAAACCCGGTTGCCGATGATGTACATGCCCGATGCTATTCGTGCCACGATTGAATTGATGGAGGCACCTTCTGAAAAAATTAAAGTGCGATCCTCCTACAACATCGCTGCAATTTCATTCACACCAAAAGAGCAAGCCGCTTCCATTCAAAAAATAATCCCAGATTTCAGAATTGATTATGTACCCGACTTTCGACAGAAGATTGCCGAGAGTTGGCCGGAGAGTATTGAGGATGCCGTTGCAAGAAATGATTGGGGATGGAAACCGCAGTTTGATCTTGATTCCATGACAAAGGATATGCTTGCAAATATTTGAAGTGAAAATGCCGGTACTTACTTGATTCCTTAAAATTCACCTTTATAATTTCAAAAATTTCTTCACTATGAAACTGCTGCGGCTGCTGATTCTTACCATATACATTCCGGCAGGCAGGGTAGAAACATCCAATGAATAGTTGGATGAGGAAATGATTTCTCTCTTTAGTTCGGCTCCTTCTTCATTGAATAAGCTCATCGAAAATAATTTGGTTGCTCCGTCGCTAATAGAAATGTTAATGATATTATGAGAAGGATCAGGGAACAAGGAGCATGCTTTTGAGCTTTGGTCGGCTTGTGAGGAGGTGTATACAAAGCACAAAGTATCTTCGAAATTGTTTGTCAATGTTGCCGTATTAGGGAGATATGAAGGAACGGTGAACGAAGGAGACTGAGACTCAAGAAACGATGAGCCTTGATAGTCACTAATAAGTTGATAGAAGACCGGCAATACCTGTTCATTACAGGAATTGCTTCCCTGCGCATCAGTTTTTAGAAGTATGATGCTGTCTCCTCTTGAAGCTGCAATAAGGTAGCCGCCATCACTTGTTTGGAGCAGAGAAGCGATAGAGGTAATTGTTCCCATATCGTAGAGCTTGCACCATTGCGGCACTAAACCGCTGTCAACTTTTAGCAGCGCAATTCCCTGCTCACCTGAAAACTCATCGAGAAAAACTCCTGCTGCAGCATAACCTCCATCCATTGCAGGTATCCCTTTAAAGACATAAATAGTACTTATGGGATAAAACCAGTTGTCGTAAGAATATCCATATCGCATTTGCTTTAGCAATGTACCATTCGCATCATATTTGAGCATACAGTTTCTCAACACATATTCAGAGTCAATTCCTCTTTGTCCATAGATAATATATCCCCCCGTGTTCGATTCGGAAAGGTCATAAACCAAACCAACGGGGAAATTATTGATACCTGAAAGCGACCATCGCGTATCCCATACTTTGCTACCGGTAGTATCGAACTTTGTGAGTGATGCCTGAAGAGTGTTAAGCGTGAGACTGTGGCCGGCGACAATCATCGTTCCATCAGAAGCCGGCAGCACTTCTGCACTGACGTTAGAATGCAGGCTGGTAGGATAAGTATGCGACCACAGAATAGTTCCGGAAGAATTTAATTTCATCACCAGTTGCATGTAATAAGGATATGGAGCGTAATAGTAATCCTCTGATTCACCAATGGCGTATAATGAACCTGAAGCAGAAGAGAAAATCCTTAAAAGGTCATTGTTATAGTCGGAGTACTGAAATCGCTTTTTCCAAATCACATTACCTGTTGAATCTGCTTTGATCAGAAGTGAATTGTTGAAAGCGGTTGCAAATGAATCCTCGATGTATCCCGCAATAAAAATATTTCCTGAGGCATCCTGAGCAAATGAATTCACCCGTTCAGCAGTTCCTGTCTCATCAATGAGTGTGTGCCAAACGACATTGAGCTGATTATCGAGGCGCGTTAGTAAAATTGATTTTTCTCCGCTGGTATCAGTGAAGTTTGAGGCGAGCAAATATCCGCTCCCAAGAATTTCGCTCATGAATCGCGCTTCTTGTTTGAATCCCGGATGTATCAACAACTGGAATTGCTGCTGAGAAAAAACCTGAAGAACTAACAGCGAAAGAATTACTGCGGCGACGATGGTTTTCATGATGGAATCTTAAGATGATAAATGTAACTGATCTGAAGATGTTTTTCTATCAGAAAATTGAAGAAGATGGCAGGGAAGTATTAAATAGATTATCTATCATTGAACTGTTTTACTTCAATAAACCAGTGATGAAAGAAGAAATCTATCCTGCAAGTCCCCTCATTACCGATGCGACTATTCTCGCTCCTTCAGGAAAATTCAAATCAGAGATTGCAAAGGTGTTGTTTTCAATATTTCTGTTTGTAATGGTGTACCTGCTGCTCGTGGTTATTGCTGCAGGTTTATTTGTTGCTTGCGTTGCCGGAGGAATAGGGCTCATCATCGCATTGCCCCGGTTCATCACATTAATGGTTGGATTAGGTTTGATTGGTTTAGGAGTAATGGTGATGGTCTTTCTTGTCAAGTTTATTTTTTCAGTGAAGAGATACGATACTTCTGATGGTATTGAAGTATTTGAAGAAGATCTTCCCGAACTGTTTGCCTTCATAAGAAAATTATCCAAGGATACGAACGTGCGATTTCCTAAGAAGATCATTCTTACTCCTGATGTGAATGCTGCGGTGTTTTACGATTCAAGTTTCTGGAGCATGTTCTTTCCCGTCCGCAAAAATTTAAAAATCGGCTTGGGCCTTGTGAACAGCTTAAGTGTTAGTGAATTTAAAGCCGTCATTGCACACGAGTTTGGCCACTTTTCACAACGAAGCATGAAACTTGGCAGTTACGTCTACCAGGTAAACCGGGTGATATACAACATGCTGTTTGAAAATACCGGTTACCAGAAATCATTGGAGAGTTTTGCAAGGATGAGCAGGTACTTTGCCTTTTTTGCTCAGCTTACTGTGCTGATTGCACGAGGAATCCAATGGGTGTTGAGGCACATGTATCATTTCGTGAATAAAGGCTACATGGCATTATCCCGTGAAATGGAATTTCATGCAGATGCGGTGGCAGCCATCGTGAGCGGAAGTGAAAATTGCGTCTTTGCCCTCCGTCATGTGGAGATCGGTGATTCATGTTACAATGAAGTGATCAACAAATGCAATGAATGGGTTGGTAAGCAAAAATTCACAGAGAATGTTTATCCGTTACAGCGTATCGCACTGCAACAATTCGCTTCAACCTTTTCATTACCACTCGAAAATAGTCTGCCTGCAGTAGATAAAGAGGTTTCATTTCGGGAAAAGATAACGAGGGTTGACATCAAGAATCAATGGGCCTCTCACCCGACTACACCTGAGCGTGAGGATCGTTTGCTGGCAATCAATGTTCAGGCAGAAAAGAAATCCGGAAATGCATGGATTCTTTTCGATAACCCCGAGAAGTGGCAGAAAAAACTTACGGATAAACTATACGAGAACGTGAGGTTTAAAGGAATGAAGCAAGCGGTAGAACCGGAAAGCTTCAGGCAAGAGGTTGCAGATGAGCAAAAAAAATTTTCAATACCAAAAGAATACAACGGATATTATGATAACAGGACTCTTGACCCAATAGCGATCAACGAATTGGCGGCTTCAGTAACACCACAAAGTTTTACAATTTATGATTTCGAAAATCTATTTTCTTCGAAACAGGGTGAAGTCCCGAAAAAACTTCTCGGAGCCAGAATTGACGTTCAAACCCTGACCGCTATCGAGAGCAAGCAATTGCAGGCTGCTTCATTCGATTTTGCCGGTGAAAAATTTGAAGCCATTGATGCGGAAATGATTTTGCGAAAACTCAATAACGAGGTTAAAACATTATCAGATGAATTAAAAGCATCCGATGAGAAAGCATTTCAGTTTTTTTATTGGTGTGCTCTGAATCCGGAAAACAATTCTGCTTCTGACTATTTAAAAATTTATGAAGCTTATCAGGAAGGACGAATAAGGAGTGAAGATTTTTCAAAACTTATTGAAGCAATTCAAATCTTATTGTCTCCAATTTTTGCAGGACAAACCTTGCCACATAAACAAATCAATGAACTCATTTCTGATCTTCGTTACAAGTATGAGCCAGGGTTAAAAAAACACTTGACTCAATATCTGTCAGAGAATGCGTTCGATGGAGCGGATGAATTGAAAAAACATATTGAACAATATCTTGCAAGTACTTATCTCTATTTTACTGACACTATTTTTTTGAATGATGAAATCCACCGTTTATACCAGGTTTTGAATGAGGGTCCGCAATTCATTTATCGTTATCGTTTTCTTGAGTTTCGAAAATTGTTGCTTCATCAATTGGAGATCTACAGGAATTTAAAAATGAAAATGGATTCTTCACTGGCAGTTTCCGGGTAAAACCCGCAACAAATCTGCTATCCACATTTGTGAATAACCGATGTTGAAATTTTGTGGAGAACAAAAAGGCAAAAAACTTGACAAGGGGGTATTTGAGATTGTATGTTTGTCGCGCTGATTAAAACATCCGGTCACTTAGCAATAAGTGGCCTCCAAATCGAAAGAAGAGGAGAAGTGATTCGATCAAAAGATGAAACACGGGTTCGAAGATCAGAGTAAATTAGGAAGCTACGGTTTCTTAAGATGCGAAAGCGAAAGAGGTTGAACAAACTTTTTTCGCTTTCTTCGTTTTATGGCGGGCAGCTATCCGTTATTACCCGATGAATATTGACTTCGAACGATCACTTTTCCATCAATCTCCTTTGCCTTTTTTTTTTCTCTCAGTAATTCAATAAAAATTTCAGGCACTCGGGCGAATAGTTTTGGATTCATGATTCATTTGAACTCATTCGCTGCTTCATCACTTCATATAAAATCATTCCGGCAGCCACCGAAACATTGTAAGAGTCAAAAGTATTTGCCATTGGAAGTTTCACTATTTCATCAGCAATCTTTAAAAACTCTTTTGAAATTCCCTCACCTTCTGATCCCAGAATAACTGCAGAAGGAATTTTCAAATCGGTTTGATAAATAAATTTTGATCCCATAGCTTCTGCCGCCAAAATCTGAATGCCATGCAATTTGAGTTGCTTCACCGCCTGCAACAAATTCTTTTCACGACAGACCGGAAGTTTCATCAATGCACCTGCTGAAGATTTTACTGCTTCGGTATTTATGGAAGCTGTTTCCGTTTGCGGAATGATGATCGCATGTGCGCCTGCAGCAAAAGCAGTTCGTGCTATGGCCCCAAAGTTTCTCACATCCGTAATTCGATCGCAAATAATAAGCAGCGGCAATTGACCACGTTCATACGCCTGCGCAATAATGTCTTCAGTTTTAAAAAAAGAAATGGGAGAAACGACAGCGGCAATTCCCTGGTGCGCCGCGCCAAGCTGAAATAATTTTACTTCGGGAACATTTTGAACGGGGATCTCCCGCTCACGCGCAATACGAATCAGAGACAAAACACTTTCATTTCTGTTCCCCTGCTCAATAAAAATTTTTTCAATGCTCTTGCCCGATGTCAAGGCCTCTTCAACAGCGTGAATGCCTTTGATGACAACCGGTTTTTCTTTTTTTTGTATGGAAGAGAGCTTCAAATGCAGGGAGTAATTTTCTGCAAGCTAAATTATTACTGGTGAATGGTGAATGGTGAATCGTGAGTCGTGAGTCGTGAGTCGAATTTTTGCCAACTGTCCACAGGAGAGTAAACTGCCCACCGAACTTGTTCACAGGACTTCGTGTGCGTCTATTGCCTATTACCTTATTGCATTATTGCCTATTGCTACTGCCCCTGCCCTTGCCCCTGTTCCGGCGGTACGTAGAAGTTTACGTACTTGTTGAAGGCCTCCTGCACCTTTTTGTTCAGGTCCATCTCTTTGTTTCGCTGTGTTACGTTCACGATGTTATTCAGTACATAAAGACCATCATTAATTTCAGCAGTGAAATATTTTCGCTTGTCAACATCGAGCGTGGTATAGTAGCGAAGCTGATCAGAATACACTTCAAAACAACGCTGCAGCACTTTCTTCCCCTTGGCAGAATCTCCTGCATCGTAATAATCTTTTCCAATGGCTACATTGATCAAAGCGACGGGGACATTCCTTTCCGGCAGCACCTCGACACATTTATCCAATACCTTGAGAGCTGAATCTTTCTTTCCCTGCTGAATTAATGTAGATGCCAATCGTGCAAAATTGCTGCGCAGGTTGGTGACCATGCGCCCGATGTTTTCATCGAGATACACATTGTTACTATCAACCCCGCCCCATTTGAATTTGTGCATCATGTTGTCGTACATGATATCCGATTGCACGCCACCGGGCAGCCCATCATCCTGCTTCGTCACATAAGGAACTATGCGATAGGTAAGCCCTTCCTGCTGAAAGTAATTATTCAGACCCAGGTAGGCATCTGATTGCACCGAGATGGCAAAGTAAATCGGGCGCTTCCACAAATTGCTGCGCAGTATTTCCATGGTGAGAATGTCATTCTTAAGCAATGTATTCTTATTCAATTTCCACTCGATGCGATTCACAATTCTTGATGTATCACCTGGTTGTACCACATGATCAGCAATCACCTCATTCCTGTCAACCGGGATGTAAAGATTTTTTGTGGGCAGGTAATTTACCAGCTCACCGCCCTGAACCTGCATTTTCTTATTTCGGTCTTCACTGAATATGAAATCTACAACCGCGCTCAAAGGGTATGATACATTCTGCGGAATGGATTTGTTCTCACCGAAGCGCAGGTAATCACGATTGGAGCCGCGATAGGATGCGCTGTCAACAGTAATGATGACCGCCTCACTTTTATTTACTCTTCTCCTTAGGTTATCAATGTACCAATCCACACCCAGCAAACTCAGGTTCACGATGCGAACATCAGGACGAATGTTTTCCACTTCCTGTGCGTACCACAACGGGTACGTATCATTGTCACCCTGGGTAAAGAGGATTGCATTCTGTGCACACGATTGAAGGTAATCTCTTCCCAGGTCACGCGCCGTATAGCGATCTGAGCGATCATGATCATCCCATTCCTGCGAAGCCATGAGCACCGGCGCCAATGCACCCAATACCGATGCGAGTACAGCGGCATTGCGTGCATTCATTCGTTTTGCAAGCAGGTTGAATAACCAAAACACGCCAATGCCAATCCAAATGGCAAATGCATACACCGAGCCGGCATAAGCGTAATCACGTTCACGTGGTTGAATGGGAGTTTGATTGAGGTAGAGCACGATGGCAAGCCCGGTGAAGAAAAATAGCAGCAGCACAACAAAAGCATCATTCTTACTCTTCTTGAAATGATAGAGTGCACCAAGCACACCAAGGATAAAAGGAATGAGATACATCTTGTTGTGCCCTTTGTTCTCATCGAGCGGATATGGAAGATTGGTTTGATCTTCGAGCATCGCATTATCAATGAAAGGAAATCCGGTGATCCAGTTTCCGTGCTTAATGTCGCCGTCGCCCTGAACATCATCCTGCCTTCCTGAAAAATTCCACATGAAGTAGCGCCAGTACATGAAGCCGACCTGGTAGGTAAAAAAGAAATTCATGTTATCTCCAAACGTCGGCTTATCCCCTTCTTTCAAATTCAGCCAGCTTCTATAGAACCTCACATGTGAAGGATCATCATTATCGAAGATGCGCGGGAAGAGCATTTCATCGTCCGGATCATATTTGATAATGGGTTTTCTTCCCAACTCGACGTATCGCCTGGTATCCGGATCCTGGTAATAATGCATTTCACCATCTACGCGATCAATATCAATGGGCTGAGAAGTGAAGGATGGTCCAAAGAGAAGCGGACGGTCCCCGTATTGCTCGCGATTGAGATAACTCAAAAGTGTTTCAGCATCATCCGGCGATCCCATGTTGATGGATGGATTAGCATTGGCGCGAATCACCACCATCACATAAGAAGAGTAGCCGATCATGATAAATAAGACGGTAAGAATTCCAAGGTTCAGGTAATATGGATTTTTATAAAGCACGTACACATATACTAACAGGCCTGATACAACAAGAAGAACAATTTTTACGATCACAGATTCATTGGAAACCAGAATAAATAAAGGAATTGATATTAAAGCCGGCAATGCATAGAGTGTCTTTCCATTCATTGTGTAAAGCAATAGGCCAATCATGCTCAAGGCCATCACAAGCATGAAGAACAACACCCCGCTATTGAACGGGAGATGAAATGAATTGACAAACAGCACGTCGAACTTTGCGCTCAGATTGGGTATTTGTGGAATAATTCCGTATTGAATAAATCCAAGAACCGCAATGGATACCACACCACATTTTATCATCCCCCATGTTGAAGGAGTAAATCTTTTAAAATAATACACGAAAACTATGGCGGGAATTGCCAACAATCCGAGCAAGTGAACCCCAACGGCCAACCCGATCATATACCCAATGAAAATGATCCAGCGATCTGCATAAGGCTTGTCCGCCACTTGTTCCCACTTGAGAATGGCCCAGAAGACAATAGCAGTAAAGAAAGAAGACATAGCGTACACCTCGCCTTCAACAGCAGAGAACCAAAATGAATCAGCAAACCCGTTAGAGAACGCACCGACGACACCGGCACCCATCAGCACAATCATTTCTGCGCCGCTGATTTCATTTTCATTTTTGCCAATGATCTTTCTTCCCAGCGCCGTGATGGTCCAGAACAGAAACAAGTTAGTGAATGCTGACATGGCACCGGAGAAGAAGTTCACCGTTAGCGCCACTTTCGAAGGATCGGGCGCAAGGAGTGTCACTAAATGGGCGATGATGATAAACAGCGGCGCACCGGGAGAGTGCGGTACTTGCAAATGGTACGCGCAACCAATGAACTCACCACAATCCCAAAAACTTCCTGCGGGTTCTGCTGTAAGCCAATAGACGAGCGTTGAAAGAATGAAGACAATCCAGCCGACTGTGTTGTTGATCTTGTTATACCGGGTCATGAAATTTCAGGAGAGGTTTGGGTCCGACTTAATGTTGTACAGCAAATAAAAGATGAAGGGTGAACAGCGATAGCAAAATGCTTATTGATTGGTTAGAGAGCGACAAAAAT
The DNA here is from genome assembly GCA_035638255.1 of Chitinophagales bacterium. Classification (GTDB taxonomy): domain Bacteria; phylum Bacteroidota; class Bacteroidia; order Chitinophagales; family UBA10324; genus DASRAJ01. The sequence goes on from DASRAJ010000063.1 coordinate 46,127, forward strand.
AGTAAAACGAAAATAGCCTCCATGATCTATGAGTGATTTTAACTTGACTTTAGTGTAAGTAGCAGGTGCGAGTGATAGGGAAAGTGAAGGTGAAAGAGAATGAGTGAATTTGTTGAGAATCTACTTGTCCAGGGGACTCTGCGAGCAAATTGCAAATTGCCAACTGCGAACTTGATTTGCAAACTTCACCTCTTCGCTTATTTTTGCCGTCACAAATTTTTTGACCTGTGGTGTAATCGGTAACACGTCTGATTTTGGTTCAGAAGTCTCCTGGTTCGAGCCCAGGCAGGTCAACGAAAGAGATGTAAGAAGGAAGACGTAAGATGTAAGAATTGAACCCTGGTGATGAGCCTGGGTTTTTTATGAACGTCGGCGAGTACGGGATCTCTGACAAGTAATTTTCAGCTCTTGCATTTATCAAATCACTTCAATCAGCGATTGAATCCCTTTCAAGACGTTCTTTAAGAAATCAACTTTTACTGTTGCAAATTTCTTTGTCACAATTGTTTCGTCAATGGTGGCAAGGCGATGGCATCTGACAAAACTTTTTTTTGGTAAAGAAATATCTACATCCGCAGAGGTGAGTTCAATATTTACCCCATCCGTTCTTGGCTGGCTGGTGATCATCGCAATTATCAAGTCGCCTGTGTTGGCTATTGATCCATTGCTTATAACAAGGTGCGGGTCGTGGTTTTGAATTGCTGATATCGGTAAAGGGAAACAACACTGAGATTACATCACCTTGCTGATATTTCGCCATTAGTTGTTCTTTAAGAATTCATCCCAATGGTCATCGGCATTGCTGTTCCAATCTTTTGCAAAAGATGTTTCGGCAAGCAACAGGTTTATTCTTTTTTCATCGAGGTCAGCTTCGTCATATACTCTTGCATTGATGCCGAGTTCCTTTGCAAGGTGTAGCAGCATGTCGAGTTGTGACGGCTTATCTGGTTGCAGCACTAATGTTTTCATGGAGTTTTTATTTCGTTATGCAAAGCTAATTTATTTGTCACTTGTGCGCGCAGTGAGAGGGCGCTACTCGCGGAGCAAGGAATGGAAGATGTAAGAATTGAACCCTGAGTTTTGTTTTTCCCGAAGGAAGAATTTAATAGCGGGACTTAAAGACTTCTATCTTTACCTGTCACTATATCTTTCCTAACCATCAAGCCAATGAAGAGGCAACTATTCTTTATCAGCGTAGTTCTTTTGCAAACTGCTTACTGCATACTGTCCACTATTTGTTGCGCCCAAAGTATTGGCGGTGGAGAGACTTATTCCCTTGCCATTTGCAGCGATAGCACAGTACAGGGTTGGGGAATTAATGACTATGGTCAACTTGGAGATGGATCCAATACCGGGAGCAATGTTCCCGTGTCGGTAAATTCTCTCACAGGTATCACTGCCATTGCAGGGGGAGGATTTCATTCTCTTGCCCTTAGGAATGATAGTACAGTCTGGGCATGGGGATACAATTACTATGGTGAACTTGGAAATGGAACGAACACGGACAGTAGTGTTCCGGTGCAGGTGAATGCGCTCACAAGTATCATCGCCATTGCGGGAGGATACGAATATTCCCTTGCCCTGAGAAAGGATAGTACGGTGTGGGCTTGGGGAAGAAATGCCGAAGGCCAACTTGGAAATGGAACTAACACCGGCAGCAATGTTCCCGTGCAGGTAAGTTCTCTGACAGGTATCATCGCCATTGCAAGCGGAAGCCGTCATTCCTTTGCCCTGCAGAATGACGGAACAGTCTGGGCTTGGGGAAGTAATTGGGCCGGTCAGCTTGGTAATGGAAACAACACGGATAGTAATGTTCCCGTGCAGGTGAGTGGGCTCACAGGCATCGTTGCCATTGCAGGAGGACAATATCATTCTGTTGCCCTGAAAAATGACGGCACGGTCTCGACTTGGGGAGACAATTTCTGGAGTGAACTCGGCAATGGAACAAACACCAGCAGCAATGTTCCTGTACAGGTAGTTTCTCTCACAGGTGTAATTGCCATTGCAGGAGAATACGCACATTCCATTGCCATTAGGAATGATAGCACTGTATGGGCCTGGGGTAGCGGTGGGGCTGGTGAACTTGGGAATGGAACCAACACCGACAGCAATGTTCCCGTACAGGTGAGTGGGCTCACAGGCATCAGTGCTATTTCAGGAGGAAAGGAATTTTCACTTGCCCTGAAAAATGACGGAACGATGTGGGCTTGGGGATGGAATGACTCGGGTCAACTTGGAAATGGAACCAACACTGATAGCAATGTTCCTATACAAGTAACTGGATTGTGCGACAATGCAACTTCAATAACTAAAATTGAAGAAGCATTAAGCATTTCTGTTTTTCCCAACCCTACATCAGGAAATTCTTTTATAAACTATTCTCTTTCAACTCCTGCAACTGTAAGCATTGATTTATATGATGTGCTCGGAAATAAATTGCAGCAATTAGTAAACGCCAAGCAAGAGCAAGGTGAACACAACACAACATTAGATGCACGCAAACTAACCAACGGAGTTTATGTTTTGCAGATTCGTGCGGGAGAGCAAATGGCGGAGCAGAAAGTGGTTGTGATGAATTAGGCAGGGAAATAAAAAACTTAAAATTATACACAATGAAAAAGCAACCATTCCTTATCACCACGGCGGTTCTTTTGCAAATAGCAAACTCCCTGCTACCAACTATGTCTTGCGCTCAACAAATTGCTGCTGGTAATGGGCATTCCCTTGCCATTTGTAGCGATAGCACAATACGAGCTTGGGGATGGAATGTATGGGGTCAACTTGGTAATGGAAGCAACTCCGATAGCAATGTTCCGGTACAGGTAAGTTCTCTCACAGGCATCATCGCGATTGCAGGAGGATCGTATCATTCCCTTGCCCTGAAAAATGATGGTACAGTCTGGGCTTGGGGAAACAATAACGGGGGTCAACTTGGAACTGGAACAGGTTACGGCACCGATAGCAATATTCCGGTAGAGGTGAGTTCTCTCACAGGCGTCATCACTATTGCTGGAGGATCGTACCATTCCCTTGCCCTGAAAAATGACGGTACAGTTTGGGCTTGGGGAGACAATTTGTTTGGTGATCTTGGAGATGGATCAAGCGGCGTATACGCCTATAGTTATGTTCCTGTGCAGGTAAATTCTCTCACAGGTATCATCGCTATCGGAGCAGGAGCAGACTATTCCGTTGCGCTGAAGAATGACGGTTCGGTATGGGCTTGGGGATGGGACAAATATGGTCAACTTGGAAATGGAGATACCACTGATAGCAATGTTCCGGTACAGGTAAGTTCCCTCACCGGCATCACTGCTATTTCCATAGGATGGGGGCATTCTCTCGCATTGAAAAATGACGGCACGGTGTGGGCTTGGGGATGGAACCAATATGGTCAACTAGGAAATGGAGACACCACTGATAGCAATGTTCCTATGCAGGTAGGTTCTCTCACAGGCATCACGGCTATTGCAGCAGGATATGCTCATTCCCTTGCTGTGAAGAATGATGGCACCCTCTCAGCTTGGGGAGCCAATTACTATGGTGAACTTGGTAATGGAACCAACAGCGACAGCAATATCCCGGTGCAAGTAAATTCGCTTACAGGTATCGCTGCTATTGCAACAGGATATTATCATTCTCTTGCTCTCAAGAATGATGGCACACTATGGGCTTGGGGAGCAAACGCTAATGGTCAACTTGGAAACGGAACTAACACAGATAGCAATGTCCCTGTCCAGGTAATGGGACTGTGCCAGATTTTATCTTCAGTAAATGATGCTTCGACTCCACTCCCGAAACCATCGGGACAGGTCAGCATTTCAGTTTCTATTTTCCCAAACCCAACATCGGCAAATTCTTCTATCACCTATATCCTTTCAACTCCCGCAACAGTAACCATTGATCTATATGATGTGCTCAGAAATAAATTGCAGCAATTAGTAAATGGCGATCAACAGCAAGGTGAACACAACACAACATTTGATACACGCAAGTTGGCAAATGGAGTTTATGTTTTGCAGATTCGTGCGGGCGATCAAGTGGCGGAGCAGAAAGTTGTGGTGATGAATTAGGCAGTAGTGACGCCAACCACGGGGAAACGGTTACCTTAGTAGAAACTTAATTCATGAAATCAACGATCCTCCTGTCACTTCTCTTATATTTTTCTCTTAATGATAATGCAATTGCTCAGTGGTCCATTGATGTGGACAAAGATGACAGTGTTTGCACTGCTAACGGATGGCAGGAATACCCGCATTTGATTTCTGATGGCAAAGGCGGAGCATATATTTCCTGGGTTGATTATCGAGCAGATAAACAAATTTATGCTCAATGGGTTGACAAGAACGGAACTAAAAGATGGATGAATGACGGAATCAATATAAGCTTAGGTCAATCCTTAGATTCATGGGATGATTATTCCATGATTGACGATTCTGCCGGAGGTTTTCTAATCGTGTATGGCAGAGAAAGTTTGCACTTTCATTATCTCGAACGGGTTGATAGCAATGGAAGCATTCTTTGGAATATTGATTTCGGACAATTCTATCATCTTCACAACTTTGATGCTATTGCAGACGGTAAGGGAGGTGCTTATTTTCTATACAGTTCTTCAGAGGATAGCATTTACTTCCTTCACCTTAATCAGTATGGTTTTAACGTTACCTCTAATGGTAAAAAATTCATTACGAGGACTCTTGGCAACGCAGGAAGAATAATGATAAGAGATTCTGTATCACTTCTAATCGCTGCTGAATCCTGGCCGGCAGGAAAAACTCTCATCTGCATTACAGATACAGGCAGCAATATTCTTTCTTCCGTTACCACTATGGCTGATGAGAAAGTTGAATTTCTGCAACGGGGTTTCAACCATGATGCATATCTGGTTACCACTGACAGTTACTGGAATGGATATTTTGATTACAGTTCTTCAATCCGATTTTTTAGAATTGTAGATACCAATGCACTTTCTGTTTCCTTGCTGGGTTTAGATAATACTTTTGGTCTTACTTCCGCAAGATTATATCAATTTGTTCCAAGCGATAGTGACCACTTATACTTTGGTTATAGCAAATTAGATGAAGGGAATCTTGCGAAGGTGAGAAAGGACGGTTCCGATTTCAAAATATTGAAACTCAATCCCGGCATTTGGAGCATGTGCTCTGATGGGGTTGGAGGATTTTATTCCAACCCTGGTGGTCAAAACTATATATATCATTACCGAAGTACCGATTCCACTTCTTTTAGTGATACTATTCTATTTACCAGTCTCGTAAGCAATTGTACTGTAAGCGGAATTATCACTGATAATGAGAAGGGTTGCTTAATTGCATTTGCCAGGAATCCATTTGATTATAACATTGATTATAACATTTATTCCAAGCATTATCCTTCTTCAGGAATGATTGAGGGAATACATAACGAATTAAAAATTTCGCCCCTAACAATTTCAATATTTCCCAACCCAACCTCAGCAACTTCCCTCATCACCTATACTCTTTCAACTCCTGCCTCTGTAACCATTGATCTATATGATGTGCTCGGAAATAAATTGCAGCAAATAGTAAATGGCAATCAAAAACAAGGTGAACACAATGCAACATTGGATGCACGCAAGCTTGTAAGCGGAGTTTATGTTTTGCAGGTTCGGGCCGGGGAGCAAATGGCGGAGCAGAAAGTGGTAATGATGAAATGAGTTCAGTTACTTTTGGTGAGGAGATGAACAGCGGACAAAACAATATAGATGAAACAACTTATTTTAATCCCGCTGCTGCTGATTAAATCTTCATCATTTTCACAGCAACCAATTTTCGCAACAATTTCTGGTGGTGATCTTTATTCATTTGACTTGACAAATTGCACCAGACATTCCATTGGTTCAACAGGACAAGGATTTGGCGACATTGCATTCATTCCTGACGGGCGACTTTGGGGGATTATTGGCGGGCAACTATATCAAATTGATACGGCAACAGCGATAGCAACATTAGTCGGTAACACGGGTGTTGGCTCAATTACTCTTGTTGGCTTGAACGACTCAACCCTCTTGGCTGAATTTGGAATGAACCTTTATGGGATAAACACTAACAACGCAACTTCATATTACATTGATCATATAGGATATGGAGCAAGCGGTGACTTAACCTGGTACGATGATGATCTTTATATGACTACTCCGGTAATTAAAATAGTACTGAATAATACTAATACAGCAATACTGAGTGTTACTAACCTTAACAGTTCCGTTCCCACTTGCAAAGGCGCGGTTACTGCATCGTTTGTTGGTGATTATAATTCTATTGTTGGTTTTAATGGTCCTAACCTTTATAAGATTTGTCAAATAGATGGTTCATACGAAATGCTTTGTCCTTCCCTGAATATTGGGGGAACTCCCGGCGCAGCTTATTCTTTTATCCACTATACTCTTTCAACTCCTGCAACAGTAAGCATTGATCTATATGATGTGTTCGGAAATAAATTACAACAATTAGCAAATGGCAATCAACAGCAAGGAGAACACAACACAACATTAGATGCACGCAAGCTGGCAAACGGAGTTTATATTTTGAAGATTCGTGCGGGGGAGCAAATGGCGGAGCAAAAAGTTGTGGTGATGAATTGAGATGAAAAAGAGATACGCGCGAGTTAAATTATATCCATCTTTGATAACCACAATCACTCAACAATGAAAAAGCAACTACTCTTTATCACCGCAGTAGTTCTTTCGCAAATTACAAACTGCCTACTGCCAACTATTTCCAGCGCTCAAAAAATTGCAGCATGTGGAGTTCATTCCCTTGCTGTTTGCAGCGACAGCTCAGCAAGAGCTTGGGGAAACAATGACTATGGTCAACTTGGAAATGGAAACAACACCGACACGAATGTTCCCGTGCAGGTAAGTACTTTCACAGGTATCACCGCCATTGCAGAAGGATCATTTCATTGCTTTGCGTTAAAGAATGACAGCACAGTGTGGGCTTGGGGAGACAATTTCTACGGGCAGCTTGGAAATGGAACCTGGACCAATAGCAATGTTCCGTTGCAGGTAAGTTCTCTCACAGGCATCAGCGCCATTGCAGCAGGAAATTTTCATTGCCTTAGCACGACAAATAACGGCGCCGTATGGGGGTGGGGATACAATAACGCCGGTCAACTTGGAAATGGAACCAACACCGACAGTAATGTTCCCATACAGGTAAGTGTTCTCACAGGAATCACCGCCCTTGCAGCAGGAACGTATCATTCCATTGCGCTGAAGAATGACAGCACGGTATGGACGTGGGGATTCAATAATTGGGGTCAACTTGGAAACGGAACCAACACCGATAGCAATCTGCCTGCACAGGTAAATGATCTCACGGGCATCATTGCCATTGCAGCAGGATTTTATCATTCACTTGCATTGAAGAGTGATAGCACAGTTTGGGCCTGGGGATTCAATGGCTATGGTCAATTTGGAAATGGAACCAATGTCAGCAGCTATGTTCCGGTGCACATCAGTTCCCTCACAGGCATTATCGCCATTGCAGCAGCAGATGAACATTCCTTTGCTCTGAAAAATGACGGAACAGTATGGGATTGCGGATACAATGGATATGGTCAACTTGGAAATGGAACCAACACCGATAGCAATGTTCCGGTGCAGGTAAGCTCTCTCACAGGCATTATTGCCATGGCAGGAGGAACGGGTTATTCCCTTGCACTCAAAAATGATGGTACAGTGTGGGCTTGGGGATACAACAACTATGGTCAACTTGGAAATGGAACCAACACCGACAGCAATATTCCCGTCCAGGTAACGGGATTGTGTCAGGTTGCAACTTCGGTAAATGATGCTTTCCCGCAAACGGCGGGACTCGGCATTTCAGTTTCTATATTTCCAAACCCAACATCAGCAAATTCCTTTATCAACTATACTCTTTCAACTCCTGCAAGGGTAAGCATTGATCTATATGATGTGCTCGGAAATAAATTGCAGCAATTAGTAAATGGCAATCAAGAGCAAGGTGAACACAATACAACATTAGATGCGCGCAAGCTGGCAAACGGCGTTTATCTTTTGCAGATTCGGGCGGGTGATCAAATGGCGGAGCAGAAAGTGGTGGTGGTGAATTAGGAAGTGAAGATGCCGGCCGCGAGTAAGATTTAAAGATCACAAATCAAAAACTATTGCTTGTTGGCTGACGAACACAAGACAAACTTTTCCCTATCTTTCGAAAAATCTTTACTCATGAATAAATTTACAACCTGCCTCACCCTCTTTTTTCTTGTCGCCATTTCCAATTCCGTTTTTGCACTTACAGTGGAAATCACGGCAACACCGGACATCTGCAACTATCATAATGGCACGATGAAAGCATATGCCTATTTTGGCAATCCGTATTATACTTATTCATGGTCGAACGGGGCAACCACTGATTCCATTGGCGGAATATCTGCAGGCGCCACATTCACAGTAACAGTCACTGATGCAATGGGAACGACAGCGACGGCTTCCGCCACCATCGTAGCACAGGCGCACCTCAACCAGGCAATCTTCACTTACGCCGGAAGCTTCCCTTGTGAAGGATTCTGCAATGGCCACTACTTTACTCCGGGCTGGTGGCTCGGCGGCGTGGCGCCTTATTCAGGATATTACGGAAATCAAGCTCTTGTACAAAGCAGCATTTCATTTCCTGATGGTGTTGGTGTATCTAATCTTTGCTGGAATACCGAACCTTATGTTTACGTCGTGGATGCCCATGGATGCAGTGTCAGCTACACAGATGTCGGTGTGTTCTATATACTGGCTCCGGTAATAGATAATGTGATCGTCACTGATGCTACCAATGGAAACAACGGCTCTGCAAGTGTGGTGAGTAATGCATGGCCTTATATGGAAGGATATTTTCACTTCGACTATTTCGATGGTAACGGATACACCATTCCATTTGAGAATGGTTCAGAAATTGGTTCGCTCTGCCCGGGCAACTATACTGTTCAGCTTACTGGCAGCACCGGCTACTGGGATGCGCAGCAAAATGTGTGGTATCCCGAGACCTGCAGTTCAACTACTGCGCCATTTACAGTGGGCGGATGCGCTGTGCCCACCAATCAAACTACATCGAATATAACTTCCACGAAGGCCCAGTTGAATTGGACCACGAATAGCTGTGCCCTGAGCTACCGCGTTCGTTATAAGATAAGCGTCACATCAACGTGGACGGGCAAAAACCAGAACAGCAATCTCGGACACAAAAAAATCACAGGGCTTCTGCCGAATAGTTCTTATGTATGGCAGGTGAGAAGCAAGTGTGGCAACAATCCCGCTGTGAACTCTTCATGGACTTCCTCTCTAGCCTTCAGCACTTCGGCGAAGATGGCGCAGGAAGAAACGAAGGAAACCACGCTGCACATTTTTCCGAATCCCGCCTCAAGCATTATCAGCCTAGCGATTGACGATGCAACTGAAATCCGGATGATCACGATTCAGAATCTAATAGGTCAGATTTTGGTTGAGAAGAATTTTTCGGAAGATGGAAACCATGAAGTTGAAATGGATGTGAGCGCGCTGCAGTCAGGTGAGTACCTGCTTACGGTTTTCACCGCTGAAGGGAAGATGGTGAAGATGTTTGTGAAGGAGTGATCAACTCCTGCAAGGGTAAGTATTGATCTATATCATGTGCCCGGAAATAAATTGCAGCAATTAGTAAACGACAATTAACCGCAGGGTGAACACACTGCGACATTTGATGCAGGCCAGCTGGCAAATGGAGTTTATGTTTTGCAGATTCGTGCGGGGGAGCAAAGGACTGAACAAAAAATTGCGGTAATAAATTAAAATGAGTTCATTCCCGATCAGTTTCCCGCAAAGGGGTCAAGAATGATTCAACAGCAAAAAAGGAGTAAGCTGAAAATCTTTAAAGAGTAAGCACCCGGTAGCCGAAAAGGGAATGAGTAGGCGAAAAAAAAAAATCTTATGAAAAAATTAGCCAAAGGACAAAGTCTGAAACTTAAAAATTACAACCAGGTTTTTAAATCAATGGCAGCCTTAACCGCTGCCTTACTTGCAACGAAGAAAGATGATGCTCAGGTAATCTATCATGATATAAACCCTGATGTAACGATCCTTCTTAACGACACATTTGGTATTGACATGAATAACGATGGAATCTTAGATCTTCGGCTTGCGAATATTTCTTCAGCCGTTTTTGGACAAAGCGTTATGTTTTATGACAGGTCAAGTCATGTATATAATGCGGTAAGTCAGTCCGGTTCCCTTATACCATTAAACAATGGTGATGACATAAATTTGAATCTTCATTGGGACCATTCCCCTCTCTTAGACGAAGTGGGCTTTTTAAATAATGGTTTATGGAAAAATGTTACAAACAAATATGCCGGCATAAAAATGAAAGTCGGAGGAAGCAATCACTATGGCTGGGTGCGTATGGATGTAACAACTAATCCGCTCAAAATTGTCGTGAAGGATTATGCATATAATTTTACTCCCGAGCAACATATTATTTCTTCGGTGGAAGATGTTAATTCAGGTTTGGTTCCAACTATTTATAGCAATGAAGGCATCCTGTACATTCAGCTTCCTCAAGAAGAAGTAGATGCTAAAGCAACTATCTATAACCTGCTTGGAGAAAAAGTTTACGAAAAGAAAGTATCTATTGGAAAAAATGAGATGAATTTGAACTTATTACCAAAAGGTATATATCTCGTGCATGTTGATGGCGATAAGATTAATTATTCAATGAAAATCCAATTGAATTAGTATTGGCAGTTGTATCATGTTTGCCTTGCGCAGTTTGGCGACACAGCGAAAATAGCTGGCAAACGGAGTTTATATTTTGCAGATTTGTGCAGGGGGGCAAATGGCGGAACGGAAAGTTGTGGTGATGAATTAAAAGTGAGAACATCGTTCAATAAAGAAATGTCACTCCAAAGAAATCACTACAAATGGTTAGGGTTGATGATAGCGCTATTCTACCCTGTCATGATGAGTATTGCAGGAAGGTTGCGTTCTTCAAGAGTTCAAATTCCGGCTTATCCTTTACCCGCATATTTTTTGTTGTATGCAATACCATTTGTTATTCTGCTCAGCATTTTAAAGTATGGAGAAAAAGAAAAGTTAAGCTCACTCGGTTCAATCGAATTTAAACCGGAAACATTGTGGTTGGGTTTATTGATAATGCTTTGTAATCTTGGTGCCGTTATGCTACTCGGAGCTATTATGCTTCTGCTTCACATAACGCCGCCTCAGGAACCTCAATGGAATATAATGCTTCAATGGCCGCTTTGGGCGAGATTACTTTTGGTGGTTTGGGCAGGTATATCGGAGGAAATATATTTCAGGGGTTATGGTATTACCAGGTTGCAACAACTCACCAACAACAAGTGGATAGCGACTATTCTTCCCTTGTTTCTTTTTGCTATTTACCATGTCATATTCGGTACGCTTTACCATGTAGTATTTGCCTTTGTGGGTGGAATTGTTCTTACCGTTTCTTATTTAAAATTTAAAAACCTTCTTGCCAATATGATTGGTCATTCAATGTTTGATTTATTATTTATTGTATCATTACCACATCATTCCTAATATTTCTTCACCAGGTTATTTGAGATTTTTATGGATGATTTCGAGCAGTGGGGGCACCGTCCGATAGAGGAAGAAAAATAGTTTTGCCAACTACTTATTCAAACAACAAAGCAGAACTAACCACCACCCCCCGCCCAATGGAATTTACCTGCTGCAAATCATCAACAACAAAACAGGGATGAGTGAAGTGAGTAAGTTTGTGAAGGAGAAATGAAGTCCTACACTCAACTGTCATTCAGGAAACTTCTTAGCACCTTGGTATTATCCCGAATTGTAAGAAGGTTCCTCCTGAATGACAACGGTGGGATCGCAGCGCAAATTTTTTCAGAGTAGTTTGCTTGAAAGAAAAAAAATTCTTTATGAAAATAGTTACTACGATGGTTGTTTTTGTGGTGATGATTTTTATTTCATTAAAATCGTTCTCCCAACAAAGTGCGGTGTTCCAAATTAAATATAAGCTTCCCACCATTTCTTCACCGTTCGGAATTTGCGAATCCGCCGATAATGGAATTCTGATTACCGGAGTTTTCGTGGATAGTAGCAATTCCTCTGTTGCCTTTGTCTTGAAAACTAATTTTGAAGGGGATATAGAATGGATAAAGAAATATTCTTCAGATCAGGGAATTATTCATACCCGCGATATTCAGCTTACTTCTGATAGCGGATTTGTTTTAATTGGTTGGATAGAATTCAGCAATTTTGATGCTGATGGATTTCTCTTAAAAGCCGACCAGGAGGGAAATATTTTATGGGCAAAACAAATAGGTGATTCTACCTCTGCAATTTATTTTAGAGGCAAACAAACAAGTGATCTGGGATTTATTCTTTCAGGAGAAAGAGGAGACGGCGGTACTAAAGCCTACATCGCTAAAACTGATTCAGTCGGAAATCTGTTATGGTCCAAAGTTTACGGATTTGGTCAGAACAAAGATGTTGGTGATGATGTTATTGAAGATGCGAACGGGGATTTTGTAATGGCCGGAAGAGGAACAACAGGGACAATCCCGGATGGATATCTTATTAAAACTGATCAAAACGGAAATGCTATATGGAAAAAAACTTACGGCGATCAGGGCTATAACTCAGATGAATTTTATTCCCTTGCATTAACAAGTGATGGAGGATACATCATGACCGGCTATTCCAATATCTATAATGTTACGCCACAACATACTTCATTGGTAAAAACAGATTCAGGAGGGAATCTTCTATGGACGAAAGTTTTTCAGATTGGTTATTTCAGTGAAGGATACTATGTGACGGAAACTTCCGATAAGGGATTTGTAATTCTTGGAGCAAAGAGTGATACTACCAACTTAGGACAATTCTTCATGATTAAAACTGATAGCGCGGGAATCCTGGAATGGCAAAGGGAATATGGGACTGATTTGAATGAAGATTTATCGGATGGATTTGCTACCCACGATGGAGGTTATTTACTTACCGGATCATCATCCTATTCTTCAGCCACTGACATCTATGTAATCAAAACTGATTCTTCAGGTTTTAGCGGTTGCGAGGAAATTGAACCAAGTGTGAATGAAATTTTTCAGAAAGTAATTGTGGGTAGCTATGGAGATGAATCTTCTTATGGAACTTCAACTACAGTCAATTGCGCAATAACTGACTTAAATATAATTGATAGCGCCTACTGTGTCATTGTTGATGGCATTGAGCCCAACTATTTCTACCCAAATTCAATTGACATTTTCCCCAACCCCGTTCAAAATCTTCTCACCATAAATTTACTTTCTCCATCTGCTCCCGCCTCAGTCGGGACCACTGTTGTGTATGATGTGGCGGGAAAAAAAATAGTTTTGCCAACTACTTACTCAAACAACAAAGCAGAGCTAACCACCACCACCTTGCCCAATGGGATTTACCTGCTGCAAATCATCAACAACAAAACAGGGATGAGTGAAGTGGGGAAATTTGTGAAGGAGTGAGTACTTTAGTTGGAAGAAAAAATTTTGGCTATGAAAAGAAATCTACTGCTGAGCGTTGCATTGATAATTTCAATTGTAACAACTTCATTCGGGCAATGGGGTAGTTGGGAAATTAATTTTGAGGATACGACAACCTTAAGCAGAGTTCTCATTGACACAGTTTCTAATCCGAATAACATTTGGCAAATCGGTCACCCCAATAAAGTAATTTTCAATTCTGAAATCTCAATTCCCAATGTTATTGTAACCGACACGGTAAACCCCTATCCTTCTAATGACACTTCCTCCTTTACAATTATTCATCTCGCTTCTGCCGGATGGGCATTAGCTTATCCTAAAGTTGATATTGGCGGCTGGTATTTTGTGGACTGTGATACATTGACTGATTACGGTTATATTGACTTTTCTCCAGACCACGGTAATACATGGTATCGTGCGGATAGTTCAGAAGGTTTTTGCACTTGGGGAGCAACTGAAGAATTACCAATCTTCACGGGATTTTCTAATGGATGGAAGCACTTCTATTATTGTTTACAAGTTCCGTATCCTGTTAATGAAGGTGACACAATTTTATATCGCTTCACATTTATTAGCGACAGTGTTCAGACAAACAAAGACGGGCTTATGTTTGACGACTTACATTTTGAAGATTGGGCTGAAGGAATTCAAGAAGTTCAAAACGGCAATTTGTTTTCCCTCTCCCCCAACCCCGTTCAAAATCTTCTCACCATAAATTTCCATTCTCTATCTCCCGACTTTAGCGGGACCATTGCTGTGTATGATGTGGCGGGAAGAAAAATAGTTTTGCCAATAACTTTTATCGCAGATTCCTACGGAACAAACAACAAAGCAGAACTAACCACCACCACCTTGTCCAATGGAATTTACCTGCTGCAAATCATAAACACAAAAACAGGGATGAGTGAAGTAGGTAAGTTTGTGAAAGAAGAATGAGTGTCCCACCTCTTGTCTTATTTCTTAAGTCTTACGTCTTAAGTCTTCTTCACGCCCACCTCTTGTCTATTTCTTAAGTCTTACGTCTTAAGTCTTCTTCACGCCGCATGGGTGACACCCGCGATATTAAAAAGATACTGCTCGCGAAATCCCTTCAAATCGGTGTCAATTAGTTTTTGCTTGTTCATAGGCTTTTCCAAAAACTTTACCACGTAAGGACTTCTATGGACCCTGCGATAATCATTGCCATCGAGAGTAGAAGATAAAATAATGATTCTAGATTTTTCCAGGATGCTGACAGGGAGATTCTTAAACTCGTCCAGGAAACCCATACCATCCATCAGCGGCATATACACATCGAGGAAAATCACTTCCGGGATGCGATCATTGGAAGTAGCGGCAGCTTTCAGATAATCCAAAGCTTCCAAGCCATTTCCTGCCTCCACAATTTCCTTTGAGAAATGCATCAATTCAAAAAGCTTCCTGTTGATGATGTTGTTGATCTTGTTGTCATCAACCAGCATGATGAGGTCAAACGGTGACGTATGCTCTTGCATGGTCGTAAATTTTTGGATTGGGTAATTCAAGCGTGAATTGTGTTCCTTTCCCGAGTTTCGATTCCACGGAAATTTTGCCATTAAGCTTACCTACTACTTCTTTCAAAATGTAAAGCCCCAGTCCGGATCCGCTACTGGTACCGTTACCCCGGTAAAACATGTCGAATATCTTTTTCAAATGCTGCTTTTCAATTCCCAAGCCATTGTCTTCAACAACAATGGTCACAGCGTCGTCTGATGCGTAAGAGCGGACTTTAATGTAGCCGGATTCTTTATTCGGATCGCGGAACTTGATGGCGTTTGAGATAAGGTTGTTGAAAATGACACCCATGCGTTTCGCGTCACATTGGAAGGAAACAGAATTATCAATGTCAATGAATAAATCCATTTGGCTGGCATCCTCCATAAAACGGAAGTTGTTGAACGCATCGCGTGCTATTTTAGCAAGGTCCACCTTCGTAAGAGCTACTTCTACCTTCTTATTCCTGTAGTATTCAATAATTTCTTTAATAGTGTCATCAAGTTTATACAGACTTTCTTTCATCAGTCCGAAGTAAATTTTTACATTCGGATCATCCACCTGCATGTCAGTGAGGTCTATCAAGCCCACCACGTTTAAAAGCGGAGCTCTTAAGTCATGAGAAGTGCTGTATACAAATGAATCAATCTCAGAGTTTGACTTTTGCAGCTCAATGTTTTTGTTGCTGAGCTCTTCTATGGATTTTTTGTTTTCAGATATAGCCCTGTCTTTTTCAATGATCAATCCTGTCATACTAACGACGCGCTCAAAAATCTCCGTTTCATTTTCGGTTGGGGAAGTGCTTGTTTTACTGAAAGCACAAAAAACACCCAATAAGTTATTTTCTTCAGATAAAATCGGATAAGCTGTAGCGGCTTTGAAACCGTAAGTGTCAAGAATGAAAGTCATCCTGGAATTGTACGGCTCCTCCATGAGAGAAGCGCTTGATACCCTCGACTTACTTACGGCTGCCCTCCCAATTGGTAATGCGTCACTTCTGATCGGAAAGGTGGAAATTTCCTCCATGAGTTTTTTGGGTATGCTGGGAGCAGCAATCCATTGCAGGCTTCTTTCTTCACGGTCAGCAAGAAGAATGCAACCATACATGCCCGGCTGAATCTCTTCAATTTTTTTGAGTAAGAGGTCAAGTGTATGATCTGTATTCGATTCGGAATAGGCTGCTTCAAGGACTTGTTTTTCGGCCATGAGCAGCTGTTCCAGCCGTTTATTCTCGGTGACATCATTTATCCTTATCAGCAAATGGGGCTTGTTGTCATAAGCCACTACCCGTGCTTCAAGATTACCGCATAGGATTCTCCCCGTTTTGGTGGCATACTCGAGTTCTTTCGACCAACCCCAATGTTCCTTAATCTGATTTTTAATATCAGTCACCTCGAAATCAGAAAATGGTTGCACCTGGAGCCCGAAGCAGGAGAGCCCGAGCAAGTCATCTTTGGAGCCGGCATCAAGCATGAGTACCGCCTTGTTGTTGCAGTCCTTTATTAACAGCGTATCCAGGTCAGCAAGGAAGTTGGCATCTATTGAATCATTGAAAATATTTTGAAAGAGTTCATTGCTCTTGCGTAATTTTTCCTGGATGTTCGACTTAGAACCCAACGCAATCGCAGTAATCAACCCCTGGGAAAAGAAAACAGAGATTATAACACCCTTCTTCAATTCACCCTCGGGATACAGAAAGGTAGAACCAATTAGTATGAGAAAAGTGATGCTAATGAAATAGTAAAGCTGCGAGGCATGCTTAAAAACCAATCCGCACATAAAATAAGTTACAATTAAACCTACAGTAGTATTAATCTCATATTTTACAGTAACCGCCTCTGAGATAGACTGGAACATGACTAAGTAGGCCATAATCCCTATCACTGCCCGCAAATTTGATTTAACAGATTGGGTTGTAAAAGAGAGCACTGTCATCAGCATGAACACCAGACCACAACCTAAGTTTATGAACAATAGGTTACTGGTGTTCAGGTTTTCCTGGAAATAGAGATACCCGAGTAACGGGTAAATGATAGCGCCGGCGATTAGGAGAATTCGCGAAATAGTGACCTCATCTTCAAGAAAGGCAAAAAATTTAGATTTCGGACTCCATTTTCTTGTCCTGTTTGGCAACGTAAGCAGCATAATCTTTCGTGGTTTCTACATTCTCTTTACTCAGTGTGGATAAAATAGTTTCTAAAACGTAAAATAAAAATTTGTCATAACGTATAAAATGGGTAGCCTTTTATATCAACCAAAAATTACACCTTTCGCGGTATTGCACAGGTACTATTAAGGGTCTACCTTTGCTTTCTTATAAAATCTATAAAATTGTAACTATTTAAGTCCACCTAAACCACACACACATGAAGAACCAGAATGAAGTTTTGCACAAGTACAGTTTACGACAAATTGAAAAGGTTGCCAAACGTGTAAGTGGCAATGTTGGCCTTTTCACAATTGACAACAAGAATATCGATGGCAGTCATATCAGCATTAATGGTCGGGAACTCATTAATTTCGGTTCATGCATCTATTCTGGTTTGGAAACCGATAACCGCCTGAAAGAAGCTGCTATTGAAGCCATTCGCAAGTATGGTACTCATTTTTGTTCTTCAAGAGCCTACCTTTCTGTTACCCCTTATACCGAGGCTGAAACGCTTCTCTCAGAAATGTTTGATTGCCCTGTAATCATTGCTCCCTCCATCACCCTCGCTCATCAATCTTGCATTCCCATTATTATCGAGGAGAATGATGCCGTACTTATTGATAGCCGTGCTCATGAAAGCATGCAGTTACCCGTTCAAATGCTGGAGTTACGGGGCATTCACATTGAGACCATCAAGCATAATGACCTCACGCAAATTGAGGAGAAAATAAAAATGTTAAAAGATACGCATAAGAACATTTGGTACTTCTGTGATGGTGTGTATAGCACCTGCGGTGATCTTGCACCCGTGAAGGAGTTGAAGAAATTGCTGGATCGATATGAGCAATTCCATTTGTACCTCGACGATGCTCATGGTGTTAGTTGGGCTGGGGGAAATGGTGCCGGCTATGTTCCAAGCCAGGGACCTTTGCACCCGAAGATGCTTTTGATATCATCGCTGGCGAAAGGATTTGCCTGTACAGGAGGTGTTATTCTAATTCAGGATACTGAAATGAGAACCCGCATTCGCAATTGCGGAACCACGCTCATGTTTTCCAATCCGCTATGCCCTGCCTCATTGGGTGCTATTATCGAATCGGCAAAAATCCATCTGAGCTCTGAAATCTATGATCGCCAGCGTGAGTTGCAGCGAAAAATCTCTGTGTTCAATGAAACAGCGCGCTCATATAACTTGCCGATACTGTCAGAAAACAGGTCACCCATTAATTTTATTGCAATGGGTAAGGATGCGGTTGGATTTAACCTTACCAAGCGATTATTCAATCTCGGTTTCTATACCAATTGGAGTGTTTATCCGAGTGTACCGAGGAATCAAAGTGGAGTTCGCATTCTTATCACGATGCATCATACCATGCAAGATATTGAGCGATTGCTTGCTGCATTGGCCGAGCAGTTACCGCTGGCGCTTGCGGAGGAAGGTTCAAGTATGGAAGATATATACGAACATTTCAAAGCAGAATTTCCCCTGTCTGCCCGGGTTGACCCTTCGAATGCGAACCTTGTTGAGGCACTCGTTGACTCAGATCCGCTGACAGTCAGTTACCCGCCAATAGCTTAAGCCCGGATTTTGCTGTAAGAGCATGAAATGTCATCCCGTAGTACTCCGGGGTGACATTTCTGCATAGGGTGAACAAACTCTTTCTTGAATTTTCATGGCTGAAATTTCTTGCATTGCAAACCCCTGATTAAAGGTTATTCGCGAACTAACCGTTAAGATGCATTCGGTTCTTCTCCCCTATTCCGGAAAATAAATAGATAACCACCGGAAATAATAAGCATACCAATGTTGCAATGATGAGCGCGTGAATCAGCCATAACATGGTGTAATCAGTGTAATCAGGAATTGCTCTTTGAATAAGTGTAATGCTGCCGGTACCTGAAGTAGAAACCTCCTTTAACATGAGTTCATTTAATTTCAATTGTACCAGACGATCATCGTATTGTTTCTTCAGCACGCTCAACTCGTTCATAATAACTTCCATTTGGCTGGCAGAAAGCTGGGAGGAAGTCAAATGATTCAGTTGGTCCTGAATAATGCTGAAATGACTCGCCAGCAGAGCGCCCGATGTGGTGTCAGAACCCGGAACCGTACTCAGTAAATTTTTTATCACGTCAATCCGGCTGGCAAGATCACGAGCGTACAAATGCCTGTTGATCTCAATTACTTTGTTGATGATGTCATTAGCCATGGTCGCTGACTGCAGGGGATCTGAAGTTGAAACTTTCAGATTAAAAGAATTAAAAACAGATGGTTCCAGAGAAATTGAAGAAGCAACGCCACTTTCCAATTCTTCGCGTTCACGAATATTGTCAGGATGCTTGAGTTGAGAAGCCATGTCATACTTCTTAATCAGAAATTGCACAACACTGTCAGACAGAAAAAGCATGAGCATTTGATTGACCCGGTCAGAAGTGTAAATAGAATTATTAATCATGGAAGGATAGGCCTGGCTCCAGTCAGAGATGGTAAACTTAGCAGTAGCGCTGTACGTCGCATAGTACGTAGAATACCAAAATGAAATTGCGGTCACCCCAAGAAAGAGAGTGATAAACAACCATCGGAATTTTTTTACGATACGCCAAAATAAATTCATGTCATGCCACATTCCGTCACCATTCATGGGAGGCATCACTTCATCAATTTCAATTCTTGGCTTAGATTCTTTTACCAGCGTAGATGTTTCGGTCATACAATATATTATTTCTTATTCACCACAGAAATAGAAGAACAAGGTACACAAGTCTTATTAATTCTCTGCACATCTTCCTTCTTTTCTTTTTAAGCATTCAGCTGCCATCACAGAGTTGAAGAAAGAAAAGAACACTACACCTGCTTCTGTTTCAAACATAGATTCGGTAAGATTGCTGATGATGAAGATGAGAAGAAAAAGGAAATACAATTCATTTCGTGAAATGATGGCAATCCTGAATCCGGTAATGAATAATAACAAGAGTGCGAGCGAGCCAAATACTCCGAGAGCGACAGTTGTTTGCAGAAACTGATTATGCGCGTTCAGCCTGTCGTTGTAAGGCCAAACTAATTTTTCAAGTTGATAATGATGGAGCAGTGAATCCTCCACATCACCTGTGCCTACTCCCGAAAGCGGGTACTTCGAAATCAGCCCTCCTGAAATTTCCCAAACGGCTTTTCTAATCGTAACACTGGTGGGATGCTGATCAGAATACGCCTGATTCCATTCCTTTTTCACATCGAGAAAACGCTGTTGAGTATCAGGAAAAAGCATGATCACAGAAATAAGAAAACACGACATCATAGCTGCCCATGCAATTCCGGTGAGAGTTTTTTTTCTCGATATGAAATGCATCATGAACATTGCCACGGTAGCGGTGACAAGCGCAATCACTTCTTCTCTTTCAGAAAGAAGAATCACCATCATCACGAAAACAAGGATAAGTATCCCGTGATATATTCTATCGCTTCGTTTCAGTTCATCCTGCAACATTTTATTCGCAAGAGCAAGAATCATCATGACAAAGTATAATGAAATGTAAACCCTGTTGATTTTAAGAAAGTCCGTGAGGTTTCCGAAAGTGAAAATGTTTTGATGCTGAGCAATAAGGATGAAAGCAGCATGCCCAAGTATGATCAATGAAAGTGTGATACCGCCGGCAACAAACCATTTTAGTATCTGCCTCAATGGAGGGATTTCAATCCCTGAATCGCAGAGAAACATGAGTGGCAACAACACCATTGAACTTCGCAGTTGCATCAGTTGCCACCCGAATGACTGATCAGAAGTGTACAACATCCCCAGAGAATAACACAAGTAAAGCGCAGTAAATCCTAAGAATGTTGCTAGTCTTGTTCTATCAGAAAAAGAAAAGCGAAAACGATTTACAATCAGCCATGAGATGAGAGCGATGATAACAAACACGCCTGTGAAGCGGGTATGGGCAGAAAGAAAAAATGCAATGAGCAGTAATGAATATTGATGGATCCATTTCAACCATTGCTCGATGCGGGAAGTCATTGGGAAGGAAACAAAAATAAAATGATTGGACCATTCTCAATAATGAAGAATTATACCATAATGCAGCCGGTCATTTTTTATCAGTCATTTCTCTCACTGCTGTTCATAAGAAAATTATTTTACCAAAAGTGATTTTAAAGAATGAAATGGTGACTAAGAAGGTAGTTATTGAATTTTCAGTTTCAATTCTTCCTCTATGTTTCTTCCGAAACGATACACCAACGCTCGGCCATGAGATTAGCGGAAGCGATTTTTTTTACCTTTTAAATTTCACTGTTGTTGAGCTTTATCACGTCCCTGAAAGTTGCCAAATCCTGATGGTGGACCCTTAACTTAATGACATTGCCCAAAATTCAAATCCAAAATCCAGTCTCACCTCCAACTTCAAACACCAAACTTCAAACTCTTCCTTTATATTTGCCGCCCTCACCGAAATGGAATCTCAAGTCAGAATTTTTTCAGGCACCAATAGTCAATACCTTGCCGAGCGCATTGCCCAATCTTATGGCACTGAGCTGGGGAAAGTCGAAGTCCGTCATTTCAGCGATGGTGAGATGTGCCCAGTAATTCTGGAATCCATTCGGGGAGATTATGTTTTTCTTGTGCAATCTACTATAGCACCTGCAGATCACCTTTTTGAATTGTTGCTTCTTATTGATTCCGCAAAGCGGGCTTCAGCCGAATACATCACAGCGGTAATTCCCTACTTCGGTTATGGAAGGCAGGATCGCAAAGACAGGCCGCGTGTTCCCATAGCGGGAAAACTTATCGCCAACATTCTCACTGCTGCCGGCGCCAACCGCGTGATGACGATGGATCTTCATGCCCCGCAGATTCAGGGCTTCTTCGATATTCCCGTAGATCATCTTGAAAGCTCCACCGTTTTCATTCCTTACATAAAAACTCTTGACCTGCACGATGTGACTTTTGCAGCGCCGGATGTAGGCGGGGTGAACCGCGCACGGCAATATGCATTGTACTTCAATAAAGAAATGGTGATCTGCGACAAATACCGCAAGCGCCCCAATGAAATAAGTGCCATGACTGTGATCGGTGATGTGACTGATCGCAACGTGATCATCGTGGATGACATTATTGACACTGCTAACACACTTTCCAATGCAGCGAAACTTCTCATGGAAAAAGGCGCCAAGGGTGTTCGCGCTTTGATCACACATCCTGTTCTCTCCGGAAATGCTTATGAGAACATTGAGAATTCCATGCTCTCCGAAGTGGTGGTGTGTGATACCATCCCTCTCAGAAAACAATCACCAAAAATAAAAGTGCTGAGTGTTGCAGAGCTTTTTGCGACTGCAATCCGCAACATGTACCAGCATAAATCCATTACATCATTGTTCATTAATAATTAGAATTCAAAAAAAAATTAAAAAATGAAAGCGATTACGATTGAAGGAACACCCCGCAACGACGTAGGAAAGAAAAACACGCAGTCCCTTCGCAAGCAGGGACAAATCCCCTGCAGCATCTATGGCGGAACTGAAAACATCAATTTCTATGCACCAATCAATTCATTCAAAGAGCTGGTGTACACGCCGGAATTTTACACTGCACAAATAAGTGTTGAGGGAAAGCAATTCAACTGCGTGATGCAGGACATTCAGTTCCATCCCATCAGCGATGAAGTGCTGCACATTGATTTTCGCGAGATGCATCCGGAGAAAAAAATTGTGCTGGAGCTGCCGGTGAAACTCGAAGGCATAGCGCCGGGTGTGAAGGAAGGCGGAAGAATTTATCAGCGAATGAAGAAGATGAAAGTGCGGTTGCTTCCGAAAGACCTGATCGAGCACATCACTGTTAAGATTGATCACCTGGGGTTAGGCAAATCAGTCCGCGTGGATGAAGTGAAAATGGAAGGCATCGAATTTTTAAATGCACCGCACATCCCTGTTGTCTCTGTGCTGATCCCGAGAATTGAGAAGGAAGAAGTTCCTGCTGTTGCTGCCGTTGCTGTTGAAGGTGCTGTTCCTGCAGAAGGTGCTGCACCTGTTGCAGGCGCTGTGCCACCAGCGGGCGAGAAGGGCGCTGCTCCGGCTGAAGAGAAGAAGGAGAAGAAGGAGAAGAAAAAGTAGGCAGTAAGCAATAGGCAATAGGCAAACAAAATTGATCCCTGCGAATCGGGAGAGAAATCGGGAATCGATCCCGATACATCGGGAGAAAATCGGGAATCGAACCTTGAGATACCTTATAGCAGGATTAGGAAACATCGGTGACGAATACAAAGAAACACGTCACAACATTGGATTCAAGATCGTGGAAGCGCTGGCTGATGACGCCGGTGCTTCTTTTGTTTCTGAGCGGCTTGCATTTCATTGCTCGTTTAGGCTGAAAGGAAAATCAATTCATCTTATTAAGCCAACTACGTTTATGAATTTAAGTGGTAAAGCAGTGAAGTATTGGCTTGACAAACTGCAGCTTCCGAAAGAAAATTTGCTGGTGATTCTCGATGACATTGCATTGCCGTTCGGAACACTTCGCATTCGTGCCCGCGGGAGTGACGGTGGTCATAATGGATTAACAAGCATTCAGGAATCGCTCGCCGCAACAGAATACCCGCGCATGCGATTTGGTGTGGAAGGAAATTTTCCGAAAGGCAGGCAGGTGCACTACGTCTTGGGAAACTGGAATGAAGAGGAGCAAAAACTACTTCCCGAAAAAATCAAGAATGCCGTTGAGGCTGCGAAGAGTTTTGCATTGATTGGACTTGAACGAACGATGAATCTTTACAACACCAGGAAAATAGAAAATGGAAAATAGAAAATCGTTTGTGAGATTTCGTTCCACTCAGCGAATTGACTACCTCCCATTTTCAATTTTCTAATTTCAATTTTCAAAATGAAAATCATCTGCATCGGTCGCAACTATGCTGAACACGCAAAGGAAATGCACCACGACATTCCTGACAAGCCCGTAGTTTTTATGAAGCCTGACACAGCGTTGAAACGCAAGAACATGCCCTTCTTCCTCCCGGATTTTTCGTCGGAAGTTCATTATGAAACTGAAATTGTTCTTCGCATTTGCAAGCATGGTAAAAGCATTGAAGAAAAATTCGCACACAAATATTTTGATCAACTTACGGCGGGAATTGATTTCACTGCGCGCGATTTGCAAAGCGAAATGAAGAAGAAAGGTTTGCCCTGGGAAATCTCAAAAGCATTTGACAACTCTGCATGCGTCGGAGATTTTTTCCCGGTTAAAAATTTTCCTGACTTAAGCAACATCAACTTCTGCATGTACAAAAACAAGAAGCTTGCGCAGAGGGGAAATACGAAAGACATGATTTTCTCTTTTGCAAAAATTATCAGCTACGCTTCACAATTCTTCACGCTGCTTGAAGGTGATTTTATTTTTACCGGTACTCCTGTAGGTGTAGGCCCAGTCACCATCAATGACCACATTGAATGTTTTGTGGAAGATGATTCGGTACTGGAGTTTGATGTGAAGTGATGGTATCACGATTCGCGATTCGCGTATCTCGATTCCCGATTGAACCTTACCTATTCAATCACCACTTTCTTCGTGATCATGTGATCATTCATTTTCAACTGCAGAAAATAAATTCCAACACTCAGATGGTGGCAATTGAAATTCATCCATTAGAGAAAGGGATGTATTTAGTAAGATTGTTTAAAAGCGTCGCGTTCTTTTATCACGCATTGGTTTACGCAAAGCAGGAGAATCACTTTGAAAATCCATTTTCGGCTTTTGTGAATCGGGCGTCGCGTTACCTCTTCTCTCCGGCCTACTGAAGGATGCGCCCGGATTCAAACTCCGCCGCGAGCGCTCCGGAAAGCTCTGCAATTTCAACAGCGGATAAAATTCCTCCTCTTTCAACTCTATCACTTCACCTGATTTCATTCGCTCCAAAGAAAGTTCCTCAATGGCATAGCGAATCAATCGCAGTGTGGGATGCCCGACCTTCGCCGTCATCTTTCTCACCTGCCGGTTTTTTCCTTCGGTGATGGTTAGTTCAATCCATGACGTCTTAGGATGCTTGATGTAATTGACTGAAGGATTTCGCTCGGGAATTTTGGGAGAAGAAATTCTTTTTACCAAAGCAGGTTTTGTGCGATGAAGGTTTCCTTTGAGGTTGATCAAGATGCCCTTTTGTAATTGCTGAATTCCATCCTGGTTCATCTCACCTTCAATCTGCGCCCAATATGTTTTCTTATGCTGAAACTTCGGATCGAGCAGGAGATGATTCACACGGGTATCATTTGTTAACAGCAGGAGCCCTTCAGTGTCATGATCCAATCTGCCAACGGGATAAACATCTCTCGGGAATTTACCCAAAGAAGCGAGCGTAGGATGATCTCCTTCCGCAGTAAATTGTGATAGCACCCCAAACGGCTTGAACACTTTGTAATACCGAAACTTTACTTCTGCTCTCTTTATCATAATGCAAACTAACTCCAAACTTTAAACTTTACATCTGAAACAATAATCGAATCTCAACTGCGGGCAAAAATCAGAATCGCTAACGTTTCTTTCTTGCAGCATCATCTCATCCTCTTACTTTTGCCGCGTCTTTACCAAATTTCAATTTTCAAATTTCTTTCTCTCCTTAATGAATACCCAACTCTACCTGCGTGCTTATGAATTGATGTGTCTTGTCAAGCACATGGCCCAAACGTATGACGACAACCGGCAAATTGCAAAGTACGTGCACAGTACTTCGCGCGGGCATGAAGCGATTCAACTCGCAGTAGGCCTGCAGTTGAAGCCGCATGATTATCTCGCAGTCTATTATCGTGATGAAAGCATTTTACTCGGTCTCGGTTTTGAACCTTATGACTTGATGTTGCAATTGATCGCCAGGCGTGATGATCCTTTTTCCGGAGGAAGAGAATACTATGGTCACCCGAGTTTCAGAAGTGATGGAAAGAAGCCGACGATCATTCATCATTCCAGCGCTACTGGCATGCAGGCGATTCCTACCACGGGTGCGGCACAAGGCGTTCAGTATTTAGAAAGGAACAATTTACTCAATGCCCCCGAGCCGCCTGTTGTTATTTGCTCTATGGGTGATGGCTCAGTAACGGAAGGTGAGGTAGCAGAAGCGTGGCAGTTTGCTGTGCTGAAACAACTGCCTATCATTTATCTTGTCCAGGATAATGGCTGGAGCATTTCTGCATTTAATGAAGAGATGCGCACGATGGACGCTTATGAATATGCTGAAGGTTTCAAGGGAATGAAAAAAGTTCGGGTGGATGGAAGTGATTTCGGTGCATCGTTCGAATGTGTGCGTGAAGCAATTGATTTTGTGAGGAAGGAACGGAAACCAATCTTGGTTCATGCAAAAGTTCCGCTGCTTAATCACCACACGTCTGGTGTGCGAAAAGAAATGTATCGCAACAAAGAAGAATTGGAAAAACTTTCTAATGACGATCCCCTGCCAAAGCTTCGCAGCTTCCTGATAAACCTCGGCATCGTGGAAGAAATTCTCGACGAGGTTGATTTGATGGCGAAAGAAAAAGTCGCGAAAGATTTTCAGCGGGCTGTTGATTCTCCCGAACCCGATCCCGCAACAGTAATGGATCATGAATTTGCACCAACACCGGTTACTGATGAAAAAGGAAATCGCTCTCCATCAGGCAAAGAAAAAGTAGTGATGGTGGATGCAGCACTTCACGCGGTGGAAGAAATTCTTCGCAAGCATCCTGAGGCAATTTTTTTCGGACAGGATGTGGGAAGAAGATTGGGCGGCGTGTTTCGCGAAGCAGCAACACTCGCCGAAAAGTTTGGTGATGACCGTGTATTCAACACCGCCATCCAGGAAGCATACATTGTCGGCTCGTGCGCGGGACTCTCTGCTGTTGGTGTAAAGCCGATGGTGGAAATTCAGTTTGCAGATTACCAGTTTCCTGCCATGAACCAGTTGATCACGGAAATTTCGAAATCGTGTTATCTCACCATGGGAAAATTTCCTGTAAGCTGCGTGATCAGAATTCCGATCGGCGCTTATGGCGGCGGCGGTCCGTATCACAGCGGATGCCATGAATCCACCATTCTTGCGCAGCGCGGGATAAAAGTTTGCTATCCCTCGAATGCTGCTGACTTAAAAGGTCTGTTGAAAGCTGCCTACTATGATCCCAATCCGGTAGTGATGTATGAGCACAAAGGATTGTACTGGAGTAAAAATCCGGGAACAGAAGATGCGAAAATGGTTGAGCCGGATGAAGAGTACATCATCCCGCTCGGCAAAGCGAGCATCGTTCAATCTGCTTCTGAAGAAAATCTTGACAATGGTGAATCACTTGTGATCATCACGTATGGCATGGGTGTGTATTGGGCGAAGAATGCTTCGAGACAATTTCCCGGTGCCATTGAGATTGTTGACCTGCGCACCTTGTATCCGCTCGATGAAGAATTGATTTACGAGCGGGTGAAAGTTCATGGCAAATGCATCGTGCTTACTGAGGAAACCATAACGAATTCTTTTGCGCAATCATTGAGCGGAAGAATTTCTTCAGAGTGTTTTCAATATCTCGATGCGCCTGTGAAATTCATAGGGGCAAAACCAAATCCTGCTGTGCCGATGAATATGATTCTTGAGAAAGAGATGCTGCCGACGACGGAGAAGGTGGCGGAGGAGATTGGGAGAATGTTGAGCATGTAGCATACAACTTTTGTATTTTTACTTCATTATGATTGACACAAGAAAAAAGACCTCAGTAAAATCATCTCGTAGAAAGAGAAGTGAAATTCGCGTCATTAGAAATTCCAAGACAGGAAGATTCATTACTCTGGCTGAGGCAAGAAAGTTATCTCCTGTTTTCAAACGCCTTGCTGAATATGATAAAGCAAAGGCACAATAGAAGGCGCAAGAGAGCGAATAGTAGCACTTCTCATTAAACTTCGCGAAGAATTTACGGATGACATTCCTCTTTTCAACACACGATATCCCGGCGTTATAGAGTCAATCGCTGCTCAAATTAAAGCGGAGTATTTTGGAAAAGAACTTTATCCTGGAGTAGTTAACAAAGCTGTTTGGATGTTCTATTGCCTCATTAAAAATCATCCATTCATTAACGGTAATAAAAGAATTGCTGTTACGGCTCTCTTTACATTTTTGAAACTGAACTGCAGAAAAATTTTACTTAACGAGAATGCTATTTCGAATGAGCTTTATTCAATAGCTGTAAGGACCTCTGAAAGCAAACCAGAAGATATTGAAGCAGTGAAGAAAGTATTTGAGAAGAAAAATCCGCA
This sequence comes from Chitinophagales bacterium, assembly GCA_035638255.1. Lineage (GTDB taxonomy): Bacteria > Bacteroidota > Bacteroidia > Chitinophagales > UBA10324 > DASRAJ01. The sequence goes on from DASRAJ010000063.1 coordinate 74,579, forward strand.
CCTTTATTATTGAGATTTGAGTGAGGTGCTCCTGTAAAATTCATTGATGCAAAACCGAATCCTGCTGTGCCGATGAATATGATTCTTGAAAAAGAAATGCTCCCGACTACAGTGAAGGTAGTAGAGGAGATCGGGAAGATGCTTCTCGGATGAGTAACCGATACCATCGCTCAGAGCAATGGCATCAGTGGCAGATTTTAATGCTGGAAAAAAATTGAATCTCGAGCAAGAGGCTTTCCTGAACTATAATCATATGGACGAAGAATTAATTGATTACATCTTTAAAAATTACCAGCATCTTATGACACTAAATGAGGCTGGTGCTTATAGAAATTTCATTCTTGACGAAAAACTTCAAGTGTATAAGAACACGACTGAAAAATACAAGAAACATCTTGAAAAAGCGAGATTGAAGAACGCCGAAGTCTTACGTTTAATGGATAATGGATTTAATAATTTTAAAATAAAATTTGCTAATCGAATTTTAGTGGAGTATGCTGAAAAAGTGTTTATTAATACATGTTCAAGATGTGGTAAGCTGGCAAGAACACCATTAGCGAAGCAATGCCCACACTGTTACTTTAGCTGGCATTAGTCATGTGAAATACCGATATCATAGATCTAAGCGATGACATCGGTTGGCAGATGATTCTTGAAAGAGAGATGCAGCCTGCGACGGAAAAGGTGGCGGAGGAAATTGAAAGGATGCTCAACGCGTAAGTTCAATTATGTGTAGAGAAGGTGCAACAATCCTGTTACTTTTGGTCGGATTGACACAATGGAATCGCAATATTCCAGTTGTTAGCATCAATGCAAAAAATAACAAGGACAAGATGGGTATTTTTCTTACTGACGACTGCCTTTCTATTAATCGGACAGTATGGAAGCGGACAGACAAATAAAAAAGACTCCCTCCTAAAACAATTGCGCAAGGCAAATAGAGTTGAAGGTCAATTCATCGGAATAGTTGCTGCTCGCAGTACAATTTACAAAACCGCACAGTTACTTTGGGACATTTCCTCCATAGACGCACTTACAAAATTAACTTCGGATAAAAGCCCCATCATACGGTGTTACGCGCTCCTGGGGCTGATAGAAAAAAAAGCAGACAAAAAAATTGTAAGAGAGATAGCAGACAAACATAAAAATGACAAGACAAAAATTACGACTATGAACGGGTGTATTGAATGGGAACATACTGTAGGAATATATATGGATTTGGAAGCGACATATTATTGCATGGACCCTAAACTAAGGCGATGCCTCGACTCTCTTTGGATTAATAATTAAAACTGAGAGCTGTTACCGACGGTGGAGAAGCTGGCGGAGGAGAAGGTGGCGGAGGACCAAAACACATGTAGAATATGGCAACTAACAAAATAGTAACGTAACATCCAATTGACAAGACACAATGAGACGATTAATATACATACTGACGATTTGCGCAGGACTATTGTCAGCGTGCAACCTGGCGGACAGCCGGACAAATTCAAGTTCAACTTCCCGGCTTTTGCCCGAGCCAGACATTCTTGAAAGACTGAAGTATCAAAAAGAAATCATTGACACACTTTTCAATCGCAGCAAAGACAAGATAATAGTATTGGTAAAGTTGGTTGACAATGACGAATTAACAACCGTAACGAATGGCAATTTCCCTGAAAATGTTGAAACTACTTTTAACATTCTCAAAGACAGCTTAGGGCAAGTAATTACAGTTTCAGAATTTCCATTTAGTGAAAGTGGCGACTGGTACATTGTTTTAACTCATTACTTTGACAAGGATGGAAAAACATTTGCTTTTGAAAGACAAACAAACTTCTTTAACAGCATTTGCACAGACGGCGTTGCGTTCGAGACAAAGACTGAGTTTTATGACAACGACTTTCAGTTGATTGATAAAGAATATAAACTTGTTGATAAGGAAAATAAACCATTACAAAAGGACAGTTGCCAATTTCCATACGACTACGACTACAAAATTTTGCCTGACATTGACAATTATTTACGGACGAATAAAATAAAAAACGTGAGGTGACAAAGGGTTTATGAAAATGGAGGCGTTCATGGCGTTTCCAAGCTTTTGTGCAACTTACTTACCTTCGTGAGAATGGACCAAGTTGTGGCTTCTAATGCCCGTCTTCATGAGCCTTCGGAACGCTATTAGTAATGCTATGACGAAAATGACTCGACAACTTATATTCAATTCAATTTGCTTTTTTTACGTTGCTTCTGCAACCGGGCAATCGTTGTGCGAACCCTTTTATATAATTGGACAATCAAACCAAGACAAAGTTTGGAAAGCCATATTTCATGACTGTATTGATTTTCAATTTCCGGTTATTAAAGTTGATGAAAATCCCCTGATAAGAGCCCAAATAGTTTGCAAACTGAAAATTAAAAAAATAATAAGCAAAGGTTCAGAAGATTCGCTGACAAAAGCTGAATATTTTGATAAGAAAGGATATACCATTTTTGTTGATAACGCGAATGACACCAGTAATGGACTTTATTATCTTAATGTGTTCAATGAGAATAGCCTGTTGTCAAATATTGTTTACAAAAGTGGTTATTCAATTAATAGTATAAGGAATGAGCATTCAGACACCTTACATACAATTGACAAATTCATTTATGACGATTTAAATAGACTTATCGAAAAAAAAGAAATAACCAGAGATATAATCAAGGACCTAAGACACGATTTTAGCAAGGAAGCTAAAATTACTTATTACAGGAGACCTCATTCTTCTACATTCTCCGAAACAATAAAATATGACAATAAAAATAATATTACTGCGCTTAAAACCAATGAGGGAAGCAAGGATGTTTTTACTTACGATCCCGAAAACAAAATTATTACAGCAACTGACCTCACTCCGCATCTTACAAATGCAGAAACATTGCATTTTTATTATAACGATAAACAGCTTATTGATTCGATCTTGGTAAGTTACAGGGAAAAGTCTTTTGAAGGTTATAAAATAAAATTTAGTTACGATGCCGGCAACAGGTTAAAAAACTGTGTTAAATATTACCCTGATGGTAAAATTTGGAATGAGATAAAATTTAATTATTCCAATAGCTTGCTTATTGAAATAAATGATTGCTTGAATTCACTTAATGTCTGTTCAACCCGAAAATTCTATTATAATACAGAAGGCCTGATCATTAAAATTGAATACTTTCATAACAATAAAATGACCAAGTGGACAGAATACAGTTACGAGTTTTTTTAGGGACAATTTAGGAATAATTTTTAAAGTCATGCGACACAAGCAAATCCTAAACAGGCGTTTTGAAAATTGAAAATAACATAATAGAAGATTTGTTTGAATTACAAGGGGCAATTGGAATTGCAACCTCACAAACTAATGTGAATTCCTACGACTTTAATTTTAGAAATTATTTCGACGCAAAGTCCGTAATTCGTGAAACAAATTTGGAAGTGGTTTTAAGAATTGGAGCAATTTCAAATTACGACCTAACATACACAGAGCTTCATCAAGAAGGGATCAATTTAATAAATTCAATAGAACAACACAATTTAGCCTCTCTATTGCCCAATTGGTATCCTCTGATTTCTGAATTGACACCAAGAACAGTTTGGTTCAATAAACTACCAAACATTCAGGAAATAAAGAAGGAATTTGATTGGCCAATTTTCATAAAAGGAGAACGACAAACAAACAGGCATAAGAAAAGCCTTTGCATTGCCGAGAATGAAATAGAATTCGAAAACATTATCAATTATTGGAAACATGACCCAATCCTGAATTGGCAAAGAGTAATTTGCAGAGAGTTTATCAACCTTGAAAAAATAGAAAACGCTGAGGGAGACAAAATTCAAATCTCAAATGAATTCAGAGTATTCTTATGGAAAGGAAAAATTGTTGGTTGCGGAAACTATTGGGACAGTGAAAATCAATTTGTACTTGATCAATTCAATGAACAATTAATAAAAAATTTAGTTATGCAAGTGGCAGAAAAAATCCACGTTCCATTTTTAGTGATTGATGTAGCAAGAACACAAAAAGGAAAATGGATTGTAATTGAATTAAATGACGCACAAGAAAGTGGTTATGCCGGAGTAAATAAATTAAGTTTATGGAATAACATTATCCTCAATGAGAAACAATAGGGCAGCTAACATCAGTTTGGCGCCGGACAGGGTTACCTTGAGAAGAAAATACTGCGGACTGTAGAGAAGGTGGTGAACTCAATCAGAGGTTAGAGAAAGCGGGACAATCCCATTACATTTGGTAGATTATCTCAATTGGACACTTGCAATCCTTTAATCGGAACCAATGTTAATAGAACCATCACACATTAAAACGATAGAACAATTCCTGGAATACTACAAAGCCGGCCAACGGCTCTTTACCGATTTAGAATTTGAAAACGGTGAAAGCTTTAGCGGCGTGGATTTGAGCGGGACAACTTTTAGAAACTGTTGCTTTTGTGCAGACTTTACAACTACAAACCTGACAGACTGCAAATTCCTGGATTGTAATATTAAGACATCGGATTTCAGTCATGCCAACCTGACAAGAGCACAAATCACCGGATGTGCCGTCGAAAGCACAGAATACAAAGGAGCAATTATAACTGACCTTATATTTGAGAATAATTCTGCTTACGGCAATACTTTGGGACTGATCGATTTTAAACGCATTTGGATATACGATGAATGAAAGCCCTCGATGTAATTGCGGATTGTTGCATAAGACAGCGGAAAGTGCCGGCAAATCAGCGAAACATTAACCGGTGAGTGACACCAACTATGAAAAATCTCATTACATTAATTTTTACTTCTGTCTCAGCATTATCATTCGGACAAAACGTGGTCTACCATGAGACGGGATCACTGCTTCCGGAAATCATTAATGTACAGGGAACAATCATAGATATTTCTCCCGGCTATTGTGGAACCTTCTGCATTGGTGGAGTTACTAAAGTCAAACTCGACAAGACAATTTCAAATTTTTATTCAGACTCATGTGTTTACCTGGTTACGGCTTGCTTATCTCTTGATGTTAAAAAAAACACAGTTATAAATGTTACTGCTACAAAGTTGACACGATACGATACAGATTGCTATTACAGATCTATCAGCAACTCTTTTGATTCAAACGGAACTCCTTTTTATAAACTGTCAGAAGAAGAGACAAATAAAATAAATGCGATAAAGTAAATCCAATCGCAACTTACTCTGCATGAGAACTAATACGAAATGAAAGCGAATATCTTCCGGTAATCTCCGGCACAATTATCTTAGCCGTGTGAATACGAACCTTTCATTCAGCGACCTCATCATTCTCATTGGTGCAGTGCAGGGAATTTTTCTCTCCATTGTATTATGGAATCTGAAAAGCGGCAACAGGATTTCTCACCGGTGGCTCGCATTCTTTTTATTTCTGTTTGCACTCAGCATGACTGGGTTTGTGCTTTGGGACAGCAAAATGATTTTGCAGGCGCATCATCTTTCCATGATCGTTGCCCCCGCTGAAATTCTATTGGGTCCCGTATTCTTCTTCTACATACTCTCACTCACAAGAAAAAATTTTTCATTCCGGAAAATTGATTACCTGCATTTCATTCCATTCATCATCACCATTGCCTACTTTGTCCCGTTCTATTTTGAATCTCCGGAAGAAAAAATTCAATTCAACCTGCGGAGCTATGATCAGCTGCCGCCGCTGTGGCAACGGTTCTCGGCTTTCTCGACTTTCTACAACATCATTTACATGCTGCTCGCCATGCTCCTGATCGAGCGGCACAGGCGAACGATCAAGCGTTATTATTCTGCCATTGACAAAATCAATCTTCGCTGGATTCAAATGTTGTTTGCATTTGTCGTGATTGGATTTGTATGCTGTGTGCTGCTCGGCATTGTCGGCTTCAGGTTCGGGAATAACTTTTCAAATATTGTCTTCTCCGTCTGCATCTATGCATTTGGATATTATGGCATGAAGCAGAAAGAAATTTTTTCCGACTTCCGTGAAGAGGTTAAGACCGATGAGCCCGAACCGGTGGTGATTAAAGCTGAAGCCGTTGCTCAGAGGAAATATGAGAAGTCAGGGTTGAGTGAAGAAAAAGCAACGCAACTGCTTTCACAGCTTGAAAATGTCATGACAGTTGAAAAACTTTTTCTCGACCCTGAACTGAATCTTCAGCAATTGTCCGATAAGCTTTCTGTTTCCATTCATCATGTTTCGCAGGTTTTGAATCAGTACAAGCAGCAAAACTTTTTCGATTATGTGAACCAGTTGCGGATTGAAGAATTCAAGAAACAACTTTTGAACCCTGACAAGCAGCATCTCTCTCTTCTTGGGCTTGCTTTCGAATGCGGATTCAATTCCAAAGCCGCTTTCAATGCTGTGTTTAAGAAACAAACAGGTACAACTCCTTCGGCGTACCGCAACAGCTTGAAAGCAGAAATTGCCTGATAATCAAGGCAAATTATTTCTCCCCGAGGAATCAGGACGTCCTGTCCATTCGGATAAAGCGATACAGGCAGAACCGCACCGTTGCTTTGCATCGTAATTCTTCATCAAAAAATTTCCAATCATGAACCACTTAATCGAAACACTCAACAACGTGCAGCCACTCATCATTATCGGAATGCTGCTTTTGCTTTGGACGGTTGAATCCTTCATTCCTTATTTCCACCACGCCGTTAACAGGAAGAAACACACCCTGAACAACCTACTCGCCACGCTCATCTCCTTTGTTGTGAACGGCGCGCTCGGTGTCGGGCTTTCATTTTGGATGACGTATGTGGCCGATCATCACTATGGTTTGCTGAACATGATTTCGTTGCCGCCAATTATTTCTCTCGTTGCGGGAATGCTGATGATTGATTTCTATGATTACTGGTTTCACACGGCAAGTCATAAGATTCCTTTCATGTGGCGCTGGCATCGTGTCCATCACAGCGACACTGAACTGGACTCAACAAGCTCGCTCCGGTTTCATCCGTTTGATATTATCGCCCAGGCAATTTCGTGGATACCGATGTTTTTTCTCCTCGGGATTTCATCGGCAAGCTTTGTCATTTACTTCACCTTTTATATCGCATTGATCTTTCTTCAGCATGCGAACATTAAAATTCCAAGGTGGATTGACAAGTATGGAAGCTATATTTTCTCTACACCGGGCTGGCACAAAATGCATCACGCTGCTGATAAAAAAATTACGGACACACACTATGGTGATGTCTTCACTTTCTGGGATCGTCTCTTCGGAACAGGCGGACCTATTGACATTAATAACATTGATTTCGGCATTGAATATTTCAGAACGGAAAAAGAGCAGAGTGTGAAAAACCTGATGCTGATGCCCTTCAAACCTGTGAAGCCAAACCAGGCAGGCGCGAATGAAATTATTTCTTCAATGTCCACGCAAGAGGCCCACTGGGGTTGATCCATTGTTGTAGTGAAGACCATGGGATGATTATCTCGATTGCGTGCGTAGAATTCGGAGCAATTTCATTTGGATTGTAGGTGAAGACAATTCCATTTTTCTGAATGAAAAAATTATCGCTGACTTCAAAACCTCCGTGAAGCTGAAGTCCTTTTTCTTCCAATTGCTGAAGCGAGCCTGCTTTGAACTTGCTCAACAGTCGGAGCTTAGCAAGTTCATTCAACGGATCGTGATAGCCGGGTTTGAATAACTCATCAAGCCCAAGTTGCATTCCGGTTTTCAAATCGAAAACCATGTCAATGTATTCCAGGCTCCGGTGAGATCCCCCGGTAATTTCCTCATTATAAATCTGGAGCGCGAGCAAATTATTTTCATTGAAGATCACATCGCACGTTTGAGATTTTTTCCACTGATAAAGTTGCGGAGATGCATTAATCCATTGTTCATTCTCTGCTGTATTTGCTTCCGCATACGCGGTATCAAAATCTTCCTTGTAGAAATAAGAATCGTCATCCATGTACTCAGTGGCGGCCTCTTTCAGGTCATCATCGTTCGCAGTCAGGTCAACGTCCGCCTGAAGCAATTCATCATTGATTAATTTCTTCGCTTGCAAATCGGATAATTGGATGATATAGCACAAAGAATAAAATGTTTTGCATCCAAGCTCATCGCCATTTTTATTTTTGTTCCACACATAATTGTATTGTTTGCTTATCACATTCAATACTGCACTGCCTTCTTGCTGAGTTACTTTCCATTCAAAGGGATATGATTTTTTTCCCGATGAATTCTGCCAGGTACCCTTAATCGCCGAATGGTCACCATTCATTTTTCCGGTGATGCTTCCGGTGATTGAATCATTCACCTCTTCTATCGCTGTGATATCAGAATTCTTGAGAGTTCCCCGCAGCAGCAGCGGATTCATCTCCTTCACATAATAATAGCTGCCGGAAAAAGTGGTGTCAATAATTTTTATATCGGCAACAATCCCCGCTTTTCCAATGGTGCCGCTGAATTTTTTGATAACTCCTTCTTGTTGCGCATTGCCGGAAAAGCATTGCAGAATGAACAAAAGCAAAATTATGATTCGCATAAACAAAATTTTTCAGTCCGGGAGGACTCCTTTTGAGAGGGAAAATAGCCTTTTTGCGAAAGAAAGAAAATAATTGTTTTGACGAAAGAAAATTTTTAAGAACGCTTTTCATTTCACAATTAACTTTTTACTTTCATGCTCCCAAAAAATTTTATGCCGAGGTCTCCCAAAGAAATGTATGCAGCCATAGTGAAGAATCTCCCGAAGAACACCGGCAAAACTTTAGAACAGTGGATGGATCTGGTAAAAAGGAAAGGACCGGAAGAGAGAAAGGAACAAGTTGACTGGCTCAAGATCAAACACAATCTTGGTAACGGACAGGCAAAGACCATTGTGAAGATGATGCATGAAGGGCTTGCGGATTATGATGAAGAAGAACTAATGAAGAAGCATTTCAATAATGGTAAAGATTATCAGAAGCCGATTTTTGAGAAGCTGGTTTCTGCGGTGAGAAAATTCGGGAAGCAAAATATCGCGGTAAATAAAACCTATCTCTCTCTGATCAGGAATCAGCAATTTGCCCTGGTGAAAACTACAAAAGAAGGACTGGTGGTTGGTGTTCATGGATCTGCGGTGCGTTCAGCGAAGAGCAAGGATTTTGTTCCTTCCAAAAATCTGGGCAGCGAGAAGATCACTCACAAAATTGTGTTGAACGATGTGAGTGATGTGACGGATAGTGTGATGAAGGTGCTCAGGGCGAGTTATGATAAATGTTAGTAGGCAATAGGCAATAGGCAAAAAGTAAATCTCTCTTAAATCTAAATTCCTAAGTCTGAACGAGCTTCACCTTCTCTCCCACTTCTAATTTCCATTCTTCACCAATCACAAGTGCTCTGTTATCGGGTTCATGTCCGGCAGGAAATCCGAAACAGACAGGAAAATCAAATTCGTTGACATGTTCTGCAATGATTTCATACGCTGTTTTTCCAAAGGGATTTGATTCGTCTTTGTTCTTCATGTCAGTAAAATGACCAACAATCAAGCCCGCTAAGTTTTCAAGTTTTCCCGAGCGCTTCAAGGTCATCATCATTCGATCTACGTGATAAAGATGCTCGTCAATGTCTTCCATGAAAAGAATTTTGCCTGTTGTGTCAACATCAGATGGTGTTCCGTTTAATGAATACAACAGCGACAGGTTTCCTCCGCATAGAATTCCTTTTCCCTCTCCTCTCCTGTTGAAATCGTGAGCAGAAATTTCATAGCTCAACTTTTCCCTGAACAAAATTTTTCTCAGCGATTCAATGGATTCAAAAGTTGCCGTCGAAAAATTTATTCCCATAATCGAGTACACAGAAGGAATGTTGTACACTGAAAGCAAATGAGAATGAATCACGGTGATATCACTGAAGCCGCAGAGCCATTTCGGCTTCTTCAGAAATTTTCTCCAGTCAATGTCATCAATGATGCGAACTGTTCCATAACCACCGCGCGCAAAAAGAATTGCTTTGATGGAATTATCATCAAGCATGTTTTGCAAGTCTTCTTTGCGGACCTCATCATCACCGGCAAATTGAAAATGTTCGGCGCCAATTGTTTTTCCAATGACAACTTCTAATCCCCACTTATTTATTATTTCAATAGCTGCTTGAATTTCTGCAAGTGAAATTTTTCTTGCGGTGGAAACAATTCCAATTTTATCGCCTGCATTTATCGCCGAAGGTCTCATCGCTTGAATATTATCTTTGCGCCCAAGTTGCGAATTAGTTTCCAATGAAAAATTTTAAACGATATACTGTCACTGCTGCGCTACCTTATGCCAATGGCGGCATTCACCTCGGTCATCTCGCGGGGGCCTATCTTCCTGCAGACATTTATGTTCGCTACAGGAGATTGAAAGGGGATGATGTGCTTTTCATTTGCGGAAGTGATGAGCATGGTGTTCCTATCACGCTTGGTGCAAGAAAAGAAGGCATCTCTCCGCAGCAATTCGTTGACAAGTATCATGAACTGATGAAGAGTTCCTTTGCTGAGTTTGGAATTTCATTCGATATCTATTCCCGGACTTCCAACAAAATTCACCACGAGACGGCCCAGGAAATTTTTCTTGATCTCTACACGAAAAATATTTTTACTGAAGAAACTTCACTGCAGTATTATGATGAGAAGGAGAAGATGTTTTTGGCTGATCGCTACATACAAGGCACCTGTCCGAATTGCGGATATGAGAAAGCGTACGGTGATCAGTGCGAGCGTTGTGGCACATCTCTTTCACCCAAAGATTTGATTAATCCTGTTTCAGTTCTCAGCGGAAATGCTCCGGTAATGAAAGAAACAAAGCACTGGTATTTGCCATTGCAGAATTATGAGCCGTGGCTGCGTGAATGGATTTTAAAAGAACATAAAGATGATCCCGAAAATGTCGGGACGGGATGGAAAACGAATGTGTATGGTCAATGCAAATCCTGGCTCGATAACGGTCTGCAACCGCGTGCCATGACGAGAGATTTGGAATGGGGAGTGAAAGTTCCGCTACCAAACACGGAAGGAAAAGTTTTGTACGTATGGTTTGATGCGCCAATTGGTTATATCTCCGCAACGAAGGAATTCTTCAAGTATCAAGAATCAAGAAACAAGAATCAAGTCGAGAGCCATTCACCATCTTGGGAAGACTATTGGAAAAGCCCTGACACCAAGCTGCTCCACTTCATCGGCAAAGACAATATCGTTTTTCATTGCATCATCTTTCCTGCGATTCTTCACGCGCATGGTGAATACATTGTTCCCGATAATGTTCCGGCTATGGAGTTCTTGAATTTAGAAGGAGAAAAACTTTCTACCTCACGAAACTGGGCGGTATGGCTGCATGAGTATCTGAAAGATTTTCCCGGGAAGCAGGATGAGTTGCGATACGTGCTCACTTCCATTCTTCCGGAAACATCAGACAGCGATTTTTCATGGAAAGATTTTCAGGCACGTATAAATAATGAGTTAGCCGATAACCTCGGCAATTTTGTGAACCGTACGCTGGTGCTTGCACGCAACTACTGCGACAACAAAGTTCCGCAGCACGGTTCAGCGAATGATTCTGATCGCATTTGTATTGAAGCAATGAAGCAAGCTCCTGAGTTGATTAGCGCAGCCCTTGAGGATTATCAATTCCGGGAAGCCTTGACAGAGCTGATGAACTTAGCCCGGGTTGGAAATAAATATCTCGCCGACAATGAGCCCTGGAAACTCATCAAGACCGACGAGGTGAGAGTGAAAACAATTCTTTATGTAGCTCTTGAAATCACCACGTACCTCGCAGCACTGTCAGAACCATTTCTTCCCAATACCTCAGCAAAAATTTTTTCCATGCTGAATTTGCAGAAGAGAACCTGGGATGAAATGAAGGGAAAGATTCTTGAACCCGGTCATCAGCTCGGTGATGCAAAATTATTATTCGAGAAAATTGAAGATGAGCAGGTGCAGTTCCAGGTTGATAAGCTTCACTCTACGAAAGACGATTTACGTAATACGACTAAAGAAAACCGGAGTCAATCCGGCCTGTCCCGGTCTTCACGGGAATCTCCAAACCCGATCTTAGAGTCTACAGGAAAATCCGAAATTACCTACGATGATTTTTCAAAACTCGAATTGAAAGTGGGAACGATTGAAGCAGCAGAGAAGGTGAAGAAGGCGGATAAGCTCCTTCAGCTGACCATAAATCTCGGTGATGAAGTTCGCACGGTTGTTTCAGGAATTGCAGAACATTATTCTCCCGAAAATATTATTGGTCAGCAAGTGTGTATGGTTGCCAATCTTGCTCCGCGAAAAATAAAAGGTATCGAATCGAAGGGAATGATTTTGATGGCGGAAGATGAAAATGGAAAATTGAAGTTTGTGATGCCATCAGAAAAAATCTCAGATGGAAGCAAAATTTCTTAATCAGCTATCACGCGCGTGGTAATTTTATTCAGGTTCAGAAATGCCGTATCTCTTCAAACTCATATGCACTCACGACGTTCACGGTAGGAAAAGAAATTTGTTTGAGCACATCAAAATGACGGTCGTGAGTGATCAGATAATCTGCAGCAGATGAGATTGCACAGTCAGCAAACTTATTGTCCGTAGGATCTTGGCTGATTAAGTTCCATTTGAAGAAGGGCTCATGTTGAATTACGTTCGGAGCTTCATCAAGGATGAGAATAAATTCAATAACAGTTGCAGCGCTATAACGGAACGCAATCTGCTCTTCATATTCTAATTTAATTTCAGTGCTTACGATCAGCTGAAATTCTCCTGCCAGAAAACTTTTGTAGAGCCAATGCAAATCGCTACGCGGGCTGAGTGCCACCATCATCACATTGGTGTCAATAACTACTGATAGAATCATTGAGCCGGATCATTGAGCCAATTGTCAAAATCCTTTTGCGTATATTTTTTTTGCTCGCTAATACGGTCAATTTTTCGGGTGAGTTTTTCAGAAAGATGTTTTACCAAAAGAGATTTGATCTCCCTTAAATCGTCCTCACTCAATGGCTGAGAAAAAAGTTTGAGGATTTCCAATTGAGTTTTATTCAAAGGCATTTTTACTTCACTCATCGCTCAATGTTTTTACAAAAATAGTTTCAATTTTTGATTGGTAAAATTGCTCTCCCCCAAGGCCCAAGGACTCAATTAAAAAGATTTATGTTTTTTCTAAAACGGATACCCAATAGCAATATTCAAAACCAGATTTTCTTTCGCCCACTGAGCATTTCCAAAATCAATTTGATTAAAAACCCAGCGATCAGCAGGTGCCAGCCATGGTTTGCGAATGGGGAAAGCAAAATCAGCACGGACAACAAAGAAGGATGCGTCCGCCCGTAATCCGAAGCCTGTGCCTACAGCCATTTGAGTCCAGAATGTATTGATTTGAAAGAGACCGCCGGGGCGCAAGGGATCATCATGAAGCAACCAGATATTTCCGGCGTCAACGAACACTGCTCCTTTGATAATGCTCACGAGGTTGAAGCGGTATTCTCCGTTCACTTCCAATTTTATGTCTCCGGCCTGCTCAAGAAAAGTTATTGAATCAATTGATGGTGGCGGGTACGAACCCGGCCCTAACGTGCGGGCTCTGAATGCTCGAATGCTGTTGCTTCCGCCAATGAAAAATTGCTTGATGTAAGGAAGTGCGTCCGAATTTCCATAAGGAAATCCTACCCCTGCGATCAGGCGGGTTGCAATTTTATTCAGCTTTGGAAACACCCGGTAATAGCGTCCATCAATATCAAAGCGGGAGTACTGTGAATAAGGAGAACCGAATATCAACTGCGGATTTTCAGAGTTCACCTTCACACCCGTAATTAATCCGTTAATCAAACTGGCTAAGTTGCCTGAAAAATCAGCCGTGCCTTTAAAGTAGAATTGATTTCGCTTGAACAGTTGCGTTTGATTATTGAACGTGTAGCTGTATATCAATCCCAAAATAAATTGCTGCTCAAAGTTCTTTCTCAAAAAAGGGTTCTGATCGAGCAATGAATCGAAAAGCGGCGTGGTATTGAAGATGCTCACGTAGTTGATCACCACAGGATCTAACTCATGCTCTTTGAAAGCACTGGCCTTCCAGTTATAGCCATAGTTGAATGTGAAAGAATTCAGCGTAAAATATTGCAGGTGATAAATCTGTTCGCCGCTGATTTCAAATTTTGTTTTCGGTACATAAAAACTGGATACCGTATTCACTTTGTAAAACGGAACAATGAATTTCGGAACATACAGTTTTGCAGCGGCACTTACATTAAAAGAGCCGAGTGCGGGTTGCCCGGGAATCTTACCGCTGATCTGCGTTTCAAAACCCGCCTGAGCATTCAGAACGAGCAACTCCGATCCTTTTAGAAAATTACGGTTTCTGAAACTTACATCGAAGGCCGGACCTGCAAAGTTGGTGGACTTGGATATTCCAAGTATTTCTGCGCGCAGTGATTTTTTATAGAGCTGTGTGAGATTGATAGTTGCATTCAGAAAGGAAGTATCTCTTACTTCAAAGTCTTCAAAGCGGATGTTCGCGAACTTGAAAATACCGACGCCCATCAATCGGCGCAGCGTGTTGTCATGATCCTTTCTCGTGTAATATTCGCCGGGATCGAGGAACACCGATCGCACAATATTTTTGGGTTTGAGCGTGCTGTCAGAGTTAACATAGTATTTGCCCTCCATCAAAATCGTATCCGCGCGAACCTGAACAGAATCCTGACCGAGTGAATAATTCGGATTGATCACAATCTTGTGCATGCGATACCGCTGAAGCGCTTTATAAGGGGCATCAACTTTTACTTCCAGAAACAAATGCACTTTATGACCACCCACAGCAGTATCAGCATAGAACACAAGATCATCAGCATTGAAATAGAAGTAACCCTGGTTTTTTAATTCGAGATCAATTCTATCGCGCTCGGTCTTTAATGTGTAGAGATTGTAGATGTCACCTTTCCTGATCAGCGTTTTACTCTTCGTTTGAAGAATTTTTACATCGATTGTATCTGTTTGTTCAGGAAAACTTATAGAGTCAATCCTATAGGGAGTATGTAAGGTCGCCGTGTAAATAACTCTTGCGGTTCTCTTTTTTTCTTTCACTTCATAGCTCACTGTCGAATAAAAGTATCCGTCATTTTCCAACCGGTTCTTAATAAGTGATGAAGTGGAGGGCGGGGAAACTTTTGAAAGCAGGACAGGTGGCTCCCCTAATGTATTTTTCAGAAAGTAGCGAAACCCTTTGCCCGTGGGCGTTCCGGCGATTTGATAGAACCAGAGCTTTGGTCGCGAGATGCCAAGCAGTGTGCCATTTGGTTTTGGCGTGATCACTTTTTGCACTTCACCGCTCAATGTTTTTGTCTTAGTGATATCTCCCTGCTTCACAAACTTCACGCTCGCACCCGTGTAAAGTTTTTCACCCTCTGCAAGATGATGAGTGCCTGTACATCCGCATAAAAGCATGGCAATAATCATCACCAATACGATAGGGAAAAGGTGCTTCATTTTACTGACGACTGATTTGATTTCTGACGCCTGAACAAATCACGCATGCGATTGTAATCTTTGGTAAAAACAAGGCCCAATCCGTCTTCAATAATCTGCCCCTGCAAAATGTCGTAATCATTGTGATGATAAAACCGGAGGCGATACATTCCGTCACGCGATAGCTTGTATTCAGCAGACACATCACCGGCAATGTTGCTCACCGTATTCTCTTTGGCTTTCTGGCCTTCCAAATCAATGTTGCCGCCCACCTGCACGTTTAAACGGTTGTTCAATAGTTGCTTTGAAACACCAAGCTCAACCTCCGTCCTGCCCTGCGGAGCGCCGGTAGTATAGTCCTCATAAGAATTCACATTCACATTTATCTGCACTCCTTTTATATAGTTTGATGCTAAGCGATTCAACTGCTGCGACAGCAATTGACTGACGCTGTTGCGCGCCAAATTTGCAGCATCATTATTTTGGGATGACTGTAGCGGATCGGAAGCGACAAAGCGATTGAGCAGGAGCAATGCAAATACCTGCTTGTTCAATTCCGACTCGTCCTCATTCAACTCATTCAGCTTTGCATACACTGTTCCACCGAGAACCCCGCGCTCTGATGGCGGAAGATCGAGTGAAAAAGTGATGACGGGTTTTAACAACTCTCCCTGCATGTTCATGTAAAGCCGGAAAGTCAATTGCTGCTGGTAAGCATTTTTTTCCTGGTCGCTCAACGCTGAAATCTGGTCAGCAACCAAATCAATCGGAGATGTTCGCGTTTCATAAACTGCAGTAAGATTGATATCGGCTGCAAGTGGGTCACCATTCCAGTTCAGATAGCCGCCGGGCTGCAAAATGAATTTTCTTTTTATGAAATCGTAAAAAGTAAGCTGGTAAATTCCTTCAGAAATTTCGTAGCGACCTGTTAAACTTGTTTTACCGCTCGGGTCAAGAGAAAAATTCAGCGCGGCATCGCCCTTCACCTGTAATGAATCACCCGCTGCCGGATCAATAATAACAGTGAGTGTGGAACTCTTATTCACCTGGATGGTGGCATTCACTTCCATCCCGCTAAAAGCTGACCTTGTTTCTTGAGAAGAATCAATTTTAATGTGCGTCATGAGGTAATTGAGCGAATCATTTTTGTCCATGAAAATCACCACGCCCTTGCTTTCAATATTCTTTGCCTCCTCTTTTGGTTTTGAAACGGTGAGCGCTGATCCATCGTCCAATTTCAGATTCGCATCCACTTTTGGAAAATCTTTATTGCCGGAAATTTTTGTGTGACTGTCAAGAATTACTTTACCATAAAACTGACCACTATCCCTTCTGCCGGAATTCACAGCAAGAAAATTTTTAGTCACCATCGTAAGATTAAAAGCGGCCGTGTGTTTTGGATCTGAAGCTATGTAACCATTCAGCACAGCCGTACCGCCGAGTGTATCCCGAAACGTGAAGTCTGAGAACAACAACTTACTGTTTTCAAAAGTCAGGTGCTCATCCTTCAGTTGATAAGAACTGTTCAGATAGGCGAGATTAAACCGCGCGTTGGTAAAATTCAGTTGACCTGTGACATCCGGAGAAGCAATACTTCCGGTAACTTTCAAATCACCCTTCATGGTTCCTTTCAACTCTTTTACCTGCCCAAAGGTGAAAGCTTCAATGGTGGCAAGATTCACGGTGGCAAGTGACACCTCAAAATTCAATGCCTGTTCAGCTTGCTTTGCGTTGTAAAATCCGTTGACAGAAATATCATTCCCTCGTCCTGAAATTTTAACCTGTGCTTTGTAGAGATCAGGTGTGGCATTGTCAGAAAGTATTTTGATGTCGCCGAGCGTGTCTTCCATAAAACTGAAATCATCTATGGAAAGATTGGCAGTGAACGCAGGAGTTGTTTGCAGATTTATTATCTCTACCTTTCCATTGATGAATCCCCCAACCAGAATTTGATTTGATTCAACAAGATGGCCCAAATCACTGAGATCAAAATCAGTGAACGCAAATTCAAGAGGCGCATTTGCAGCGGATGAGCCAGTGCTGCTGATTTTCAAAGATTGATTTCCGTGACTGAATAAAAGATCATTGGCGTAAATTGTGTTATCACCCATGACGAGATAATTGTCCGGTGCAACTGTCCATTTCTGATAATTCAGCATCAAACTATCGCGGGCAAAACTGAAACGGTAATCTGACTTTTGCTTAGTGAGATTTCCAGCGAAGAGATATTTTATGATTCGTTTTTTATCCGTCGCTTTGAACTCAATGGTCGTTGCATTGTTCGCTGCAATTCCGCCAAGAGATGGATGCAGAATGTCATATCCATTTGCTGAAACCTTTGTCATAGACAGGTTGTAATGCAATGCCGTAGCGTCTGACTGAACAAGAAGCTGCACGCTGTCAGCAAGAATGTTATTGTATTGAATCTGTGGGATGTTCACCCGGATATTTAACTGGTGAGTTTCACTTTTGAAGTCTCCCGAGATTTTTCCTCCTGAAAATTTCTTTAACTCCGGCACGAACAAAGTATAAAGCCGGGAATCGTGTACTTCAGCGTCAAACGTAAAATCCTGCGATGATAACGCCGCTTTCACGTTTGAATCTGACGTTGTAAAGTACCGGTTGAAATATTGGCTCAATGTGACAGGTAAATCGGCGAGTCCGATCTTTCCTTTAAAGGAACCGGTTAGAAATGGCGAGCGGAGGTCAATATTTTTTCCGGCCGAATCTGAAATCGAAACGAAGAGCGCTGAATCAATTGGAAACACCGAATCGTTTTTGGTGATCACTGCATTTCGGAGGTTAATAGTTCCATTAAGGTTACTCAAATCCTTTCCTTTCAAGTCCACAGTCAACACACCTTTCACTCTCAAATCATCCGGCGTAAAATGAAGCGCCTGTAAATCCATCACTTCAACATTCACAGTGGCTTTGTAATAGGGATGATCTTTTTCAAAATTCACAAGTCCGTTAAAAGTGAGTGCCACATTAGAATCTTTCACTGATGCAATTCCGTTAAACTCATTTCCGGTGAAACTCCCGTTCACTTTTATGTTTTGATAGTTGTAAGATCTAAAAACTACCTGCTGAATATTTATATCTGCATTTCCTTTCATTGTCTGCTGTGACAATCCTGAACCGTTCACTGTTGCATTCATCGTTATCGGGCCAAGCGTCGTATCGCCCAGTAATTGTTTCAGATCAAAATGATCAGATGAAAGTGCTGCATGATACACTTCATTTTTTTCCATGTTCACGTCTGCAGTAGCATTTCCAAATGAAGATTGAATATCTGCTTTACCATCGAAGCTTTTCATAGACCCTTTAAAGAAGCCGGAAACATCAAGTGATGGAGGGATAGTGATGTTAGATGGCAGCATCTCCGGTTTCAGGAAAGTCTGCACATCAGTATTCGTGGTGGAAAATTTTTGAACGATGATATCAAAATAGGCAGCTTGTACATCCGGAAGCCCCTTGATATTTCCGCTCATTCTCAACACGGTATTTTTTGCAGCGGTCATCTCCAACTGAGAAATATGAATGTCCTTCACAGCCCCATTGAATTTAGCAGTGACTTCAATTCTTTGACTCGCCGGGTTTTTTATTTGAAACTGTTCAGCAAGTGAAGGCTGCAGCAGTAACACATCATCTAAATCAATTACAGCATGATCGAAGTCAGCATTAATCTTCAGATCAGCGAAAGAATCGGCAAGAGCCTGAATGGATGGATACGCAATCGAAATATATTTTCGAATATGGCTTTGTGAAGTTTGCAAATCAAGGTCAGCCAGTTCAGCATGGGTGGAATCGTAAGTGAACTTGGTTTGAAAATGCTTAAGCTCAAAGCCGCTTTGCTCTTTAAGCTTGAACTCACGGATGCTGGCAGAAATATTTTTTTCATCATAAGAAATGTGATTGACATCTGCCTCAATTCCCGAGAGCAAGAGGTGGTTGAAATCCATTCCCTCTTTTACCGCAGGAGAATTATAATTGTTGAATGCAATCACATTATTTTTCGAAATGAAATTCTGTAGCGTCACTTTCCATAATGCTCTTTGGTTTTGATTTGAATTTGTTGTCACAGCTTCGTTCGCTGTCTTTGCCACTGTGTCTGTAGTTATAAGTTTATTGATCGCAAAATCTATGTTGCTGTTTTCCAACTCAACATTTTTTAAATCTATTTTTTGTTTGGGAAGATTGATGATGTTGGCAGTGACTACTCCCTTTCCTATTTGCATATTCAATTTTTGATGCGGCGTTTGAAAAAGAAAATTCACTGCTGAAAGACTGACGTCATGCACATTCACGTCATAATTCATTTTTGAAGGAACAGCTTTATTGCTCTCTGTAGCGGGAGCAATTTTGGTTTGAATGATGGAAGCAATTGTATGGTCGAAGTCAATATTTCTAATGTCAAACTTCATGGAATCCAAATCAAATGTTTTGAAATGTGTTTTAAAGTTTCCAATATTGAAAGCCATTTCACTCCCTTCAATTTCATCATGAAACGTGAAGAGAATTTTTTGCAGGCTAATATCGCCGAGTGAGAATTTCCACAATGACTTTTGAGCTGTGGGTGTTGTAGTCTTTGATACAAACGCATCTATGAGAAAATCAAAATTGAAGCTGCTGTCGGGTAATGAGTGTGAGACATGGCTGCTTAGATTTTGAATATGAATTGAGTTCAGTTCAATCCGGTGTGAAAATAATTTCAGCATATCAATATCAATTGCGAGCCGGTGACTGTAAAGAAGTGTATCGTGCTTCTGATCCTCAAGAAATAAATCTTTGAGCACGATCGATTTTGGAAAAGCGACATTGATTTCACCCAACTCAACCCTGGTGTGTGTTTTATCAGAAATGAAATGAATGGCTTTTTGGGTGAGATAATTTTGAGTCGCAGGAAATTGAAGAGCAATTATCAATGCTACTATGACCAATAGCAGGCAAACGAATACCCATGCAAAAATCTTTAAGATCCTTTTGAGGATTTTTTTGCCCCTGCTATTCATTCTAAGTTTGAGAAACGACTGCCACAAAAATTTTCAATCATTCCTGGTATTCTAATTCGATATTAGTAACTATTGTCTTGCCAACTTTTATCAGTGCAGGTCGAATGGTCCGATCATCCCATGTTTTCTTTTAGTTCCTAACCGGAAATTTTTTGTGTATATGATCATCAGGAAAAGCTACGGGGAAAGCAGCAACCTCATTGTAATTGTTGATGAAAATTATGAGCGTGTGTCACACAACTACTATAAAGGATCGGCTAATCTCTTGAACGCCGGAGTCGAAAAGAAGTAATTATTTTCAGAAAGCAGAAAACAGTTTGCATCCCAATTTCCATTTTCAATTTGCATTTTACATTTTCTATTTTCTATTTCAGCAATTCAAAAGTTTCGCTCAAACTGCAATTGGAATCTCCGCCAATAAACACCTGGAATTTTCCCGGCTCTGCCTGCCGCACCAATTGCTGATTGTAAAAAGCAAGATCATCTGCACGTAGCGTGAATGAAACTGATTTGCTTTCTCCCGCTTTCAAAAATATTTTATGAAATCCTTTCAACTCTCTCACTGGTCGCGTTAGACTCCCAATCAAATCGTGGACGTACAATTGAACTACGTCTTCACCATCACGCGAACCAATATTAGAGACAGTGACTAAAATGAGGAGGGAATCATTTACCTTAAGCTTTGGCTTCTTGATAATTATTTCCGAATATTTGAATTGCGTGTAGCTAAGTCCATAACCGAACGGATACAAGGGTGTGTTTGGAATGTCAAGATATTTCGAAGTGTATTTGTTCTTTGCATCATAGGGACGACCAGTATTTTTCATGCTGTAGTAAATGGGAATTTGTCCAACACTGCGGGGAAAAGTTGCAGTGAGTTTTCCTGAGGGATTGTAATCACCGTATAGTACATCAGCTATGGCATTCCCCGCCTCCGTTCCTGCGAACCATGTTTCAAGTATGGCCGTTGCTTTCAAATCTATTTCAGGAATGGTAAGCGGTCTTCCATTCATCAATACAACAACAACCGGCTTCCGAAGCTTGATGATTTCATTAAACAACTTTACCTGCTGGCCGGGCAATGAAATGCTTGAACGACTTGCTGCTTCGCCTGACATGGCTGCTTTTTCTCCCAGTACAAGAATGGTTACATCAGCCTTCATTGCTGCTTCAAGGGCACCTGCAATGAACTGCATGGAATCATTGTCAATGGTGCAGCCTTTAGCATAAAAGATTTTTCCATCGGCTCCCAGTTTTGTTTTGATTCCGGTGAGCAGTGAAACAGATTTTTTCCAATCACCTGCACCTGACCAGGGGCCAAGCAACTCACTTTGATTATCTGCGAGCGGACCGATGACGGCAATGGATGTTTCTTTTTTCAGGGGTAAAACCGAGGCGTCGTTTTTCAAAAGTACCATAGACTTTCTCGCCATGTCCCGTGTTGCTTCAAGATTTTCTTTGGTCATTACTGCTGATGCTTCACGCTGCTTGTCACAATAGCGATATGGGTCATTGAATAGACCGAGGTCGAATTTGATTCCAAGAATTCTTCTCACCGCATCGTCAATTTTTGCAAGAGAGACTTTTCCTTCATCCACCAATTGCTTTAAATGATTTTCGAAGACAGCTCCCTGCATGTCCATGTCCACTCCGGCATTCACTGCTTCTTCACCGGCTTGCTTTTCATCAGCAGCAAAACCGTGCGGTACCATTTCGTTGATGGAAGTATAATCGGTGACAACAAATCCTTTGAAACCCCACTCCTTTTTCAAAATATCATTCAGTAAAAAATTGTTGCCGGTGGAGGGCATACCGTTGATCTCATTGAATGAAGTCATTATTGTTCCCACACCTGCATCCGCACATGCTTTAAATGGCGGCAGGTAAACATCGCGCAGGGTGTTCTCTGACATGTCAACCGAGTTGTAATCACGACCCGACTGTGCTGCTCCATAAGCTGCAAAATGTTTTGCGCACGCCACGATGGTATTTGTTGCAGAGAGGTCAGTTCCCTGGAAACCTTTTACTCGCGCTCTTGCAATGAGTGAACCGAGGTAGGGGTCTTCTCCCGCCCCCTCAGCAATTCTTCCCCATCGGGGATCACGGGCGATGTCCACCATCGGGGCAAAAGTCCAGTTGATGCCTTCGGCGGAGGCTTCCGTTGCAGCAACACGCTCTGATTTTTCGATTGCCTCAAGATCCCAGCTCGCTGCCTCACCGAGTGGAATCGGGAAGATGGTGCGATGACCATGAATTACATCGTAGCCAAACATCAGCGGAATGTGCAATCGTGTTTGCTCCACTGCAATCTCTTGCAGCTCGCGTGTGTACTTTACCGTGTATGCGTTGAAGATGGCTCCTACTTTTCCCGCCTTAATATCTTCTTTATAATTCTCCCTCATCGTAGGTCCCGTCTGATCCCAATCAGAAGTGAACAATGTCATCTGCCCGATTTTTTCTTCGAGCGTCATTTGTTTCAGGAGTGAATCAATGAGCTGCTGCTTGCGCAACTCAGTTGAAGGTGTGGTTTTGGAAAAGGAAAGTGCGAGCGAGAGCAGCGTGAGTAATGTGGCGATCTTCATGAAGCAAAAGAAGTTTTCTAATTGGTGAATCCAAGTTTGGTCATTGCTGTGGTTACTTCCGGGCACGACATGAATAAATTCCAGAGCAATCCTGTTCGGTGATTTTCAATCATGATGATAATAGGTCCCTCATCAATTGCAAGATCAGACGTACCATGCCAGCCGGCAGTTGTATTGAAGGCGTCATAAAATCCATACGGACCCCATACTTTATCTCCTATTGTGTAGTAGAAAAATTTCAATGCCTCCATCGAGTACTGTGGTGTGTAAGGCATGGAAGAAATAGCAGCCGTGGGTGTGATCACTCCGAGGTCATTCGTCGGTGACTGTGCAGTGTATCCGCTTTGATTATCACTTGCAGTGAGTCCCCAGCATTGTGAGCTGTAGCCAACATAATTCAGAGGGTTGTCAATGCAATACGCGCGGTTGATCTCTGTGTGGTTGACATCCTGCGTCCAGTAATTCGCGTACGCATCGGATAAATTGTGCGGGTTAATCCCGAGGAAAGAATAGTGTGAAAAGAAAAGCGGCCCTCCATAATCGGGACCGAGTGGCAGCGTGAATCCATAAAAAGTATGTCCGTTGATGATGCCACCGTTCTGCGCCCAGCCATTCGTGTACACGGATGCACTGATGGTGTGGGTGGATGATCCTGCTGCAAGGAAATAGGTGATCAATGCTTCATTCCATCCCCGCACCTGAAAATTCATTGCCCATCCTAGATCAGGAGACCAGTGCCAGTACAATTCATTCTGCCCTCCCTGCGTGTACCAATCCCACTCAACAGTATTCCACAGATCATTGATCTTTGAAATCAAATTATTCTCCTGCGCATTATAAGGATCTAAAAATTGCCGGGCAGTAAGCAGCCCTTGCATCATGTATGATGTTTCCACCAAATCGCCGCCGTCATCTTCCTGGCTAAATGGAATAACATGGCCGGTAACACCATTCATCCAATGCGGCCAAACCCCGTGAAAGCGATCGGCTGTTGTGAGGAAGTCAACAATCTTCTCCAGGCGATCAACACCTTCCTGGCGCGTAATGAAATTTCTGCTGATGCCAACAATGATTGCCATCACACCAAATCCTGACCCGCCAATGGTAACAGTGTTGCCTGAAGTTTCTCTTTCGTGCGCCAGCCCGCTTGTGGGATGACCGAAGTCCCAGAAGTATTTGAATGTTTGCTGCTCTACGAGCGTGAGCAAATCATCATCAGAGAGTAAAGGAAATTTGGGAGTAGTGTCAAGTGCCGTATAAAATTCTTTAGTGTAACCGGTAAATACCGAACCGTCGGTACTCTTAATTTGATTCGTCAGCGTGAGCACGTAGCGATCAAAATGTACAAGCGGCTGCGAGGAATGAAGGTAGAGTGTTTTATTGGAATCAGCCAGTGACCAGGTGATGATTGCATTTTGCCCTGAATGGTTAACGGTAATAGTTGTGTTGCTCAATGAAGACAAGTCGAGCGGATGATCGAACTTAATGACAGCGGGGAAGTTTCTGTCAACATCCGTGACCCGGGAACTCACCAAAAAGTTGTTGCTTCCAACTGTGAGCGAATCAATATTCATTGCAGGAGCAACTGTGGTGAATGAAATTGAAATTCCACTGAACGATTCTTGATCTGCTGATTTCAGTGAGCTCGTTATTTCGAACGAATAACTTTTTTGATTTTCGAGATTAGAAACTGGTTTTGCAGAGAGCGTTTTGTTCTCATCGAGAAAAGAAAAAGTCATCGGCAAGGTATCCGCCCCGGATAACAACAACACTGAAGCGGGCACTGAAGAAATATCCAGTGCCTGCGAAAAAGTAGCGACTACAGGCTCATCAACGGGCAAATTAATATTGGCAACAGCATCCGTCAAATTCAAATTAATAGCTCCGATTCGTAATGCAGTAAGCTGAAAGGTTGAAGAAGGAGTCTTGTCTTTCTTGCAAGAAGAAACAATAGTCAGTAAAACAATCCATATAAAAATGACAGGTCTGAACATTTTTTTCTTATTGTAAAACTAAAAAGAAACAGGGGCATTTAGGAATTCCTAAATACCCCTGTGAAAATTCTCTACACGTATTGTGACTATTGCTCTATAGTGTACAAAGTGGCAACTTCCCCTTCTGTAAGAGCTTTGTTCCAGATCCGCATATCATCCAAAGCACCTTTGAAAGTATTTGCCTGAGTTAAATAATTAGACCAGGAGGTTGCTGTATTGGCACGGCTGCTTGAAAATCCAATAGCAAGTTTTGCATCTAACCCTACTATTGGCGTACCACCGTCATCTGTGGCGAGTGCCAGGTCTTTAAGAATCCATTCAGTTTGACCCAAATCTATGTCTGCCTGCATAATTTTAACTCCATCAATAAAAACGGTCTTTAAAGATGAAGAAGCATCATAAGTGAGTGCCAACTGATGCCAGGTGTTACCACCAATTAAAGTTGATATTGAACCGAGGTAATTATACAGAAGCATACCACCAACCGGTGAACCTCCATTGATGTAATCTGTCCAGGCAGTTCCAAAGTTATGAGGCGGAATACCTGAAGGATCAACTTTATGGCTCGTAGGTAGTTTCATCCATGCTAAATCACCGGCTACTTCCATAAAGTAACCATACTGTGCACATATACCAAACATTTCGCGGCTGCCGGGTCCAAAAGTCGCAGGATCTAATTTGAACCAAACACTAATGGTAGTGCTTGGATTAATAAAATTGGTTCCGTCTAACTCGACGATGTCACCGGTTCCGGGAACATCCTGTCCTGCGAAAAATGCCGCAGCATTGGCATTACCAAAACGATCTGTTGTATAAGTTACTTGCTCAAAGCCAACAGTAGCGTTTCCGGTAAGATCCACAATGGAATTATCGAACTGCAAATACATTACCTGTGAAGCTTTTTGTGGAGGAGTTTCGAGACCAACTCCCTGCGTCGTGAAGGTTACACTAACAGTGGCTAAGGCCTGACCCTGATCTGACTTTACTCCACTTATAGAGAGAGTATAAAGTCCGCCGGTAAGAAGGTTATCCGTTGGATCAATTGTAACAGTGCTTCCTGTAACCGTAAGGGTTATCGCTACAGCCGTGCTTCCATTCATCAATTTGATGTTGGTGCCGTTAGCAGTGGTAGCATCAACTGTGGTGCTGAAGACGGCAACAATATTTTCAGTTGTTGAAACATCTGTTGCAGAAGTAGCACCATTCAAATCAGTAGCGCCTGATTTAAGACTTGTAAGAGTGATTGCGGGAGCATTTTCATCCTTTTTACAGGCAGAAAATGTTAAGCCGATTGCGATCACGAGAAGACTTAGTAATTTGATTTGCTTGTTCATTGTAATCTAAATTTGGTTTTAGTGTAAAAAGAATCTGTAGAATAAGATTAACGCGAAGAAATAATCAAAATTAATGCCGCTAAACTCGTATAAAAAACCCAAACTGAAAAAATGAATCTACCACCCCGGATTCTGTGTAAGCCGACCACCTGATAAATCAATTTCACTCTGGGGAAGAGGAAATAGCTCATTCTTTCCTACCACAAATCCTAACGGACCAAGCACCTGCGCTGCTTGTCCTGTGCGCACGAGATCAAAGAAGCGATCTCCTTCCATTGCAAGCTCATATCTTCTTTCATTCCGGATAATCTGTCTCAGTAATGTTTGGTCTGTTTCGGTGATGTCATTCAGACCTGCCCGCTCGCGAACCATATTAAGAAAAGGAAGCCCTGCATTGCCTTGGCCATCTTCGTTGAGCGCTTCTGCGGCTATCAGTAACACCTCTGCATAGCGAATCACTCGAATATTGTATCCCCACTCTTCTGCGGTGGTAGTTCCGGGTACCCAAACTTTTTGGTTATAGGTTTCAATCTCGCTGATGATCGTGTGTGAAGAGTCAGACCAGGTTGTGTCGGGTGTTGATACGTCTCCAACAATGGGAACTCCGTCAATCGTTTCACCAAGAAAAATAATGGTGGCATCTCTCCGCTTGTCACCCGGCTCAAAGGAATTCATCAGGTTAACTGAAGGGCGATTGAAGCCCCACCCTTTATTCGGATTTCCCCTCACACCTTGTGTATTGGCGAACTGGTTGGCGCCCTGTGAAAGATCACCCTCTAACGGCCGGCTGCCAATTTCAAAAACCGATTCAGCTCCAAACTGACCTGCGAGGGAAAATGCATTCGCGAAATCTGATTCCAGCGTGTATTGACCGGAGTTAATTACTTCAAGTGAATATTTTTCAGCATTCACAAAATCTTTTTGGTAGAGATATACTTTGGCCAGTAAAGATTTTGCAGCGCCACGTGAAGCCCTGCCTACATCTTCAGCCGCGTAATCACTTTGCTCAGGAAGGTTGTCAATGGCAAATAGCAAGTCGGGAATGATCACTTCATTATAAATTTCATCTTTCGGTGAGCGTGTTAAATTGGGATCAGCAATCACCGTAGTTACTTTTACAACATCGCCGAATGCTCTCACCAGATTGAAATAAAACATCGCGCGAAGAAATCTCGCCTCGGCAATGTAGCGTTTCTTCAGGCTTTCATCCATTACGATTGGCGGAATTTTCTCAATCACCACGTTGGCGCTTTTCACGGATTGATACAAGGCACTGTACCATGGAAAAATATCAGAAGCAGTTGGTGAGAACTGAAAGTTGTCAAATAGAACAAGGCGTGCTGCATCGCCGGGATTACTTCCTTTGTTTGCATCATCACTCATGATATCGAGAATTGGAAACCCGCCGGACCAGTAACTCCAGTTGTGAAAGCTTCCATAAACAGCATTCGTCGCGAGCAAGGCATCGGCGGCGTTTTGCGGAAAGAGAGCATCCGTCAATGATCCCTGCGGGCTCACTTCAAGAAATTTTTTCCCGCAGGAAACGGACATTAAAATACAGGTCAAAAGCAATCCTGCTTTTAATTGTGAAAGGAAGATGAAACTGTATTTTCTTTTCATGATCATGAATGCTTTTGTGGTTAGAATGAAAGATTCATTCCGACTGAATAAACAGAAGTGATGGGATAAACGCCTCCATCAATTCCTGAAGCCAGCGCATTATCGCTTCCGATTTCAGGAGTATAGCCGGTGTATTTTGAAAGC
Organism: Chitinophagales bacterium; assembly: GCA_035638255.1. Lineage (GTDB taxonomy): Bacteria > Bacteroidota > Bacteroidia > Chitinophagales > UBA10324 > DASRAJ01. The sequence continues at coordinate 102,701 of DASRAJ010000063.1, forward strand.
GTAAACAGATCTGTTCCCCTCAGGTAAACGTTGAGCACATTCGCTCTCAGCTTTGATGTGATTTTGGAAGAGAATGTATAACTCAATGTTATGCTGCGAAGCCGGACGAATGCTCCACTCTGAATAAAATAAGTTGATGGCTCATAATTAACTCCGCCAGCCGAAGCACGCGGCTCTGTGTTGCTCGTTCCGTCACCGTGCCAATGATCAGCCACCTGTGATTCAAAATTGTACAAATCAGGCCGCACCGCATTTTTTCCATTGTAAATTTTATTCCCCAACACCCCACAGAAATCAATGGAGAGATTAAAACTCCTGTAGCCAAGATTGGCGTTAAAGCCATAAATAAAATTAGGGATGTAAGACCCGATAAAAGTTCGATCGTTAGCGTCAATAATTCCATCACCATTAATGTCCGCAAATTTTAAATCCCCGGGTTGCTCACCGGGAACGATGGCACTCGATTCAATATCATTTTGATTTTGTAAAACACCAATCACCTGGTAACCATAAAATTCTCCCACCGATTGACCGACTACCGTTCGTGTAACTACTTGCCCGTTTCCCAATGAGCCGGATGGAATGAATGCATTGCTGTCAGGTGATAATCCAAGTGCGAGGACTTCATTATGCAGTGTGGATCCAATAGCACCGAAGCTGTATTTTATTTTTCCCACCTGATCCTGCCAGGAGATGTTCAGCTCGAACCCACTGTTCAGCACCTTGGCTGCATTGAAAGCAACGGTAGCGTAGGGTCCGTTTCCTAAATTACCGGGCGTTAAAAGGTCCACTAAAATTCCGTCCGTGATTTTTCTGTAGTAATCAAATTCGCCCCTAAGCCGGTTATTGAAAAATCCAACTTCCAGGCCGCCATCTGTTTGCGTTGTTCTTTCCCATTTCAAATTCGGATTTCCGGATACGCCATAAGTGGCGCCCTGCACCACATGTTCTGCCGTACCGAAGACTGCATTCTGATCATTTTTTACCAATGAATATTGCTTGCTTCCCGGAATTTTTTCATTCCCAATTACGCCCCAGCTTCCCCGTACTTTTAAATTATTGATCGCGGAAACAGAAGCCATGAAGGGTTCGTTCATAATGTTCCATCCCAATGCAAATGAGGGGAAGGAACCCCACCGGTTATTGACACCAAACTTGGAGGAGCCATCAATACGATAGGATGCGGTGAGCAAATATTTTCCTTTGAAATTATAATTCGCGCGGAACAGGTAAGAAGCAATCGCATTGATTTCTCCTCCATTGTTCGCCGTGGTGTACTGTACCGAACCCGTTTGTAAATACCACAGGGCAGGATCATCAGCGATTAAATCCTGCGTGGTGCCTCCCACATGCTCGATCTTGTCTTTTTGCGCCGTTACGCCTGCAAGCAAATCGAAATGATGATTACCTAACTGCTTAGTGTAGTTCAGGGTATTTTCCCAAAGCCATAAGCTGTAATTCGTCAGCGTGACGGAAAGATCGCTGAGAGAATTGCTTTGGCCGGCGCTTACAAAAAATGCAGGCGTGAATTTTTTTTCCTTCTTATAGTAAACATCAAAACCAAAACTGCTTTTGAAGGTGAAGTCACGAAGCAATTTTAGCTCACCAAAAAAATTTCCTACTCCGCGCATTTGATTCGAGTGATTGTTATTGTACGCAATAGATGCGAGAGGATTTCCTGAGCCGAGCACTTCAGCAAAACTTCCGTCAGCATTGTAGGGTACTGATGAGGGCCACGCACGATATGCAGTTGCCACCACATCAGCAGGATAATTTTTATTATCAGGGGATGCGGTGATGTTTGCCCCGATCTTTATATTTTTTAAAATCGAAATGGTGTTATTAAATTTTATTGAAAGGCGCTCATAGTCCGAATTCGGAATAATACCATCCTGGCGAAAGAAACTGGTTCCGAAATAATAAGTGTGGTTGCGGGATCCTCCTGAAATTGAAACATGATAATTCTGAAGGGGCGCAAAGTTCCTGAAAATCTCATCCTGCCAATTCGTATTCGCTACTTTGTCAAGGTTGTTGAACGTGCCCGGGTTGATTTCATTCACCACCTCTGCAAATTGCCGGCCGTCGAGCAAATCAATTTTCTTCTCTAAGTGCTGCAAGCTGAATTCCGCCGATACATTCACAACAATGGCGGTGTCATTTCCTGTCTTCCCATTTTTGGTAGTGACGATGATCACACCGTTGGCTCCACGGGATCCGTAAATGGCAGTGGACGAAGCGTCCTTCAATATTTCCATGGATTCAATATCGCTGCTGCTCAAAAAAGAAATGTCGTCGAGTATCACACCATCCACAACGAAAATCGGGGAGGCATCATTGAGGGTGCCGATGCCCCGAATACGAAGTACAGGCGGTGTACCAGGATCGCCGGATACACTACTCACCTGAAGTCCTGAAACTTTCCCCTGCAGTGCTTGCTCAGCCGATGATGAAGGAATTTTAGTAAGGTCTGCACCACGAACGGAGGACACCGATCCGGTGAGATCGCTCTTGCGCTGCGTGCCATAACCAATCACTGCAACATCTGCGAGTGTTTGAACATCGGGTTGAAGCACCACATCCACTACCGTACGATCACCCACTTCAGCAGAAAAAGTTTTGAAGCCAATGAATGAAAAGACAAGAACATTTTCTGCCGGGGTTAACGTGATCTGATACTTGCCGTCAATATCAGTTGAAGCGCCTTTAGTGGTTCCCTGCACTACTACTGTTACACCGGTCATTGGTTGCTTGTCATCGGCTGCAGTGACGTTCCCGGTTACAATTCTGTCTTGTGCAAATGCTGCGATAGAGACCAGCATCACCGTTGCAACGAGACAAGTTTGAAGCTTGAGTTGGAGGTACAATTTTTTTCAGGATTTTTTTCGTTGAGGGGATTGTCAAAGGTATTTCAACTTAGAATTTTTTCTAAATTTATTATTGGAGAGGTATATTTTTTGTCGTTGAGGCATCTAACAGGAATGTCCTCTTTTCTTAAACTGACATGATGATGTGTAAGTGATTGCACCAATACTTTTGAAGCATGGCAAAATAAATCCTTCATTAAATCATTTCAACCATCCTCCCGTAAATCCCGCCTTCTTCAACCCGGCAACGATGTAAGGATTTTTCTTCATCAGGTTCCACACAAAACCGTTGCGATAGTTTTCAAGTTGAATCACAATCGGTCCTTCATCAATTCCGATATAATCAGTGTCAACCCATCCCTGCGAACCATCTTTATTAATGATGCTCAGGTTAAACGCATCCTTGAATCCATAGCGGTCATAAATTTTATTTCCATATTGCTGATGCATGGCGTTGACTGCGGGAATGCAAATTTCAGGAGCGAAAGGGATGGAACTGCATGCAGCCGTGGGAGCAATCGTTCCATCATCCACCACATTCCATTTCGCTGCGCCCCGGGCACTATAACCCATAAAGGAGATGTTTGGATTTGCCTTGTTGTCATCTCCAGGGCCGTCACACGCTGTGAGTCCCCAAATGTTCTCATTGTAACCGACAAACTCAGAAGGATTCGCAATGCAGTAAGCGCGATTAGCATAAGTAGCTCTGCGTGAATTTTCGAAGTAATCAATTCCCTTTTCCTTCATGTACTCATCCTGAATTCCTTTGAAATCAATGTACATCTGTGAATATTGGTAAGCGAACAGCGGCGCGAAGTTTACATACTCCTCGCCCTGGTACTTCGCCCATTGATATGTTTTGGTCCAGGTACTCCAGCTTTCGGCGGGAATGGAGTGAGTAGGTGAACCCAAAGCAAGCACAAGTAAAATCATTCCTTCATTGTATCCTTTCCACTGCGCATCAATGAAACCGCTTTCAGGATGCCAGCCCATGCTCATGGTTTCTTTTCCATTCATGGCCCAATCCCATTCCACAGCGCGGTATAGTGAATCTGCGATGGCGCGAATTTGCTTTTCTGCATCATCATCACCATCAAAATAAGTTTGACAGGAAAGAATGCCCGCCATCAATAATCCCGTGTCAATAGTTGACAACTCAACATCTCTGTAACGAAGGCCGGTTTGCTGATCAAGAAAATGATAGAAGAGACCGTGAAAGCCGGAGATGCCTGACGTGCCACCGCCTTTAGGAGCAGCCAGTAAAAATTTTAATGTCTTCAACACACGGACTGCTGCTTGTTGCCTTGTGATGTATCCACGCTCCACACCAATTAAATAATTGGTGAGCCCAAAGCCAGTAGCTGCGATGCTTGAGAATTGTTCTGTGGGCCAGCGATCAGGGATTTGTCCGTTATCTGGTCCGGCAAGATCCCAGAAGTAATTGAATGTTCGCTTTGAAAGTGAATCGAGGAATGACGAATCAATTTTTACGGTTCCGACTTTTACAATTTCACGCTTGTCAGTTGCATTAGGTCTGTCGCATGAATGTAAAAACAAAAATCCAAGACCAATGAAAAAAAATACTTTCGGGTAGCACTTCATGCTTCGCTGGTGTTGAAATTTTTTTTTTTGAAGATATTTATTGTCAGTTCGCCCGGGAGGGATTATCCACCTGTCTTGTGACCTCGGAAGGAATCAAACCTTCGTCATCTGATCCGAAGTCAGATATTCTATTCGTTGAACTACGAGGCCTCTTTTCACTGTAGTTCGCTATTCGTTTTCCTGGGTATGTGATTAGCGAACCAACTGAAAAAGGAATTGCGTCAAATCTACAAACTAAAGAATTCCATGATCTTTAAGTATCAAGAATCAAAATTCAAAGTTCAAGAAAGATTCAAAGTTCAAGGTTCAAGGCTCCGAGTTTGGGTTTTTGAAATTTTTCTTCTTGAAATTTTCTTGAAGTTTGAAGTTTAAAAATTCCTCACAGAGTCTTGCGGACAAGAAAAATATTAATCGCTTTGAAAACTTGAAATTTCAACGAGGGCTTACACCCTTCAGGAGTATCGCCTCACTTCCTTGTTTAACACCTGCAACATTCTCCGGTATATAGCATTTGCGCGAGCCGGTGTTTTTCCGATACAAACTGTTCCCATTTTACCAAATTGTGAAAGCGCCCCTATGAGGTGAAACATGACACCTTCCTGCATACTTCCATCATATTGAAGGCGGTTGTGGATGGCAATGTCAATGAGATCATGAGAGCTAAGTCCGCGATAAGCTTCATTCACTACATTGTCAGAGCAAAAGTAATAGCGCGGCTCTCCGTTGGCTGTGTGATAGGTGCCGCTTTCTGCATCATACTTCCCAAGCGTTAATCCCTGCAGCAAAAGGTATGGATGGGTGGTGCCTCCTTTGCGAAGGTTGATTTCAATCGCAAAATGTTTCCAGCCGGTACTTTGTTTCACAGAAATAAAATCAACACCAAATCTTCCCATCACACCTTTGTTTCTCAGCGATGCTGCAATACAAGTTCCCATGTGGGCTATCTCAGCGGCATACTCATTATTAGCAGGAAAATTTGCGCCAATGAAAACCTGTCCGGAGGAACCACCTAAAACCTGGTCGTGCGTTGACAACACCATAACTTCTCCCAATGGATTTATGCGGCACTGAACAGAGGGGGATTGCCTCGTTTCTCCTTCTACACATTCCTCGACGATACCGTGCATGCTTTTGAACTTTTGCAGGTAGCCATCATAGTCAAGGTTATTATCTACAATCTTCAATGAATGCCTTAGCTGAGTTTTTATTTTTGCAACAAGATTTCCGCTGCAGTCCAACCCTTTAAATGAAAAGCTGCTGTTTCCTTCTCCGGAAAATCCATCGTTCAATTTCACCATGCAGGATTGAAGAGACGGATTTCGGTTCTTCAGTTCGGCAATCGCTTCCGCTATATCGTTTTCATCCTGCAGATCTTCAAATCCATCAGGAAAGGGGACTTCACATTCCCGGAAAATTTTTCTGCTGCCACTCTTGGTTCCATAATGCAATAGATCGGGATTGCAGCCATAAATAGGCAAGCCAAGTCGTACTGATAAATCCCGCTCATAAGATGTGGTGTTAAAGCAAGAAATGTGTGCCACGCTTCCCGGTGCTATGCTGTTCCTTATTCGATTCATGAGGCGCGGACGGTCCAAAATTTTCTCCGTGAGAGATTTTGAAGAAGCATCATAACAGCATAGCATGGTAAGACGCTGTCGTGCGTGATAACCCGTGATGCCCGGAAGTAAATGCAGGTAGTAATCAACAATCACCGGATCAACAGGGACGCTGGTAACGTAGACTACATGTGTTTCAGGCATTCTCAAGAGCATGAGCAAACAAAGCATTCGCTCTTCGTAGTACACTGAGCCATTCACCTTTGCCAAAATTCCCTGATCAATGGTTAAGCTGGGAATGATGACGATCGTTTTTTTTGAATTGTTGTCGCTGAAAATTTTTTCATAATCCAAACGAAACTGCATGGAAAGCTCTTCATATTTTTCAGCTATGGTACTCGCCCCTCTGGTAGTTACGCTGGCTTGCTGAATATCGGTATCAGCAGTGGGCGAAGAGTCATACATACATATTAACATTGATTGATCGCAAAAGTACGGGTGTATTCGTCACTACGATGATCAAAATCAGTTGTTGGGAAGAAATTAACATGATCTTTTAAGTTCTTCTGTGTTTCCTGATTCCATCTTTCTTGTTTGATATAAGCATTTCAATTTTTTACGCAGAATAGTTTCTACATTTCACGAAAATGAACCCTAAAGTGAAAAAATTTCGACACAAGGTTTACGCGTTTCTGGACCCTGACGTCATTGAGACACAGGGAGAGAAATACTTTGATCTCTTCATTATCATCCTCATCCTCCTGAATATTGTTGCACTAATGGTGGATACCGTAAAATCAATTCATACTGAGTATGGGGCCTACCTGACAGCATTTGAAGACCTTTCAATTCTCATTTTCACTGTTGAATATTTTTTGAGGTTGTGGTCAATCGTTGAAGACAAAAAATTCAGGAAACCTGTGTCGGGAAGAATAAGGTTTGCTCTTACACCGATGGCCTTGATTGATCTTTGTTCCTTTCTTCCTGCACTCCTTTTTTTACCATTTGATCTCAGGTTTCTTCGAATCGTCAGAATCTTCAGAGTGATCCGGCTGTTTAAAATCATTCGATATCTGAAAGCCGTTCAGGTGATTAATCAGGTAATCAAATCGAAAAGGGCCGATCTTATTGTAAGCTTTGCTTTTGTCCTGATTATGCTCATTATCGTTTCCTTCGTCATGTTCTATGCTGAACATATAGCCCAACCCGACAAATTCTCGAGCGTACCTCAAACGATGTGGTGGGCAATGGAGACACTGACTACGGTAGGCTACGGAGACATTTATCCCATTACACCACTCGGACAAATTTTAGGAGGGTTAATAGCTATTATTGGTATTGGGTTGATCGCAATTCCGACAGGTATTATAGCGGCTGGTTATCTTGAACAAATTTCAAAGAAGCAGCACAAAGGCGAGGTTTGTCCTACATGCGGACAACCAATTATACATCATGAATAATGTCACCACTATGGAGCTTGATGTGTAGTGAAATTTTTTTACCATCATGTTGTGTCATTTATGATGGTGTCAGATGATAAGTTGGGTAGTCCCGGGCAGAATCGAACTGCCATCAAAAGTTTAGGAAACTTCTATTCTATCCGTTGAACTACGGGACCAACTTTGATTTCGGATTTTTGAGTTCGGATTTTCAGGCGAATTTCGGATTTCGAATTTAATACTTCAACTTTCACCCTGAAATTTTCTCACAGAACATGTTTCTCCTCTCACGTCTCACGTCTCACGTCTCACGATTCACGTCTCACGTTTCACGATTCACCATTCACTATTCACTATTCGCTTTCCTCATTTTCCTCCTCTCTTCCTGCTCTCAACAATCTACCACTCACAAACCTAAGATTGGTTTGCTCATGGAAACACTGAAAGAAGAACGGTGGCAGCATGACCGTGATTTCTTTGTTGCAAAAGCAAAAGAGCTTGGCGCTGAGGTGGAAGTGTCAGCGTGCAATGGTGATGACAACCTGCAAATCGCACAGGCAGAAAACATGCTTGCAAAAGGGGTTGACATTCTTGTGGTAGTTCCGCACAATGGAGACATCTGCGCTACCATCGTGAACAAAGCACATTCACAAGGGGTGAGAGTGATTGCTTATGACCGCCTCATTCGCAACTGCGATCTTGATCTTTACATTTCTTTCGACAACGAGCGTGTAGGTCAACTGCAGGCGCAATATTTAGTACAGCGTGTGCCAATAGGCAATTACATTTTGATTGGCGGGGCGAAAACCGATAACAACGCTATTCTCTTTCGCAAAGGACAAATGGATGTACTGCAACCGTATATTGACTCCGGCAAAATAAAAATCGTCACTGATCAATGGGCGACGGATTGGCAGGCGAGTGAAGCAATGAAACACGTGGAGAATGCACTCACAAAAACTACAGACATACAAGCGGTGGTTGCATCAAATGACGGGACAGCAGGCGGAGTTATTCAGGCGCTCGGCGAGAAAGGACTTGCAGGGAAAGTTTTAGTGAGCGGTCAGGATGCTGATCTCGCCGCATGTCAGCGTATTGTGCAGGGAACACAAACGATGACTATCTATAAACCCATTAAGCCGGTGGCTGAAGCAGCGGCAGAAGCAGCGATGCAAATCATCAGCAATCAAGTGGTGGAGAAAGCAATTCATGTGATCAACAACAAAAAAATTGATGTGCCTTCCATCCTTATTGATCCATTGCAGGTTGACAAAAGCAACATGATGGAAACGGTGATTGCGGATGGGTATCATTCGAGGGAGCAGGTTTATGGTCGTGAGCCGTGAGTCGTGAATCGTGAGTCGTGAGTTGTGAGTCGTGAATCGTGAGACTTGAGACGTGAGGCGATGAGTCATTTTGAGAATAAATTCCTAACCCTAAATCATTTCAACATGTTTCTTCAACTCAAACACACGCAGCTTGACATTTATCAGGTAACAAGAAAATTTGTTTTTGAATGTTACAAACTCACCAAGAGTTTCCCCTCTGATGAAAGATTTAATTTAGTTAGTCAAGTCAGGAGAGCAGCTCTTTCAGTTCATCTAAACCTTGCTGAAGGCGCTTCAAGAAAATCCTTAGGGGAACGTAAAAGATTCTATGAGATTTCGAGAAGTTCTATTATTGAAGTTGATGCTGCCTTAGACGTTGCTTCTGATTTGGAATATTTTCAAAAGGGAAATTGCAAACAACTTGGAGAATTTATGGTCCGCAGCTTCAGCATGCTTTCAAAAATGATTTAGTAGTAAAAACCCACGACTCACGATTCACGACTCACGTCTCACGACTCACGATTCAAGACTCACGATTCACGAAATGAGCTATCTCGAAATCCACAACATCTCTAAAAACTTCGGAGGCATTCACGCTCTGAAAGATATTTCCTTCTCAGTTGACAAAGGTGAGATTCATGGAATTTGCGGAGAGAACGGTGCAGGAAAATCTACGTTGATAAAAATCCTTAGCGGTGTGTATCCATCATCTTCTCATGAGGGAGAAATTTTTTTAGAAGGAAAGAAGCAAACGTTCAACAACATTCATGATGCGGAACAAGCGGGCATTGCAGTGATTCACCAGGAACTTTCATTGGTGAAGCACATGACCGTGGGTGAAAATATTTTTTTAGGAAGAGAACCGCAACGCTTTGGCGTGGTGAACTACCATGAAATTTATGGGCAATCGAAAAATCTTTTGAAGCAGCTCGGACTGAACATCAATCCCGAAACAGAAATGATTCAGCTCGGCATTGGTGAGCAGCAACTCGTGGAAATTGCGAAGGCGATCAACAAGCATGCATCCATTCTCATCCTCGATGAGCCCACCACGGCACTTGCCGAGCAGGAAATTGATAAGCTCATGAAAATCCTTCGCGACCTGAAGTCGAAAGGTGTGACGATGATTTATATCAGTCACAAACTTGACGAGGTGATGAGCTTGTGTGATCGCGTTTCTGTGTTGCGCGACGGAACGTACGTGACCACGAAGAATGTAAAAGACATCACTGAAAAAGAATTGGTGAGTTTGATGGTGGGCAGAGAGATCAAAGATTTTTATCCGCGGGCCGATTGTAAAAGAGGTGAAGCAATTCTCTCTGTAAAAAATTTTACACTCTACGATCCTGATATTGCCGGCAGAAAAAAAGTAGATGACATCAGCTTCGATGTTTACCGCGGGGAGATTCTCGGCATCTCCGGTTTGATGGGATCAGGAAGGACAGAGTTGCTTACCGGAATTTTCGGTGCATGGGGATCGCGCATGACCGGTAAAATTATTTACAAGGGAAAAGAAGTTTTGTTTCGCTCCCCCCTCGAGGCAATCAAAGGCGGACTCGCCCTCGTGAGTGAAGACAGGAAACGCTACGGCTTGATTCTGCAGGCATCGGTTGGAAAAAATCTCAATCTCGCTTCACTGCAATCAGTTGCATCAAATGGCGTGATGAATTTTACAAAAGAGCTGAAACGAAATCTCGAAGCCATCAAGAACATCGGCATCAAAGTGAAGAGTCCTGATTATGCAGTGAACACATTAAGTGGCGGCAATCAGCAAAAAGTAGTGATTGGGAAATGGCTGCTCACCAATCCCGAAGTTTTGTTTTTGGATGAGCCTACGCGGGGCATTGATGTAGGCGCCAAGAGTGAGATCTATCACCTGATGAATGAACTGGTAACGAAGGGAATGGCAGTCGTAATGGTGTCAAGTGATCTTCCTGAAGTGCTTGGCATGAGTCACAGGATTCTTGTGCTACATGAAGGAAAGCTTGCCACAGAACTGCCCGGCGGAAAAACGACTCAGGAGGAAGTGATGCTGGCTGCGACGGGGCAGACAAAACGAATTGCATGAAATCAAAATGATGAAGAGAAAGTAAAATGAAAAAACTCCCACTCACAAATTTCCGCGCACTCATCATGCTCTTCGCACTCATTGCGATTTGCATCTTCTTTCACATTGTAACTCATGGAATTTTTCTTTCTCCGCAAAACATCACCAATCTGTTTCGCCAAAGCTCCATCGTAGGCTTGCTTGCGATCGGAATGGTGCTTGTGATTGTGTCCGGCAACATTGATCTCTCTGTTGGCTCGCTCGTTGGATTGACGGGAGGAATGGCAGCCATCTTCGCTGTGAATTATCATTTGAGTTTACCTGTAACGATTCTTCTCACCTTACTCGCAGGAATTTTAGTAGGGTCTGCTCAGGGCTTTCTCGTGGCGTACTTGCGCATCCCTGCATTTATCGTGACACTCGGTGGCTTGCTCATTTTTCGGGGATGGATCAGCGCGTGGATGAAGGGAGAAACCATTCCAGTTCCAACTGATTTTCAATTTCTCGGCGGCGGATTTCTGAATTCGACAGAAGGCTGGATCGTCGCTGCAATTGCGATCATTCTTTCAGTCTATTCCATCATTAATGCATCGCGCTCACGCATGAAGCACGGACTTGAAGCAGAATCCATGTTCCTCACGATTGGAAAAGCTGTATTTGTGAGTGCAATCATTCTTGGCTTCATGTTTATATTCGTGAAGAGCGGGAGTCACAGTTTTAAACCTCCCATCTCATCACCTATCAAACTTCCTGAAAGTAATCCACTCTTCAATACGGAAGCATATCAATCTGCGATGAAACAAGGACAAGCATCCGTTATTACGCAGGATCGTTCTATTCCCGTTCCTGTAATTATTCTCCTCGCACTGGCGCTGCTCTTCTCTTTCATCGCAACCAAAACCGTTTTTGGACGAAGAGTTTTTGCCATCGGTGGAAATGCTGAAGCAGCATTTCTTTCCGGCATCAACATCCGGTGGAATACCATGGCAGTGTTTGCCATCAGCGGGATGCTGAGTGCGATTGCCGGAATTATTTATACGGCACGATTGGGCAGTGCTGCACCTGATGCAGCGCGCGGTTATGAGTTATACGCAATTGCGGCATGTGTAATTGGCGGCACTTCACTCAGCGGCGGAAGAGGAACCATCTTCGGAGCAATGATTGGCGCTTTGATCATGGCTTCACTTGATAGCGGCATGAGTATTCTCAATGTTGATCCGTTCTTCCAGGATATTATTAAAGGTGCAGTGCTGGTGTTTGCAGTTTATCTCGATGTAGCGAGTAAGAAAGAGCGGTGAAAGTTTTTGATGTTGAATCGTACGTGTTTGATCTGTCGCTGATTGTATCAGACGTTTTTCGACTCTATTCTTTCTCACTCAACAAACTTTCTTTTGCCTTCATCAATTCCGCTTTCTGCTCTTTGGAAACTTTGGGGTATTCAAGCTTCAATTCATCCAATTGTTTGTAGATGACGCCGGCGATGATCAGGCGCAGAAACCATTTATCATCAGCAGGGATGACAAACCACGGCGCGTTCTCCGTAGAAGTTCCATTCAGTGCGTCTTCAAACGCTTCTTCGTATGCCTTCCAGCAGGCTCTCTCTTTTAAATCATCAAGAGAAAGCTTCCAGTTTTTTTTGGCATTGTCAATACGCTCGAGAAAGCGCTTCTTCTGTTCATCTTTTGAAACATGCAGGTAAAATTTAAGAATGATGGTTCCGTTTTCAGAAATATTTTTTTCGAAGCGGCGGATTTGCTTGTATCGCATCTTCCAAAAATCTTTATCAATGTCCTTGACATTATTAATTCCGTGAAGGTTTTCATGAAGAATAAGTTCAGGGTGAACCCTCGTGATCAAAACATTTTCATAGTACGAGCGATTGAAGATGCAGATTTCTCCCCGTGCAGGCAATTCCTTGTAATGCCTCCAGAAGTAGTCATGTTTGAGCTCACCGACAGATGGAGTTTTGAAGCTTACAACTTTTACGCCCGTTGGATTCAGTCCTGACATGATGTGCTTGATGGTGCTGTCTTTGCCTGCAGCATCCATCGCCTGTAATACTATGAGAACGCTGTACCCGCTGAAGGCATACAGTTTATCCTGCATGATTGCCAATTTCTCAATCCCTTGTTGAAGCATGGTTTCACCTTCTTCCTTGCTCACTTTTTTGTTATCAAGATCAGTAGGGAAATCTTTCAGGGAAATTTTTTGGCCGGGCTTTACGAGGAAATCCCTTACATCGAGGTCTTCTAATGTTAGCATGTTAGAATGAGATTAACAGTGGTTGGATTTTAATTTTAAATGCAATTCATTTTTCAAAAGTGGTGAAATAATTTTTATGCATTACACGCCTAAAGCTTTTACTCCCAAAAAACAACAAAACCTCCGGCTTTTTTTGCCGAAGGCTTTTGTTGTGTGAAGTGGGCGTATGTATTATTCCTTGGCCTTCACAATAGATTGATTCAGCACTGAACCATCTGCTGTAATAATTTGCAGGGCATAGACCCCGGTATTCAATGCGGATAAATCAATCTCTTCATTTACATTTCCGTTCGCTTCGTTTTGATGCTGAGCAAAAACTGTTCTTCCATTCACATCAAAAAGCTTCATCAACACCTCTCCTTCTGTTCCATTTTCAAAACTAACATGAACAGCAGAAGCTACCGGATTCGGGTATACAATTAAATTCACCTCAGAAGCAGTACCCTCTTCTGCTAATCTCGGTAGTGTTCCGAAAGTAGAAATCGCTGAATACTTTCCTATTGCTGTTTGCCCATTTGAGGAATCAAGGGCGGCAATATGGTATTCATAGGTGGTATCTATTATAAGCCCGGTGAGATGGTACGTTGATACATTTCCGGTAGTGGTCTTCTTCTTCCATGTGGTAGCACCCAGCGGACGGTACTGCACGTAGGAGTACTTTATACAATTATAGGTTGTCCAGTTAACATCTGCTGTAGTAGAAGTAATATTGGTTGCCGACAGGTTCTTAGGCTTGGGAACTACCGTTTTTGTTGCACTCGTTGCCTGGCATGTTCCTGTTGCTCCGTCATTGAGTCCCACAGCGTAATAATTGCCGGGAGCTAAGTTGTCGAACTTGTGCGAACCGGTTCCATCTACAAAAACTTTACCCCCCTGTGCAATGCCATAGCGATATAATTGTAGTTGCTGATTTAACCCGCCCGTTACCTGGAAAGTGATGTAGCTGTTGGTGCAACTCGTGCCTACATGAGTTGTAGTTGCACTAACTGAAGTAACACAGTTGGTTTGGGTGAATGTTGAATTAATATTATAAGCCGCCCAGTGTGTATTGTAATAGGGGATCACTTTTACATAGTAATATCCCTGAGTAAGTGACGTAAGGTTTGCGGTGAGGATTCCTGCATTACTGTTATTGCTATAAATCGGAGCTAAGGCAGTATCTTTATATATATACATCCAAACGTAAGGAGTGCCTATGCCATAAAACGATGTCTCCCAATTTAGAGTAACAGTTAAGTTTCCAGTGCCGGTATAATTGATCTTCCACCAATCAATCAAATCTCTGAGGCCGCCATTGTTTCGAAAGCCCACGTGGCCTTGTGTAGCAGTGTTGGCAGGAAGGGTTCGTCCGAGTTTTGCAAAATCATTCGATAAGCCATCATTGGCATTTGTGTATAGCGAGAGTGAGTTAGTAAGCGTGTATGGTGCCCAGCCAGTAGGGTAATAATGGGTCACCAAAACATAGTATGTACCTGCAGCCAAACCATCATAAGGGTAAGAAATAGTACCGTTGGTGTTGCGAGAATCTAACAGAGTAACTCCATCGTTATCGTAAAGATAAGCCCAAATGTACTGACCATTCCCCGAGGTAATTGTTAGATTTAACATTCCATCAGCTGGTGTCACGATCTTGTACCAATCCTGGGAATCGTAAACGCCATTGTAATAATAATTTATGTGCCCTGTAACCGTACTATTAACAGCAAATATAAGTGCCTGAGCTAATGTTCCATTTGGTTCTGCATCATTGGGCTCAGTAGGAACTGTGAGGTGGCTTGCAAGAGTGTATGGGACAAAGCCGTCAGGGAAATAGGCCTTTATCTTAACATAGTAAGTTCCTGCCGCTAATCCATCCTTTGGAATAGGGAGAGAGCCATTAGTATTGTTAGATGTTAAAAGTGTTGTGCCATCATGATCATACAGATAGGCCCAAACATACTGGCCATTGCCTGAAGTAAGAGTTAAGGTGAGAAGACCATCGGCATTAGTGGTGATTTTATACCAGTCAGTGGTGTCTCTATGAAGGGTATAATAGTAATCAACATGTCCTGTCTTACTCCCGTTTTGTCCCAGCGTGAGAGCTTGTGATTTGGTATCGTTGGGCTCTGCATCGTTGGCTTGAGTGGGCTTAAACAAACTATCCGTGAGAGTATAGGGTGCAAAACCGTCGGGAAAATAGGCTATTATCTTAACATAGTAAGTCCCGGCAGTTAAGCCATCCTTTGGAATAGGAATTGAGCTATTTGTATTGTTAGATGCTAAAAGTGTGGTGCCATCATGATCATAAAGATAAGCCCATATATATTGACCGTTGCTCGATGAGAGAATAAGCTTTAATAATCCATCACCGTCAGTGGTAATTGAATACCAGTCTGTGGTGTCGCGTTGCAAGTTATAGTAGTAGTCACAATGTCCGTTAGCAGTTGCATTTTGCGCCAGCGTAAGTGCTGTGGCCACAGTACCATTGGGCTCAACGTCCTTAGTGAAAGCAGCAATGTCCAATGTATTTGAAATAGTGTAAGACGGCATTTGAGCAGAGAAATAAGGATAAATTTTTATAAAGTAAGTTCCGTTTGCCAGCCCATCCTTAAAGATCGTGATTGTACCGTTAGTGTTATTGATCGCCAGTGACGTGGTGCCATTGTTATCAAATAACTCGACCCAACAAAAGAGGCCATTACTAATGGTGAGCGTGACGTTCAGTTTTCCATCTTTATTGGTGATGACTTTCCACCAGTCAACGTCAGTAGTAGCAGGGCTGATAACCCCCGTGTTACTTCCATTGAGTGCGAGTGTGTTTGCCTGAGCTTTAGTGTCATTTGGTTCTGATTCAGTACTGTATGCTGAGCACCAGATTATGCCGCACAGAATGGTTGTGAGTATGTGTTTTGTTTTCATGTTTAAGAGTTTTGTTTGAATGAATTTTTTCACGCGGCAAATCTAAATTGGCAGGCAGCGGTGAAACAACTACTAATTCTTGCGGGCAAGGAAGCATTGCATTTTGCGGACTGCGTTTCGCGCGCATCGCAGATCGCAAAACACATATCCAACTTCAAACGATGTTTTCCCTGATGGCTTTCGCAACGGCTTCGCCCACGGAGTGCACATGAAGCTTCTGATAAATGTTGCGGATGTGAAAGTTCACGGTATGATAACTGATAGAAAGTCTGTCTGCAATCATTTTGTAACTCAGACCCTCTACTAAGAGAGAAAGAATATCATTTTCTTTTTCAGTGAGCAAATAAGTAAGATCATTTTTGATTGTTTCCTTTTGCTTAAAAAACTGAAGAACCTTCATCGCAATCTCCGGAGTCATGGGTGCACCTCCTTCAGATATTTCCTGGACGGCTTCGAGCAATTTTACGGGCGGCGTTTTCTTGAGCATGTAACCGGTAGCTCCTGCAAGAATGCACTGGAATACTTTTTCATCATGATCGAAAACCGTTTGCATCATCACCGGCATGGCGGGATATTGTTCTTTTATCATTTTCACTGCCTCAATTCCATTAATGCCGGGCATTTCAATGTCCATCAATACTACGTCAGGTTGCGAGTCCAGAATATCCTTCATCACGTGCGCACAATTCTCAAAGGCCCCTGCGCACTCAAACCCGGGAGAACTGTCGAGCAATAGCTTCAATCCGTCACGGCGGGTATCATTGTCTTCAAAGATGGTGACGCGAATACTCATGATGGCTGCAAAACTAATTTGCAGAATGACGTTTGTTACCCGCAAATATTAGGGGGGAAACTTAATTCGCGAATCGCGATTCCCGTATCGCGAGTTCTCCCGATTTAACCGGGATTCGCGATTTGAATTCACGATTCGTGTTTCACCATTCACAATTCCAGATCCACTCATCCTGAAAATGTGAGTGTCACTCTTGTTCCTGCTTCCGGTAGTGAAGAAATTTTCAGATCACCTTTCAGTGTGCGGGCACGTTCCTGCATGGTGTATAATCCATTTCCTGAAATCACTTCTTCTTTTTTAAACCCAATTCCGTCATCACTGATCTCCATTACGATTTTATTTCCTTTTCTCCCGAACAAAATCATTACCGTTTCACATTGCGCATACTTGGTGATGTTGTGAATAGCTTCCTTGAAAATCAAAAACAGCTCCTTTCTTTTTTCCTGTGTCAGCTTTACAGAATCCAAATGTTCATCGAGAACAAAATTCACCATTATATTCTTTGGCTGCAGCATGTCAATCGCATATCGCTTCATGCGCAGCACCATTTGATCGAAACGATCATTGCGCGGCTGGATGCTCCACACGATATAGTTCATGTTTTCCTGCATCTCCTGGCTGGTAGATGAAATTTTTTCGAGCACCCCTTTAAGATCATCTTGCTCTGTTCCGGATTTCATTTTCGCAACTTCAGAATACAGGTTGATCGTGCTGAGTGCCGACCCCACATCATCATGCAGATCATTGGCAATTTTATTACGAACTGACTGGAGTCGTGAAATCTGTTTCAAACGGACCTGGTTGATCAGCGTTGTAACTGCAACGATAAAAACCGTGATCAGCAGGTAGAACCACCATTGCTGCCAGTATGGGGGCAACACCTTAAAGGAAACAAGATCAACAGCGTCACTCCATTCTCCATTCGCGTCTGTCACCTTTACTTTAAAAGTATAAGCGCCGGGAGGCAAGCTCGTGAAACTTGCATTGCTTTCTTTGCCGGACGCAGTCCAGGAATCATTCAATCCGGCCAGTTGATACCGGTAGCGTACCGTGGAGGATGCAAGCTGCAGCGATGAAAAACTGATTGTGAAAAAATTTTTCCCGTGAGGAAATTCCAGATCACCAAAGGCTGATGTTTTAAAAATACTGCGATCCATCACTTTGAAATCAGTGAGATAAATCTTCGGTGGTATGGTTTCAAAATGAAATGAGTCAGGGTAGAATGTCACCAGATAATTTCCTGCACCATAGCTGAATGCCCCATCCTCCCGCGTGAGCAATCGTGCGGGATATTTCAGAATCCATTCAGGATTGGGGACGGTGACATCACCAAATTTTTTTGCAGATGCGTCAAACACCTCAAATCCCTCCGGCGTTGGAATCCAATAACGATGGTGGCGATCAGGGTAAATGCCAAGCATGTTATTGCCTGCAGGAGTTTGAGCAGCATAGTGATGAAAAATTTTTCCGTCAAACTCATTCAAGCCGTCACCCATGGTTGTCACCCACAAATGATTTTGCTCATCAGCATAAATTCCACTCACATTGTCTCCTGAAATGGTAGAATCATTCCCGGGAAAATTGAGGAAGGAAATAAAATCATTTTTCAACGGATAATTTTTATTCCAGCGAAACAATCCGCCTGCGGTTCCCACCCAAATCTCTCCGTTTCTGTCTTTCACCACAGCATGAATGAGGTTGTTAGCAAGGCTCGTTGGCACGGTTGCGTCGTGTACAAACGTTACAAGCTTATGATGAATGAGATCATAAAATCCGATGCCATCACCCAATATTCCGATGATGAGAAAGGAGTGTCCGTCAATAGTATCACCAAGTGCCGATCGCATCTGGAAAGTAATCTTATGAAACCTCAACCGGGTCCACTCCTGATCAGAATCGAGACTCAGGTATTCAATGGTTTCAGTAGATGGATGGTAGCGGTAGATGCTATTTTCAGAACACAAAAAATCCTGATCGAATGCTTGAAGGATGTAGGTTGGAGAAGCTTGCCTTCCCGAATCAATAAATGAAACAAGATGAAAATCCCTTTCGCCTACGCTTCTTTTATAAATGCCTTCATCGGTACACACCCTTAATGTTCCCTCATCATCTTCATTCACGCTGAAGTGAGTGAGCTCATGATCATCAGTTACCGGCAAACTTTCACCCACAAATTGCCATTGCGAGGGATTGTATTTCGAAATGCCATTAGAAGTACCGATCCATAACGTTCCTGCCCGGTCTTTAAAAATGCAATTGATTTTATTGGAAGCAATGCTGAATTGATCGCTCCGGTCATGCCTTAGGTTAACTGAAGAAAAATTCTCCTTGTTAATCATGAACAGTCCGGAACCTTTGCTTCCCGCAAGCATAAAATTTTTATTCCACGCACAAACGCAAAGTATTTGATCGTTGATGTCAAGAATTTTTTTCTGCTCGGGATAATGCATAGTGTCTGTTGGCATTCCATATTGCACATATAACCCCTTCCCCCATGCCGCAAGCCATACATTGTTGCCGTCAATAACAAAGGAAGGGATGGAAAAAGGTCCCGTGCCTTCTGCGAACCCCCGGAGGGTAATGTGTCCACTATCTTTTTTTATACCATACACATAACCGCCCACAAGGAAAGAGATGTACAGCATGGAATCGTTTCCATCAACGTGATGAATCCAGTTGGCGGGAATGGAAGGGTCTTTGGTTGCATGGACGGGATCCGGACGCATGTCCCGCCCGAGCCATGATTGCGTGTAATTAAATTGCATTGTTTTTTTATTCAGAAAAATACCTGTCACCACTTCTGCTCCGATGAGCAAATAATCCTCGTTGTAATCATAAAGGCAATTGAGCCGGTTAGTAGCAATAGAATTTTTGTCGGCAGGATTATTTTTGAACTGATGAAATTGCTTGTCTCTTGTTTGTAGCGGATCATACCGGGTGAGCCCGCCATCTTTTGTTGCAATCCAAAAAATATTTTGATCATCCTGGAGAATGTCAACAATATCGTTTCCTGAAAGTGAGTTCATGCTTGCGTCATCATGATAAAATGTTTCCACAACATTTCCATCATAGCGATTGAGTCCGAAGTGTGTTCCAATCCAAAGAAACCCATCGTGATCCTGGTAGATGCAGGTAATGTCATTGCTTGACAATCCTTGTGCTGTAGTAATGTTTTCAAAATGCAGTTGTGGAAACTGTGCAGAAGCTGCCTGAAATACAATCAGCAGAAGGAATGGAAAAAGCTTTCGGTGGTGGAGCAACATGGACTGACTACTGCAACTTACGTTTTTTTCCACCGCATAGTTAATGCGCGTGTAGATGTTGGTGAATGGTAATAAAAGATACGATATGCAATCTTACATGATTGGCGCGAATAGTCTCACGTCGCAAAGAATCGATTGAAAGGCGCTGACTTTGCTTCAGCTCAATCTTTTCAAGAGGTTAAGGCAGACTGAGTTCTTTATCTCTGACCTCATACCTTGCAATGAAAACAGAGAAGAACGAAGTTACGGGAAGTAGTTTCTCTTTGATAATTTCGGCACTTGCTATTGCTATTCCAAATCAAAAATATGTTTTCACTCTCATGAGAATTTCTACCTGGTTTCTTCCGGTGAGCTTATTGCTGGTCAACAATATCTCTACTGCACAGAGTACTGTTCATCATGATACAAATGAGACAGGAAAAGTGATGAACGAATCTTCGCCGGTCTTTCTGCAGAATCCGGGACAATGGGATGAATCTGTTTTGTTTCGAACGTCAGCGTCGGGAGCTGAAGTTTCTTTCATGAAAAACAAAATAAGTTTTGCGATAGCCCGAAGGATAGAGAAAAATATTCAGCAGCAGATTCCTTTGATGAACCTGAACGGAGAACCCAATCCGGAGGCAAATCAAATTTTAGTATGGAATCTGAATTTTGAAAATTGCAATCCTTCTACAATTGTGACTCCTGTTGGTTCCCATTCTTCACACAAAAATTATTTTTTAGGAAATGATCCTTCAAAATGGAAGGCAGATGTTCCCTGCTTTGAAAAAATTATCTATAAAAACATTTATGACGACATTGACCTGTGCTACTATAATAAGAACTCATCGCTTGAATATGATTACACGGTTCATCCGAACGCCGATCTTTCCTCCATAAGAATGAAGCTTGAAGGAGTGAACAATATTCGCATTGATGAAGCCGGAGATATTGTAATTGAGACCGCTTTCGGAACCGTGAAGGAGAAGAAACCCATCGCTTATCAAATTATCAACAATGAAACAAAGCCTGTGCAAGTCAGCTTTAGGATTTTGGGAAATGATGTTTATGGATTCAGCCTTGAGTCAACGTACGATGCATCATCTAAGCTCATCATTGATCCGGTGATGCTCGAATGGAGCACATTTGCCGGTGGTGGCGTTGATGGTAACGGATATGTTTTTGATCTTGCCGTTGACAGTGCAGGATATGTGTATGCCACCGGTTATTACAACGATGATTTTCCGGTTACTTCCGGTGTTTACGATACCTCTTACAACCAGGGTGGCAGTTGCGGCTTTGGAGGATCGTTTGAAGATGTCTTCGTAATAAAATTAAATCCGGATGCCACTTCAATTGTATGGGCGACTTATGTCGGCGGAAGTTGTGCCGAGCGTGGACGCGGTATTGCCATCAATCCGCAGGGAGATTGTTTTGTTACAGGCTGGACAAGGTCCGTTGATTTTCCCAAAGTAAATTCCATTCTGTCATCTTTAAATGGAAGTACCGATGCTTTCGTGTTACGATTGAACAGTAATGGTACCGTGCTCAGCTATTCAAGTGACTTTGGTGGTGAGTACAATGATTGGGCAGAGAAGATAGTTATTGACAAGAACAACGAAGCGGTGGCTACAGGCGCCACTCTTAATCTTCTTGGTGATCCCGGTTTCCAGGTTACTGCAAATGCTTTTCAATACAATTACGGTGGAGGCAGTTACCAATCTGATGCTTATGTAATCAAATTTACCGCATCCGGAAATCTTATATGGGCCTCTTATCTTGGAGGATCATTGTGGGATTGGGGTTATAGTATTGGTCTTGATTCTTCCGATAAAATTTATGTAACCGGGCGAGGACAAACAGGATTTCCCACGACACCCGGTGCTTTTCAAACGGCTAACAATGGATCTGATGATGTGTTTGTAACCTGCATTGATTCTTCAGGTACTTCAATTATTTATTCAACGCTCGTAGGCGGATCAACTACCACGAATGGAAGTTGCGCCTGTGAATCAGGCAATTCCATATATGTAAATAAGCAGGGTGAAACTTATGTAACCGGCAATGTGCGCTCATCAGATTTCCCTGCTACCGTAGGGGCTTATGATGTTTCCTTCAACGATGGTTACTATGGTGACAACTTTGCTTTCGAACTCAACGCAACAGGAAGCGATCTTGTTTTTTCAACGTACCTCGGCGGCGCCACGCTCGATATAGGATGGGGAATTGATGTAAATGATTCCGGCGAAGTTTTTCTGTCCGGTTATTCTGATGCATCGGATTTTCCAACTACCACTTGTGCATTTGACAGCACCTACAACGGAACCACCGATGCTGATTTTACCATCAGCAAATTAAGTAAAGACGGAAGTACGCTGCTGTACTCAACTTACATTGGCGGAAATGACCAGGATTATTGGGAGCCGAAAGTGAGAGTGATGGGTGATGAATGCGATCAGCGAATAGTGTTTAGCGGCACCAGTCATTCGCAGGATTTTCCTACTACAGCAGGAACCATTCAACCCGTTAAGTTAAACGGAGTGAATGATCAGCCCGTGATATTTAAGATGCAGCCAAAAATTTTTCCGGGATTCATTTCACCCGATAGTGTTGCCTGCAATGATGCAGTATCATTTTCTGATACCACTAATGTTTGCGGCCTCTGGAATCCTTCCTTCATGACCGAGCAATGGGATTTTGGTGATGGCACTTTTGCAAATGGAAATACCGCTACACATGTGTACTCCGCTGCAGGAACATACACGGTGAAATTAGTAACAGGATGCCCGATGGATTCTGTTTCAAAAACAATTGTGGTCAGTTGCGGCAATTTATCAAGCGTTCAGATTGCTTGTACCGATACTTCACTCTGCGAAAAATTCTGCATCAGCTTTACCGATCTTTCCATCAACAACCCGGTAACATGGCAATGGATTTTTGAGGGAGGAAGTCCGCCCGCTTCAACAGATCAAAATCCGGCGATGATCTGTTACAATGATTCAGGAATGTTTGATGTAACACTCATTACTACAGATGGGGGCGGCAACATGGATACACTTGCTTTGCACGACTTCATCACTGTGTTTTCAAATCCTGCCGCCCCGGTTATCACTCAATCCAGTGATACACTTTTTTCTACACCGGCGGCTTCTTATAAATGGTATCTCGATGCATACCCTATTCCGGGCGCGACGAACCAGGATTATATAATTACTCAATCAGGATTGTACACCGTTGAAGTGGGCAATCAATCCGAATGCACAGCAGAGGTAAGTGTTACAGCATATCTGTCAGGAATTGAAGACCAGGATGCTGATAATACCATCCATTTATATTCAAACCCTGCAGACGAAAATCTTTTCATTCAGTATCATGGGCGAACCGTTCTGAATGCCGAGTGTTCCATCATAAATATTCTCGGCGAAAAATTATGGCAGCAAATAGAAGCGAAAGTTTCAGAGGAGCAAAGCATTTCAGTTGATGTAAGATCTTTTGCTGAAGGAACCTACTTCTTTATTCTCACTTCACGCGAAAAAACATCGGTAGTGAAATGGGTGAAGCAATAACGCCTGACTCGAACGATGCAGACTTGATGGGTTGACGATATAAAAATAAAAGATGAAAAGTTCAGAAACAGGGTACCAACTTGAAACTGATTACTAAAAATCGAAAAATGAAAAAACAAGCTTTATTACTGATGACTCTTTTGACAATTTTAAATTTCAAAAGTTCAGGGCAAATCATATTTGAACATGCATACAGTACTTACCATAGCCAATTTTATCTAACAGATATTGGAAACAGCAATTATAAATATGTTCTCTTTACTGAGAACTCTCTCATCGTTAATCTATACAACCTTGACCATAGTTTATATTTAAGTTTCACCACTCCAGATACACTTTGGATTCCTCCATACTATTTAGAAGTACAATATATTACCAAATCACTATTTGATTGTGACAGTAACAATATAGAATATGTTCTTACAAGAGGGGCTTACACGGCTGGCGGTTTTCGTATTTATAGAACTGATGGAACATTACTTTTTTCTAAAGACAGTGTTTCCGGTCCTTATTGTTATGGTTGTGGTGATGGTTCTGTAATAATACGTCCAATTGAAAATACACCTGACGGCACTAAACTCATGCTAAGTAAAGGTAATGGCTCTATTGGCGATAGCACATATATTTATTCTCTCTGTGGTATTCTGCCCTTAATAGTTGACGAGAATTCTATCACCGTAAACTATGTTAAGATATTTCCCAATCCAACAAATGAAATTATTACTTTTGAAATTAATCCACCAAGCAATCAGGAGCAATTTGTTTTGACAATTTACAATTCTTCATTTCAAATAGTGGAGGAAAAAAAACTCACAGATAAAAATTACCAGCTTGACATAAATAAACATTCCCTAGCATCGGGAACTTATCTTTTTGACTTGAGAACTGATAGAAAGGTATTTCAGACAGGGAAATTCGTTATAACAAAATAATAAACTACCAACCCCATGTCGAAAGTGGGGGCGAATGCCATTAAAAATAATTGATTGTGAATAATCCCTTCATCGTTATACAACATATTCTTTCAAAATGAAACTAACAACATTCCTGGTACTACTTTTCTCAATGTCAAAACTTGCTTTGGGACAAAATTACTCGTATAAAAACGAACAATTCGATCTGAAAATATATGAATATCTATCCAAAACTATTGAAAGGGATTCTATTACATTGGAGACTTTTATTTACAATACTAAACCTTTTTCAAAATGGGATATAAGACCATTAAAAGATAAAGAGGTTTGGGCAATGGATACTGTCTATTCTTCGAGTATGATTCCAAACTTTATTTGGGGAAGTTTCGCTAATCAATATAAATTAACCCAACAGGCTGCCATGGCTAAACCGAATGAGCTTTTGAATAAAGCAGTTGCAGATAAAGAAAAATTAACAAACTATCTAAAGCTAAATCTTAAAAAATTTCAAGAACTATCACAGTCAATTTCAAAATCGAAAAACCAGATCTATTTAAATCAAATAACGATACAGAGAGTGGATAGTAATTTTAAAGAGAATAATATCTATTGGAAATATTCTATTTCTAAGGAATCTCCCTTCCCTATTTCAGATAAAATCATTGCTTCAGAAAAACCATTTTCAAATAATCAAACGGGAGTTCTGAATTTAATGCATGAGTTGGGCATCTATTCTGCAATAAAAACCAAGGACGGGATATTCTATTTAATAGATGGCTTCACCGACAACTCATATGGCTTTTTTTACAGTTCAACGGGACTAATGGAAAGTGACAATAATCTTTTTGAAATCATGACTTTTGAAAAGATAACTGATAATTACTTTTATTATATAGCGAACTAATGCGTCGCCTAAAAACCGTTAAAAAAAGTGAGTGAAAGTAACAAACAGGAGTAGCGTAATTAAACATGAGAGCATTAAACCCCTTCTTTGCCTGCGGTTGGTGTCCTCACCAATCGCCTCTGCGAGAAGATAAAAATAAAAGGTTAGTAAGGACAGCAACTATAGGAAAAAAAGGGATATAGCGATGAGGAAATTAGCGACAATATTATTAGTGCTCTTACTGAACTCATGCAATAGCGGAACCATAGAGAAGCAATCTTCAAATGCTCCACCGGACACATTCAGAGAATTTTTGAAGAAATTTAAAATCATAGACCTGCCATTTGTCTTTAGGTATGCCGACTTTAAAGAAAGTTTTAACTATAATAAAATGACAAGTATTGACGCTAATTCAAGCGACACTCTTTTTATTAAAACAGAATATTCAGACGGCATAAAATGCTTCGGTATGTTACCCGACACTACAATTTTTTTTTCAATTATTTATTTTTATCCTGCTGATAGTTATTATCCGCAATTAGTTACTTATAATAAAAGAGGAAAACTAATTGATGAAACATCTTTAATCGTTAATGGTTGTGGAGGTGATTGCGGACTTCAATATTGTTCTGAGACAGGAATGATTAATAAAGACCTCTCTATATTTTGTGCCGACACAGTTAATTGGGAATACTTTTGCGATAGTTTAGGACAACCAATTCCGAACAGTGACATAGTTTGGATAAATACAAAAACAGGCAGATTGACAAATAATGGAAAAGTGAAAATGACGAACGATAAGCATCAAGAAGTAAAAAAGAAGACCCTTACTCAATGACGCAAAAGCAAATATCAGAAGAACTTTTATGCGAAATTCCTACAGTTGGGATTCGTACAAAGAGTATAACGGCAGGTAACAAAAAGATTAAATGCCATTTTTGGGGCGACCGGCAAACTCCGATCAGTACTGTAAGAAACAAACATTAAGACAAGCCAAGCTAAATGACAAGACGAAGCGTCATTGCAATTCTAATTTTTCTTTTTTGCGTTGGTTTGCCAACTTGGGTTTTGAGTTTCTTTCCGGCACCATGCGGTGGTTACCGACTTTGTATGCTTGTTTTTTTATACCCCATCCGTGTCCCTTCCGAAGGTTGGGGACACGGATGATTGACAAAGCATAAATAAATATGAGAGCATTAAAACTCTTCTTTTTTTACTTCTTAATACCTTCTTCGTTCTCGGCAACCGCTGGGCGACCTGCTAACTTTGAGCTGACTAAAAGAAACAAATAAAATGACATTGCGAATATTAATCCTGATGCCAATTATTTTTCTTTCGAGCGGACACCCAAACAGACACGCAAAGGATTGGACAACTTCTGACAAATACTTTCAGGTTTACACTTTCTCAGACAATGTAATGGGCCTGACAGTTGAACTAAGTTATACTCATTCGACAGAGAGCGCATTTATTGATTCCATCTTCAACAAAATTGCAACGTCAGATTCCATTGGCAATGTAATTTCACAGCAAGTGCATTCTTGCTTACCTATTGACACTAATGGCAGATTGAGGTTTTACAGAAACATAAAACTTGAAGACAACCTGCTTAATGGCATTGACAAATCATTTTTTGTTTACTGCACCAAAGGAGTTGTTCAACGGACGGTTAAAGATGTTGTTTTCGCTTTAGACGAGTGCAGGTCAAACATTGTAGTGTTTCGCTTTGACAAAATTGACACGAGAAAATATGGACAGCCAATGATTTGCTCAAAGACAAAACTGAATATGACATTTGAAAACTTTCCCGAAATTGATAAAGAGATACAAGTTGCAATGCTGAACGAAAAATTTGATTACACTGACAGCATGAAAACTATCTCATTTGCCCATTCTGATTCACTTTACTTTGCTTATGCAGACGACTTTAATTGGAATAAAGAAGGCGATATAAATAATTATTATCCCGGACGAGCAGTTTATGTAAAGCGTAACGACAAAAAACTTTATCGCAAGTGGGCTTTGAGTCTGGATTTATTTGGAATACCATGCGACTAACATTTGTGCTGAATATGAACGACACAGCTTCGGACGAACAGTGAAATTTTGCCTTCGGTTGTTGTCCTCACCATTCGCCTCCGGGAGAAGAAAAAAATAAAAGGTTGGTGAGGGACACCCATAGCAACAAACGGCTTACAAAATGAAAAGTAAAATTTTAAACCTACTGCTAATACTTACTTCACTCTTTGGGTTTTTAGAATGGGGAAAAGGAAACAAACAATTTCTGTTTCAGCTTGAGAAGGAAATAATCCTGAAAATATTCAGTGAACCAGCTTCTGTTATTCATCCGTTTACGATCTTACCATTAACCGGGCAATTATTATTGCTCATAACTTTGTTTCAAAGGAATCCAGGCCGAATATTGACATACGCAGGCATCGGAGGAATTGGAGTTCTGCTGCTGATGATGTTTGTAATAGGTTTGCTAAGTTTAGATTTTAAAATTCTGCTTTCGACTATTCCATTCTTAGTTATTGCAGTTTTTACCGTCATACATCACAGAAGAAAATAATAAAGGACTTTCATTCAAACCTGACTAACATTGACGAACACAGCATCGGCTTCGTGAATCCCTCCTTCGTTATGCATCATGCTTGCGCTATTTCAGAACTTCAAACTACGTGCAAGAAATAAGCAATGAAAATAGCCAGCTGCACATCAATCATTTTCCTTGGAACACTTTCCTCGTGTAATACTTCTGCCGATAGAAATATTGTTCAAGTGAAAGTTGATACGCCTAAAGTTGTTGAGCCGGGTTTAAAAGCTGATACTTCTATTTATATACCGGACTGGAAAACTCTCACTGACTCGATAAGGTATTGGCATGACGTGCATATTGAGCCGATTTCGAAAGTTGCTACTACCAATTATACATTGGACTGGAAAATACTCTCTGACACTGCGAGTTATTCAATAACATACATTCAGCTAAATTTTTTAAATGGTCCAACTGATGACAAAACATTCGGAAAAGACATCTGCGATTTTCAAAGTGGTAAGGAAGGTAAGAAAATGAAACTTAGCAGCAAACAGGAATATCAACTTTCCAAGCTTGTTACTAACCCTTCAAACTTTTTAGATGCTGATTGCGGGACATTTCAACTTAACGCTGGTTTCATTATTTTTAAAGAAGGCAAACTTGTGGGTAAAATAAATATTGGTTGTGGATATAATCAATGGTTTTTTTCTCCATATAACCATCAGTCAAAAGCCGGTTGGCTAAGTAAGAAAGGGTTCGGAATAATGGAGAAACTCCTTGACGATATTAATTTGGCAAATAAATAAACGCGATGAAAGCAGCATGAAGTTGACAAAGAAGCACAGGCGCTAACACGTGAATTGTTCTCGAGTTCGAGGCAACTCATCCTTTCTCCTGCAGCTTAAACCCTACCCCATGATGATTTTCAATCTCCACTGTATTATCGGGCGATAAATATTTCCGCAGCTTCGAGATGTATACGTCCATGCTTCTGCCTAAAAAATAATCATCACTCCCCCACACTTGCTGCAATACCTCCTCCCGTTTCACTACCCGGTTCATGCCGCCGCAGAGGGCACGAAGAATTTCTGCTTCCTTCTCCGTTAGCTTTTGTTTTTTCTTTTTCACCGTAAGCTCATAGTTCGGATAGTCAAAAACACAATCGCCGAAATGAAAGATTTTTTCTTTCGAGTGATGTCCGCTGCGTTTCAAAAACACGTTGATGCGCAACACCAATTCTTCAATATCAAACGGCTTGGTGATGAAATCATCACCGCCGGTTACAAATCCTTTGATACGGTCTTCCTTCGCCGATTTCGATGTGAGAAAAATGATCGGCATCGTTTTATTTACGAGGCGTATTTTTTCCACAAGCGTGTAGCCATCCATCTTCGGCAGCATCACATCCACAATACAAATATCGAACGGCCGTGACTTGAAAATTTCCAAAGCGATAACGCCGTCTTCGCAAGCTGTGACGTCAAATTTCGCCATCGTCAAATAGTCACGGATTACCCGGGCGAGAGACCTGTCGTCTTCTACGAGGAGAATTTTTGCTGAAGGATTCATGGAGGGGTGAATGGGTGAATGGGTGAATGGTGAATGGTGAATCGTGAGTCGTGAGTTGTGAATCGTGAATGGTGAGTCGTGAACGGTGAATGTTTTTTAGTTTTTAGTTTGGTTTGGCGAGAGCACATAGCTCAAACCACATAGCCCATATCTCCTTCACAGCGGCAATGTAATAATGAATGTTGTTCCTTTATTCACCTCACTGTGCACGCTGATCTTTCCGCCGTGGTCTTTGATCACTCTGTTTACATAATACAAACCTAATCCAAAGCCCTTCACATCATGCACATCACCTGTATGCACCCGGAAGAACCGCTCAAAAATTTTGGTTTGATTTTTTTTCTCCATGCCAATGCCATTGTCCTTAATGGCTATACTGATTTCCCGATTATCGTCAGCTGTCCAAACTTCAATGACCGGAATGTTTTGATTGTACTTGACTGCATTATCGAGCAGGTTGAAGAAGACATTGGTGATGTGCATACGATCGGCTTTAATAACAAAGTGGTCCGCATTTAATGTGCAGGTGATACTTCCGCCTTTTTCCTTCACGATTTGATCCACGCTGTTGATGGCACGCTCGAGACATTCGTGAAGATTAATTTCTTCAAACTGATACTTCAAATGTTTTTCATCCCATACAGCGACCTGTAATATTCTTTCTACCTGGGCTTTCAATCTTTCCGCTTCATGATGAATCAATGAAACATATTGCATAATAGAGGATGAATCCCGCTGCACCTCGGGTTTATTCAGGAGTCGTGCAGTAATAAGAATGGTTGACACTGGAGTTTTGAACTCATGAGTCATGTTGTTCACGAAATCTTTTTGTATTTGAGATAGTTGTTTCTGACGGAAAATCGCGATTAAAGCAAAAGCAAAAAAAACAACCACCAATAGCAAGACCACGGATGAATACAACCAGATTCCCATGGAGCCAATGAGCTGATTGCTCTTGTCAGGAAAATTTACAGTGAAATAATAGAGATCATTTTTCCATTGCGGCAATTCTTTCACGGGATGATCCTTATCATCTTTCCGAAACGAAATGTAATTCCCATATACCAGCTTTTGGTGATTGCAGTCGTATACCCCATACTCAAAATCCTGGATGAGCTTTCTGTTTTGGAATTCCGCTTTCAGTAGTGCTTCCAGCACTTTGGTGTCAATTTCTCCATTTACACTCACCACGAAATAGTTGCTCGAGAGTTGATTGACAAATTGGCCATTCGGAATCTGCTGCTGATTGATGGTGAGTATTTGTTCACCCACATTCTGCAGCGCGATAAAAACATTCTGATCAAATTGTTTTTCGCGTACATCAAATGCATTTCGAAACCAAAAAACCTGGAGCAAAACAATACCGGTAATGGAAATAATAGCAAGCAGAGTAATGATTTGAATGGTGCGATTCTTCATTTTAATAAGAGATCAATGACCTCGATTGAAAGGGTAAAATTGAACTGTTGTTTCGACTTTGCCTTAACAAGTTTCATAAATGTTCTAAAAGGATCCCCCTAAAGGGGCTTTCGAAAAAGTTATTGTTGGGAATTGTAATTATTAATTTCCTTTTTTTCTGCACTTTTTGCAGGAATCAGGTCTTTTACAGGAATTTTTCTTCCGGAAGTTTCTAAACATCTTCAAAAGTTAAAAGGGAAATGGATCGAACCGAAACATTTTTCTTACAGGCTCGTACCAGTGACCCAGACTAACCAATTATAGGTAACCAAAACACAAATACCTACAATTTTAAGGTCCCTACCCTTTCAATTTCACACTATTTAAAACCTAAAACAATTTCACATGAAAATTCTTTACTCCCCAAGAACAATTTATTTCATTGGCCTCTCCCTGGTATTTCTTATCTTTCTAAATACAGCCTTTGGTCAAACACTCACAAGCGACAGAGCCGATTATCCTCCCGGCGATACAGCAATCCTGATTGGTACCGGATTTTCTGCCGGAGAAACGATTACTCTTCAAGTACTGCACATAGACGAGTTCGGAGGTATTGATTCACTCGAAGCCCACCAGCCCTGGGAAGTTATTGCTGACGGTGATGGAGATTTTACAACAACCTGGTATGTTTTTCCTGATGGTGATGAAGTAGGAGCTAATCTGATAGCCACCGCTGATGGACAATCATCGGAGATGCACGCTGAAGTTTTTTTTACTGATGCCATCACTCCACCCAGTTGCATTATTTCAGGTATTCAAACAAGTTGCGCGGGTGGCAGCCTCAACTTTACAGGAACTTCAGGCTCCGGATTTTTATATCTATGGACAATCATAAACAATATTACGGGTGCCTCTTTTTCCACTTCAAACACCATTCAAACCATCAGCGTTAATGTCGGAAATACTGCGGGGACATTTGGCATTCAAGTCAAAATTACCTCCGGTGCAGCTTCCTCTACCTGTAGTAAAACAGTGGTCGTAAATGCAATACCTTCCTGCTCAATAACTCCCGCTTCGCCGGTTTGTCCTGGTTCTCAAAATAGTTATTCCGGTCCATCAGGATTAACTTCTTATAGTTGGTCAATTAGCGGAAATGGATCATTGTCAGGAGCAACCAATGTGCGTAATGTATTAGTAAATGCGGCAAGTGTTTGTAACGGAAGTTACACTCTTTCATTAAATGGTTCTCTGAATGGCTGTACATCAAACTGCTCACAAATTATTTCTGTTATTGACAATACTTCCCCTTCTGTTAGTCAGCCGGGGAATAATTATTTTATATCCTGTGGTGAGGCTGCTGTATTCACGCCTCCTGCTGCTTCTGATAATTGTTCCACCGCTTCAGTGGTGGAAGTTTCTGATATTACTACTCCCGGTTCATGCACGGGTCTCTATTCGCGCACGAAATCATGGAAGGCTGTTGATGCCTGCTTCAATGAAAGTGGAATTGTCAGTCAAACTATTAGTGTCATAGACAATACAGCACCATCCATTACAGATGCGGCGGATGATGAAACAATCTCTTGTCCTGAATTACCGGTATTCACAGCGCCAACAGCTAATGACGCTTGCGATAATAATCCGGAAATCGTTATGGTTTTTGATGAAACTATACAGGGAGCTTCTGCGGGCGAGTACTCACGGACAATTTGCTGGAAAGCGGCAGACTGCAGCGGCAATGAAAGTGAAACAGTTTGTCAGACCATTAATGTAGTAAATAATACGGCGCCCTTCATCGGAACTCCGGTGAATGCATGTGGCACCTATACTTTACCATGGGGACAAACAGTAACAGCTTCTAACGATTACAGCCATACTTATACTTCAGTGAACGGATGCGATAGTATCTCTACTATTCATGTAACAATTAATTCGGGCTACAATGTAACCGGTGATCCGGTGACTGCATGTGTGAGCTATACTTTACCATGGGGACAGGCGGTGACTTCCTCTAACGATTACAGTCATACTTATTCTTCGGTGAATGGATGCGACAGTACTGCTACGATTCATGTAACAATTAATTCGGGCTACAATGTAACCGGTGCTCCGGCGACTGCATGTGGCAGCTACACTTTACCATGGGGACAAGCGGTGACTTCCTCTAACGATTACAGTCATACTTATTCTTCAGTGAATGGATGCGACAGTACTGCTACAATTCATGTAACAATTAATTCGGGCTACAATGTCACCGGTGCTCCGGTGACTGCATGTGTGAGCTATACTTTACCATGGGGACAAGCGGTAACAGCTTCTAACGATTACAGTCATACTTATTCTTCAGTGAATGGATGCGATAGTACTGCTACGATTCATGTAACAATTAATTCGGGCTATAATGTGACCGGTGCTTCCGTGACTGCATGTGTGAGCTATACTTTACCATGGGGACAAGCGGTGACTTCTTCTAACGATTACAGTCATACTTATTCTTCCGTCAATGGATGTGACAGCACGGCAACGATTCATGTAACAATTAATTCGGGCTACAATGTAACCGGTGCTCCGGCGACTGCATGTGGCAGCTACATTTTACCATGGGGACAAGCGGTGACTTCTTCTAACGATTACAGTCATACTTATTCTTCAGTGAATGGATGTGATAGTACGGCAACGATTCATGTCACGATTAATTCGGGCTACAATGTGACCGGTGCTCCGGCGACTGCATGTGTGAGCTATACTTTACCATGGGGACAGGCCGTGACTTCCTCTAACGATTACAATCATACTTATTCTTCCGTCAATGGATGTGACAGTGTGGTTACGATACATGTTAGCATCAATTCCATCCCGGCAGTTACAGCTTCAAGTAATAGCCCGGTTTGCCAGGCTGGCACATTAAATCTTAGTTCAAGTGGTGGAACATCTTACTCCTGGACGGGTCCGAATGGATTTACTTCTTCTCTACAGAATCCTTCCATCAGTAATCTTACTGCTGCAGCAAGTGGATCTTATTCTGTTACTGCGACAAACTCTTCAGGTTGTGCAGCTACGGCAACTACTTCTGTTACCGTGAATGCGAAGCCAACGGCAACCGCATCAAGCAATCCCGGCTGTACAGGAAGTGCATTGAATCTAAATTCAAGTGGCGGAGCTTCTTACTCATGGACAGGTCCGAACGGGTTTACTTCTTCATTGCAAAATCCAACGATCAGCAGTATTACTACTGCAGCGGCCGGAACGTATACCGTAACGGTGACGAATTCTTCAGGCTGTACATCAACAGCAACCGCAATTGTAACTGTAACTGCTAACCCAACAGCAACAGCTTCCGGCAATAGTTCTGTTGTAGGTGGAAATACATTAAACCTGACATCGGGTGGAGGCAGTGCCTACTCGTGGACGGGACCTAATGCATTTACCTCTTCCCTTCAGAACCCGAGCATTATCTATGTTGCCGCTGCAATGGCAGGAAACTATACTGTAACTGTGTCAAACTCCAATGGTTGTACTGCAACAGCTTCTTCCTCTGTTACTGTTACCTGTTCAGGATTCAAGTCTTACACCATTACACAGGGAGGTTGGGGCGCCAACGCTAACGGAAATAATCCGGCGGTCTATCGTAATGCAAATTTCCCCTATGCTTTCCCAAGTGGATTAGCCCTGGGCTGCGGATCTAACTGGCTCTATTTAACTACGTCGCTTGCGGTTCAGGATTTTCTTCCTTCAGGTGGATCATCGGGTGCACTAACACAGAGCTATACGAATCCCGGTTCAACACTCTCAAACACACTGGCGGGGCAGGTGACAGCACTTGCACTGAATATCGGCTTCGATAATTATGACGCAACATTTGCTTCTTCCACCTCCATGCACGTTCAGGATATGTACGTGAAAGCCGGAACATTTGCAGGATGGACCGTTCTTCAGGTACTCAATGAAGCTCAAAAGAAACTTGGAGGTTGCGCATCATCTTATACTGGTACTCAGTTGAACAGTGTCTGCACGAGTATCAACGAGAATTACGATGGTGGTACTATTGATAAGGGATTCCTTAGTTGTATCCCGGTTAGAATGAATAGTGAAGTACCAGCTATAGAGGAAGCCATTATGAAACTATATCCTAACCCGAACAACGGTCAATTTGTAATAGACTTGAATCTCAATGAAGCAATTACGAGTACCGTAAACATTCAAGTATTGAATATGTTGGGCCAACTTATATACCTGGATCAAACAGATGCAATTAATGGAATACTTCACCGGGAAGTGAAGTTCGACAATAATCTGCCGGGCGGGACCTATTTAGTACGCGTAATTTCCGGAGACGAAATATTCACACACCAGATTATCTATCAAAGATAAAGCTAAAGAATAAAATAGGGTCGCTCTTTAAACCCGGAGCGGCTCTATTATTTTTTTCTGAAAGAGTTTAACATTCCAATTCAAATTAGATAGTAACGATTTTAAAAAATAAAAATACACCATGTACAGGCTTTTATATCCCTTAACCACTATTCAGGTTAGCTGTGACAAGCCCCCCCTTCACATTGCTGACGTAGAGTTAAGACTATCTCACTTTTCGAATCCTAATATCACAACCTTTATAACTAATATTTATTTCACTTAAAACCCAACATCACATGAGAAGGCTTGACATTACAAAAACAATTTATTGCTTTACTCTTTCACTCGTATTTTTAGTCTTTTTTAATTCCGCGTTTGGTCAAACCCTTGCAAGCGATAGAGACGATTATCAACCCGGCGATAGCGCTATTCTTTACGGCTCAGGATTTTCTTTCGGAGAACCCATTATTATGCAGGTACTTCATACCGACTGGACCGGCGGCATTGATTCAATGGAAGCCCACCAGCCCTGGTCAATTGTGGCAGACAATTTTGGAAATTTTACAACCACCTGGTATGTTTTTCCGGACGGAGATCAGGTAGGAGCTTCCCTGGTTGCTACTGCTGACGGGCAATCATCATTTATGCACGCTGAAGCATTTTTTACTGATGCCATCACTCCGCCCCAATGCATTATTTCAGGTAATCAATCGGGTTGTGCGGGCGGTACCCTCAATTTTACGGGAACAACAGGTATCGGAATAACATATTTATGGACAATCATAAACAATAATACGGGTGCCTCTTTTAACGGTTCAAGTACGATCCAGAACATTAGCGTGAATATCGGAAATACTCCCGGGACATTTGGCATTCAACTCAGAGTTACTTCGGGAGCTGCTTCTGCTACATGCAGCAAAACAGTCTTAGTGAAGCCAATCCCTTCTTGCTCAATAATTCCCGCCGCACCAGTTTGCCCGGGAACTCAGAATAATTACACCGGGCCATCAGGATTAACTTTTTATAGTTGGTCAATTAATGGAGACGGAACCCTTTCAGGATCAACCACCGGGAATAATGTTTCGGTGAATGCAGCAAGTGTTTGTAATGGAAACTATACTCTTATGTTAGTTGCTGCTCTGAATGGTTGCACATCAAACTGCTCACAAATTATTTCCGTTATTGACAACACTTCCCCTTCTGTTAGTCAGCCGGGGAATAATTATTTTATATCCTGTGGTGAGGCGGCTGTATTCACGCCTCCTGCTGCTTCGGATAATTGTTCCACCGCTTCGGTAGTGGAAGTTTCTGATATTACTACTCCCGGTTCATGCACAGGTCTCTATTCACGCACAAAATCATGGAAGGCTGTTGATGCCTGTTTTAATGAAAGCGGAATTGTCAGTCAAACCATTAGTGTCATAGATAATGTAGCGCCATCCATTGAAGATGTGGTGGGTGATGAAACCATCTCTTGTCCTGAATTACCGGTATTCACAGCGCCAACAGCTAATGACGCTTGCGATAATAATCCGGAAATCGTTATGGTTTTTGATGAAACTATACAAGGGGCTTCTGCGGGCGAGTACTCACGGACAATTTGCTGGAAAGCGGCAGACTGCAGCGGCAATGAAAGTGAAACAGTTTGTCAGACTATTAATGTAATAAATAATACGGCGCCCTTCATCGGAACTCCGGTGAATGCATGTGGCACCTATACTTTACCCTGGGGACAAACAGTAACAGCCTCTAACGATTACAGCCATACTTATACTTCAGTGAACGGATGCGATAGTATCTCTACGATTCATGTTGCAATTCATCAGGGCTACAATGTAACCGGCACCCCCGTCACTGCATGTGTGAGCTATACTTTACCGTGGGGACAAACAATAACAGCCTCTAACGATTACAGTCATACCTATTCTTCAGTGAATGGATGCGACAGTACTGCTACGATTCATGTAACAATTAATTCGGGCTACAATGTGACCGGAACTCCGGTGACTGCATGTGTGAGCTATTCTTTACCATGGGGACAAGCCGTGACTTCCTCTAACGATTACAGTCATACTTATTCTTCAGTGAATGGATGTGATAGTACGGCAACGATTCATGTCACGATTAACCCCAGCTATAATGTGACGGGTGCTTCTGTATCTGCATGTGTGAGCTATACTTTACCATGGGGACAGACAGTGACTTCGTCTAACGACTACATCCATACTTACTCCTCTGTGAAAGGATGCGACAGTACTGCAACGATTCATGTTAATATCAATCCGGTACCAACAGCTTCTGCTTCAGGTAACAGCCCGGTTTGTGCGGAAGGCACAGTAAATCTGAATTCAAGTGGTGGAACATCCTACTACTGGACGGGTCCGAATGGATTTACTTCTATACTTCAAAATCCAACTATCAGCAATGTTACAACTGCAGCGAATGGATCTTATATAGTTACGGTAACGAACTCTTCAGGATGTTCAGCTATGGCAACTATTTCTGTCATCGTGAACGCGAAGCCAACAGCAGCAGCCTCAAGCAACCCGGGTTGTACAGGAAGCGCCTTGAATTTAAGTTCAAGTGGTGGAGTTTCTTACGCATGGACAGGTCCAAACGGATTCACCTCTTCACTGCAAAATCCAACCATCAGCAATGTTACTTCAACAGCAAGTGGAATTTATACGGTCATAGTGACGAATTCCTCCGGTTGCACCTCGACGGCAATCACTACGGTGACTGTAAATGCGAAGCCGACAGCAACAGTTTCCGGCAATAGTTCGGTTGTTGGTGGAACCACACTAAACTTAGCATCGAACGGTGGTACCGCATACTGGTGGAGCGGTCCGAATGGATTTTCTTCTTCACTGCAGAATCCAACGGTTATTAACGTTGCTGCTGTTATGGCGGGAACCTATACCGTAACTGCATCCAATTCCTTCGGCTGTACAGCAACAGCCGCTATTGCTGTTGCAGTTACCTGTTCAGGATTAAAGTCCTACACCATTACTCAGGGAGGCTGGGGCGCCAATGCTAACGGAAATAATCCAGGGACATATTGTAATGCGAATTTCCCTGGCGCTTTCCCGAATGGATTAACCCTCGGTTGCGGATCCAACTGGCTCTATTTGACTACATCGCTGGCGGTTCAGGCTTTTCTTCCTTCGGGAGGAACGGCAGCCCCACTAACGCAGAGCTATACAAATCCGGGTTCTTCACTTTCGAATACCCTGGCAGGACAAGTAACAGCACTTGCTCTGAATGTCGGGTTCGATAATTATGACGCTACTTTTGCATCTGCCACCTCTATGCATCTTCAGGATATGTACGTCAAAAGCGGAACATTTACCGGATGGACCGTTCTTCAGGTTCTCAATGAATCTAAAAAGAAACTCGGAGGTTGCACATCTTCATATACTGCAGCCCAGTTGAACACTGCCTGCACGAGTATTAACCAAAATTACGATGGTGGCACCCATGATTATGGATTCCTGAGTTGTATTCCGGTTAGGATTGGTTTTGAAATACCGGCTTTAGAGATAGCCGGCTTGAAACTATATCCTAATCCGACCAACGGGGTATTTGTATTTCAGTTGAATCTCGGCGAAGCAGTCACCACTACGGTAGACATTCAAGTATCAGACATGCTTGGACAGTCCGTTTACCTCAATCGTACTACTGCAATTGACGGAATACTCAGCGAGGAAGTAAAGCTCAGCAATAATTTGCCCGGCGGAACCTATCTTGTACGTGTTATTTCGGGAGATCAGATATTTACTCAGCAGATTATCTATCAAAGATAAACCTGAGAACTAAAACAGGGCCGCTCTTCAAACCCGGAGAGCGGCTCTGTTATTTATATAAACAATTTAGTCTTCCAAACAGTTACGCCAGTTATAAAGATTTCAAATGCTGATATGTTTTAGCAGAATATTTTTTTCCTGGAATTTTCAAAACTTCAGCCCGATTGATCGGGATAAGGACAACCTATTCCTCTACTGAATGAAACACGATTTTTTTATGATGCCAACGTGTTATTAATGTTCGCCCCGAGGGGCAATGTCATTAAGTTAAGGATTGATCCCTGATTATTGAATGAATATTTGAATTAAGTGCGGAGCAAGATTTGACAACTTTTTAAAATTTCATAGTTAGTTGAGCGTACACGGCTTTGAAAAGTTGTCAAATCTTTGCACAGAGTTCTTAACTTAATGACATTGCCCCAGGAGGCGAAGCGGGTTTTCGATCAGAAAATTATTACCAAATGATATTCCTTACAAGAATGCTTCGCTCGTATTAGCACTCTGTAAACTTAACTTGGCGGCTATGCGATCATTCGGGATGATGAATTCACTTTTGGGTTCTGGCTTATCCAGGTTAGTGGTGCTTTCCGCATCATAACCTCAATTTTGAGAAAAATTTCAACTTTTAGGACTTAAGAAATATTTTCAGAACACTTGAAACATTTTTTTATTATAGGCCGTATACCCCATATCAACTACCCTTATATGACTACACATTTACTCAAATCAAAATTGCCAGGGATAGTATTCTTCTTTATTTCTATTACTTTATCCCTTAATTCTGTAGCACAAAAAGCAACCAACTCTGTTTTTGTCAACTTTGGACGATTAGGGTGCAATGACGACGCGTATAGTGGCTCTGACATCACCCTATTTGGAGATGCCCAAAGTGCAAGTCCCGAATTGGTATTGCAATGCAATAGCACAGACTCCTTAACCAACGTTTTTTCAAAATTCACATCCTATAACTCGACTAATAACAAACTTTATATAAATGATATCGGGAATGGTTATGACAGCAAAATATACATTCTCAATATAGGCACTCCAACAAATATTACCTGCCCTACTATCAGTTTGGACTATACAATATCCGGTGTAATTCTAAGTCAATTTGAGTTTGACCTTTTAGGAGATCTGTATGCCATCAGTAATTATGATTATTTAACAGGAACAGCCGACATCGGGGCTTATGATGACACTACCGGAATATTAAATACAGGCAGCTTAAAAACTTTATATTTTCCCGCAGGTAATTTCCCAAGCGACGTTGGCAATGGTGATATTGCCATTTTGCCAAACGGAAGAATGTTTTGTGTTTTTGGTGCTGACACATCTAAAATATTTGAGATCACCAATTATTCAAAGACTGTGTCAGGCAATGCAACAGCCACCTACCTTGGCAAGCTTACCAGGGTATGTTACGCGATGGCTTTCGATAACGGGTATTTGCTGATGGGAGGAACAGATTTATATGGCAGTTGCTACGCTTTTACTTATGACATTACCAAGCGTTATGTAAGTGCTGAAATATCTTCTCCGTTAAACAGCATGCCTATTGATGCTACCTCCTTTTCCCCCAGCATCGCTGTAGGTGAAAAACTAATTTCATCAGTGCAAGTGGATGCCACACATTACGATCTTACTTATCAGATTTACCTTAAAAATCTCGGTAACGTCAAGTTAGGCAAGGTTCAGCTTACAGAGGATTTAGCTACCGTATTTGGCGCCGGCAACATTTCCAATGTATCCACTTCATGGAAATCAAATGCAGGTCAACTTGTTTTAGATACTTCTTATAACGGGGACGACAGAGCTACC